>JAZSHC010000026.1:0-113183 GCA_045533065.1 Acutalibacteraceae bacterium
GGTTGTTACACCTGAAAGCTCAATCTTAGCCTTTTCTGCGGCTTCCTTGAGTCTCTGCATTGCCATTTTATCGCCACGAAGGTCAACGCCCTGCTCTGCCTTGAAGCCTGCAACAAGCCAGTCAATAATTCTCTGGTCAAAGTCGTCACCGCCGAGACGGTTGTTACCTGCTGTTGCAAGAACCTCCTGAACACCGTCACCCATTTCAATGATTGAAACGTCGAAGGTACCGCCGCCAAGGTCATAAACCATAACCTTCTGGTCAGCTTCCTTGTCAATGCCGTAAGCAAGAGCTGCGGCTGTGGGCTCGTTGATGATTCTCTTAACCTCAAGGCCTGCAATTTTACCTGCGTCCTTTGTTGCCTGACGCTGTGCGTCTGTGAAGTAAGCGGGAACAGTGATAACTGCTTCTGTTACAGTGTCACCGAGATAGGCTTCAGCATCTGACTTCAGCTTCTGAAGAATCATTGCTGAAATTTCCTGGGGAGTATAGTTTTTACCGTCAATTGTAACGTGATAGTTTGAGCCCATCTGACGTTTGATTGAAGCGATTGTTCTGTCGGGGTTTGTAACTGCCTGACGCTTTGCTACCTGACCTACCATTCTTTCGCCGGTCTTTGAAAATGCAACAACGGAAGGAGTTGTTCTTGCGCCTTCTGCGTTAGCAATAACAACGGGCTCGCCGCCCTCAATAACTGCTACGCATGAGTTTGTTGTACCTAAGTCGATACCGATAATCTTTGCCATAATTCATTACCTCCAAGTAAATCTTATATTTTAGTTGATATGTTTTATTCTGAAAGCCCGAGGGGCTTTTGCTTACTGCTTTAATTGGCAACCTGTACCATTGCGGGACGGAGAACTCTGTCTCCGAGCTTGTAGCCCTTTGAGAAAACCTCTGCGATTACATTTTCACCGAGGGATTCATCTTCAATATGCATTACACCGTTGTGAAAGTTGGGGTCGAACTGTTCACCTTTTTCACCGAAGGCTTCAACACCGAGGGATTTCAGAATCTCACAGAAGTTTGTGTAAATCATTTCAACACCTTTTTTGTAGGATTCAAAATCTGATGAGTCAACATTCAGCGCTCTGTCAAAATTATCAAGAACGCCCAGAAGTGCTTTCATACAGTCTGCTTTAGCATCACCGTAAATGCCTTCCTTTTCCTTTGCTGTACGCTTTCTGTAATTGTCGTATTCTGCAAGAGTTCTTATGTGAGCTTCCTTTGCAGCTGCAAGCTCTTTGGTAAGCTCCTCTTCCTTTGAGGGCTCTTGCTGTGCAGCCTCTTCGGTTTTTACTTCTTCTTTGAGTTCTTCTTTTTCTGTGTTTTTATCTTTAGCCATTTCATAGCCTCCTTATTCTTCAAATGTATCTGTAAGCAGCTGACCTACAAGGTCTGTCAGATATTCAATGCTTGGGATAAGCTTTGCGTAATCAAGCCTTGTGGGGCCGATGATTCCGATTGCGCCACCGTCATGTCCGCCTATGGAATATCTTGAAATAATCATGCTTGAGTTTTCAAGCTGGCGGTACATGTTCTCTTTACCGATAATAACCTGCAAGCCGTCTTTACCGCCTGAGATTGCCCTTTCAAGCTTATCCTTTTCATCAAAGAATTGCATCATATCATATATACTGTTGCCGAATTCTCTGTGATGAAGCAGATTCTGTTCGCCTTCAAGGCGGATTTCAGCCTGAAGAGCCTGGTTTGCAATGTCTGCCAGCACAACGAAAAGGGGTGACATTGCAAGAGCATTCATGCCAAGAGAGGCAACAAGAGTCTGAATCATAACCGTTCCCACATCTGAAACGGGGTGACCGATAAAGCATTCATTCACTATGTCGTAAAAGCTTTGCACCATATCCGGGGTAAGCTCTGTTTCAGTTCTGCATATACCGTTTTTGATAATTCCTGAGGAGGTCATCATAACAATCATTGCAATTCTTGTGCCTACGGGCATAAGCTCGATGTGCTTGATTGTTGCACCCTCATCGGTGGGGGTTGTGGCAACTGCCGCGCAGCCTGTGATTTTTGCAAGCATTTCACCGGCCTTTTCAAGCAGCTTGTCGGGGTTACCCGCATTGCGCTCAAGCTCAGATTTTATCATTTTTCTTTCATCGTCTGAAAGAATGTCCTTGTTCATAAGGTTGTCAACGTAATATCTGTAGCCTGCCTGAGAGGGGATACGACCTGCAGAGGTGTGAGGCTGTTCAAGAAGTCCCATTTCGTGAAGGTCGCTCATTTCATTTCTGATGGTGGCTGAAGATACGGATATCGGAAGGGACTGCATGATAAGCTTTGATCCGATAGGCTCACCTGATTTTATATACTGTTCAACAATTGCTGCAAGTATCATTTCTTTTCTTTTGCCCAGTTCCACATCTTCACCGCCTTTCACTAATGGGTTTGATTTATGGTTTTTAGCACTCTTAACTTGTGAGTGCTAACCACTGACACAAATATACTATCATTGCTAAAAAAAGTCAAGAGAAAAAAGCAACTTTTTTCAAAAAAATCCATTTTCTTTTAAAAAGTTGCTTTCATTGTTCAATTATTAACTTTTATTTTCTGTGATATACAAATATATTGTTTTCAAGAACGCCGTATATTATGTCTTCTTCAACAAGGCTTTGCAGAAAATTTCTGAGCATAAGGGCATACGTCGGGTATTTTTCTGTTCTGATTTCAAGCTGCTGTTTTTCAATAACCGCCTTGAACAGCTCATCAAAGCTTTTACCTTCAAGCAAATCGAATATAAGAGCCTTCTTTTCCTTCATTTTGTCAATGTTGTACTGTGCAAGTTCTGCAATGTCTGTCACAACAGCGTTGTGGGAGGGTACAAAAAAGTCCGCTTTCATATTTTTAATTTTTTCCATTGTTTCCAAAGAACCGTTAACATCATAGAAGAACGGCATTTTGTATTCGTCCCATGTACGCTCTGAAAGAATTGCATCGGCAAGGAAAACAACATTATCGGGGGTTTTAACGCCTATCATTTCAAAGCTGTGACCGGGCAACGGTATGATTTCAAAGCCTTCGGGTATGTTTTCCTGTGTGATTATTTCTGTTTGAGAAGGTTCAACAAGGAAAAAAGGATTCCTGCTTTTATCCGTGTTGATTCCGCTGAAATAGAATTTAGGTTCAAGGTCGGGATAAGATATAAAGGCTTGCTCGGCTTTTGTTGAAAGAAGCTGACAGCGGTGCTCGTTATAAAAAAAGCTGTTACCGCATATATGGTCAACATGACAGTGGGTATTGATTATTGTTTTTACCTTAAGACCCATTTCCTCAAGCTGCCTGTTAAGTCCCTTGGCCATGCGTTTATGGTCACATGAATCAATAAGAAGAGCTTCAGAATCGTTCAGCTTATAAATACCCACATTGGTGAACGCCTGATAATAATAAGTATTGTTTTTGATGTGCCTGATTTCAAACACGTTTGTCACTTCCTTTTGAAAGCTGTATTTATATTTTGTGCAGCTGATTGTTGAATTATTGCAAAGTATATGATATTATCTTTTACACCGTAGACTTTTTCATCAAGAGGTGAAAAGAATGAAAATTGCAATTGTAGGCTCCAGAAGTCTTGATGTTCCCATTCCTGATGGGATAATACCCGAAAACACAACCCATATTTACTCAGGGGCGGCTGTGGGAATTGACCGCAGAGCACGTGAATATGCCCTTGAACATCATATTCAGATTATTGAGCTTCTTCCCGAATACGAGCTTTACGGAAAATCTGCTCCTCTGAGGCGAAACGACTGCATTGTCAGGCTCAGCGATGCCGTATATGTGTTCTGGGACGGCAAAAGTCACGGTTCGGATTACATGATTAAAAAAAGCAAACAATCAGGAAAGCCAGTTTTTGTTTATAAATGGAACGGAACGGAATTTGAATCCGTTTGATTTTTTGTGAACATATATTCTAAAAAGGACTGTTGTTTTCAACAGTCCCTTTCTTTATTATTATTCCGCTTTTGCTGTTTCCTGTGCTGCTTCAGCCTTTTCTTCTTTGGGTTTCTTGAAAAGAATCTTATCAACGGGGAAGTAAAGGAAGAACTGAAGAGCTGAGCAGATCATTGTTGCAATGTTCTTTGCTGCTGCTTCATTGAGCTCCATACCAACAAAGAGGTCCTTGAGTGTGGGGTTGAGCCATGCTGAGAAAACAATAAGACCGATTGTGAAAACTATGTAAATGGGAAGAGCAACAGCAATGTTTGCACCTGAATTGAAGGTTTTTTCCTTATTTACAAAGAAAGCAACAATCTGAGCCACAATGTTTGCAGTATTGCTTACAATGAAATAACCGAGACCGCCGACTGCAACGGGGTAAGCAAAGAAGAGCCAGTTGAATTCTGTTGCATAAAGGTCTTTGATTGCGGGGATAAGCTGAAGGGTGTTGAGAAGAACGAACTGAACAATCATTGCAAGAAGGCTTACAACAATAAATTTTACGAACTGCCATACTGTTACAAGGAGGCTGCCCTTGCTTTCTGCTGCTTTGTCAATCTGGTTGAGTTTAGACATAATTATATCTCCTTTAAAATAAACTTGGTGTGTCACACTTTTTTGATTATACAATAATAATATTGAAAAATCAATGATTATAAAAATTTTTGTAATTACTTTTTGAAAAAATACATCTCCCGAAAAAATCGGGAGATGATACAACCCACATTTTATAAGCTGAAGCCGAAGGGCAGAAGCTCTTGAAGAGTAAGACTCATATATTCGTCGCCGTTTTTGCCTATAAGAACCTTAAAGTCTTCGTCGCAGAATTCCTTCATAACCTGTCGGCATACTCCGCAGGGGGTGAAATAATCCTTGAAGTCAAGATTTTTTCCACCCACAACGGCAATTTTCTCAAATTCCTTTTCGCCTTCACTCACTGCCTTGAAAAAGGCTGTTCTTTCAGCGCAGTTAGTGGGGGAATAGGCGGCGTTTTCAATGTTACAGCCGTAATATACCTTTCCGTTTTTTGTGAGCAAGGCCGCACCGACGGTATAACCTGAATAAGGCACATAAGCAAATTTTGCCGCTTGTTTGGCTTTTTCAATAAGTTCTTTATCCGTCATGGTCTTTTACTCCTTTAAAATCAGATTCCCGAAGCCTTCTCCTGCAACGGTGCTTTCGATTCCAAAAAGCTCTGCAACGGTTTTTCCTATATCCGCAAAGCTTTTTCTGGTGCCGAGATTTACGCTTTTAACATTTTTGCCGTATACGAGCAAGGGGGTATATTCTCTTGAATGGTCTGTGCTTGGTGTAACAGGGTCACAGCCGTGGTCAGCGGTAATTATAAGAACATCATCATCCCTGAGCTCAGGCAAAAACTCACCGAGCCAACGGTCAAATTCCATAAGAGCTTCGGCATAGCCTTCTGCATTGTTTCTGTGACCGTACACCATGTCAAAGTCAACAAGATTAATAAAGCAAAGACCGTTGAAATCCTTTTTTGTAAAATCTGAAGTTAATTCCATACCTTGTCTGTTGGATTTTGTGGGATTGGATTTTTTCATGGATTTGCCTGCAAAAATGTCGAATATCTTGCCGACGGGAATAACATCAAAGCCATTTTCCGTCAGCTCGTCAATAACAGTTGTTTCAGGGGGAACAAGAGAAAAATCGTGCCTGTTTGCAGTTCTTACAAAATCCGGATATTCACCCTCAAAGGGACGTGCGATAACTCTTCCTACGCCGTGCTCGCCTTTAAGGATTTCTCTTGCAGCTTTGCAGTATTCGTAAAGCTTTTCCGGCGGTACAATGCTTTCATGTGCCGCAATCTGAAAAACGCTGTCTGCAGAGGTGTAGACAATCAGGTCACCGGTTTCAAGGTGCTTTTTCCCGTAATCCTCAATAACCTGTGTTCCTGAATAAGGCTTGTTACAAAGCACGCCTCTGCCTGTTCTTTTAGAAAATTCATTCAGCACTTCGTCAGGGAAGCCGTCAGGGTAAGTCGGCATGGGCTTTTCGGAAATAATTCCGCAGATTTCCCAGTGTCCCGTTGTTGTATCCTTACCTTTTGACATTTCGGAGCATCTTCCGAAAGCAGCCTTCGGTTCTTTTACTCCTTCGGCATAGTCAATGCCGTCAATGTTGAAAAGTCCAAGCTTTTTAAGGTTAGGTACACTGAAGCCATCACAGTCAAAGCATGCTTTAAGTGTGTTACTGCCTTCGTCTGCGTATAGTGCGGCATCGGGCAATTCACCTATGCCCACAGAATCAAGAACAATTAAAAATATCCGCTTAGTCATAAATTCAAGAATCCATCCTTACTGCTGTTTCAAGTGCAATTTTCATCATATCCGTAAAGGTATTCTGTCTTTCCTCAGCACTGCATGCCTCACCGGTGAAGGGAAGGTCTGAAATTGTGCAGATGGCAAGAGCCTTTTTGCCGCAGCGCATAGCGTTAAGATAAAGGGCAGCGGCTTCCATCTCAACGGCAATTGAGCCTGCCTTTGCCCATTTTTTCAGTGAATCCGGGTCTGCATCGTAGAAGGTATCGGAAGAGTAAAGGTTACCTGTTTTCAGCTCAATGCCAAGCTCTCTTGCACATTCTGTTGCAGTTAAAAGAAGCTCAAAGCTGCATGTGGGGGCGATGGTACCGCAAACACCGAACTGTGAAGCAAAATTGGAGTTTGTGTTTGCGCCTATACCTGCCACAACATCCCGGAGTTCAATTCCCTCACCTATACCGCCGGCAGAGCCGATACGGATAATGTTTTCAACGCCGAAAAACTCATAAAGCTCATAGGAATAAATGCCGATTGATGGCATACCCATGCCGCTTGCCATAACTGATACCTGATGGCCCTTATATGTGCCTGTATAGCCGTGAATTCCCCTGACATTGTTAACAAGGACTGCATCTTCAAGAAAGGTTTCGGCAATCATCTTTGCTCTTAAGGGGTCACCGGGCATAAGGACGGTTCTGGCGAAGGAAAAACCTTCTTTTAAATTAATATGGGGTGTTGATACTGGCATAACATTTTCTCCTTTGAAAATTTTGTTAAGAGGTCTTAATATCCCTGTGATTCTTCGTTCTTTACGATTTTTACAATTCTGCTGGTGCCGAGTCTTGAAGCACCCAGGCTCAGCATGTCTTCTGCATCCTTAATGCTTGAAATTCCGCCGGCTGCCTTAATCAGAAGATGCTCTTTCACATTGCTTTTAAAAAGGGCAATATCCTCTCTGGTGGCTCCGCCTGTGGAAAATCCCGTTGAGGTTTTGATGTAATCAGCACCTGAATCAGAAACAATCTGACACATTTTTACCTTTTCATCATCGGTAAGAAGGCAGGTTTCAATAATTACCTTAAGAAGCTTTCCGTTACAGCTTTTTTTGATTTCTTTTATTTCGGTGAGTATTTCGTCATATCTTTTGTCTTTTAGCATACCAATATTTATTACCATGTCAATTTCATCGGCACCGTTTTTTACTGCCTCAGCAGCTTCAAAGCATTTGACGGCAGTTGTGTTGTAGCCGTTGGGAAAACCGATAACAGTACAGATTTTCAATGAACCGTTGACATATTCCTTCGCTTTTTTTACATACGAGGGTGGGATGCACACGCTGGCACAGCCGTATTTTATTCCGTCGTCGCAAAGATTTTTAATGTCCTGCCAGGTTGATGCCTGACCGAGTACAGTATGGTCAACTTTTGAAAGAATTTCTTTAATATCCATAGCAAAAATACCTCCGTTTTATTTTTCTTCAGTTTACAGTTAAATATTACATTCAACTTAAGGAAAAGTCAAATAATTTATACAAAAGTTCTTGAAAACAGCATCCGTATTGATTATTATGTTAATATACACAGTTGTGTAAGGAGGAAAGCTTTATGGAAAACATGCAGGTTACAAGAAGCACAAAAATCGGAGATATTGTCAAAACTCCTGCCGGACACGATATTCTTGCCAAGGCTCTTTATTCAATGGGTATGGGTATAGAGGTTCTGGAAAAGGGCCCTCTTTCAAAGCTTACTTTGGGTCAGATTCAGAAAATGGCTATGGGTAAAATTGACGACAGCTTTATTGATTCAATTCTCAACATACTCAATATTGAAAAGGACACACCCCTTGAGGATAATGCACCGGTTGAAAGAAAATGGTGGAAGGAAGCTGTTTTTTATCAGATTTATCCCCGTTCATTCAAGGACTCCGACGGCGACGGAATCGGTGATATAAGAGGTATTATCGAAAAGCTTGATTACCTTAAGCAGTTGGGTGTTGATGCCGTATGGTGCAGTCCCATGTATGACTCTCCCAATGACGATAACGGCTATGATATCAGAGATTACCGTAAGATAATGAAGGAATTCGGCACAATGGAGGATTTTGATGAGCTTCTTTCAGAAATGCATAAGCGCGATATGAAGCTTATTATGGACCTTGTTATCAATCACAGCTCCGATGAGCATGAATGGTTCAGGTCTTCCGTATCAGACCCCGAATCACCCTACAGGGATTATTATATATGGCGTGACGGTGACGAGAATACACCGCCCAATAACTGGACATCACTTTTCAGCGGCGAAGCATGGAATTACTATCCCGAAAGAAAGCAGTGGGCGATGCATCTGTTTTCAAAAAAGCAGATGGACTTCAACTGGGAAAACGAGAATCTGCGCAAGGACCTTTACGACATGGTGAACTGGTGGCTTGACAAGGGAGTTGACGGCTTCCGCCTGGATGTTATCAGCTTTGTTTCAAAGGCAGACGGTCTTCCCGACGGCAACGATACCGTAGCTGCTCTTATGGGTCATAAGGGTGTTGAGCATTATTTCTACGGTCCGAGACTTCACAAATATCTCAATGAGCTTGCTGAGAACACCTTCAACAAATATGATGCCTTTACCGTTGGTGAATGTCAGGGTACGGGTATTGAAATGAGCAAGCTTATGACAGGAGATTACCGTAAGGAGCTTAATGTTGTTTTCTCCTTTGACCATGTTGAAAACCCGGGAAAGAAGCGCTTTTCAAAATATAAATATGACCTTCGTCCCATGGCAAAGGAGCTTGTCAATTGGCAATTGAATTACGGAAACCATTGCTGGCCTACCGTATTTTTTGAAAATCACGATACCACCAGAATGACCTCAAAGGTATGCCCCGAGGGTTATTACAGAAATGAGGTCAGCAAGCTTCTTGCTCTCATGCAGATGACAATGAAGGGCTGTCCCTTTGTATATCAGGGTCAGGAAATCGGTATGGTAAACGGAGAGTTTGATTCAATAGACAGCCTCAGAGACGTTGAATCTCTCAACTACTATAATGAGCTTATTGAAAAGGGTACAAAAGAAAGGGAAGCTTTTGAAATTGTAAATGCAGGCAGCCGTGACAACTGCAGAACTCCCGTATGCTGGGATAACAGCGAAAACGGAGGCTTTACAACAGGAACTCCCTGGATAGGCACTGTTAAGAAATATGACAAGATAAATGTTGCAAGTCAGCTTAAGGATAAGAATTCTGTTTTGAATTTCTATAAGGATGCAATTAAGCTGCGTCATGATAATCCTGAGCTTGTTTACGGTGAATTTGAGCTTGTAAAGGATAAATGGAAGGATGTTCTGTGTTATTTCAGAAGGGGAGAAAATGCAACTTACCTTATTGAAATCAACCTTACAGATAAGATTCAGAAAAAGGTTATGTCTACAAAGGCATGTGAGCTTATTCTTTCAAATGTGAACAACAAGCAGGGCAACACCCTGACACCCTTTGAAGCGAACCTTTACAGATTCAAATAACACATGCTTGCTGAACAATAAGAAAATTACGATAAAAAACAAGTGGCTTCCCGCATAGGGTAGCCACTTGATCTTTTTATAATCCGTCAACATAACTGCAGGCTGCGAGAGCGGCAACTGCACCGTCGGAAATTGCGGTTGCAATCTGTCTTACTTTTTTGCTTCTGCAATCGCCTGCAACAAAAATACCTTCTTCGCTTTCGGGAATGCAGGACTCGTCTGCAGTGATGTAACCCCATTCATTGAGTTTTACGTTATCTCTGAAGGGTTCATTTTTCGGCTGCTGACCGATTGCCACAAAGATGCCGTCAAAGCTGAGCTGAGTTTCTTCATTTGTGTCAGTGTTTCTGATTTTTATACCTTCAAAGGTCTCGTCTCCCAGCAGCTCTGTTACAACGCTTGAATAAATGAAGTCAACATTTTCTTTGCTTTCAAGCTCCTGAATGAGCTTTGTTTCACCTGTGAGGAAAGCTAAGTTCTGAATAACGGTTACGCTTTTGCAGTTTTTTGAAAGCAGAACAGCTTCCTGTAAGGCAGAGTTTCCTCCTCCGATTACTGCAACGGTCTGGCCGTTATAGAAGGCTCCGTCACAAACTGCACAGTAGGACACGCCTTCACCTGTGAAATTGTCTTCCTTGGGAAGATTCAGCCTTCTGTGTGCTGAGCCTGTTGCAATAATAACGCTTTTTCCTTCGTAATCGGCTCTTTCTCCCTTAACGGTGAAAAATCCGTCCTTCTTTTCAATGCCTGTTGCACTGTCAAGCTCAATTTCAGCACCCTGCACCATTGCCTGTTCAACCAGCTTGTCGGCGAATTCATTGCCGCTCATCTGAACAAAGCCCGGGTAATTCTCAACTCTGGGGGAGTGGGTTATCTGACCGCCGAAGGTTTCTTTTTCCAGGATAAGAACCTTTTTGTCGGCTCTGCCGGCATAAACTGCACTTGTCAGTCCTGCCGGTCCTGCGCCGATGATTATAATATCATACATAATCTGTCACCTTATCTTTCGGTGAAAGCTCTGATGTTTGAAAGGTTAACGATTTTTTCAACCTGACCGCCACTGATGCTGATGAGTGTGGGAGCCTGATGAACACCGTATTCTTCTGCAAGCTCTTTGTTTTCGTCTGCAAGCACCTTTTCATACTTGATGCCTGCTTTGTCAAGGAACATTGCAGCCATTTTACAGTTGGGGCATGTTGTTGAAGCAAAAAGGATAAGCTTGTCTTCGCTGTCTACGCTTGCTGTATGTTCAGCTTCCTCTGCCTTTATGCCGCTGATTTCCTTTGCAAACTTTGAGGGATTGTACTCGATTCTGTGCTGGAATTCCTGACTCTTACCGTCGTTCCAGTTCTGAACAGGTCTGTAGTAGCCTGTGATACGGCTGTAAACCTCTGTCTTTTCACCGCATTCGGGGCAGGAGTACTTTTCACCGGCAATGTATCCGTGGTTTTTACATACGGAATAGGTGGGTGAAAGGGTGTAATAGGGAAGCTTGTAGTTTTCTGCAATTTTTCTGATGAGGGCTGCAGCACTCTTCCATGTGGGAAGCTTTTCACCGAGGAAGGCGTGGAATACAGTACCTGAAGTGTAAAGTGTCTGAAGCTCGTCCTGAATGTCAAGAGCTGTGAAAATATCATCTGTGTAGCCGACGGGAAGATGTGAGGAGTTGGTGTAATAGGGAGTTTCGTTCTTCTTGCTGTCGGAAGCTGTTATGATGTTGGGATAACGCTTGATATCGTGCTTTGCAAGACGGTAGCTTGTTGACTCAGCGGGAGTTGCTTCAAGGTTATAAAGATCACCGTACATTTCCTGATAGTCTGAAAGACGTTCACGCATGTGATTAAGAACATCCTGGGCAAACTTCTGAGCCTTTTTGTCTGTAAGGTCACACTTGAGCCAGTTCGCATTAAGAGAAGCTTCGTTCATACCTACAAGACCGATTGTTGAGAAGTGATTATTGAAGGTGCCGAGATATCTCTTTGTGTAAGGATAGAGGCCCGCGTCAAGAAGGTTTGTGATAACCTTTCTCTTGATTGCAAGTGAACGAGCAGAAATATCCATAAGCTTATCAAGACGCTCATAGAAGTCCTTTTCATCCTTTGCAAGGAAAGCGATTCTGGGCATGTTGATTGTAACAACACCAACAGAGCCTGTGCTTTCACCGCTGCCGAAGAAGCCGCCTGACTTTTTGCGAAGTTCACGAAGGTCAAGGCGAAGTCTGCAGCACATGGAACGTACATCGCTGGGCTCCATATCGGAGTTGATGTAGTTTGAGAAATAGGGTGTGCCGTATTTGGAGGTCATTTCGAAAAGAAGCTTGTTGTTTTCTGTTTCGGACCAGTCAAAATCTCTTGTGATTGAATAGGTGGGAATAGGATACTGGAAGCCTCTTCCGTTTGCGTCGCCCTCAATCATGGTTTCGATGAAGGCACGGTTAACCATATCCATTTCCTTTTTGCAATCCTTATACTTGAAGTCCATTTCCTTACCGCCAACGATAGCGTTGAGCTCTGCGAGGTCGTTGGGAACTGTCCAGTCAAGAGTGATGTTTGTGAAGGGAGCCTGAGTACCCCAGCGTGAAGGGGTATTTACACCGTAAATAAAGGACTCGATGCACTTTTTAACCTGTTCATAGGAAAGATTATCAGCCTTTACAAAGGGTGCAAGATATGTATCAAAGGAGGAGAATGCCTGAGCGCCTGCCCATTCATTCTGCATGATGCCAAGGAAATTTACCATCTGATTGCAAAGGGTTGCAAGGTGCTTTGCGGGAGCAGATGTGATTTTTCCTGTAACACCGCCGAGACCTTCCTTGATAAGCTGCTTTAAGGACCAACCTGCACAGTAGCCTGTGAGCATTGAAAGGTCGTGAATGTGAATGTCTGCGTTTCTGTGAGCGTTGGCGATTTCGTCATCGTAAACCTCGCTGAGCCAGTAGTTGGCGGTAATTGCGCCTGAGTTATTAAGAATAAGACCGCCTACTGAATATGTAACGGTGGAGTTTTCCTTAACACGCCAGTCGTTTACGTTAACATAGTTATCAACAATCTGTTTGTAGTCAAGAAGAGTTGTGTTGATGTCACGGAGCTTTTCATGCTGACGGCGATAAAGGATGTATGCCTTTGCAACATCGCTGTAGCCTGCCTGAACAAGAACGTTTTCAACGCTGTCCTGAATATCTTCAACAGCAATGTTGTGGTCCTTGATTTTGGGTTCAAAGTCTGAAGTAACCTTTAAAGCAAGAAAATCAATGATGTCGGGGATATAATCTCTCTGCTGTGCTTCAAAGGCGAGGGTAATTGCTTCTGTGATTTTTTTAAGATTGAAATCAACAACCTGTCCGTTTCGTTTTAAAACTGAATACATACCTGTTCTCCTTTTAAATATTCTTTATTTACATAGCAAAACAGAAAAGAAGGAAACCGATTTCTGGTTTGAATCTTTTCTGCTTTATTTTGCAGTACGCGACGATTATATCACAAGATATTGTAAAAGGCAATAGGTAAAACACAAATTATTGTGTTTATTTTTTGGAATCCACCACAATTTGTAGTGCTTTAACTTTCCCGCATTAATACGTTAAAGCCTTTTTCTTGCAGTTTTTCAACAAGTGTCTTCATTCTGTCCGTTTCCCAGGGGTGAAGCCCTTCTGAAATGAGATTTCCCGAATCCTTGAACTGCTGAAGAAAGAGCTTTGAAGCCTTTCCTGCAAGGTCACAGATTTTTTCAATGTCCTCATCAAAGTGGAGCTCTTTTACAACAGTGGTTCGGAATTCATAATCAACGGAGCTGTTTTTTATAAGCTCAATGCTTCTTTTAATTTTTTCCGTGTCTGTGTTTATTCCTGCGGTAAGGGAATATTTTTCAAGCGAGTTTTTCAGGTCCATGGCAACATAATCTGCAAGGCCGTCCTTCAGAATGCTTTCAAGCATGTCGGGATTATATCCGTTGGTATCAAGCTTTATAAGATATCCCAGCTCCTTGACTTTTTTCATAAAGGAAATCAAGTCCTTCTGATTGGTAGGCTCTCCGCCGGTTATGCATACACCGTCGAGAATTCCGCTTCGTTTTCTCAAAAAGGAGAAGATTTCGTCCTCGGGAATAATATCTGTCATTTTTTCCGTAACAAGCAGAGCATTGTGACAGAAGGGGCAGCGGAAATTACATCCGTAGGTGAAAATTGTGCAGGCAGTTTTTTCGGGAAAATCGAGAAGTGTCAGCTTTTGCAGTCCTGAAATAATCATAATCTTTCTCCTAAGCTTATTAATATAGTTAGAATACCACGAAGAAAAGAAGAAATCAACATATAAAAATCTTTTGTTGCAGTGTTTTGCTTGACTAAATCGTTTTATCATGTTAAAGTATATACCATAATAAAAAGGAGTGATAAAATGGAACAAAAAATCCTTAAGCTGTTGGGCGTCAAGGGTACATTTAAAAAAGATGTTGTCCCTATGATAAACTACAGCAGTGCAAACATCACAACATCCGGCTCAGGCTATGTTATCAGCCTTTATTTTACCCTCTTCCTGACAGGTGTTGTTAACCTTGAGCCTGAAAAGGCTGCAATCATTACATTTATTGCAGGTATATGGGATGCAATTATTGACCCGTTTATCGGTATTATAACCGACAGAACCCGTTCGAGATACGGCAGACACAGACGTTATATTCTCTGGGCTATGCCGCTTTATGCTGTCAGCTTCGCATTGCTGTGGAACTCTTACGGCCTCGACGGCAGAGAAAGACCGATGCAGGCTGTTATATACTTCACCATAATATATGTGCTTTATAAAACGGCTTACTCCTTCGTTGATGTTCCCCATGTTGCAATGCTTCCCGAGCTTGCGCCCGACTACGATTTAAGAACACAGTATAATTCCGTAGGCTATATCTTCACCTCCTTCGGTATGTTCCCGTCCTTCTTCCTTGCTATGGGTGTTCTTGCAATGTTCGGCTTCAGCGATCCTGAAAGCGGTGCTGAATTCCCCATGCTTCTTGTGGGTATCATCCTGGCGTTGGTATATGCTGTCTGTCTTACGCATACCTTCAGAAAAACAAGAGAAAAGCCTTCTCTTGATATGGTGCTCGAAAAGTTTGACTTTAAATATTTCTTGCACGAGTATGCTCTCGTTGTTAAAAACAAGGCATTCAGACAGTATTTCGTTATGAGCCTTTTTTATAACACCGCATGTAACTTCTACCGTTCATCACTTGTATTTTACATAAGATATATTGCCCGTCTTATTAAGCTTTACGGTCTTTTCACCACAATTGAAGGTGTGTTTGAGGCTTCTGCTTTCCCCTTCAACTATGCTATGACAATGAAGAACGGCAAGAAAAAATGTGCTAATGTTGTTACTCCTCTTATGATTATAGGCTTTGCCCTGTGTTTGTTTATGAATCCCACAGACAAAAACAGCGGTTCTTTTATATGGACTGTAATTCTTATGCTTACTGCTGTGTGCTATCCCTTTGGTAAATCAGGTATAGGCTATGCCGCCACAAACATTTTCCCTGATATTTCCGATATTGATGAGGCAATCACAGGCAGAAGACGTGAAGGTGTTATCGGTACCTTCAATACCCTTATCAAGACCTGTGTTTCAACCACTGTTCAGAGTCTGGTGCTGGTAATTCTCGGTCGCTTCGGTCTCGTAACCGGAAGTGAAGTTACTGAATATGAAAAAACAACAGGCTTACTTTACAATCAGCCCGACAGTGCACTTTTAGGTGTGCGTCTGTGTGTTGCCATTATTCCCATTGTGTTGGCTCTTATCTCACTGTTCCTTCTTCATAAGTTCCGAATGAATAAGGCTGAGCACAGAATGATTTGTGCTGCAGTTGCAACAAAGCATAAATACGGCAATGTAACTCTTACCGCTGAGCAGATTGAAATCGTTGAACAGATTTCAGGCCAGAAGTATGAAAACACATGGCTCGGTCAGAACAATGAGGGTGAAGCTCATCCCGTAGAAGCAAATGAAGACGGTGAATATCAGATTCTTCTTGAAAAGGAAGCTGAAATGGCTGCAATCAGAACAGGCAAGAAAGCCTCGGCAGAGCAGGCTGAAGAAACAAACGAAAGCATCGAGCTTGTAAAAGAAGCTCTTGGCGAATGATAAAAGGAGAAATTACTATGAATAACATTGATATCACTCAGAAAGAACCGGCAAAAAAGGAAAAAAACTGGAAAAACTCACTCATTGATTTCCTTTTCTATTTTGTTCAGTGGACCTGGGGCTTTTCCGTTAACCTTATCGGTTGGATTGCCTTCACAATCTGCACCAAGGTTAAGGGCTACCGCTGGCAGCATTTCGGCTGTGCCAAAATTGTTTATGTCCCCTGGAAGGGCGGCGGACTTTCACTCGGTCTTTTCATCTTTATGAAGGATAACCATAAGAACAAGAAATGGACTTATAACACAAGAATCCACGAATACGGCCACACCTGGCAGTGCCTTCTTTTAGGTCCTCTTTATTGGATTGTTATTGCAATTCCGTCATTTATCTGGTGCAACTGCTTCGCTAAATACAGAGAAAAGAACAACGTTTCATACTATAAGCTCTACTGTGAATCCTGGGCAAATTCCTGGGGTGAAAAGGGCAGCGGAATGAAGCGCACAGAAACAGATAAATAATTTCCCATTAAGCACAGAACCAAAAAGCAAAAATAATAATGCAGATATTTCAAGTAGAAAATTACCTGAAATATCTGCATTTTTACTTACTGCTCATTTCTGATCAATAGTGTTTTCCTGATTGCGGTACACCACAAACTTGCAGAACAGATATTCGAGCACCATGTTAGACATCATTGTCAAAGCAAGAACGATGTATTCATTCACGCCCTTACCTGTTGCAAGCTCACCCAACCAGACCGAAAGGGGTGTGAATACAAGATAGAAACCGAAAACCTTCGCCATAGCAATGGGGATGTTAGCGGCGGATTTGAATGTGAAGCGGCGGTTAAAGGTGAAATTCCATAAAACCGAAAGAGTGAGAGCTACCAGATAGCATACACCGTACTCAGCGCTGAGCAGAGCCATTATCTTTTCGTTCTGAATGCTGATGTTAGGCAGTACAACCTCGTTCAGCAGTGTGAAGGAGCCTACCTGGATAATTCCCGCAGAGGCGGAGAACAGACCGAACTTTACCGCTTGTAAAAAGTTGTTGTTTTTCATATTTTTCATCCTTTTCTTTTTTACTATGCTTTTATTTCAATACATATGTGTTTATTCCGGCTTATAAGGAAAGCTTGGCATTAACTGAAGCTTGAACAGATTTGCCTTGTGCTTTCTGTCAATAAGCTCTTTTGTTTTTTCGTCCTCGCAGATGCCTGTTCTGATGTATTTGTCAAGCACTGCATAGGTAAAGCCCAGGTTATCCTCGTCGGTTTTGCCGCAAAGTCCGTCACTTGGCACTTTATCAACAAACATTGAAGGCAGACCTAAATATCTGCCGATTTCCTTTACTTCCTGAACGGTAAGGTTTGACAGGGGACTGAAGTCACCCACGCTGTCACCGTAGCGTGTGGAATAGCCCACCCAATCCTCAGAGAGGTTGCAGGTGTTCACAACTCTGCCGTTAACACACTGGGATACGGCATATACAGTGGACATTCTGAGTCTGGGCGGAAGGTTAACTCTTGCAAGGCGGGAAAATTCCATTTTGCTTTCAATTTCATTCACAAGTCCGTTGAAGCAGTCTGCAATGTTAATTGTAACGTTCTGGATATCAAGAAAATCACAAAGTGCAATTGAAACGTCAATATCGCTTTGCTCTCCGTTTGGCATAAGCACACCAAAGACTCTGTCTTTACCGAGAGCTTTCACACAAAGTGCCGCCGCAACAGAGCTGTCTTTACCGCCGGAAATACCAAGAACGGCTTTGCAGTCCTTTCCGTTTTCTTCAAAAAAGTTTCTTATCCATTCAACAAGGTCCTTTGTAACCTTTTCAGCATTAAATTTCATATCTGTCTCCTTCTCAGATAACATCAATCTGGCACATCTGCATTGCCTTCAGTGCATTTTCGTGGCTTTTGGGAGTTACGCCTGCACAGCACTTACTGTCAACGGTGATTTTTGTTTCGGGCATAGTGGCTTTTATAAGCAGAGCATTGGAAATAACGCAGATATCCGTGCAAAGACCTATAATTTCAATTTCATCAATGCCGTCAATGTCCTTCAGGATTTCTGCAAGCTCTGTTGAGCCAAAGGTCGGCTTATCAATAATTTTTGAGTCGGCAACATCAAGCTCAGGGGAGATTTCCCAGCCCTTTGTGCCTTCTATACAGTGTGGTACAGGCAGCTTTTTGCCCTCCATGGTGTTCAGATAGTTTTCTTTATGAGTATCCCTTGTGAAAATTACTGTACCACCGTTTTTGCGATATGACTCAATCTTTTCCTTAACAGATACAACAATCTCAACAGCTTCTTTTGTGCCCAGGGCGCCGTCAATAAAATCGTTCTGCATATCAATAACGAGTAATAATTTCATAGCGTTTTATCTCCGTTTTCAATATATTATATAAGGAAGAACGCCGTCTTCTCATTAACATAATTGTATTACAACAGCAGTGCCTTTGTCAACGATAATTTTATTATGACGGCAGTAATATTGTTGACAAAAGGTAATTATTCTTATATCATATATATAACTATAAACGCTTGGAGGAAGTATTATGCAACAGAAGATTTTAGCATTATACAAAAAAATTCTTGCAGCAATAATGTCATTGCTTGTTTCACTTGGCCTTGTATGCGGCGGTGACGGTGCTGTTGACAGTATTATAAGAGGTGAAGAAAATACGGTTACAGCTTATGATACCGTAAATTCCGATTATCAGCTGAGTATCAATGCCGATAATGAGGTCCACGGTATCAGTGATATGCTTTACGGCATTTTCTTTGAAGATATTAACTTTGCCGCAGACGGCGGTCTTTATGCCGAAAAGGTAATAAACCGTTCTTTTGAGTACGGCAAGCTTGCTGCAGACGACGAGTTTCACGGCTGGAGCAGGGTTGGTGAGCCCATGCTCGAAGTTATAAAGGCAGACAAAATCGGCGGACTTAACGAAAACAACACAAATTACCTTGTTATTACCAATACCACCACAGGCTTTGCCGGTGTTCAGAACAGAGGCTTCCTTGACGGTATGGCAATTGAAAAGGGTGCAAATTATTACTTCTCCGTTTATGCAAAGGACCTTAAGGGCGGAAGCACACCCATAACGGTTAACCTTGTTGCAGACGGCAAAATTGCCGCAACGGGCACAGTTCCCGCAGTGGGTACCGAGTGGGAAAAGTATGAGCTTACCCTTGTTTCCGATACAACAGCAACTCAGAATGTATATCTTCAGCTTCTCACCGAAAGCGGTAAAATAGCTGTTGATATGGTGTCTCTTTTCCCTGATACATATAAAGGTCACGGCATGAGAATTGACCTTGCACAGAAGCTTGCTGACCTTCAGCCTAAATTCCTGCGTTTCCCCGGCGGATGTGTTATTGAAGGCTATGATGCAGAAACCGCATACAACTGGAAGGATTCCGTCGGTGTTGGCGAAAACGGTCTTCCCGTAAAGTTCAACGGTAAGCTGGGTGATGTTGCTGCCCGCTCCTACGGCATCAACCTCTGGACAAACATTGCAGCAACAGATGACCCTCTTCCCTGCTACATGAGCTACGGATTGGGCTTCTATGAATACTTCCAGCTTGCTGAGGATATCGGTGCTGTAGGTGTGCCTGTTATCAACTGCGGTCTTTACTGCCAGATGAGAGGTAAGGGCCCCGTTGACATGTATACTCCCGAATTTGAACAGTATCTTCAGGATATGGTTGACCTTGTTGAATTCTGCCGCGGTGACGAAACAACTGTCTGGGGTCAGGTAAGAATTTCTCTCGGACATGAAGAACCCTTTGAGCTCAGATACATTGGCATCGGTAACGAAAACGAAGGTAAGGATTATTTTGAAAGATACGAAGCCTTCCTTGAACGCTTCAACGAAGAAAAAGAAAAGAACCCTGAGCTTTATGAAGGAATTGAGCTTGTTTACTCCTCAGGCGCAGACGATGCCACAAGCGGTGCAAATTATAAGGCATCCTACGAGAATGCTTATAACTATGTAAATAATTCAGACGGCAAATTTACAATCGACGAATATGCAGGTGTAACAGACCAGCACTATTATAATGACCCTTATTGGTTCCTTGAAAATGTTGATTATTATGATGAAAAGAATTATAAGAGAAGCTTCAGCGAAATGACAGATACACCTTATGGCGGTGCAATTCAGGTGTTCCTTGGCGAATATGCTGCTCGCTCCAACAGACTTGAAGCAGCACTTGCCGAAGCGGCATATATGACGGGCCTTGAAAGAAACGGTGACATTGTAAGAATGGCAGCTTATGCTCCTCTTTTCGGAAATCTTACTGCAACTCACTGGTCACCGAATCTTATCTGGTTCAATAATCACCTTTCAACGGGCTCAATCAGCTATTATATGCAGAAGCTCTTCTCAAACAATGCAGGCACCTCACTTCTTGAATCTGAATTTGAAGGTGCACTGATTCCGCCGAAAGACCTTAAGGGTAAGGTAGGCCTTGGCACTTGGTACACATCGGCTGACTTTGATAACATCAAGGTTGTGGATAATAAAACAGGAAAAACTCTTGCTCAGGATAAATTCAGTATCCCCGATTTCTGGTGGAACTGGCTCGAAATCAGTGACGGTGACTGGAAAATCAGCGGCGGCAAGCTTACACAAAAGGCTACAGCTATTCCATATCATGTGCTTGGCGCTTCTGCAGTTTTCGGTAATGAGGATTGGTCAAATTATACTTACACCTTTGAAGCCACAAAGAATCACGGTGAAGAAGGCTTCTACGTTCCTTTCCTTTATGAAGACGAGAATAACATGTTCTTCTGGAATATTGGAGGATGGGGCAACACAAAGTCTGCCCTGCAGAGAATCAGAAACGGTGTCAAGAGCGGTGAGCTTCCCGAAACAGCCTCTGATTTCACCGTTGAAGAAGGCGTTACCTACGAAATTAAAATTGTGGTTGACGGATATAACATCAAGGGTTATATTGACGGTGAGCTGCAGTTTGACTATGTTTCAGAATCTGAATGCAATGCAGAATGCTATCAGGTGGTTTCAAAGGATGAAAGCGGAGATACTATAATCAAGCTTGTAAATGTTACAGATTCCGACAGAACCGTAGCCATCGACCTTTCAGGTATGACCTCAGTCAATTCCACTGCTAAGGTTTACCAGGTTGCCGGCGACAGCCTTGACAATGACAACATCCTCGGTGCCGAAGAGGACTGCAAGATGGTGGAATTCACTGTTGACGGAATTTCAGAGCAGTTCAACTACACCGTACCTCAGTATTCGGCAACGGTTATCAGAATTTCGAAGTAAAATACATTCAGCTTTTAACAGCACCCGGACTGAAAATGTCTCGGGTGTTGTTTTTTGCCGTCTCTTTTATGTTAAAATTATTGACTAATATTTACTAAGTGGTATATAATAAAACAGATTGGAGGCGAAAATATGAAATCGAAGGTATTTTTCATACCCGACTGCGAAAAGCAAAGCGTTCTTAAGCTGTATAATGCCTTAGGAAAAGAGCTTACGGGCAGAATCGCTGTTAAGGTTCACAGCGGTGAAACAGGCAATCAGAATTTTCTGCGACCCGATTTCTGGGAAGAGATTATCGGAAAAGTGGGTGGTACTGTTGTTGAAACCAACACTGCTTATAACGGCACAAGAAACACAACCCAAAAGCATCTTGAGACATTGAAGAAGCACGGTTGGAGCGAGTTTTTCCCGACAGAGATTCTTGATGCAGAGCCTGAGGATATGGTGCTGGAAATTCCCGACGGTAAAGTGATAAAGAAAAACTATGTTGGTAAAAACACTGCAAAGTATGACAGTCTTCTTGTTCTTTCTCACTTTAAAGGTCACCCTATGGGCGGATACGGCGGAGCTCTTAAACAGCTTTCAATCGGTATGGCATCCTCCTTCGGTAAGGCATATATCCACGGAGCAGGGGAACCGAAAAAAATCTGGACGGCAGACCATGATTCTTTCCTTGAAGCTATGGCAGATGCAGCAAAAAGTGTTACGGACTATTTCGGTGACAATATCATTTATATCAATGTTATGAAAAACATGTCCGTTGACTGTGACTGCTGTGCCGAGGCGGAAGATCCCTGCATGAGCGATATAGGAATGCTTATATCTCTTGACCCTGTTGCAATTGATCAGGCGTGTATTGACCTTGTATATAACAGCGATGACAAGGGCAGAGATCACCTGATTGAAAGAATAGAAAGCCGCAACGGTATTCACACAATCGAAGCGGCAGCTGAACTGGGCATCGGCTCAAGGGATTATGAATTAACAGTTTTGTAAGGAGATAATTATGGGAAGGATTGTAACATTTATTATGACACTTATTATGCTTTTGGAATCTGCACCTCTTGTATGGGTTCCGAGTCTTGAAATTGATGCAGCAAAAGAGCTTAAGCCTGTTTCCACAAGAGCAACGGGCCACCTTTACGGACTTGCCGAAGAAGGAGTGCCTTCAAAGGCTATGACAAACAGTATTGATATTTCCTCTGTTTCTCAGAAGGTTATTGACGGTCTTCAGCACCCTACGGGAGATGTTGAGCATGTAGCAGCACAGCTTGAAAACTGTGACTATACCGTAGTTTACCTTCAGGACAGCTACAGCACATGGTATTATTGCCACGGTGAAATTATGGAAATGCGTAAAAACGGAACCTATGACTGGAAAAAATACCTTGAAGAAAGCTATTTCCCGATTGTAAAGGAAAAGGTGGAAAAGCTGAAGAATGCATCCTATAAGGACAGTCTTGTTTATTGCATTTACAATGAGTGCGATAATGCAATATGGTTCGGAAATTATGTTGACGGCAAAGTTCATTATGACGATATCGGTAAACAGAATTTCTACGAAGCATGGAAAATGACTTATGATTACGTTAAAAGCCTTGACCCTGATGCAGTTATCGGCGGTCCCGGCTTCTGTGATTATGAAACAACAAAAATTGAATCCTTCATGACCTACTGTGTTGAAAATGACTGTGTGCCCGAAATTATGATTTATCATGAGCTCGCATGGTGGTCTCTTTACGATTGGCAGCTGCACGTTGACGATTACCGCAGAATCGAAGATAAGCTCGGCATTGAAAATGAGCTTCCAATTGTTGTTACCGAATACGGTGAAATGCAGGATTGCGGAAACCCGGGCAAAATGATTCATTACATAACACAGATTGAAAAAAGTGAAACCTGGGGACAGATGGCTTATTGGCGTCTTGCAAATAACCTTAACGATACAGCTGCAGACGATAACTCACCTAACTCAAACTGGTGGCTTTTCAGAAAATATGCAGAAATGGAAGGCAGCCTTCTTGAAACAAAGGTGAATTCTATCAGGGATAAGGACCTGTATGATGACGACTGGAGAGCTACATATAAGGGTATAGCTTCACTTAATGACGCAAAGGATGAAATCAAGGTTATTACCGCCGGTAGTGACAATAAGCGTGCAGTAAAGATTGTTAACCTTGATAAAACGAATATCGGAAAAAAAGTCAATGTAAAGATAGAGTGTGTATATTACAAAGGACTTATGGGTGTTGTGTCATCTCCCGTTGTTTTAAGACAGTACAATGCAACTGCAAGTGGCGGCAGGCTTAACATCAATGTTCCCGGCACCGATACCGATGCAGTATATTTCATAACCGTAACCAATGAAATTGAAGAAGCTGAAACTGTAAGAAACACAAACATTCCCGTCAGATACGAATTTGAAGACGGAAAGCTTTTGGGTAATTCATATACTTATGACAGTGCTTATGCCACAACAGGTAAAACTGCAGGTATGGTCGGCGGCAATGAAAATGACGGCGACGGCGTAAGAATCACAGTGTTTGCAAAAAAGGCAGGCACATATAATTTTGATGTTATTTTCGGCAAAGCAAATGACGGAAAAACAAAGGATGACCGTGATAATGCCAAGGCAATTTTTGCTCTTGACGGAAAGGAAGAGACCATTACCTTCCCGAATACAATAAAGAGCGAATATACAGATTGCTATCCCATGCAGCTTGAGCTTTGTGCAGGCATTCATACAATCGAGTTCAGACATCTTGAAGGCACCTTTGTTTTAGACAGCGCACTGCTTTATCTTCACGAGGAGCAGAATGAAATCAGCGTTCTTCCTGACGGTGATAAGGCATACCTTGCTGTTGCACCGTATGACGGATATTACGATGTTTACACATCAAAGCCTGTAGGTGCAAAAATTGATGATGCCGCAACCTTCCTTTACGGAAATACAAAGGTTTATCTGCGTCGCGGTCTTAATGAAATTGAGCTTACGGATAATTGCAGGCTTGAAATCAGCAAGCCTTTTGAGACTGTTGAAGGGCAGAAAATACTCGCTTCAGACATGACTCTTTCCGACGGTGCAAAGCTTACCACAGATAAATACGGCGTAACCTTTGTTGACGGTATTTCATCTGAAGGCGGTAAGGCAAGCTTTAAGGTGAATGTGCCTGAGGATGGCTCATACAGATTTACTCTCAATTATGCGAACAACCATGAGGGCGGTTATCACGATTATAACGTTGACCTGATTGAAACAATGCTTACTGTTACTGCAAACGGTGAAAGCGAGGATATATTCACAAGAAATACCTACTCTCTTTACACCTACAAAACAATGAGCTTCACACTTTGCCTTAATGCCGGTGAAAATGAAATTGAGCTTTCAAACAGCGGTAATGTGCTTTTCAACAATCAGACAAGCTATGCTCCACAGATTCAGTGGATAACAGTTAATCAGATAAGCTTATAAATTATAATCAATAATACAAAGAGGCGGTTTTTCCGCCTCTTTTGTTTTTTTATAATTGAAACAATGAAAAAATAACGAGAAAAACAGACAAAAATCCCTGATTTAAAACAAATAAAAGCAAAATGTTTCTTGAATTAAACTCAGATTTGTGCTATCATGAAAGGTGGAATAGTGGGTAAGTATACCCTTTTTATAAAGATAAGGTGAGGAGAAAAACGGATTTGGAAAACAAGAAAGATAATATGACTGAAAAAGATTTGAAAAAACTTTCAAGGCTCGAATTGTTGGAACTCCTTCTTGAAGAAAGCAAGGAAAACGAAAGGCTCAGGGAGATACTTGATAAAACAGAAAAGGAAAACAGCCCCGAATATACGGAAAGCGGACTTTCACAGCTTACCCATCAACTGAACGGAGCTTTGTCTGAAGTCAATAAATTGGTTTATGACCTCAGGCAGATGCGAAGGGAAAACATCACTGTTGAAAATATTGAACTGGCACCCGTGAAAAAGGTGAGTGTCACAAGGCAGAGCTATCCTACTGTACCTGACAAGTCTGCTTCACATCAGCAGACTCAGATACCGGTTATGGATGAAAATGTAAAGAATGCAATTATTTCCGACAGAAAGCTTTATTGGCGTCTTATGCATTTTTATTCTCAGAATGAAATGGCGCTGGCTTTTTTGCCTCCTGATATACAAGAAGATGTGAGAACAAGGTTAAGAGGTATTATAAATGCAGGAAAACAGTAAGCTCTTTCCTTCTTCTGAGGCGGTTGAAAAAGAACTCAAACGGGAAAGATACAAGAAAAAATATAAGCTTTCACTTAAAAGCACCGTGTTTACGCTTGTTGCTGTGGCTGCCGCTGCAGTGCTTGTTGCAACGCTCTGGATGCCTGTTCTTCAGATTTACGGAAGCTCAATGACACCCTCCCTTGAAGACGGTGAAATTGTTATATCTACAAAAACAAATAATTTCAATTCAGGTGAAATTGTTGCCTTTTACTATAACAACAAGGTGCTTATTAAGCGTGTTATTGCTGTTTCAGGGCAATGGGTGAACATAAGTGAAGACGGTACGGTTTTTGTTGACGGCAAAGAGATTGACGAACCCTATATATCGGAAAAGGCTCTGGGTGAATGTGATATCACACTTCCTTATCAGGTGCCTGAAAACAAGATTTTTGTTATGGGTGACCACAGAAGTGTATCGGTAGATTCCAGAAGCAGTGTTATAGGCTGTGTTGCGGAAGATCAGATTGTGGGAAAAATTGTTTTCAGAGTGTGGCCGATGGACAAAATGGGTGCACTTAACTGAATTAAAATTATGGAATAAATGAAAGAAAGGAGATGAGCATATGCATAGCTTCTGGCAGAAAATTGCCGATATTCTGACGCTGTCAAGGCTTGAAAAGCGTTGGCAGAGAATAGCAAGAACTCTTGCAATTATAGTTGTGTTCTGGACTACGTATATGCTTATTCTCCCTGCCATAACCATGGATAACGAAACCTATTGCGGCATTATTGAGCACAGTCACAGCACAATTTGTTATTCTGCAGAAAATGAGCTTATTTGCGAGCAGACTGAGCACTGCCACGAGGAAATCTGCTTCATCAAAGAGCTTGCAACCGGTGGTAATGTAACAGACGGAAATGTTACTGACGGAAATGTAACAGGGCATATACACTCATCAAAATGCTACACAGCCGATAAAATCCTCGCCTGCACCGAATGGGGCAAGGAGAAGCCCTGGGCGCTTGATTGGGAAAGCAAAGAATTCCGTGACAAAGCGGTTAAGTATGTTACATACCTGATAAATCAGTTGCCGTCAGTTGACAAGTTTGAAGAAAAACTCAACAGGTATGATATAGCTGAAGATTATGAGGGCTATGAGGAATATTACAAAGAGGTTTATTCAATAGCGTCAAAGGCTTGGGTCAATTTTGAAAACCTGGGTCCCCGGCTTCGGGAGAATGTTCCTAACAAGTGCGATTTGCTTGAATATGAATGGCTTTATTCTATGGGCAACACCTATGTTGTAACAGAATCAAGAACAGTTGAATTCGTTAACTACTATGATGACGGCACAGCATATAAATCCGTTCTCATACATAGCGGAAATGTAGGAAGCTACAGCAGCTTCGGCTTCAGATATTGGTATGCTGTTGTGGTTGATGAAAATGAATACGGCGATTTGGTTGTCACTGCAAAGTATGATTACAATCTGACAAATAAAAGCGCCCTCAAACCCACAACAGCAAGAGGCTTTGTTCTTCTTTCCCATGGTGACAGCAACACCTTTGACTGTAAAGTCGGAGATGAAGCAACGGTAAATTTTGATTATATCAACACCTATGGCTCGAACACCTCAAACAGCTTTGGTATAGTTACCTTCAGTGACTATTTTCCGCCTGTCGATGTTGAGGAAGATGAGCCGATAGTTATTGAAAAGCCGTCAGATATACAGGTCAACGATGCGGGCGGTACGGTAAGTTCGGCAGACCAGAATGTTGTTGTAAGCAAAAAGCTTAAGGGTACCGACATTGAAAATGTTTTTGATATTACTCTCACGGTGCAGACGAAAACCAATGTTCAGACCTTCCTTTCCGAGCCGGATATGGCTGTTGTTATTGTTATGGATATTTCAAATACCATGAACAGTATTATGACCGATGAGACTACAGTTTCAAGATATGATGCGGCTATCATAGCGGCGGAGAATTTTATTAAGAAATTTGAAGAATATACTTCGGGTCTGAGTCAGATAGGCTTTGTTGCATTCAATACCAGTGCTCACGAAATATTTGAGCTTCAGCCCTGTGGCAATGATACTCAGGAAGCAACTCTTATAAAGCAGATGAAAGATGCTACAGCCACAATCATTGATAATTATTCAAGTGATGACAGAACGAGATTCACCAACGTTGAAGCAGGTCTTAAAAGAGGCTATGATATGCTTAAGGAGTCGGGCAATTCAAATCAGTACATAATATTCCTTTCTGACGGTTTCCCCACAACATACATTGAAAGCGGATATGACGGATATGACCCTTATGATTCATCAGGAACAAGGTTTTATGACTCTGTTGAGTTGTATAACGGTAAAAAACGTCCTTGTTCATACGGTACCAGTTATAGTGATGAGGCTTCCATAAGAGCAAGAGAAATGGCAACCACAATCAAGGATTCGGGCGCTAAAATTTTCTCAATCGGTGTTGATGTTGAAGGACAAAAAATTCAGACTTATGTGGATTCTTTTGCAGGAAGATCGTTTACCGTTGTTGACCGACGGTCGACAAATTATGAAATCGGTGACGCTACCTCAGATACAGCTTACAAAACCTGGTTGGGCAGCAGCATCGGTTCGGGTACTACTACAGATAGTCCTGACCCTGATTTTTATCATGACAGTACCAACGGTGAACAGTTGTATGCCGCCTTTGACAATATTTTCAAAGAAATTATCGAACTTAACGGTCAGAGCACAAAAACCGTCTGGACGGCAACGGACCCCTTGCCCGTTCTTGATGACGGTAACCGTGCAGTTGAATTTATCTATTTCTACGATAAAGACGGTAACGTATCAGCTACTCCTGAAAAACTCACGGGTGACTTTGCGGAAAACGGAGAAGATACAGCAAACCACGAAAACGATATTATCTTCTGGGATTTGAAAAAATCCGGTTACACAACCTCAGTTGACCCTGATGATCCTAATACAACATATTATTTTTACAGTGTTAAATACAGGGTAAGATTACAAAATGAAATGAAAAGCTTCGTTGAAGGCATGGTTTATCCCACCAACGGTAATGCTTTTCTTGAATACAGAACTATTATCACTACCGACGGCGTTCAGGATATTTCCGAATCAAGAACAGTTTACTTCCCGAAGCCTGCGGTTAACGGATACCTTTCAGAGTTCAGCTTCACAAAGGTGAATAATATGGGCTCGGTGCTGCCAGGTGCAGAGTTTACCCTTGTCCACGATGCTTCAAGATGCAGTATATGCCGCGGCAACGGTACTTCGGTAACCGAGGTTACCAAATTTGTTGAGGTGTCTAACGAAAACGGTAAGGTTTCATTTACAGAAATCCCGTCCGGACATATATATTACATGGAAGAAACGGTAGTGCCTGAGGGCTATGTTTCATCAGGCAGTCAGTTTGATATCTCCGTTGCTTATAATGAGATAGCAATAACCGAAAAACTTGTTGACGGTACACAAAAGGCATGGAACGGTCTTACGGATACCGTAAGCAACATTATTGCCGGTAGTGTATTGCCCGAAACAGGCGGTATCGGAACTATTCACTTGTATATAATCGGAGGGCTGCTCATAACCGTGAGCTCTGTCTTTCTACTCTGTTTATATAAAAAAAGGCAGAGAAAGGAGGGTAGGCGCTTGAGGGAATGAGACAGATACCCCGAATTATATAATTAATTATTAAAATACTCCCAAAGGGAGAAAAAAAGAAAGGAAAACAGTCATGAAAAAGACAAACAAAATTTTCAGCGTAATACTTGCTCTCGCACTTGTATTCGCAATGGCAATCCCCGCATTCGCAGCAGGCGAAGGTAAAATCACAATCACAAATGCGGTTGATAAGCAGACCTACACAATCTACAAAATGCTCACATTTGAACCCGGTCAGACAGCAGGCACCGGTGTTTACAAGGTAGCAGACGGTTGGAGTGCTTTCTTCGCAGAAGGTGGCAAAGGCTTAACTTATTTTGATGTTTCAGCAACTGATGGTACTGTTACACTCAAAGAAGGTGCAGATGTAGCGGCTCTTGCTAAAGACGCAATTGCTTATGCAACAGCAGAAGGCAGCACAGCAACAGCAGCAGGTACTCAGACCGCAACAGCAGATGGCCCTATTGAATTTACAAATCTTGAACTTGGCTACTATGCAGTTGACACTTCACTCGGTACAATTTGTGCTCTTGATACAACAAATAAGGAAGCAGAAATTACAGAAAAGAACACTGAACCCACAATCACAAAGGAAGTTCAGGAAGACAGCGACGGTTCTTGGGGCGAAGTTAATGATGCTGAAATCGGTGACACCGTAAACTTCAGATCAACAGTAGTTGCTAAGGCTGGTGCAACAAAGTATATTGTTCACGATAAGATGGAAAAAGGTCTCACTCTTAATGCAAACAGCATTGCAATTGAAGGTCTCACAAAGGGTGCAGATTACACAGTAGCAACAACATGTGCTGACGGTTGCACATTTGAAATCACATTCACACAAAATTATCTTGACACAATCACAGCAGACACAGATATTGTTATCACTTACTCAGCAGTTCTCAACAAGGACGCAGAAATTGTTACAGAAACAAATGACAACACCACTTGGCTTGTATACGGTGACAATGCAACTGCAACTGAAGAATCAAAAACTCAGACTCTTACATACTACTTCAACCTCAAAAAGGTTGACACAGACGGTAAGCAGCTTGAAGGTGCAGAATTCACTCTTTCAAATGCAGACGGTGTTATTAGCTTTGTTGAAATCGATGGTGGCTACCGTGTAGCAGAAGCAGGTGAAGCAAACACAACCACAAAAATCGTTGCAGGCGCAGTTGTAATCAAGGGTCTTGATGCTGATGATTACACTCTTACCGAAACAAAGGCTCCCGCAGGTTACAACCTTCTTGATGATTCTATCGAAGTAACTGTAAGTAAAGCAACAGTTGGTGAAACAATCGAATATGAAGCAGCAGAAGAGAAAGTTATCAACAAAACAGGTTCACTCCTTCCCGAAACCGGTGGTATCGGTACAACAATCTTCTACATCGTTGGTGCTCTCCTCGTTGTAGGTGCAGTTGTTATTCTTGTTTCAAAGAAAAGAATGTCAGCTGAAGCATAATTCAGTTTTAAGCTTTTAAGCTGATGGGACTTATGTCCCATCGGCTTTCCCAAGAGCCGTGTGAAATACGACTTTTGGGAAAGCTGATTAAGGTCAGATTAAGGAGTCAGAAATGAAAAAACACGGTTCAACAGTCCTGTTAATTATGATATTTATCCTCGGGCTCGGTCTGTTGCTTTATCCCACCGTCAGTGACTGGTGGAACAGCCAGCATCAGTCAAGGGCAATTGCCGGTTATTCCGAAAATGTATCCAACATGAAGGATGAGGAAAAAAAGGATTATATTGAGCAGGCAAAAAAATTCAATGAGATGATTACGGAAAGAGCAGGCTATCAGACTCTTTCCGATAAGGAAATTTCAGAATACAAAAAGGTTCTTGATATAACAGGTACGGGCATAATGGCGTATATAGAAATACCTGAAATAGATGTTTCTTTGCCTATTTACCACACTGTTTCCGAATCTGTTCTGCAAATTGCAGTGGGGCACATAGAATGGACAAGTCTACCCGTCGGCGGAAAAAGTACTCACTGTGTGCTTTCAGGGCACAGAGGACTTCCCTCTGCAAAGCTTTTCACTAATCTTGACAAGGTTTCCGTAGGTGATCTGTTTATGATCAATACGGTGGGCGAAACTCTTACCTACGAGGTTTTTGAAATTCTCATTGTTGACCCCGAGGATGTCTCCTCACTTAAAATTGTTGAGGGTGAGGATTTGTGTACCCTTGTCACCTGCACACCATACGGTGTTAACTCCCACCGTCTTCTTGTAATGGGCAGAAGAACTGCCAATGTTGAAGAAAAGCCCGTAATTCAGGTGATTTCCGAAGCCGGGGAAATTGATCCGCTTATTGTGGCACCGATTGTTGCAGCACCTATGCTGCTGGTTCTTTTTCTTTATGTTATGATTAAATATCGCAGAAAAAAATAAAAGCTGTAACCGTATACGGAACAGCGGAAAGGATATGCCGATGAAAAAACTGATTGTATGTATAATCTGTGTTGTTCTTATGACAGCTTTTTGTCCTTTTGAAACAGTGGCCGCCGACAGTCAGCAATTGACGGTGAATTATGAAGGTGAAAACGAAAAGCTTCAGGGTGCACAGTTTTATGTTTACCGCCTTGGTGATGTAAGCGGCAACCGTATTATTCCCGATTCCGCTTTTGGCGCATACAGTGTGGATTATGATATTTCAACTGCTGAAAAGCAAAGCTCCCTTGCCGCCACAATTTCCGCTTATATTCTGAGGGATGATATTACTCCCTTAAGCTCCGATATAACAGATGCTAACGGTATTGCGGATTTTGACTCCTTCGGCTTCAAAAAGGGTGCATATATTGTTATGGCGGATAAGCACCGTCAGAATGATTGTACCTATTTCTGCGAGCCTGCAGTTGTTGTTCTTCCTTACGGTGAGGATGAAAGAGTAACTCTTAATCCCAAGTATGTTTTTGTGCCCGACGACACGGAAACGGTAAGCGTATCTTATAAGGTTCTCAAATCATGGGTGGAGGATGACGGTGGTGCGAGAAGACCTGTTGAAATTGAGGTTGAGCTTTTAAGAGACGGTGAAATATATGATACAGTTGTGCTCAATGAAGGAAACAACTGGCGCTATAAATGGGAAAATCTTTCTGTGTTTTACCATTGGACCGTTACGGAAAAATATGTTGTGGGCGGATATGTGGTGTCTCTTTCTCAGTATGACAAAACTCTGCTTCTGACAAACAGCGGTCAGGGAGAGGAGGAAACTACGGATACTGATGACACTTCAACAAAGCCCTCAGAAACAACAAAGCCGGGTGATACAACATCTGATGAAACCACAACCCATCACAGCGTAACAACAAAGCCGGATACAACCGTTACCGATACTCCCGATGAAGAGCCGGAGCTGCCCGTTACGGGATTACTCCGTTGGCCTGTGCCTTATCTTGCACTTGCAGGAGCGTTTCTGCTGATTGTCGGTTATGCAAAATACAGAAAGAGTGAGCTTGCAGATGAATAAAGGTAAAAAACAGGGCAGAATAATTATGCTTCTGGGAGCAGTTATGGTGCTTTTATCCCTTGGGCTTACTGTTTATAATTCTTGCGAAGAGAAAAAAGCGGAAAAGCAGTCATCGGATGTACTTATGCAGATTGATATGGCAATACCCACAGAAAAAACAGAAGGTGTACCTGATTATGTCGTTAATCCATTAATGGCACTGCCGAAAAAGGAGATTGACGGTAAGTTCTATGTGGGTACCGTATCAGTGCCCAAACTCAGGATTACTCTGCCTGTCATGTCGCAGTGGAGCTATGAAAATTTTAAAATATCGCCCTGTGTATATGAGGGCACACCCTATCAGAATAATTTTATAATCTGCGCTCATAATTATCGGAATCATTTCGGATACCTTAAAAATCTTACTCAGGGGGATAAGGTGTCCTTTACCGATTTTGATTCCAATGTGTTTAATTATGAAGTGATGTATACAGAGATTCTTGATAACAATGCTGTTGAAGAAATGAGTGAGGGTGATTGGGATCTTACACTTTTCACCTGTACCTACGGCGGCGCAACAAGGGTAACGGTCAGATGCAAATTGGTTTAAAATCAAAAAAGATGTAATAGGGAATTAATCCGTATTACATCTTTTTATGCTTTTATATTATCTCATTCAGCTTTTCAAGAAAGGTTTCTTCACCGAAGGTGTTCAGCTTGAAGAACATAGCCTGACTACCGCCTGAGGTGATGGCACTGAGCTGAATTTTATCTTTGTTTCCGAAAAGTGTTACATTCATGCTTACACGGTTATTTCCCATGTAGCTGTACCGCTCAAAAACGCGCACACTGCAACGGTAATCGCCCATGTAAAAATCACTTGATTCTTCTAAGGTTGCCGAAATACTGCCTTCGAGTATCCCGTTTTCAATTTTCTTGACAATTAAATTGAAATTTCCGGTAAGTGTTTTTTCAAGCTTTGCCATTTTTCTTCCTCCTTGTCTGTTTCTCGTTTAAGTTGATGAATACAGTCTTATCAATTCAAGTATATTAGATTTAACAGTAAAAATCAATGTTCTGTTGCAAAATACAATGCAATGTGTTAATATTTTTTTGATAATTAAAATCAGGGGGAGATTATTATGGATAAAAAGGTTTATATAAGGGGTATGGCAGGTCAGTGCTGGTATAACTTTACGGAAGCTCTTGCCTACGGTTTGTTATACAGACCCGTACCCAAGGAGCTCGTCTACGAAAAAAAGGTGCCCTACGGAAAAGAAAAAAAGCAATATCTTAATATTTTTTATCAGAAGAATTCAGATAATAAAAAACCGTTGTTTTTATACATTCACGGAGGCGGATGGATTTCCGGAATAACAGAAATGCGTAACAACTATATTTCAAATTGGGCAAAGACAGGCTTTGTCACTGTAAGTGTCAGCTATACGGTAGCTCCCCAGAAGAAGTACCCCGAATCCCTTCAGGAAATATATGATGCAATAGATTATATTTTTGATAACAGAGAAAAATATAATATTGATACCGATAACATAGTCATTGCAGGTGAAAGTGCCGGCGGATATTATATTATGTACCTTGCCTCTGCAATAGCGGATAAAACTCTTATTGAAAAAGCAGGTCTCAAGTTCAGGCACCGTGATGAATTCTCTGTTAAAGCTATGGTATCGCACTGCGGATGCTATAATCTTGAAAGCCTTCTTGACAGCACAAAATCACAGTCAAAATTCCCTGATGTAAAAATGATGGTTTCAACCTTTTTAGGCAAAAGCAGACGCGAGGCAGAGCTTTGGCTGAAAACCGAAGAAGGTAAGCTTGCATCGCCAAAGGTCAGCAAGGATTATCCTCCTGTATTCATTACCTGGTGCACAAGGGATTGGTTGAGGTATGAGGCCTTTGACCTTATGAAGGATCTTGAACAGGCAGGGGTGCCCTACGGACAGTTCAAGGGTGACGGAATAATAGGTAACCATGCATGGACAATTGTAACCGTGTTCAAAAAAGGCAGAGAGTGTTTTGAAAAAACAAAGGAATTTGTAATGCCATATCTTACATGATGTTTAAAATGCGACTCCTGATGGGGTCGCATTTTAAAATTCAACCCCTTGCCGTTATGCTTATTATGTGATAGAATAACGGTATACTGCTCATGAAAGTTGGTGACCTATGGCTGAAAACAAAAAGCTGGCAGAGCTCAGACAGAAATCCATGAAGCTGCCTTTGAGCCCCGGTGTTTATATCATGAAAAACAAAGACGGGAAAATTATATATATCGGCAAAGCAAAAAAGCTCAAAAACCGTGTCAGCCAGTATTTCGGCTCACAGAACGGACATGGCACCAAGGTGCGCAGAATGGTTGAAAATGTTGACGACTTTGACTATATCCTCACTGACAGTGAATTTGAGGCTCTGGTGCTTGAATGCAGTCTGATAAAGCAGAACATGCCCAAATATAATATCCTTCTTAAAGATGATAAGGGCTACAGCTATATTAAAATTACGCCTAATCCGTGGGGCAAAATTTCTGCATGCTTCCGTAAGGATGACGACAGTGCAGAATATCTCGGCCCGTATACTGGGAATTTTTCTGTCACAAACGCCGTTGATCAGGCAAGGGAGATTTTTCGCTTGCCATCTTGCAACAAGGTGTTCCCGCGTGATGCAGGAAAAAGCAGACCGTGTCTTAACTATTTCATTTCAAAATGCTCAGGTCCCTGTGCGGGTAAAATAAGCCGCAGTGAGTATGAGGAAAATCTCAGTCAGGCAATTGAATTTCTCAAAGGCGGCAGTGCCAACACGGTAAAGCAGTTTACAGATGAAATGCAGAAGGCGGCAGAAAATCTTGATTTTGAAAAGGCGGCAAAGCTGAGAGATAAAATCAAAGCTGTTGAGCGTATAATGAGCCGACAGAAGGTGGTTGTTGATTCAAGCCGCGATGAAGATGTTTTTGCAGTTGTGCAAAGTGAAGAGAAGGCCTGTCTTGCGGTTTTAAGCTTCAGGGACGGCTTGCTCACATCCTCAGAGCACTTTATTCTGTCTGCAAGTGAAAACCTCCCTGAACTCAGATATGAGGCAATAACCTCATTCTACTCAATGAACAGAAGCATACCGTCAACAGTTGTGGTTGACGGTGATGTTACAGATAGTGAGCTTGTTTCCATGTGGCTGAGTGAAAGGAAGGGTAAAAAGGTAACTCTTCTTCAGCCCAAAAGGGGAGAAAAGGTAAAGGTTACGGAAATGTGCCTCAGCAATGCAGCTCAGAAGCTGGGAGAATTTATGGGTAAAAGCGGAAGCAACACAGCTGTGCTTGACGAGCTTGCAAAGCTTCTCGGCCTTTCTAAAACACCTGTTTACATTGAGTCCTACGATATATCTCACACTGCGGGCAGTGATAATGTTGCGGGTATGGTGGTGTTCAAAAATGCTCAGCCAATGAAAAGTGCTTACCGTAAATTTGCTATAAAGGGCTTTGACGGTCAGGATGATTACGGTTCCATGCGTGAGGTGATAAGCCGCAGGCTTAACAGATATGTTGAAGAAAAGGAAAAAGGGGAGGGCTTCGGTGTGCTTCCCGACCTTATCCTTCTTGACGGCGGTCAGGGTCAGGTGAATGCAGTGAAGCCTGTTATTGAAGCCTTCGGATTTGATATACCTGTTTTCGGTATGGTGAAGGATTCAAAGCACAGAACAAGGGCAATTGCTGCTGACGGAGGTGAAATTGCCATAAACTCCTCAAGAAGAGTTTTTACCCTTGTATCATCAATTCAGGAAGAGGTGCACCGTTTCGCAATTACCTATCACAAATCAAAGCACACTAAATCCTCCGTTGCAACGGGCCTTACAAAAATAGATGGCATCGGAGAGAAAAAGGCGGCAATTCTTCTCAGACAGTTCAGAACAATAAGTAAAATCAGAACAGCTTCAAAAGAGGAGCTTTCGGCAGTGACAGGTATTACCTCAAAGGACGCAGAAAGGATTTATACCTATTTTCACAGTGAGCTTTGATGTGAACAATTCTGACCTTCAGAAATCCTTGTATAATAGTAAATAATTTTGTTGTATTTTGTCGAAAGGCTTGATTTTCGGAGCTTTATGTGATAATCTTGTCGGTAAAGGAGTGAATTCAATGGTAGCTGAAATGTTAAAAAAAGTGAGGAAAGAGCACAACCTCAAACAGCAGGATGTTGCTGATATACTTGGTATTGAAAGAAGCACATATACTTTCTATGAAACCGGTAAAACCTGTCCCTCACTTCCTACTATGGTGAAGCTTGCCAAGGCCTATAACTGTACTGTAGGATATCTTGCAGGCACGGAAGAAAACCATCCGGAAAGGGTACTCTCCGCAGGTGCTGTTGCAAGCAGCTGCAGAGACAGTATAATCGGTCTTGAAAAAGAGGAACAGCTTATTGTTATGTGCTACAGGCTCATACCTGAAGAAAGAAGAGACGAGGCCTTGCTGCGACTCAGAGAGCTTACTTGAAAAACGTACTATCGCAATGAATCAGGTGTTCATTGCGATAGTTTTTTGTCTGCCGTAAAGAAAAAACTATTGACAAATTTTGAATTGACAGATATACTGATTTTAAACAGGGAATATTATACATATGATTCCTCGTTGCATTTTATAAAGGAGGTAATACACAATGAAAAAGATTCTTGCACTTGTACTTGCTCTCATCATGACTTTCTCACTTTGCACTGTTGCATTTGCTGAAGGCGAAGTTGCAGAAGATGAAACAACAACAGAAGCTGTTGTTGACGAAGGTACTGAAGAAGCAGGCGATTTTGATTGGCTTCTTGATCTTCCTTTCTGGACAGTAAAGGGCGGCGCAAAAATTGCAAAGATTGCTCTTAAGCTCGTTATTGTTATTGTTAAGGTTGGCTCAGTTTTCGGTCTTGTTGACACAACTGATATCATCGGCCAGATTATGGACCTTATCGCATCATCACAGAGCGGCGATGTTGAAGAAACAACAACTGCTCCTGTAGAAACAACAGCAGCAGCTATTGCTTAAGTGAAAATCAAAGTCCTCTGCTTCGGCAGAGGCTTTATTCTTTGTGTACTAAAATTTCCTGTTTTTGGGTTGACTTTTAAAACAGTATTTATTATAATATATCTATCTTATAAGGTTTTCGGACCTTTTTATATCAAGGAGGAAAAAACTATGAAAAAAAATGTTGCAATTTTTCTTGCTGCTTTAATGCTCTTTTCTGTAATGGGTGTTGTAGCTTATGCTGCTGATATTCCTGTTTCAGAGGTTACACCCAGCGGTCAGTGTACACATGAACACAAAACAGAAGAGCCCTGTCACTGCTGTGTTTATTGCCCCAATATTGATATCGGCTATCTTACAGCTTGTGCAAAAAACACAAGCACGGACGGCAAGTTTGACGGCTCACTCTGCTGCTATGAATGCACAGGCATTTTCCCCTGCTCATGCGGTTGCACCTGCTGTGCAGAAGAAAACAACGGTGAAGACATTACTGACGGTGACAACACACTTGATAAAATCTGGCCGGACCAGGAAAAGGACAGCTTCGTAGCAGGCTTCCAGGCAATCCTTAAGCAGATTTCCGATTGGTTCGATACAATCTTTGATGCTATCTTTGCATTCCTCAGATTAGGCGAAGTTGTTGATTAATTTAAAACTATAAAGCATCGCTTATTTTAGCGGTGCTTTTTTTGTATCAAAATTAAAATTAATTGCAATTATGAAATAATTTTGAATAAACTATTGACATTTATTTTTTGCTGTTATATAATATATCCATGCTGAGGGGGACCTCATGCAAATATAGAATTATGGAGGATACTACAATGGCAGAATTTTTCGAAAAGTTTGAAGCTGTATGGCAGGCTCTTTGGGCATATCTTTACAAGGTATTTGCATATTTAGAAGAAAAATAATTAAAAGCTTTTAAAACAATTGTTTTAGGAAAAGAGCACCTCATGTGAGGTGTTCTTTTTTTCGTTATAAACGATATTCATAATTGTGAAATAATTTTGAATAAACTATTGACATTTATATTGCACTGATATATAATATAGCCATGTTGAGGGTCTATACCTTGATAAATCTTAAAAGGAGGAACACGATAATGAAGTTCGAAATTTTTGAAGAAATGTATGCAATGCTTTGGGAATTCATCTACAAGCTTGCTGAAATCTTTGGCTGGGACATCGCAGCTCCCGATGCTGAATAATTATTGATTTTTTAAACAATTGTTTAATAACAAAACCCGTCCTTTTGGACGGGTTTTGTTTTTGTGTTAAAAATCATTGACTTTTTTACAAAAAATGATAATATATTATTACAAGGGAAAAGTAATCCCGGATTACAGGAGGTAAAAAATTATGACAATTGATGGAATTTTTGAAGCAATTGAAGGCTTCTTTTTGAAGATTTATGAAATCATTGCGAATGTTTTCAAAATTTTTGAAAAGCCCCAGGAAGACGAAACAACAGAAGAAGAATAATAAAAAAGAGCCGACAGGCTCTTTTTTTATTATAAACAGTTATTGCTCCTCAGGGAGCTTGCATACATCAACCCATTCTTTATATCCTGAAAGCTTTTCAAGCTCGTCTATTGTTAATTCAATTGCACTGTTACTGCTTCCGCAGGCAGGGAAAACAGTTTCAAACCGTTTCAGGCTCTCATCCAGATAAACAGTAACACCGTCGTTGATTCCGAAGGGACACACGCCGCCTATTGAATGACCTATAAGCTCATCGACCTGCTCGGGTGTGAGCATTTTTGCCTTCTGATGATAGAAGGCTTTATATTTTTTATTGTCAATTTTTGCATCACCTGCAGCAACAATGAGAATTGCTTTATCTTCCACAAGGAAGGAGAGAGTTTTGGCAATTCTTGCTCCTTCTGTACCGACGGCTTTAGCTGCAAGCTCAACTGTTGCGCTTGAAACAGCAAACTCCAGAATTCTATCTTCATATCCGAATTTTTTCATATATTCTCTGACTTTTTCAATAGACATTTCTATTTCTCCTTAAAATATTTTCTTATGGTATTTTACAATTAATGCTCATGAATGTCAATACGGTTTTGAATGGTGAATTCGCAATTCCAATTCGCAATTGCGACCGACTTGGGAAAAAAGGACGACCAACGGTCGTCCTTTTTTGAATGCAGAATGCAAAGTGCAGAATGCAGAATTGCGCCCGACAAGGTGGTGAAAGGTACAATCTGCCCGCTGAATTTACTGCACACAAAAAACATCAGCACAAATTTACATATACATTAACTACGACGCTTACCCGTATGTAAGCCCGTAAGGGCGTATGCGGTGAATGCGGCGGATATAAGGCTAAAGGAAAAACCATGCGTATAGCAAAAAAGGGCGCTTTGCATACTTTGGCGCTTAATTGTGCCAAAGTATGTGCCCCGGCGGCATGAGCCGTCCCATGAAATTGCAGTGTAAGGTCACAAGGTTAAGATAGGTATCAGCCTGGGTGAAAAGCAGCATAGTAAAATCAATAAGCAACAGACTTAATCAGTAACGGTGTGAAGAGAAGCCGCAAAGTGACCTGCTGAAAATTTAAGAGGATAATTTAACTTTTACTGTTGTAATTTTAACGAATATAATGTAAAATTAAGATGTGTTATTATGACTTTAAAAACAGAGGTAAAATAAATGGCATCAAAGGAATTTTTTGAACTCAGACAGAAAATCATTGAACGTGATTTTAAAAATATGAATGAAAAACAGCGTCAGGCAATTTTTCAGGTGAAAGGGCCTGTTCTGATTCTGGCAGGTGCAGGCAGCGGAAAAACCACTGTTATTGTTAACCGTATTGCAAACATAGTAAAATACGGTAATGCCTATGAAAGCAAGCAGGTTGATTTTGAGCCCAGTCAAAGAGATATTGAAAACATGAAAAGATACCTTGACGGTGACGAAAGTGTGCTTTTTGACATTGAAGATCTTTTGAGTGTTGAGCCTGCAAGACCCTGGCAGATTCTTGCCATCACCTTCACAAATAAGGCGGCTAACGAGCTTAAGGAGCGTCTTGAAAAAATGCTTGGCGAAAAGGATGCTGCAGATATATGGGCGTCCACCTTCCATTCCTCCTGCGTAAGGATTCTTCGCCGTGACGGTGAGGTGCTCGGATACACAAAAAGCTTCACAATTTACGATTCCGACGACTCAAAGCGTTTGGTTAAGGAGTGTCAGCGTCAGCTTGGTATCAGCGAAGGTAACCTGTCTTATAAAACTATCATTAACGAAATCAGCAACGCAAAGGATTGCATGGTTTCTCCCGATCAATACGCCGAAGATGCAACAAAAAGCAAGGATGCAAGAAAATCTCAGATTGCCAAGGTGTATTCCATGTATCAGTCAGAGCTTAAAAAAAGCGATGCAATGGATTTTGACGATATTATCTATAACACTGTAAGGCTTCTTGATCAGAATCCTGAAATCAGGGAGTACTATCAAAGAAAATTCAGATACATCATGGTTGACGAATATCAGGATACAAACCATGCACAGTACCGGCTTACGGAGCTGCTTGCAGCAGGCCACAGAAATATCTGTGTTGTTGGTGACGATGACCAGAGCATTTACCGCTTCAGAGGTGCCACAATTGAGAATATTCTTTCCTTTGAGCACCGATATGCCGAATCAAGCATCATCCGTCTTGAGCAGAATTACCGTTCAACCCAGACCATTCTGGATGTAGCCAATGAGGTTATTTCCAACAACAAAAAGCGTAAGGGTAAAAACTTGTGGACTGCCAACGGCGGCGGAGACAAGGTTGTTATTAACAATGCCTATGACGAGGGTGAGGAAGCACGCTTTATCACCGATACAATTGAAGAAAATGTCAGCTCGGGCAAGTTCAATTTCAGTGACCATGCTGTTCTTTACAGAATGAATGCCCAGTCCAACTCCATTGAAAGAACACTTGTAAAAGCGGGTATACCTTACCGTATTATCGGTGGCCACCGTTTCTATGAAAGGGCCGAGATACGTGATGCTATTGCTTATCTTACCGTTGTCAATAATCCTGATGATAACATGCGACTTCGCAGAATTATCAACATACCCAAAAGGGGAATAGGCGACACAACCGTAAATAAAGCGGCAGAAATTGCAACGGGACTCGGCATTACTATGTTTGAGGTTTTCAGGCATGCGGATGAATACGAAAGTCTCAGACGCAGCGCAAAAAAGCTTGCGGAGTTCTGTGACCTTATTGACGAGCTTCGCACCTATGTTGATAATCTTCGTCTTGATGAGCTTTTCAACAAGATACTTGACAAAACCCAATATCTCAGCCACCTTCGTCTTGATAAAGAAAAGGGCAGTGAAAGAATCGAAAATATCACCGAACTTATTTCCAACCTTCTCAAGTACGAAACAGAAAACGAAGAAGCTACTCTTTCGGGCTTCCTTGAGGAAGTTGCCCTCATGACTGATATTGACAATTACAATTCCCAGACCGATGCTGTAGTGCTTATGACAATCCATTCTGCAAAGGGACTTGAGTTTCCCGTTGTGTTTATTCCGGGCATGGAAGAAGGGATTTTCCCGGGTGTGCAGAGCATGTATACCAATGAGGACATTGAAGAAGAACGACGCCTCGCTTATGTAGGTATCACAAGGGCAAAGAAAAATCTTTATCTTTCCCATGCCTCAATGCGTATGCTTTTCGGTACCACATCAAGAAACCTTCCGTCAAGGTTTATCATTGAAATCCCTGATGCTCTCACCGAAAAGGTTGGCAGAACCCACACATCACAGATGTCCTTTGATGCTCTTGTCAGAGGGGATTATGAAAGAGAGGATTCACGTCAGGTTTACCGTGGCAACGGATACCTTTCAAGGCAAAGGGAAGCTGTCAGAAAAGCACCTGAAGCACCTAAGGTTTCCTTCAGTGCCGGAGATGCGGTTAAGCATAAGGTTTTCGGTAAGGGCGTGATTGTTTCAAGCAAGCCCATGGGTAACGATTCTATGCTTGAAATTGCTTTTGAAACAGCAGGTACAAAGAAGCTTATGGCAAATTATGCCAAGCTTGAGAAAATATAAAAGGACGAACTATTATGAAATTATACAACGTAAAAAACTACGGCGCTATTGCCGACGGAATTACCGATGACGGTGCAGCAATACAAAAGGCCATTGACGAATGTGCCGAAAACGGCGGAGGTACAGTTGTTCTTGAAAGCGGCAGCTATTACAGCCACTCTGTTCAGCTCAGAGAAAATGTTGAATTGCATCTTCAGAAAGGGGCAACTCTCAAGGCAAGCTCCGATATTGATTCATATATCAGACCCTGCGAAACAATCAACGACCCGAAAACAGCTCTTGTGGGTAACCCCGTAACAGGTAAACCTTCATTTGCTTTTATTTACGGTTACGGTGCCCACGGTGCAACAGTCAGCGGTGAGGGTGTTATTGATGCCAACTGTTATGCTTTTGTTGAAAGAAAAAGTGAGTATTATGTAACGGGTAATTTTTATCCCAGACCAACAACAATATACATCGAAAACAGTAACCATATCACCGTAAAGGATGTAACAATAAAGGACGCTCCCTTCTGGACACTTCATCCGGCGGGCTGTGACGATGTGCTTATTTCAAATATCCGTATTCTTAACCCTCTTGACGTTGCAAACAGTGACGGAATTGACCCTGACCATTGCTCAAATGTCAGGATTATCGGCTGTCATGTTACCTGTGCCGATGACTGTATCTGCCTTAAGGCGTCAAAGGGTAACAGTGAATACGGTCCTACGGAGAATGTAATCATCAGCGGTTGCACTCTTACCTCTACTTCTGCCGCAATCAAAATCGGCACTGAGGGCGTGGGAGACTTTAAAAATGTTATTGTTGATTCCTGTACAATTTCAAAGTCAAACCGTGGCCTATCAATTCAGATAAGAGACGGCGGCAATGTTGAAAATGTTTCCTTCAGCAACATTATCATTGAAACAAGACGCTTCTGCCCTGACTGGTGGGGCAGTGCAGAGCCTGTGTCAATCACAGCCTTCAGACGTGATGAAAGCACAAAATGCGGCCACATCAAAAATGTTCGCTTCTTCAATGTTACCTGCAAGGGTGAAAACGGTATTCTCGTTCACGGTACTGAGGATAACATGATCGAAGATGTCACCTTTGAGAATGTAAATGTTGAGCTGAGCAAAACCTCAAAATGGAGCTGCGGCATTTATGACCTGAGGCCCGGCATTGATGTTGGTATTATGGACAGTGAGAATTCCTGCTTCTATATCAGGAATGCTGAAAACGTTACCATTGAAAAAAGCAGTGCAAAATACGGTAATATATGTAACAGCTATGCACACGGACTTTATGCCGAAAATGTAAAAAATCTTGAACTCATCCGTTTTGAATGCGAAAGTGCAAAAGCAGATGCTGAAAAGATAAAAATAATATAAGAAAAAACTCAAAAAGGCTTTACACTTTGTAATATATTTAGTAAAATATATATTAAACAATAAACATACTTGGAGGAAGCTTGGTATGCAGAGTAAATATAAAAGAATTCTTCTGAAGCTTTCAGGTGAGGTGCTTGCAGGCAAGGAAGGAAAAGGCCTTGATTTTGACATGGTTACCACTGTGTGCAAGGTCATTAAGGAATGCTGCGAAATGGGTACACAAATCGGAATTGTTGTCGGTGGCGGCAATTTCTGGAGAGGTCGCAGCAGCGGTGAAATGGACAGACCCAGAGCCGACCAGATGGGTATGCTTGCAACGGCAATCAACTCATTGGCTTTGCAGGATACACTTGAACAGCTTGGTGTTAAGGCTCAGGTGCTCACAGCCCTTCAGATGCCTCAGGTTGCCGAAATCTTCACAAAAAGAAAGGCAGTAGAATACCTCGAAGACGGTCAGGTTGTAATTTTCGGTTGCGGAACAGGCAATCCCTTCTTTTCAACCGATACCGCTGCAGCATTAAGAGCTGCCGAAATTGATGCTGAAATCATTTTCAAGGCAACAAATGTTGACGGTGTTTACGATAAGGATCCCAACAAATTCTCCGATGCAGTCAAGTATGATGTGCTCACTCATTCAGAGGTGCTTTCAAAAGGCCTTAAGGTTATGGACAGCACAGCCGCTTCTCTTTGCAGGGATAACGGTATTTCAATCCTTGTTTTCAATCTTGATGATCCTCAGAACATTGTAAGAGCTCTTCAGGGTGAAAACATCGGCACAGTAGTAAAAGAATAAAAAATACATAATTCAACTAAAAATAAACAGAAAGAGGACTAAATCATGAAGACAGTATTTGAAACAGCAAAAACAAAAATGGGTAAAACAATCAGCGCCCTGCAGAATGAATACGGTGCAATCCGTGCCGGCAGAGCTAACCCTCAGATTCTCGATAAGGTTACAGTTGACTATTACGGCAGCATGACACCTATCAATCAGCTTGCTTCCGTTTCTGCAACGGAGGCAAGAGTTCTTACAATTCAGCCCTGGGACAAGTCTGTTCTTAAGGCAATTGAAAAGGCTATCCAGACATCAGATATCGGAATCAATCCTCAGAATGACGGTTCCGTTATCAGACTTACCTTCCCTCCTCTCACTGAGGACAGACGTAAGGAGCTTGTAAAGGATATCCAGAAAATCGGTGAAAACTCAAAGGTTGCAGTACGTTCAATCCGCCGTGACTGCCTTGAAAAGCTCAAGTCAATGAAGAAGGCATCAGAAATCACAGAAGATGACCTTAAGGACGGCGAAAAGGAAATTCAGAAAATTACCGATAACTTTATCAAGGACATCGATTCAATTTCCGATGCAAAGCAGAAGGAAATCATGGAAATCTGATTTTAAGAATAAACAAAAGCGGACTGTTTATGCATACAGTCCCTTTTTGCCTATTATAAGGAGTAACAAAGATGGAAAATAAATTCCAAAATCTCCCCGAGCATATAGCAATCATAATGGACGGTAACGGCCGTTGGGCAAAGCAGAGAGGGCTCAAAAGAACTGAGGGCCATAAGGTTGGTGCCGAGGTTTTCAGAAATATCTGCCAGTATTGCTCTGACATAGGAATCAAGTATGTTACCTTTTACGCTTTTTCAACGGAAAACTGGAAGCGTTCAAAGCTTGAGGTTACGGCAATAATGAACCTTCTGAGAAAATATCTTGACGAAATGCAGGAAAGATATCTTGAAAATGAAGAAGCAGGCTATCACATCCGTTTCATCGGTTCAAGGGAAGGTATGCCCAAGGATATAGTAAAGCTTATGGATACCGTTGAAAGAAAATCCGACGATAAAAATAAGACATATATCAACATTGCCGTCAATTACGGAGGCAGGGATGAAATAGTTCATGCTGTCAAAGATATTGCCCGAAAGGTGAAGGAAGGTAAGCTTAATGCTGAGGATATAACGGAGCAGATGATTTCTGACGGGCTTTATACTGCAGGTCAGCCTGACCCTGATTTAATCATCAGACCAAGCGGTGAATACCGCCTTTCCAACTATCTTCTGTGGCAGAGTGCCTATTCTGAAATTTACATCGATGATGTACTCTGGCCTGATTATACCCCTCAGGACCTTGACAGAGCTATTGAGGAATACTCAAAAAGAAACCGTCGTTTCGGTGGAGTATAAATCAATAGGAGCTTTAAGTAAAAAATAAAATATCAACCTTCAAAAATCACGAAAGGTAAAACAAAAATGAAAGAACAAACCAAAACAAAAAAGAAGCTTTTTAAAGGCGAAAGAACTGCTTCAACAATAATAATTATCATCGGCCTTATCCTGTTTTTGCTCACGGTTGCTTTTGACCTTGTGCCCGTTATGACAGTTGTGCTTGCTGCCTTGGCGGCAACTGCAACCTTTGAGGTTATAAGAGCGGTGGGCAATGAAAGCAAGGTTTTATATACCGTTGCATGTACTGTCAGCTTCTTCAGCGTGCTTGCCGTCGGCTTTGATATTCCTCTGCCGCCGGTATCGGTGCTTTACAGCTTTTTTGCATTGATTCTTCTCAGTGTTATGGTTTTTATGAATAAAAAAATCACCTTCAATCATGTGGCAACGGCATTTTTTGCCTGCAGTGCTCTGCCTTATGCTTTTTCCTGCTTTATAAGGCTGAACAATGTTGAAGACTGGTTTTCAGGCTATACACATCAGGAAGGCATTTACTTTATAGGCCTCGGCTTTGCCTGTTCTTGGCTTACAGACTCTTTTGCTTATCTTGTTGGCAGAAAATTCGGCAAGCACAAAATGGCTCCTGTTATCAGCCCCAAAAAATCAATTGAAGGTGCTGTAGGTGGCGTTATTATTACCGCCGCATTCAATGTACTTATTCTTTTCCTTTTCACAATCGGATGTAAAAATCTTTATGATTACAGCCTGTTTGGTGACAGCAGCATGAAATATCTTTACATAATCCCCATTTCCGTGGTGCTTTCACTTGTCAGCATGATGGGTGACCTTGCCGCTTCTGTTCTGAAGCGCAATTTCGGAATTAAGGATTACAGTCAGCTCCTTCCGGGTCACGGAGGAATTATGGATCGTTTCGACTCCTGTGTTTTTGTGCTTCCCACACTTTACGGAATTATTCACTTAATCTCACTTTAAAAGTTAGTGTTAACATAAGAAAGGAGACTTTTTTATGGCTCAAAAGCTTTCAATTTTAGGCTCAACAGGCTCAATAGGCACACAGGCTCTTGATGTGGTTGATATGCGTGGCTATGAGGTCATTGCTCTTACGGCTGACAGCAATTATAAGCTTCTCAGTCAGCAGATAAGAAAATACAAGCCTAAATATGCGGCTCTTTCAAACGAAAATGCAGCAAAGGAATTGCGTGTGCTTGTTGCTGACACAGATACAAAAATCCTTTCCGGCAAACAGGGTGTTATTGAATGTGCCTGTGCAGCCGAAAGCGATACTGTTCTTAACTCAATTGTAGGCATAGCCGGTCTTGCTCCTACAATGGCGGCTCTGGAAGCAAAAAAGGATATTGCTCTTGCCAACAAGGAAACTCTTGTTGCAGGCGGCAAAATTGTTATGGAAAAGGCAAAAAAGAATGGCTGTGCCATTCTTCCCGTTGACAGTGAGCACAGTGCAATTTTTCAGTGCCTTCAGGGTATGAATAAAAAGGATGAACTCAAGTCAATCATATTAACAGCCTCCGGCGGACCTTTTTTCGGCAAAACAAGAGATGAACTGAGAAATGTAACATTGGCTCAGGCTCTCAAGCATCCCAACTGGGAAATGGGAGCAAAAATCACCGTAGACAGTGCGTCGATGATGAATAAAGGTCTGGAGCTGATTGAAGCGGTGTGGCTTTTTGACGCTTCACCTGACATGATTGATATTGTGGTGCACCGTGAAAGCATTATCCACTCACTTGTTGAATATACTGATAATTCAGTGATTGCACAGCTTGGTGTTCCCGATATGAGAATACCTATCCAGTACGCTCTCACTTACCCTGACAGATTTGTTTCTCCCGTTAAAAAGCTCAATTTGTGGGACTATCAGAATCTCACTTTCTATAAACCGGATTACGATACCTTCCGTTGTCTGAGCCTCTGCCGTGATGCAATTAAAAAGGGAGGACTTTATCCCTGTGTTGCAAACGGTGCAAACGAAATGGCAAATCAGCTTTTCCGCGAAGGCAAAATAGGCTTTCTTGAAATTGCAGATAAGGTTGAGCTCGCACTCAGTCAGTGCGAAAAGAAAGATAATTACACTCTTGAAGATGTTTTTGCTTTTGATGAAGAAGCAAGAGCCGTTGTAAAAAACAGTATTTAATAAACTTTTTTAACGAAAGGCAGGGCTTATACCCTGTATGGCAGCGCAGATGAACTTTAACTTACTTCTCTCCTTTCCCGAAATTGCATCAAAGGTACTCCCGATTCTCATTGCAATACTTTTTTTCGGCCTGATAATTTTTATACATGAATTGGGACATTTCCTTTTTGCAAAGCTTTTCGGTGTCAAGGTTAATGAATTCGCTTTGGGTATGGGCCCCACTATATTCAAAAAACAGGGAAAAGAGACCAAGTATGCCCTTCGTCTTTTCCCAATAGGCGGTTTTGTTTCCATGGAAGGTGAAGAAGAGCAAAGTGATGACGGCAGAGCATATTGCAACCAGAAAACATGGAAAAAAATGATAATTATCTCTGCAGGTGCTGTTTTTAACCTTATATTAGGCGTAATAGTCTCTTTCTTTCTTGTGGGCAGTGAGGACCTTGTTGGTACAAACCGTATTCTGCAGTTCTACGAAGGCTCTGTCAGCTCATCTGTTTTAAAGGAAGGGGACAGGATAGTTGAAATTGACTCAAAGAAAATTTTTTCCGATTATGATATCAGCTTTCTTATGCAAAGAAACCGCACGGGAAAATACAATTTTACCGTTGAACGCAACGGTGAAAAAATTGAGCTTACCGATGTGCCTTTTCAGGTGAGAACAAGCGGCAATTTTTCCTACGGTGAAGACTGTTCAATTGCCTCTGTCAGTGCAAAGCTCAAGAAAAAAGGCCTGAAGGACGGGGATATCATTATCGGTGTAAACGGCACTGATATTGATGACAGTGACACTCTTATTGAAGAAATTCAGAAGGACAAGGATTACACCTGCGACTTCACTGTTAAAAGAGGAGAAGAAATTCTTGAATTTGAGGATGTAACACTTCAGACGGCAACGGTTTTTGATTTTATAATTTTAGGTGAAGAAAAAAGAGTGATGAACGTTACAAAATCTGCTCTCGGCTATGCAATTTCAATGGGCAGAATGGTGTACCTTTCACTTTTTGATATGCTCAGCGGTCAGTACGGTCTCAATGACCTTGCAGGACCTATCGGAACAATATCCGTAATTACGGATATTGCCCAGGAAAGCGTTGTTTCCACAAACTGGTCACAGCTTTTCATGCTTATGGCAATGATTACAATAAACATCGGCTTGTTCAACCTTCTTCCAATTCCTGCCCTTGACGGCGGACACCTGTTCTTTTTGTTCATTGAGCTTGTTATCAGAAGGCCCGTTCCACAGAAATATGTTTCATGGATTCATGCCGCAGGCCTTGTTATTCTTCTGGGCTTTATGGCAATCATCTCCTTCAGTGACATCTGGAAGCTTATATCAGGTGTAGGATTCTATTAAAAGTTAGGATGACATTTTATGAAAAGACAATCTAAGAAAATCAGGGTAGGGGATATTTTTATCGGCGGTGACAGTAAAATTACCGTTCAGTCAATGCTCAATATCCCTGCCCATGACATAGAAGGCAATGTTCTTCAGGCTCAGGCGCTTGAAAAGGCAGGCTGTGAAATTATCAGAGTTGCAGTGCCTGACGAAAAAGCAGTTGAAACAGTACGTGCACTTAAAAATGCCGTTAAGGTGCCAATTGTTGCCGATATACATTTCAATCACAAGCTTGCTCTTATGAGCATTGATGCAGGCGTTGATAAGGTGCGTATCAATCCGGGCAATATCGGTGCAGACGAAAATGTAAAGGCTGTTGCCGAAAAGTGCCGCAAATACGGCGTACCTATCAGAATCGGTGTGAATTCCGGCTCTGTTGAAAAGGATATTCTTGCCCGTTTCGGCGGTCCCACACCCGAAGCTATGGCTGAAAGTGCAATGTATCATGTCAGACTTCTTGAGAAATACGATTTTGACGATATCGTTATTTCAATCAAGTCATCTGATGTTATTAATATGATTGAAGCCTATGAAAGGGTTGCCGCAATGTGCTCTTACCCCTTGCACCTTGGTGTAACAGAGGCAGGCACAGCACGAATGGGGCTCATCAAATCCTCTGTGGGTATCGGCTCTCTTCTCACAAGGGGTATAGGTGACACAATCAGGGTTTCGCTTACTGATGACCCTGTTAACGAGGTTTATGCAGGTAAGGATATTCTCAAAGCAATCGGACTCGGTGACAGTTCACCAAGGCTTGTTTCCTGCCCCACCTGCGGAAGAACAAAAATTGACCTTATAGGTCTTGCCAATGAAGTTGAAATGAAGCTCAGGGACGTGAAAAAAGATATCACCGTTGCTGTTATGGGCTGTGTTGTAAACGGTCCCGGTGAAGCAAGAGAAGCAGATATCGGAATTGCAGGCGGTGACGGTTGTGCAATTATTTTCAAAAAAGGTGAGATTTTAAGAAAAGTTCAGGAAGAAAACATTGTCAACGAGCTTATGGCAGAAATTGATAAGATGTAAAAACGGAGAACATAAATGAGTAACAGATTTGAAGAGCTTTTCGGCACCTTCCCCGATGAAGAGCTCCATGAAATTTTCATGTATGCCGAAATAAAAAACGTAAGAATAGCCATGGAAAAAAAGAGCATAGAAATTGATGCCTTTTTTCCTGTGCTTGTAACATATAAGGTTGTGGAAAAAGCTGAAAACTATCTGCGCGACGTACTTTCTGTCAGCTCAGTAACCCTTGAAGCGGAAATGCCGGGGGAGATTTTCAGTGAAAAGTACTTTTCCACTCTTGTTCACGAGGCTAACCTTGCCATTGCTGCAACAAACGGATTCTTTGTGGGCAGCTCTGCCGTATTTGACGGTAAAAAGCTCTCTGTTGAGCTTGTTCACGGCGGCGGAGATATTCTGAAGGGTGTAGGCGCTGCAGAATATATGGAAAGAATAATCCTCAAACGCTTCAACAGACGCATAGAGGTTGAATTCTGCGGTGCAACACAGCTTGACCTTGATAATGATCAGATTGCCGCTTTTCAGCGTAAGGCAGAGGAGGAAAACCTGATTGCCAAGGGCTTCGATCCTCAGGAAGTTTTTGCCCCCAAGAAAAAAGAGCATAAAATTGTTGAAGGCATCCCTCTTTACCTTGAAACCGCAAAGCCTATTTACGGTAACAGAATTACAAAAAATCCCAGGCCTCTCAATGAAATCGCACCTGAAGACGGGTCATGTGTTGTGTGGGGTGATGTTTTCTCCTTTGAATCAAGGGAAACAAGGGATAACAGAAGCTATATCATCACCTTCAACATAACTGACGGTACCTACGCTTACACCTGCAAGGTTTTTGAAAGAAAAGAAAACTGTGATGCAATTATCGGAAAGATAAAAGACGGTGTTACCGTTATGCTCAGAGGTGACCTTGCCTTTGATAAGTTTTCCGGTGAGAATGTTATTTCTCCCAGAGCCATAAGCCTTGTTGATAAAATTCCAAAAACCGATGACAGCGAGGAAAAAAGGGTTGAGCTTCACCTTCACACCAAAATGTCCATGATGGACGGTATGACCGATGCGGCAACACTTGTCAAGCGTGCAATCAGCTGGGGACATAAGGCAATTGCCATAACGGACCACGGTGTTGTTCAGGCCTTCCCCGAGGCTGTGTCTGCAGCAGGCGGAAAAATCAAAATCATTTACGGTATGGAAGGCTACTTCATGGATGATACGGATATCAGCTTTGAAGACTGGAAAAAAGCAAAAAACAAATACTTCCATCAGATTATTCTTGTAAGAAATCTCACAGGTCTTAAAAATCTTTATAAGCTTATCACAAAGTCAAATCTGGAATATTTCCATCGCAGACCCATTATTCCCAAAAGTGAACTCATCAAACACAGAGAGGGTCTTATCATAGGCTCTGCCTGTGAAGCGGGCGAGGTTTACAGAGCCATTGCCGAGGGTAAGAGTGATGAGGAAATTCTTAAGATTGCTTCATTTTACGACTACCTGGAAATTCAGCCCTGCGGAAACAATGAATACATGATACGTTCTGAAAAATTCCCGCATGTAAAGAGTGTGGAGGATATCAGAAACTTCAACCGCAAGGTGATTCATGTTGCCGATGCTTTGGGCAAGCTTACCGTTGCAACCTGCGATGTTCATTTTATTGACCCGGGTGATTCAAAATACAGGGCAATCCTTATGGCAGGTCAGGGCTTCAGTGATGCCGACCAGCAGGCTCCTCTTTATTTCCGGAATACTGAGGAAATGCTTTCTGAATTCAATTATCTTGGTGAGGACACTGCAAGAGAAATTGTAATCACCAACACAAATAAAATTGCGGATATGGTTGAAAAAATCATTCCCATTCCCTCAGGCAACTATCCGCCCTTCCTTGAGGGCGCCGATGAAGAGCTTACAAGACTGTGCTGGGAAAAGGCAAAAAGCCTTTACGGTGACCCTGTTCCCGAATATGTTGCACAGCGTCTTGAAAAAGAGCTCACATCAATCATCAAGCACGGCTTCGGCGTTCTTTATATGATTGCACAAAAGCTTGTAAAGAACTCTGAGGAGCACGGTTATCATGTAGGCTCCCGAGGCTCCGTAGGTTCATCCTATGTTGCAAATGCGTCGGGTATTTCTGAGGTTAACCCTCTTGCCCCTCATTACCGTTGCCCCAATCCCGAATGCAAACACACACAGTTTTTCCTCAAGGGTGAGGTTGGCTCAGGCTATGACCTTCCGCCCATGGATTGCCCGAAATGCGGAACACCCATGGCAAGAGACGGTCACGATATTCCCTTCGAAACCTTCCTCGGCTTCAAGGGCGATAAGAGCCCTGATATCGACCTTAACTTCTCTGGTGAGTATCAGTCAAGGGCTCACCGTTATACGGAAACTCTTTTCGGTGACGGTTATGTTTTCAAGGCGGGTACCATTGCCTCTGTTGCAGACAAAACTGCCTACGGATATGTTAAAAAGTATCTTCAGGAAAGAAATATTGTTGTTTCAAGGGCAGAGGAAGACCGACTTACAAGAGGCTGCACCGGTGTTAAAAGAACAACGGGTCAGCATCCCGGCGGTATGGTTGTTGTGCCGAATGCCTTTGAGTTTTCGGATTTCACACCCGTTCAGCATCCTGCTGACGATTTTAAAAGTGAAACCAGAACAACTCACTTTGACTTCCATGCTCTTCACGATACCATACTCAAGCTTGATAATCTCGGTCATGATGTTCCCACACTGTATAAGCATCTTGAAGACCTTACGGGTATTCCCGTTATGGATACGGACATCTGTGACCCGCAAATTTACAAGCTTATCTTAAGCCCTGAACCATTGGGTGTTACCGCAGAGGATATTGACTGTCCCACAGGTACACTTTCAATTCCGGAAATGGGCACACCCTTCGTAATTCAGATGCTCCTTGATGCACAGCCCAAGAATTTCTCTGACCTTCTTCAGGTTTCGGGCCTTTCCCACGGTACCGACGTTTGGCTCGGTAATGCTCAGGAGCTTATCAAAGACGGCATTTGTACCATTTCTGAGGTTATCGGTACACGAGACAACATCATGGTTTATCTTATGCACAAGGGTGTTGAACCCAGTATGGCATTCAAAATTATGGAAATTGTCCGTAAGGGCAAGGCAACAAAGCTGCTTACCGATGAGCATATACAGGCAATGAAGGATAACGGTGTTGAACAGTGGTATATCGATTCATGCATGAAAATCAAATACATGTTCCCCAAGGCTCATGCTGCCGCTTATGTTAGTGCGGCACTAAGACTTGGTTGGTACAAGATTTATCATCCCCTTGAGTATTATGCCGCATTTATGACGGTACGAGGCGGTGACCTTGAAGCCGTAACGGTGCTTCAGGGCAGGGATGCCGTTAAGCGCAGAATGGCTGAAATCAAGCAAAAGGGTAAGGATGCACAGCCTAAGGAGCTTAATATGTATCCCACACTGCAGGTTGTTAATGAAATGATGGCAAGAGGCATTGAGTTTTTGCCTGTTGACATTTATAAATCTCACGCTACAACCTACCTTATTGAAAACGGCAAAATCCGTATGCCCTTCGGTGCACTTTCAGGAGTAGGAGATAATGCGGCAATTGCGCTTATGCACGCAAGAGACGGTGTTGACGAATTTGTTTCAATTGATGATTTTGCCCAAAGAGGCAGTGCGTCAAGTGCAACAATAGAAACCCTCCGTCAGGTAGGTGCTTTCCGTGATTTGCCCGAAACAAGACAAATGAGCCTGTTTGATATGTAAGACGGCTCACAAAGCAGTAATTTTTATTAAAAAACAGTCATATCTGTTTTTTGTAAAAAATATAATTAATAAAAAAGGAGAAAAAACATGAAAAAGGATGAAACAATTTTAGCCTCAATGATCGCCGCAATAATCTGCATCATTCTGACCATAGTTTTCTTGGTCGGGGGAGATTCAGAAGGACTTGTGATTTCAATTGAAACACCCGCTGTGCAGAATGCGGTGCAAAATGTTGTTACAACAGTCCCCACAACAGCCCCCACAACAACAGCACCGCAGACAACTGTCGCAACTCAGGCTCCCACAGAGTCTCAGGGTGAAAGCACAACTGCCGCAAATGCAGCCACAGCAACAACTGCGTCTGTATCAGAATCAGCCGACAGTCTTCCTTCAACCCCTGCCGCAATTCTTGCAAAGTATACTGAAGTTGTAGATAAGGCAAAGGCAGAAGGCCCTGCACACCACAAGGTTGAGTATCAGGCAATTCCCGAGGAAAAGGTTAACTTTGAAGGCGGTGTCTTCAATAAAATTCTGCCTCTTGCATCATTGTTCTTCACAACTGAGGAGGATGCCCGTGCAAACCCTGAAATTCGTGAAAAAGGCGGAGATATGTACTGGTTCCCGGTATACAAGGTTGAAAAGGGATGCCTTCTTACAGACGCAAGCAAAATCAAAAATGCTTCCTGCGAAAAGCTTCCTGACGGCAATGTAAAAATCACAATCGTTCTCAACGATGAAGATAATCCGGAACCTCCCCCCGAAGGAGCAACAAGCTGTGACAATGCAGTCGGCTCAATGTTCACTCCCATTATGCTGGCGGATGTTCATAACACTCTTAAGAATGACTCTGCGGTAAAATTTGTTGTTAAGGATGTTGATTTCGATTTGACCTACTATGATTGCACTGCTGAGCTCGTTTTCAATCCTGAAAACAATCAGATCGTTTCCCTTGATCAGTACATGCACATTCTCATCAAGATCAACAGCGGTAAGGTTGTCGGAATGAGTGCAGTGGGTACTGCAGTTCTCGACAACTACCTTTACTTATCAGATTTCGCATATTAATATCATAAAAAAGACACTTTTCTTAGTGAAAAGTGTCTTTTTTGTTTCATTAAGCATTACGGTATTTTTCTGCCTGAAGATTGAACATATAGGCATAAGTACCGTTCTTTTTCATCAGCTCATCATGGCTTCCGCTTTCAATGATTCTGCCTTTTTCCATAACAAAAATACGGTCTGCATTTATGGTTGTTGAAAGACGGTGTGAAATGAAAATCACAGTTTTGTGGGCAGCGGCTTCCATCATGGCACAGTTTAGGTTGTATTCAGCAACGGGGTCAAGGTTTGCCGAGGGCTCATCAAGAATAACATAGGGGCAGTTTTTATAAAAGGCTCTGGCAATTGCAACCTTCTGACTTTCACCGCCTGAAAGCATAATCCCTTCATCATCAAATTCTCTTAAAAGCTCTGTTTGGTTACCCTTGGGCAGTTCCTTTGAAAATCCGCTGTGACTGAGAGCCTCAGCAACCTTTTCGTCGTTATATTCTTTATCAAGTGCAACATTTTCACCAACACCGCAGGAAAAAAGCTGAAAATCCTGAAAAACTGCGGAAAACCTGTCACGGTGGGAGTCAATTGTAAAATCTCTTATATCCTCACCGTCAATTTTAATTGCACCGTCAGTGGGGTCATAAAGCCGCAACAGCAGGTTTGTAAGGGTAGTTTTGCCGGCTCCGTTGTATCCTACAAGAGCAATTTTTTCATAAGGCTTTATAGTGAAGCTTATATCACTTAAGGTAGGCTCGTCATTGCCGGGGTAAGTGAAGCTGAGGTTTTCAATTCTGATTTCCTTCGGCTTGCTTTTTTCGGCTGTTTTTTCTCCATCTTTAATTTTGAAATCGGCTTTAAGGAATTCTCTGTATTTTTCAATCATTTTACCTCTTTCAGAGAAAACGGCCACAGCCCATACTGTCAGGAAATTGATTGAAATTGCAATCGAGTGAGCGCCGTTGAAGGCGGCAACAAAATCGCCCGGGGTTATGCTCTCTTTAACAAGCACACAGTAACCGAGATAAAGGGGCAGAACAAACATAAAGCCTGAAATCTGAATGCCTGTTTCCTGCACCATATAAAGTGAGGAAATCTTTTTCCAGTATTTCTTCTGATTTTTTATAACATCGTCTGCCGCATCGTTATAGCGCTCAATAAGAAGGGGAGCAATGTCATTCATTCTTACCTCCTTGCAGTAATCCTGTAAATAGAATATACGCTGAAAATAATCGCTTCTTCTGTGGAATTTTGTGTTGTCGATGCGTCTGCCCATCTGCAAATCGCCTATTTTTCGGCTGAGGGGCAGAAAAACACAGATGAAAACAAGAATAATCACAAGGCATACAGGGTCAATTGAAATCAGAACACCGGCAATTGTAACAAGGGATATCACGTTGCCCACATAGTTTCTGACAAGTCCCAGAAGATTCTGAATGTTATCCGATGATGACTCAATTGTCAGAATAAAGTTATTATAAAATTCGGGGTTATCATAGCTTGCCTGGTCAAGCTTTTTTGCTTTTTCATAAAGCCTTTTGTTCAATCCGTAGTGTACCTTCTCTTTTTCCATGTTCCAGAAAAATTCTCTGTAAAGCCATGAAAGAAGAGTGCTTATAATAAGCACAGCTGCAATGGCCGCTACAGCATAGAAAATGCGGTGTAGATCTTTGCCTTCAGTGACAACGTCTATTATGTACTTCACACCGAGCACAGATATAAGACGTCCGGGAAGAATCTGGAGAATGCCTGAAATAAAGTCACCTATAACAAGAAGCGGAGAAGCCTCAAAAATGAGCCTTACGAAAAAGAAAATGTTTGAGACCATTGAATGTTCATTTTTAGTCTTTTTCATTTTCGTTACCCTCCTTATCTCTGTTATAGCTTGAAGCCTGCAAGGTGAACATACTGCAGTACTCTCCGCCTTTTTCCATAAGCTCCCTGTGAGAGCCTGTTTCAATCACCTTTCCATCTCCGATAACTATGATTTTATCCGAGAGAACTGCGCTTGAAAGGCGGTGGGAGATATACATAACGGTTTTACCGCGGGTAACTTCAATAAGGCTTTGGTACATGTTGTATTCTGCAATGGGGTCAAGGGCAGAGGAGGGCTCATCAAGCACGGCAAACTGAAAGTCCTTCGCAAAAAGCCTTGCAGTGGAAACCTTCTGATTTTCACCGCCCGAAAGACCGATACCGTCGTTTTCAAATTCTCTTGTAAGCACTGTATCGCCGCCCTTAGGAAGCGATGATATCTTTTCCCATATACCGCTTTGCATGAGGGCGGTTTCTGCAATTTTTCTGTCCTCATCAGTACACTCACGGCAAAGGATATTTTCAAAAACGGAAACTGCAAAGTTCTTGTAATCCTGAAAAACAGCGCCGTAGCTGTTGCGAAGAGAGTGAAGGTCATAGTCCTTGATGTTTTTACCGTTATAAAGAATTTCACCTTCCGTAGCATCGTAAAAACGCAGCAGCAGCTTAACAATTGTACTTTTACCTGCACCGTTAACACCTACAAGTGCCACGGTTTCACCCTTATTGATTTTAAAAGATACATTTGTGAGAGAATTCTTCTTTGCCGAGGGATAACGGAAGGAAACATTCCTGAATTCAAGGGATTGGAATTCACCGCACTTTTCCGTACCTCCTGTTATTTCAGGCTTATAATCAAAAAAGTCTCTCAGGTTCTGAAAATAAAAAGCAGATTGACTCAGCATTTCAAAGCTGCCCGCAACATGCATGGTTGCCTGCTGAACTGCGTTGATGGAAGAAAGAACAACAGAAAAAGCTGAAACAGTCATCTTATCAGTGAAAACAAACTGATACCCTGCAAAGGCATAGGTGCCGATGGTAGGAATGAAATCGCTGAAAAGGGAGCTTATCATACTGTAAATAAAAAGCTTTACTCCGTATTTTCTGAGAATTTCAACATTGGCATCAATTGATGCTTTGAAACGGTCCATAAGCACAAGGAAGATATTAGACGTACGCATATCCTTTGAATACTCTTTAAGAAAAACCGTTCTTTGCACATAGGCTTTTATGCGGTTGTTGGTTGTCATTTCCTTGTCTCTTTTATAAACAAGCTTACTTTTGAAAAGCTCAATAATAAAAACAAGTGCAACGGGAAAAAGGAAAATCAGATATACAGGGTCAATTGCTGTAACAGTGCCGATAACAAGGGCAAGGGAGATGATACCCGCAATAATTGAGCCCACATTTGCACACACACTGTCAAAAAGTCCCCAGGCAAGAATCTGAGTTGCTCTTTGATATTTATCGTAAAATTCAGGGTCTTCATAGCAGGAAACATCAAGCTGAAGAGCCTTTGCGAAAACCATATTGTTAAGGCCTTTGAGTACCTTTTTTGTTGATGCCTGTTTTATGTAGTTGGCAGACCAGTTTATAGCCTTGATAATGACGGACAGAACAAAAAACAGAACAAGATTTTTTACAAATTCATTGAAGTCTCCCTTTGAATCAATGATTCCGAGAAGCACCTTAAGAAACAGAATGTTTTGCAGAAAAACTGAAAATATCATATCTGCGCAGTGATTTACAAAAGAGCTTATCATAAGCTTTTTGTCTGTCTGCCAGACGAGCTTCAGTGCAAAAACAATATTTTTAACCACAGGTACTTTTTTGTCGGAGTCATGCATCATTCTTCTGTGGTACATCGGTGGCGGCATATTATCACCTCATTTCCGTATTTTTTCTGAAAAGAAATATTACTTCAGTATAATACACCCCACTGATATAAAATACAAGTCTTGATTTTTACGGAATTATATGGTAATATATATATGTAATAAAGAAGCGGGAAGCTGCCTTTTGACACATTTGGTGTCAGAAGGCATTTTTTGTTTTTATCTTCTTGAAATTTTTTTCTCAGAGTGTATAATCGTATTGTAAATTTATATCTAAGGAAGTGTTACTATGTCAAAAATATTTGCACACAGAGGTTTTTCCGGAAAGTACCCCGAAAACACAATGCTCGCTTTTCAGAAGGCAGTTGAAATCGGTGTTGACGGAATTGAGCTTGACATTCATCTGACAAAGGATAACGAAATTGTTGTCATCCACGATGAAGACATCAAACGTACCTGTGACGGTGAAGGTCTTGTAAAGGATATGACACTTGAAGAGCTCAGAAAATTCGATGCATCGGCCACCTTCAGAGGTGTTTACGGCTTTTGCGGTATACCCACTCTGAGAGAATATTTTGAGCTTGTCAAAGATACAGACATTATAACAAACATCGAGCTTAAAACAGGTGTTTATGAATATCCCACAATTGAAAAAAGAACAGTAGAGCTTATAAAAGAATTCGGCCTTGAAGATAAGATAATTTTCTCATCCTTCAACCATTTTACTGTTAAGCGCTGTGAAGAAATTGCTCCTCAAATCAAAAGAGGCTTTCTCACAGGTGACTGGCTTTATGATTTCGGCAAATATGCGAAAGAAAGAAATGTTCAGTGCTGCCATCCCTGGCACATCACCCTGAATGAAGAATCCGTGAAGGAAATCCACGATGCAGGCATGGTTATAAACACTTGGACCGTTAACGAATATGCGGATATTGAACGCCTCTCCAAAATGGGCGTCGACTGCCTTATCGGCAACTTCCCTGACAGAATGATAGAACGACTTCGCTGACTTTCAATGCGGAATTGCGGGATAACTTTGCCGCAAGGTGCGATTTCTTCCCGATAATTCAGATGCAATCAAAATGAGTTGCCTGACGGCATGAATTGAACCACGGTTCATGAATTGTGCTGAAGGTACATAAAACTCTGTTCACTGCTCCCTATTCTAAGGAGGTAAAACATGATTTTAATTTTAGCAGTAATATACATAGTCTTCATCTCCCTGGGGCTTCCCGATTCCCTTTTCGGTGTTGCATGGCCCGTTGTTCATAACGAGTTTGGTGTCAGTGAAAGCTTTGCTTCCGTTTACAGCATTATCACAAGTGTATGTACGGGCGGTGTAAGCTTTGTTTCAGGCAGACTGATAAGAAAATTCGGAACAAGCAATGTTACCTTTATTTCAATCCTTCTCACTGCAGCAGGTCTTATAGGTATAAGCTTTGCCCCGAATATAGTTGTTATGATGCTCTTTTCTGTCATTATGGGCTACGGTGCAGGTGCCATTGATACGGGTCTTAACAATTTTGTGTCCCTTCATTACAAGGCTCAGCACATGAACTGGCTTCACTGCTTCTGGGGTGTGGGTGTTACTGTCAGCCCCCTGATTATGTCAGCATTTCTCGGCGATGACGGTAGTCAGTGGCGTCAGGGCTATCGGGTTGTTGCCTTGATGCAGCTTACAATTGCACTGATTGTTCTGCTTTCGCTCAGAAAATGGAAGGGCTTTGAGAAAAAGGCTGATGAGGAATCGGAAGAAGAAAAATCCGATGCAAAAATGTCAGATATCATCAGAATCAAGGGCGTACTCACAGGTATAGGCTCTCTCGGTCTTTATTGCAGTATGGAATTCCTTCTGGGTACATGGGGCGCAACCTATGCGGTCAATGTTTTCTCCTTGCCACCTGATGAAGCTGCAAAGTGGGTTTCACTTTATTATGGCGGTATAATGGTCGGAAGAATGCTGGCAGGCTTTATCTCAATGAAAACCTCAGACAAAACTCTCATAAGAGGCGGAATAGCAGTGGCTCTTCTCGGCATACTTGTTTTTGCCTTGCCCCTCGGAAAAATATCAATGCTCGGCTTTATTCTTATCGGTATCGGCTTCGGTCCTGTTTTCCCGAGTATTCTTCACAGCGTGCCTGAGCGCTTCGGCAGTACCTATTCGGCAGATATCACAGGCTATCACATGGGCGGCGCTTACGCAATCGGCTTCACTGTGCAGATGATTTACGGTTATGTTGCATCATGGACAACCTTCAGAATCACTCCTTTTGTGCTGGTTGCCCTTTGTGCAGGCTTGTGTGCACTTAATGAAATCACTGTCAGAAAGACACATAATAAAATTTAAGGTCAAATAAAAAAAGGGATGCTCAGCATCCCTTTTTTATGTCAGTTACATGTTTTCTTTCACAATCTTAAAAGCAAGCTCTTCAAGCTGTTCAATGCTTTCAAGGTTGCCTACCTGCTGGCGGTACTGTGCTGCACCGTGAATACCCTTGATGTACCATGCGGCATGCTTTCTCGCTTCACGGATGCCCACTCTTTCACCCTTATAGTGACAAATGAGTCTGATATGCTCAACCATAACTCTCATTCTTTCACTTACAGGGGGCTCAGGCAGAATAACTCCGTTCTTGAGGTAGGCATTAATCTGACTGAATACCCATGGTCTGCCAAGGGCACCTCTGCCTACCATAAGATAGTCGCAGTTGGTTTCTTCAATCATCTGTGCCGCTGTGATGCCGTCAACAATATCACCGTTTGCAATCAGTGGTATGCCAATGTTTTTCTTTACCTCGGCAATCATTTTGCGGTCAACGGGGGGAGCGTACATCTGCTGTCTTGTTCTTCCGTGCACCGTTATTGCACTCATGCCGGCTTTTTCTGCCCTTTGTGCCATATCAATGCAGTTAATGCTCTCACTGTCCCAGCCGAGACGGATTTTAACCGTAACAGGTATATCCACCGCGTTTTTGACCGAGCGCATAATTTCTTCAGCAAGGTCGGGATTTTTTAAAAGGGCACTACCGCCGCCGTTACCTGCAATTTTCGGTGCAGGACAGCCCATATTGATATCGATTGCATCAGGCTCATAAGCTAAACAACCCTTTGCGCTTTCTGCCATAATCTGCGGATCGGAGCCGAAAATCTGAGCTGCCGCAGGTCTTTCCTCTTTTGAAAGAAAAAGCAGCTGTTTTGATTTTCTGTCGTGCATGGTCAGCCCCTTGCTTGACACCATTTCACTCACAACATAAGAGGCGCCGTAGCGTACACAGAGCTCACGGAAGGCTCTGTCGGCAACACCAGCCATTGGTGCAAGGGCGGCAGTTCTGCCGTCTATTTCAATATTACCGAGTTTCATTCAATCAGTCCTTTGAAAAATTACGGCTTATTTTATCACATTTTTCAGAAATATACAAGGGGATTGGAAACTACTCTTGACAAAAACAACACAGCTAAATATAATAACACTTGAACAATAATTCAAATGTTGAAGTGAGGAACAATAATGGATAATTTATACAAAGCAGAAAAAGAATATCTCGCCTTGGGTGAGGATGCGGCAAAGCAGATGCAGGATAAGAAGCTTGACGAGGATGTGCTTTTTGACCTTGCAGAGCTTTTTAAGATTTTCGGCGACTCAAACCGCATAAGAATATTATATGCACTTTCCGGCACTGAGCTCTGTGTAAGCGACATAGCGCAAATGCTGTCACTTTCAATTTCGGCAGTAAGTCATCAGCTCAGAATCCTCAAAGCTTCAAAGCTTGTAAGGTGCAGACGTGAGGGTAAAATAATTTTCTATATGCTTGATGATGAGCATGTCAAGGATATCATTAACCTTGGCCTTGAACATGTGATTGAGTGAGGTGCTTTTATGAAAACTCAGAGGAATATTCTGATTGCATTTATTTTGAATTCCGCTTTTTCTGTTTTTGAGTTTGTGGGCGGCGTAATAACGGGCAGTGTTGCAATCCTTTCTGATGCGGTTCACGATGTGGGTGATGCTGCAAGTATAGGCCTTTCATATTTTCTTGAACGCAAAAGCAAAAAACGGCCCGACGAAAACTACACCTACGGTTATATGAGATACAGTGTTATCGGCAGTGTTATTACAACTGCAATTCTTATTGTCGGCTCCCTTGCTGTCATTTATAATGCAGTTGTGAGAATTATTAACCCTGTTGAAATCAACTATAACGGTATGATTGTTTTTGCTCTTGTGGGTGCCGGCGTGAATTTTCTTGCGGCTTATTTCACAAGGGAAGGGGATTCACTTAATCAGAAGGCTGTTAACCTTCATATGCTTGAGGATGTGCTGGGGTGGATTGTTGTGCTCCTTGGTGCGATTATTATGAGATTTACCGATGTGAAAATAATTGACCCTATAATGTCGATGTGTGTTGCTGTTTTTATACTTTTCAATGCAATAAAAACTCTCAAAGAAGCTGTTGACCTTTTTCTTGAAAAAATTCCCGAAGGCATATCCGTAAACGAAATCAAGGCTCACCTTTGCGAAATTGGCGGTATCTGTGATGTTCATCATATTCACATATGGAGCATGGACGGCTGTAACAACTATGCCACAATGCATATCGTCACTGATGAAGACGGGGCAGATATCAAGCACAAGGTGCGTCACGAGCTTGAGCACCACGGCATTGCTCACGTCACAATTGAAATTGAAAGAACAGATGAGCATTGCCACGAAAGAAACTGCAGTATCAGGCACACTCATAAGGCAGGGCACCATCACCATCATCACCACTGATTGTTACCCACACCCACAGAAAAAATGCAGTATAGACGAAAAATTTTCAATCTGAATGCGAGATGTGTTTTTTCTGAATTAATTCTTCCTAAATTGTAAATATTGTAAGAATTCCCTTGACCTTTTTGACAATATCTGTTAGAGTATAGTGTGTATTAAAATAAGTTATTATGTCTAAATATATGTAATTTTTGGAGGCTTCGCTATGAATTTCGAAAAGAATAAATCTGCAATAATTGTTATAGTGGCCTTGCTTGTGGTATGTATCGGTTCATTTTTCGGTGTAAGTGCCATGACCAAGAACAGTAATGTTATAACAACAAACACAACTTTGCCGCCAACAACTCAGACAACACAGGCTCCCACAACAACTCAGAGCGCTCCTGTACCCACAACACAGCCTCTTGCAACAACAGGTGTCAGTGTTACGGAAGAAAAGGAACCCTCAAGCAGCAGTAACCTTATTACAACCTTCCCTGTTGTTCCCGGCGGTACCACAACAACAAAGCCTTCAACAACTGAAACTCCCACCACGACTGAGCCTACCACAACAAAGCCTTCAACAACCAAACCCACAACAACCATGGCTCCCCAAACAGGCAACACACAGTCAGGTACAACTGCGCAGAACAATGCAATTTTTGAAAACGGTCTGCTCAGTTATATGTTCAACCCCGATGGAAACTACTATTACACAAATTCTGACCCCTGGCAGAGAGCATTGGGCTATAACGAATTTTTTGACGTAGGCGCAGGCTTTGTATCAATTTATATGGATACAATGAGATGTAAATTTGAATACGGTGATAAGGACTGGCTCATTCAGTTCTGGAAGGGACAGTACGGTTACCTCTTCATCGGCCATGAAATTGGTGTTTACACAAAACCCAAGGACAGAGAAGTTGAGCATTACGATGCTGCAACTGAGGATAATGAAAATGCTCTTTATATGTCTATGACAGGTTACCGTAAGGGTGAAGAGCTTTATACAAGAGAATACGGCAAATACTGGTGGTGCACAGGCTTTGTACCCGGTAAGCTTGACAACTTCTCAGACCGTTCTGAGCTCAGCCTTAAGTGCAGAATTACTATGAAGGATTATAACATGCTTATTGGCTTCTGCGGAGCTCTTAAGGAAAACGGAATGGTTCTTGGTGAAGATTTTACAACATCAGGTCTTGATGTATTTGTAACATGGTAAAAAATACATAAAGTGTTGTATTACTATTGAAATATAACACAAATTGTAGTATAATAATTATTTGAATAAACAGTATATTTTCAGCTACATAGCTGTTTATATAAATATTATGAAAGGATATGATAGGACATGAAAAAGTTTATTGGTGTAATTGTTGCAATTATGCTTTGCGCTTGTATGCTTGTTCCCACTGCTTTTGCAGCCGATAAAGATGTGGCAGCCGCAGCAGATTCAATTCTTGCTGAACTTCAGGGTGCAGACTTCGGTGCTCTTTCAGAAGCTGATCTCGATGCAATTCTCGGCGATCTCGGTCTCAGTGATCTTGATATGGACGAAATCATTGCAGAGCTTGAAGGCGGCGATGATAACGAAGCTCTTGATACTCTCGGCTCAATCGCAACTGACCTTAATTCAGTTCAGGCTGAAAACTCAGGTGACGGTACAACAACAAGCGGCTTCGATCTTGCAAAAATCATTGAACTCATTCCTGCAGACTTTGACAAGGAACCCATCACTGCAATGCTCAGCGCACTTACAGACGGCGGCCTGACATCACTTATGTCTTCCGTTGGCAGCATCTTCGGTGGTAAGGGTATTAACCTTACATCAACTGCAGATAAAGCAGGTACATTTGATATTGCAAAGCTTTCAGCTGAAGGCGACTTAGCAGAAAATGCAACAAATCTTACAGCAGGCATCGCAGACACTCTTATGAGCACTCTTGAAGGTCTCGGTCTTGACTCATCAGTTATCGAAGGTCTCCTTGATAACGAAATCGTAAACTTCTTCGCAAACATGTACATCGGCTTTATCGGTGAAGTTGAGGATACAACTACTGCAGCTCCCACTACCACCAAGCCCGCTGTTGTCACAACAACTACTCCTAAGACAGGTGATACATCTGCAGTAATCGTAGCACTTGCAACTCTTACAGTAGCTTCAGGCGCAGCTTTTGTTTGCCTTAGAAAAAAGGAAGAGGCATAAGCTTCTCCAAAAACATTTTTAACTTTTTATAAAAAGCTATAAAAGGAAGCACTCTCCGAAAGGGGAGTGCTTTTTCTGTGTTTATTTGCTGTTGACAACACAGCAGTTTTTTGCTAAAATAAAAAAACAAATGAGGAAATACGGGTGAAAATCCCGAGCAACCGCCATTGCCGTAATTGGCTGAGCCATAAGTCGGAATGCTCATTTGTGACGTTGCCGAGGCAACGGTAAAAATATCAATCACTTTTGGGCAAGTGGAAAAGTGGTGAAACAATCATCCGGTTGATTCGGTCTGTTTTGCTGTTTTTCTGTCCCTTGCCTTTTCAGGCAGGGGATTTTTTATTGGAGGTGAAACTAAACAGACTTTTATCTCAAAAATAAAACAAAGCAAAGGAGTAATTAAAATGAAAAAATCTTTATCACTTATCCTTGCATTTGCAGTCATCTTTTCGGTAATGTTTATTTTCACCGCCTGTGGCGATAATAAGGTGACTGACGGTGATGCTCAGGAAACAACAGTAACTCTTGCACCTGTAACGGCACCCCCGGGCAGCAAAGTTGTTGGCGAAGGCAGCCGTAGCTTTGTTTTCACCGTTGTTGATGTTGACGGAAAGGAAACTTATTTTGATGTGCGTACCGATAAAACCACCGTCGGTGAGGCTCTACTTGACTGTAAGCTGATTGAGGGTGAGGAAGGTCCCTACGGCCTTTATGTAAAAACCGTTGACGGTACAACCCTTGATTATGACAAGGACGGCAAATACTGGGCATTTTATATTGACGGTGAATATGCTCCTACAGGCGTTGATGTAACAGAAATTGATCAGAGTAAAACCTATTCACTTAAGGCAGAATGATGAAGCTTACAACAAGAGAAACTGCAGTTTTTGCAATGCTGGGGGCCGCAATGTATGCTTCAAAGCTTTTAATGGATGTACTACCGAATATTCACCTTCTGGGTGTGTTCATTGTGGCTTTAACAGTGGTTTACCGCAAAAAAGCATTGTATCCCATTTATATTTTTGTTTTACTTACAGGGCTTTTCAACGGCTTTAATACTTGGTGGCTTGCCTATCTTTACACCTGGGCTGTTCTTTGGGGTATGACTATGCTTTTGCCTAAGAGCATGCCGAAGGCAGCAGCACCTGTTGTATACTGCCTCATTAGCTCAATACACGGCTTTTCCTACGGTATACTCTGTGCACCTGTTTGGGCAATTTTCTCAGGCATGGACTTTAAGGGCACCGTCACTTGGATTTTATCGGGAACGGCTTTTGATATTACACACGGTGTGAGTAATTTTATCTGCGGTGTTCTGATTGTACCTTTAATAAAGGTGCTCACAATGGCGGAAAAGCAAAAAAACCACAGCATATAAAAACAGGGGAGACATTCCGACTGGAAGGTCTCCCTTTAACTTTTGATTATTATTCTTCTGTTCCTGCTTCTTCGTCTTCAGCTTCCTCAAGAATAACATCCTGATTTGTGAAGAACTTGATTTTGTTTATGGGCACACCAAGAACTTTTTCACAGCTTGTGCTCATCAGTGCCATCATCTTAGCTTCAACAACGGTGTTAATCATTGCAAAGTCAATAAGCACCTGAATCTGTGATTTGATGAAGTCGTCATCTTTGTCATCAAAAAAGCTGTCTTCAACTTCTTCAACGGTAACACCTGCAAGAGCCATATCCTGGTCATAAATCCTTTTGTTGTTGACAAAGCATTTCTGCATCAGTGAAAGCATCTGCTCTCTTTTGCCTGCCTTAAGGGCATTATTGAGGGATGTTGTTTTAAGCTGGAACTTGAATGAAAGCTTGCAGGATCTCACAACTGCACTGGCAAGCTTAACAAGGTCAGGGTTGATTTTTTCGGGGATAAAGATTTCCCCGTCCTTCTTATAAAAATAAGTCATTTTTATTCTCCGTTCTTTTTGAATTGACGGCTTATTTTATCAATTTTTGCAGGGTTTGTCAAGTGAAAGCAGTCCGATGGCAGTGATTTTGAAAATTGTTACGGAGTCCCTAGGCCGCTCTGCCGGAGGCGACACAGTTTTGGCAGGCTTATTGTCCTTTATATAATTACCATAAGAAAACTTTTTTTACTTTTGTAAATAAAGGTAGTGCATTTTTATAATATTTCTTGTATAATGAAGCAGGGTGATGAAAGTGACAACACAAGAATATTTAAACCTTATTGATAAAGTTAACGAAAAAGGAAAATACAAAGCAGATTGGTCATCTCTTGCTAAACATAAAGTGCCCCAATGGTATATGCACGATAAATTAGGCGTATTCATTCACTGGGGAGTTTATTCAGTACCGGCTTTCGGTAACGAGTGGTATTCAAGAGGCATGTACGATAAAAGTGTGCGTGAATTTGAGCACCACAGAAAAACCTATGGCGAACAGAAGGATTTTGGCTACAAGGATTTTATTCCAATGTTCAAGGCTGAAAGGTTCGATGCAAAGCAGTGGGTATCCCTTTTCAAAAAAGCGGGTATGAAATATGTTATGCCCGTTGCAGAGCATCATGACGGCTTTGCGATGTACGACACTGAATTCAACCGTTGGAATGCAAAAAAAATGGGTCCGTGCCGTGATGTTATAGATGAGCTTAAGGCAGAATGTGAAAAGCAAGGCCTTGAATTCTGTGCATCCACTCACCGTGCGGAGCATTATTTCTTCATGAATCCGGGCAGACTCTGTGACAGTGATGTAAACGACGAAAACTATGCTGATTTTTACGGCCCTGCAGTTTATTGTGAAGAGTTTGACCCTGCTATCATACATAAAACCACAGCAGATACCTATTCAAAAGGGGCAAGTGTGCAGTGGCTTGAGGACTGGCTTGTACGTACCTGTGAAATTGTGGACAAATATCAGCCGTCAGTTCTTTATTTTGACTGGTGGATTCACAACCACTCGTTCAAGCCTTACCTTAAAAAGTTAGCTGCATATTATTACAACCGTGCTGAGGAATGGGGCAAGGAAGTTACCATCAACTATAAGCACGAGGCTTTTCCGCCCTCTGTTGCAACCTTTGATGTTGAAAGGGGAGCACTTTCGGGCATTTCACCGATTTATTGGCAGACAGATACTGCTATCGGCAAGCATTCCTGGGGCTACCGTTTTGACAATGAATACAAGAGCGCAAGGCAGGTTATCTGCGACCTTGTTGATATTGTTTCCAAAAACGGAAATCTGCTTATAAATATCGGTCCTAAAGCAGACGGTACCATTACCGATGAGGAAACTGAAGTGCTTCTCACAATGGGAGAATGGCTGCAGATAAACGGTGAAGGTATTTACGGCACAACCTTCTGGAAGCAGTTCGGTGAGGGTGAAGTAAATGCTGAGGATGGCTTCTTTAAAGACGGTGACGAAAAGCAGTTCACAACAAATGATTTCAGATTTACCTACAAAAACGGATATCTCTATGTTTTCCAGATGCGCCCGTCAAAGAGTGTGAAAATCAAAACTCTCAAAAAACATAATCCTCATGATTATCTTATTGAAAGCATTGAGCTTTTGGGCAGCAATGAAAAAATAAACTTTGTAAGAACCGATGAACATCTTGAAATCAACATCGAGGGCAATTTTAAAGACGATTTGCCCATTTGCTTCAAAATGGAGATTGGTTAAAAATAAAAGAGAGCTTTAAAAAACAAGTTTTTTAAAGCTCTCTTTTGTATATTACTGTCAGATTTAGCTTGCTTTGCCTGCAAGCTTGTTTTTCTTCGATGAGGCAATATTTGTCAATTTACTTAAAAGTTATTGAAAGTTTGACATTTTGAATTTATCAACTTTAATCACAACACGAACACCGAAGGGGGCAGCTGCACCGATTCTTGATATAATCCATCCGCCGGCAACAGCCTGACCTACATAGCTTGCAAAACCGTCACGGATAGTTTCAGTAATCAGCCAGTAAGGGCAACAGCTGTCAAGGTTGAATTTAATGGAGTTTTCAATCTGAAGGCGGTTGTGTCCGAATCTTGCACCGTCGGTTTTTGCCTTGAGAATTATTCTGTTTTTCAGGCTCTCAGTAGGTGTGGGGGAAGATTCTTGTGATATAAGCTTTGTTGCCTGAGCTGAACTTGGTAAACAGGCAAGGGATTTGCTATCCTCAGCTGTCAGAAGTGCTGCCTCATTGTCTGAAAAAACGTCCTTTACAAATTCGTCCTCCAGCCACTTTTTTGCACTGTAATATGAAGTGTGTTCCACCGTGTGCTTGGTTACTAATGTGATAACGTTCTCGTCTTTTTCTAACACCTTCCATTCAAGCGGGGTGCCTGTGTGTGAATTGGGCTCTGTTCCTAATTCGAGAACAGCACCAAGCTTAGGGTCGATATAAGACAGCATCCGTTTCTTTTCCTTTAATTTGTCATTGGTATCGTCTGAAAGAACGGACAACTGCTTGTTCTTTTTTTCAATCTGAGCTTCGTAGGAATTTATGATTGATTTTATAGCCTTTTTCTCATCGAATTTGAAAAATCCCAACGCATTAAGCTGAGTATTCAGCTCGGATATATTACCTTTGAATTCTGTTATTGCAGACTGTATTTCTGCTTTCTCAGCTTCATAGTTTTCCTGAATGCGAGTGATTTCATTCTGAATGTGTTTTTTTCTCTCAAGATAAAATTGCTGCACTTTCACTGCTGATAACTCCTGATTCCTTCAGATTTATTGATATTGCAGGTCTTACACCGCATACGGCTGAGTCGTATTCATATTCGTAACCGATAGTGCCGTTGTCGCTTGCAACTCTGTGCTTTGAGGTATAGCTTGCAGATGTGCTCATCCACCAACCGTATCCGTATTCCGTGGTCTTTTTATACTCTTTGTTTGACAGTGCATGGTCAGTGGGCTTTGTTTTTGCAAAGCTTTTGCCCTCAACATATTTTGCTGCATTATAAGCATCAAGAATATATACTTTTTCAACAAGCTCACTTTCTTTTCCGGAAAAGCCCTTGTTTTTAAACTCAGAAAGCCAGCTTTCACCGGGATATGCACGTGCTTCAATGATATATTTGCTTATCATAATTACAGTATCCTCTGTAACATCAGCAACAACCCATTCCACATCTTCATAATTGTACTTACCGAATTTCATTTCGTCACCGACCTTGCAGTGATCGAATCTGAATAAGGGATTTTCTGAATAAATCAGATCACAGTAATATTCACTGTTTTGATAGTCACCAAGCTTTTCAAAGGTGATAAGAGCGTCCTTCATTTCACCTGCTTCATAGCTTGCAATTGCACTCTTATACTGTGATTTTGGCACATAACGGTTATAAACCTGACTGCCAAGCACTGTTGCTTCACCAAGAAGCACAAGTGCAACGACAATATAGATTATTATTGCTTTAAGCTTTTTTTGGTTTTCATTTTTTGCTTCAGAAACTTCAATTTCTGCTTCAACTTTATCAATAATTGATTTTTTCATTTTTTATCCTCCAACTCAGGAATTCTTTAAAAAACCTCTTCTGCACTTACGGGCATCGGTATAGGCTTACTTGCTACTTCGGGATTTTCAGTATACATAAGAGTATGCTTGCTTTTCTTTTTAGAAGTGGATTTGTAGTCAGAAAAACGTTGGTGCATATATTCCTCAAGGGTACTCTTATATGCTTCAACGGCATCATTTGCTATTTCTTCCATTTCGTTAATTTCGTTCAAAATTACGGTAGGATCCTGAAACTTCAGTATTCTTGCCTGAAGCTTTTTGATTTCTTCCCTGATTTCCTTTTTCTCAGACATCTTGAAGAAACCGAGCTGTGCTTCCTTTTCCTGAAGTTCTTTTACGGTTGCTTTTAATTCGTTAACCTTGCCATCAAGCTGCTGCTTAAATGCATTTCTTTGCTTTTCGATGAATTCCTTCAGATATTTCTTATATGCTTCAACCTTCTGCTCACATTCGTCAGCAATTTTATCCATGTGTAATTTTGCGGCGGCATTTGCCTGCTCAATCTTTTTTTCTTCGGCAGCCTTAAGCTCAGCCTGACGCTTTTTTTCCTCTTCTTCTTTTTTTCTCCTTTCTGCTTCAAGCTTTGCGCGCTCTGCCTGCCTTTTTCTCCTTTCGGCCAACTCCTCTTCTTTTCTTTTCTGCTCCTGTGCAGCTTCAGGTGTTCTTGAATAGCTGGCAGACCAGAACTTTTCAATTGTTCTGGCTTCAATGCTTGCCATGTAGTGCTCCGTTCTTAAATCACCCATGGAGTAACCGTTGATAGAGCCGGTGGCATTATTGCTGAGGCTTGATGACTCCTCGTTAATTTCTTTCATGAGCTCTGCAACTGCTTTGATTGCAGCGGCACTTATACCAAGCTCAAGATAGGGTTTGCATTCCATATCAAGTGTACGGATAATTGTTTCATAGCTTGCATACAAGTCATCGGTTGCTCTTTTTGCGGCGGCAATAATTTCAACTGCCTTGCTCATGTTGTGAATGTCGATGGTTGTATAATCTGCCATTCTCTGAACGCGTCGGCTGTCAGAGTCAAATTGTGATTCAGCCGAGCGGACTTCTCTTTCTGCTCTTTCAACAGCTTCAAAGACCTTCTTGGTGTTTTCGTTAACCATAGCAACGCCCTCCTTTGAGAATTACTCTTTATGCAGTGATTTATTTTTCAACGTATGTTCCGCCATTACCTTTGCAGGTGCCGCACGAGCTTGTTGTTTTGCAATCCTGCGAAACCAGCCATGTTTTGCCGTTTGGCGTTGTGTGGTTAACCTTACGGCTGCCGCGTCCGTTACATAATCTGCAGATTACCTTTCCGTCACCGCCGCAAACTGTACATTCAACCCAGCAGTCTTTTTTTACCTGTTCCATTTTTGCAACCGCTTTGTTCAGGGTGTCAACATTGCTGATTCGTGCTTTTACAGCATCGGTGGCGTAGTTATAAGCGTTATTGGCGTCATTAATCTGCTCTTCATGAGCAAGCTTTACAGATTTTTCAGCGGGAAGCTCATTTATAAGCTTTTCAATTTCTGCAACCTTCCGGTCTTCCAGGACTTTGTATTCGGCATACTTTTTTTCAAAGGCTACACGGTAATTGAGTGATTTAAGCTCTTTTTCGGTTAAATCTGAAAGAAGGGCTTCAATTTCATAAATTTCTTTTCCCGAACCAAGAGAAATCTCTTTTTCGTTGAATTCCAGAAGCCTGATATCAAGGGTTCTGGCTTTATCGGACTGACAACCTGTCAGTGCAAAAAGGCAGAATAAGCAGAGAGCGGTACACAATAAACCTGTTTTAATTTTTTTCATATCCGTTCTCCTTATTACCACCAACCGTTATTATTGTTGTTAGAATACTTATCAAGGTTGAATCCGTTCTTTGTTGCTTCTCTGAGCAATTCTTCACGGGAGGCGGATTCCATTCTTGCAACATCCATAAAGGCAACGGGGAAGCCGGCAAAAGCTGCGGTTCCGTAATAATCTGTTAAGTCATGTCTTAATTTATCAAAATCAAAATCGTTCATGTTTATCCCAATCCTTTATTTAATTTTCGGTGTGTCAGGAAGAATGAAGCTTGTTGCAAAGCTTTCGCTCAAGCCTAAAGCTTCTGTTGCGGGAACTTCCTTGAGATAGATTTTATCCATTGAGGGAAGCGCTTCTGCAGTAACATCGGGCTGTGTGGTTGTTATGGTGCTTGCTGCAGTGTTTGAATGATATGTGGAAGAGCTGTGTGAGCCGTGTGAGCTGTGTGTGTTGCTGTGAGAACTGTGTGAGCTGTGAGAGCTGTGTGAGCTGTGATAGCTTCCTGAGCTGTGTGAGCTGTGAGAACTGTGTGAGCTGTGAGATTTGTGTGAGCTGTGAGATCTGTGTGAGCTGTGAGCTGCAAAAGCTTCAGATGCAAACAGAACACCCATGATAAGCATCATTGAGCCGACGCTGAGAATTTTATTTCTTGTAATGTTACCTTCTTCTTCATAAAGGAATTCTTCAATAGATTTTCTGATTTTGGGGACTAAGTTTTCACTCATGATTTACACTCTCCTTTGATTTATGATTTAACGATTCTGGTGCACTTTCCGTCATTCCAGGTGGTTGAGAAATCACCGTCGGAATTGTGGTAAGTGAAGATTCCGTCTAACTTTCCTTCTTTGAATGTTCCTTTAAGGTAGGAACCGTTTTTGAATGTGTAAGTACCGTAACCGTCCATAAGGTCATCTTCCCACTGACCGCTGTAGTTTACACCGTTAGTCCATGTGAAAGTACCGTTTCCGTGTCTTTTGCCGTCTCTGAAATTACCTTCATAGGTGCCTTTTTTGGGGAATACCATAACGCCCTCGCCTGAAATTTCGTCTCCTAAGTATCCGCCCTCGTATGTAGTACCGTTGTCATACACAACGCTGATAGTGTTGTCGGGAACACCGTCTGTAATTTTAAGGGTGTATTTTGCAACGTCATTGTCCAATTCTACAGTACCTGATGAAAAAACATTGTTAATAAAGGTGCCGGTATATACAATTCCGTCTGCTGATTTCAGAACACCTTCACCGTTCATCTTGTCTTCTGACCATGCTCCGTCATATTCTGCACCGTCAGACCATGTGAACACACCGTTACCGCTTCTTTGTGAATCCTTGAATTCACCGCTATAATCACCGAGTGTGCTTGTGAGAGTACCTTTTCCGCTCATGTTGTGATTTTCCCATGAGCCCTTGTAAATTTCACCTGTATCAAATTCAAAAGTGCCTTGGCCTGACAGGATACCGCCCACGGTATCTCCGGAATAGCGTCCGTTAGGCAATGAAAGGTAGCTGGTTGCAACACCTTCGCTGTTGAGCTGTGTTGTGGGCATACCGGGCTCTATTGCAAAGAACAGAATTCCCACCAGCAGAACAAAGCCTATAAAGCCCAAAAATACGTTTAACAATCTTTTTTTCATTTTACTCATTTGTATTAACTCCTATCCATTTATTAAATATTTGAATATTCTCCGGGTCATTTTCATACAGTATTTCAAAAATTGTGTCTAACATGCCGCCGTAAATTTTGCATCTGAAAGCATTCTGATTCTTGAAGAACAAATCCTTTTCCTGGGCAAGATTAACAACGGGACATGTGCCGCAGTAGGGCTGATAAACACAGTCACAGCAATTCAGCTGACTTTCAAGGCAGGATGAAACGCACATCGCCTTGCATACAGGGGATTGCATCAGCTCGTCATAGTCGTTTTCAAAAACATTGCCAAGCTTAAAGGCGTCGTCACCCATTTCATAAAGCATTCGGCCTTCGTCGCAGGTGAAAACATTTCCGTCATAAAAATATGCCACCTGACCGATTGCAGCTCCGCATGGCGAACGCAACTCCATATAGTTTTCCGAAATGCCTGCCAGTATCTTCTTTAAAAAGATTACAGCGTGGTTTTCACAGATGTCAACACCCTGCTTGTTAAGCTCCAGTATATAGAGCAGGGATTTTTTATAGAACTCAATAAATTCTTCGGCTGTGTATCCTATTTCATCCCACACACGAGCTGCAGTACCGAGGCGGGTGAGGGGCCTTATGAATATACTTACCTGCCGACATTTTATGTACTCGTCAATAATTTCCTTATGCTTATCAAGGCTGTAACGTGTGGTTGTCTGAATTGCTCCGATTGAAAGCCCGCGGTCCTGAATCTGCTTTATTTTGCTGATAACGGTATCGTATGTTCCGCAGCCTCCTGTGAGGCTTCTGTTTTTATCGTGCAATTCCTTGTCACCGTCAAGGGAGGTTGAAATTATCACATTGTGCTCAGCAAGGAAATCGAGCATATCATCGGTCAACAGAGTTAAATTACTGACAAGATTGAATGAAATGCATTTGCTGCCTTTTTTCTGCTCGGTGTATAAAACAATATGCTTCAGTGTTTCAAAATTTGCCAGCGGCTCTCCGCCCTGAAATTCAAAGGATAAAAATCTGGAAGGGGACTGTAAGGCAACATCCACACATTTTTCTGCAGTTTCAAAAGACATTGCATGATGAACAATGCTTGTATCATCTTTTGCCTGACAGTAAATACAGCTCATGTTACAGATGTTTGTCAGAACAAAAATGTGCAATGATGTGCTGCCGAAAAGATATTGCTTGCTGTCTCTTACATAATATTTTGCTTTTTCGGCAAGTACTGTTTCGTACTCATCGAAAACAAAAAATCTTTCCTTCAGGTCATTATATACTTCTTCTTCAACAGGCTTGTTGCTGACAAGGGAAGAAAGCGTATCATTGGTAATGAACTGATACATGCCCATATCGTTTGTTATTAAAACTTTATCCTTAAAAGCTTTAAAATTGAAATAATTTATCAAGTACTATTCACTTCCCTTCAATCATTATTCCCTTATAGGGCTTCCCGTAATTTTTGCCATTCTTTTTGTGCTGTCAAAAATACCGCCGCATATTTCTTTAACAAGGCATTCAGCACATGAATCGTCATATTCAATTTTATAATCGGATATACTTTTTGCGCAAAGTACCCAATATTCCTTTTTAACAGCACATAAGGGGAAGTTGTAAAGCCTTACGTCTATACCGTGATTGATAAGCAGTCTGATGGCTTTTTCGGATTTATTGAACATCACATCGTAGGGAAGCCAGACCTTATCCATGTTTTTTGCTGCATTTCCCATCAGCTCAAGACCCATGAAGTTGACACATTTCACTCGGGCAAGGTGCTTTACAATGTAGGCTGCAACCTTTTCGATATAGTCGATATTCTGCTTTGTAAGAACGATTCTGATTTCAACATCAACATCGTGATGAAGAAGGTTATGCACACCGATAACGGTCTGTCTGAAGCTGCCGGATGACTGGGTTATTGCATCGTGAGTAGCCTCATTGTATCCGTAAAGGGGGATACCAAGTTCAATCTTTTCCGGAATACAATCAATAAACTTCTTTGTAAAAGAGTAATCACCGAAAGCTCTTCCGTTTGTCAGAAGCTGGAAATGGGTGTTCTTTCTGGTTTCTCTGATATACTGCATGATTTCAAAAAAGTCATTTTTTAACAGTGTGGGCTCACCGCCGGTCAGTGTAAGATAGTGAGCATTTTCGGGGATGTAGCGAAGAAGCTCCTTTATGTAATCAGCAGAGCTGAGAAAAGCATTTTTTCTTGACGCTTCACTGCAAGGACACATCACGCAGTTTGAATTGCATTGCATGGTGAAAACAATTGCATTGTCACTTGAATCTGAACGGTAAAGCTGAAACAGTACACCCATTGGGTCTATTGATAAAACATCTTTTTCGTTGAATTCTTCAAAAATTGACTGTGAGGCTTCAGGCATAACAATATAACCGTCATAGGTATAAAGCCTTATCTCGTTTTCAACCTTGAAAATGTGATTCAGTCCGGTCTGCATATAGTGTATATGCTCATCGGTGCTGAAGCACACTTTGAAAATATAATAGTCGTCATTATATCCGCTTATATGTCTGTTCATAATAAAATCAACCTCATAACAACATAAACAATTGTACCGAAGGAAATAAAAATAGCAAAGGGAATTTTTCTTACTATTGTTATTTCAGCCTGTCCGTATTTTGAGTCTTCCCAGCGTCTGATGCTGTCGGCTTCCTCTTCACTGATTCGCGTACGGATATCCTCCGTTGTTGAAGAGGGGAGACCTTTGATGCGGGAAGGTGCAAAGCACATAACAGTTGAATATGACAGTACCATTCCTTTTTTTACTGATTTTGTGGGTATTGTCTGATAGTTATACTTTTCTGAGAAAATGCGTAACACAAGAACTATTGCAACCAGAATATAAATTCTGAAGTTGAAATCGGCGGAAAATCCGTTGGTCACAAGGTGAAGAATAACTGTGGGCACTGCAAGCAGTAAAAGCCATTTCCACTGATCGAAAATTTTTATACTGTAGCTCAGAAAAACCACAATCATGTTCAGAATCATAATCAGCTCAGTGTTCATAGAATAAAATTCAGGCAAAAGCAGTCTGAACAGATAATCAAAGTTCATAACAAGGCAGGTGCATTTGATATACTGCTTTACCATAGCCTTTATATCTGCTTTGAATTTTGCCACCTGAAACAGATTTTTTTCTTTTATGCCTATGTATACAGATTCACCCACAGTGTATATGTAAGCAAAGGAAAAAATCATTATAATGATTATTACGGTTGCCGATACAATATTTCCCTCAAAATACAAGCGTGTGGGAATGAGCATAATTGTCAGAATGAGAAGCTTGCTGTCACCTGCCGCCCAGATATGTAAAGCATAAAAGGCAATTGAAATGAAGGACATAACCCCAACATTCAGGCAGTACGCAATAAAGAATTCCTCTGCAAAGAAAATGAAGTATACTGCATTCAGAATCACCGCAATAATTGCCGATGAAAAAATCACCTTGTTCTGAATAATTCCATTTTTAAGGTCGGTTACTGTCACATAAGCACAGCTGAAAAGCAAAACTGCCAGCATAAGTGCTTCTGTAAGGCTCATCAGGGTATTCATCATGAGTCAAACCAACTGCTCAGTATGTCTTCTGAATTTATACTTTCGTCGTCTATAAAGCCACTGTCTTTATCATCAATGATTGTTGAAGCCAAAGCTCTTCCGATTATCATTTCTCTGATATTTTTTGTCTGCTTTGAGATAGAGAGTCTTGTTGTCTGAACCAGAACTTCGTTCATAAACTCTTTTTCTGCGTCAGCTTCAGTCTGACCGTTTTTTGTGTTCATTTCCACATAATAGTAATTATTATCCGAATTCAATTCCATATAATATCTGTCTGTGAAAAAATAGGCCGCCTTGATAATTGCTTCTTTGGCATACATTTCTTTTGAAAACTTCAAAAGCACAATAAACACCTCTCAATCAGGAAAAAAATAATACAACTGAGTGTTTTTTTCATAGTTGTACTATACTTACTTAATTTGCCGTTAACATTAATACATTGTATCATAAATATTAGTACAATGATAGTCTTTTTAGCAAAAAACAGAGATTTATTCTCGTTTTTGTCATAGTAACAGAAAAAAGGTGCTTTATAACACAGGCTTATTTCTTATTGCGTAAAATGCACGATGATGTTAAACAAAACAAAGATTTAATGTGTAAAAATTTATCTTTATTTTTTATCAATATTCACCATGTGAAAATAATTGATTATACCGTTAACATAATGTATAATCAAAGCATAAGTTAAAATCAACTGATTATTGAAAGGGGGCTATAACTGCTGATTACAATCAGTGGTTACTGTTTTATGAATTACATCAGTAAAAAAGAGAGAAACAGCTTTTTGACCGGTTTGGCGGGACAGAATGTTGTTTATTGTATGATAGGAGCATCCTTCTTTACATACTTTATGACAGATATTGCTATGTTCCCACCCGCAGTTGTTACTGTGCTTCTTCTCTTAATGAAAATATGGGACGGTGTCAATGACCCGATTATTGGTGCAATTGTTGACCGCCACCGTTTTAAAAACGGCGAAAAACTTCGCCCGTTACTTAAATATACACCTGTTCCTGTAGGTGTTTTCACAGTTCTTATATTTATTGTGTTCTCAACCGCTGAAAGCCTTTTATGGCTTCGTGTTTCATATTTTGTAATTATGTATCTTTGCTGGGATATTACATACACCATGCAGGACGTTGCAATCTGGGGCATGACCGCCGTTGTATCTCCTGACTCAAACGAACGTGATAAGTTTGTTCAATGGTCAAGAACAATCGGTTCGATTTTCTATGGTATTTTCAGCGCTGTTGTTCCGATGATTATGGAATCTGTGGCAATCGCTTCAGGCAATTCTATGGCTTTGGTGACTGCTGTATTTGCCGTTATTTTCGGTCTTGGCGGTGCACTTGTAAGTACAAAATGTTACAAAGCGCAGGAAAGAGTTCGCCTGGTACAGCCCGAGCAACAACAAACCTCTATTGCTGAATGCTTCAAGCTTCTTTTCCAAAACAAGATGCTTTTGCTTGTAACATTGTCAAGTCTTTTGGGCTCACTTGCATTCGGTAACAACCTTATTACATATTTCTTCAAATATATGTTCCCTGACGACTACTTTGGTGGATTTATCGGTGCGTTGGGAATTACAACAATTTATTCTGCGCTGACTTATGCACCAAGCTTCTTGGGTATGATTTTTGCAACCAGACTCAAGCAGCTTTGCGGAGGCTACAGGAATCTTATTATTGTTATTCAGGTGTTCACAATTGTTGGCAGGGTTGCTGCTTTCCTTATTGGCTATGAAGGTAACAATATGTTTATTGGCATTGCAATTATGGCAATTCTTTCAATTCCGTCAGGCGCATCAGGTATAGCACAGACCTCTCTCTTCTGCGACAGTGTTGACTATATGGAATGGAAAACAGGAAAGCGTACAGAAGGCGTTACATTTGCAATGCAGACTTTCTTTACAAAGGTTTCAAGCGGTATTACCGGCGGCCTTGCCACAATGGCTTTGGGACTTATCGGCTATGAGGCGGTTGCAGACGTTCCCGGTGCAGTATTCTATGGTACACAGGGCGCAACCTTTGAAAAATGGATTTGGCCGCTTGTAATGCTTACCCCTGCAATCTCCGCTTTGCTTTACATTGTTCCGTTGCTTTTCATCAAGTACACGCCTGAACAGAAAGCACAAGTTGAAAAAGAACTCAGGAAGCGAAGAGAACTGAAAGAGGTTACAGAAACAGCTGAATAAATTCACATATGTAATTATATATGCACGCCTTTGACAACACACGCAAAAATGCCCTTCCGCAAGCTTGGTCGGGCTGTTTATGGTGGGAATTGATAAGGTGGGGTAAAAGAAAGACTCCCTGTAGCTTTGTGGCTATGGGGAGTCTTTGCAGTTTATCTGTTGTTATCTCACTTTTTCGCATAAAGTGATTGTGTTTCCAAAATACGAAATCTTCACTTTATCTCCTGCATTTAATAAAAGCATATTTTCATTAGTGCTTGCTTTTGCTTTGAATATGTTGTTGTCGGAGTCAATCAGATAAATATAAGTGTTTCCGTCAATATCAATATATTTTATTGATGAAACAGTTATTGTTTTTTCTTTTACATCTTCTGTAATTTCATCACTATCTATGCCGAGCGCAATTTTATATTTTTTAATACATTCAGCTTGTTTTGTTGCTGTGGTAACAATATTATACTGTTCAACATTTACAGTAGCATAAAGCTTTACCAGACCGCCCGAATCTTTTAAGACCATGATATATGTGGGGTGTCCGTCAATGTTGATAAGTGAAGGGAACGATGCCTGATATCCTTTTTCCTGAACTTCACCCTCTGCTGCTGCCATAGCTGATTTTTCGTCAGCTCCTGCAATTGAATAGTAACGGCTTTCACCGGTTCTTTCGTTTGCCAGAAGAAAACCGATATTTGAGCTGTCACCGTTTACAGATGTTACACCTGTATAAATCCATATATCACCGTCCTTGGCAATATATCCGTAATCGGAAACAGGTGTTTCATCATAAGATTCATCATCGCTTGAATAATATGTTGTAACCTGTTTACAATCTTTTTTTGCAAACATACTGTTCATATAACCGTTCTGGAACATACCGTACCAGTTATACTGCTCGCATATAAGGTCGCCGTAAAAAACAACATCTATCCATTTAGGAGTGTCCTCTATATTGTATTTTTCTGTTTTACCGCTTACAGGATCAAGAACAACACATCCGCTCACTGTTCTTCCGCCGAATAAACCAATTGTTTTTTCAACAACAGAAGCAACATAATAAGGCTTGCCGCTTTCATCAATTTCAAAGTGCAGATTATCCAACATAAGAGTGGGATATTCAGTCCAGAGATATCTGTGTGCATTTTCAGAGAAATAAGCAGAGGGAACATATTTCATTCCTTCTGATTTTTCAAATGAAGCAGACATTGTAACAGGATTGACGGTTACATAACCCTTAATTCCGTTGTTTTTATTGTTCATCCATTTGAAGAAGCCGGCATATTCCAATGCTGAAACCTTAACAGGCTTTCCGTTGTAGTCTATCTGAGTGTAATCATAAGAAACATTAAACTGACTCACAACATCTGAAAGAGCGCCGATTTCACGGTCGCCAAGCATTTGTGCTGAAGCTGTATCCATAAGAGCAATCGAATCTGTGCCGACGGATTCGGCTAAATCCGTTGAAAAATCAGCATCTGTAACCTTCATAATCTGAGCATAAGTGGTGGCGTTTAATACTGTACTGCCTACAATGCCCATGATGATTATCAATACGGTGAATACAACGGGAGCCAGGTAGTGTTTAATATCAAAATTAAACTTTGTGAATTTCTTACTTCTGCCTTTTGAGCCTTTCTTTTGCTTTACGGTTATCCAACCGAAATCCTTGTATCCTTTTGCAAGGCGTTCAACAATTACAAAAATAAAAAGAGAAATATCAACAAGTATCCATAGTCCTAAATTATGAACGTTAAGTGCAGGGCAAAAGAAGTATAAGCTTAAACCCAAAAACAACAAAGCGACAACAGCTCCGATTATGTACGGAAAAACTTTGACTTTTTTCATATCTGTCAACTCCTTTTTACATTCCGATGTAATTATTATAGCATAAGTATACTGACATTTCAATAAAACTGAGACAGATGATGTTTGCAGAGGGTATAAGTTGAAAGTTGAGTTTAATATTGACTTCGAGCAGTTTATGGTGGGATTGGATAAGGTGGCATAAATAGACAAAAGCACCCCGTAGAAAACTATGGGGTGCTTTTTGACTAACTCAATTAAAGCCTACTATAATCACAAAACAAGTGCAAAACTATATACTTATTCATCAATCAACGTGTACGTGTCATTGATATCTTCTTCAGTCAAAAAATTATAATAATCATATTCCATTTTACCGTCAGAAAGCTCACCATTATCAAATTTCAGATAAATTTTCATCCTGCATTCTTCACGATAATATATATCAAAGAAATTTTTCCAGGACGGAATGTTTTCAGTACTCTCAAACTCAAGCTTATATTCTGTGATTATTTTTCCGTCCAGCTTAACGCTTTTTTCATAAACCTTGAAACCCAAGGTCTCAATTTGCTTATCAACATCAGCTTTTTTGTCACCTTGTTTAAGGTTCAGAAAACACTCTTTCGATTTCAAAGCGTCTGAAGTTTTATTATCGGCAACGGAGTAAGGTGTGTCGAAAACATAAACTTTTGTGGTTGCATCCTTGGATAAAACAATATAGTACTTTGTATACTGTTCTTCCGCAGCGACCTTGGTAAAATAAATATTGCCTTCATTCCCTTCAAGAGCTTCATTAAGAATTTCCTTCATTTCTTCTAAAGCATAGGAATAATTGAAATCTTCACCGTATTCGACATCAGCCTTTTTTGCATAGTCTATATATCCGTCACAATCAACAAAGCCTTCTTTTTTCATATATGCATCCGCTTCGGCGTAGGTCATTTTTTCGTTTATGGCAGAATAATAAGGATAATACTCGTCTACCTCTTCTTGAGCATATAATTCAGGCGTATAATCGTAATTTATCTCTGCATTATAAAATACAAAAGTGTTAGCTGTTGCAAATAAAAGAAGAACAACTGCTAAAGCTTTCAGGTTAGTTCTCTTTCTGCTCTTTTTAATACACAGAAGTATAATCAGAAGTAAAAAGCACCATGCACCTACGGGAGCCATCGCACCGGGAAGTTCAGAAAAATCTTTATCTGTAAAAACGCTGATAAAATATTCTATGTTGTAACCTAAACCGTAAAACATAGGTTGATATATTGCATTGGTAAAAATCGCAAAAAGAAACATTAGTCCTGTTGCAGCACCAATAGCAAAAAGTCTGTTGTGCAGCTTATGATTTTTTGCGTGAAATGTAAGTAGAATTACAAATCCGGCAAAAAGTGAGCTGAGCAAAACAAGAAATGCAGACGGCGGAAGCATTGTATCAATAGTAAAATAAGCAAATCCGTTAAATAATGCCAAAAGATTACAGACAAGAATACCTCCGAAGCATAACCATGCTTTTAAATTGCTATCTTTGTAAATAGTTTCAAACTCCTCGCATACAGGCTCTGCTTCACCCATTTGCTCAACAGCTTTTTCAAAGGCGGTGGCTTCATCGTAACCAATTTCCATATAAAAATCAGCCCTGTCATAAATATGACATTCTATTTCAGCACGAAGCTCGGATTTTTTGTCTTCGGAAAGCTTTTTCGGTATAACCGTATTGAGGTAATCCTCAACTATTTTATGCTGTTGCATTTGCAACACCTCCGATTACTTTGCCGACAGCTTTGGAATATGATTCCCATTCCTGCTTGTTTTCCTGAAGCACTTTAATACCTTTTTTGGTCAGATGATAATATTTTCTTCTTCGTTCTCCTTCTTTGCCTTCCCAGTAGGACTCAACATATCCATCTTTTTCAAAAGCATGAAGAATAGGATACAAAGTTCCCTCTTTCAATGAAAAGACAAATTCAGAACGCATTTCAATCTCTTTGATTATTCTGTAACCGTACATATCTCCCTTTTCGAGTACGGAAAGAACAAGCAAAGCTGAACTGCCTTTAGTGAGTTCTTTTTTTATGTTCATATTTTCACCCCGTTAACAATACTAAAGTCCCAATACCTCGAAACTCTATACATAGAATAACACAGTATTGTTCTTTTGTCAATATAACCAAGAAAAAATCCGCAATCATAAGATTACGGATTTTTTCTTGGTGGAGATAAGCGGGATCGAACCGCTGACCTCTTGAATGCCATTCAAGCGCTCTCCCGACACACGCAAAAACGCACCCCACCTTTTTGACACATGTTATTTCTTATACCCATTCTTTTTTCGTAATTTTGTATAACGCGATTTAAGAGGAGCATTCACTAATTTTTCATACACATTTTCATATACTTCATTAGATGCCAAAATTTGAGTGTTTTTCTCAACAATATCAATGAAAGTATTAGCTGCATTATAATCCACAAAACCACCTATCGCACTATAATATTTAACAGCAAACTTAATTCCATATTCTAATGCATTTAAAATACTATCTGAATCTTGATAAACTTTTGCTAAATTCATTCTTACTTCTTCAGATAAACCTTCATATTCCTTTCTTTTCATGATTAACCTTAAGAAATCATGATTTTTAGACATACATGAACATGTATTTGTAAAATGGTTTTCGCTGAAAATCTCTACATATACAGGCCATAATATGTCAAATCTTTCTCCTGAATCCATAGTAAATTGTTTGTGATAAGTAGTTTTTGAAACAACATAACGATCAAATTTCTTGTCTTTATAGAAACGCTCTGTCACTATATCGTTCATTGGATAATAGAGGCTAAAAGAACACAAATTCTTCAATGTTGTTGCTGTTAGCGATTTTGCATTAGTATTTACTATTCTTACATATTCACTTTGCAAATCTTCATCATCAATAAGTTCTTCTGTAATAGAACTTTCAAATCCTGAATCAAGGCATTTCGTTATTTCCATAAACCTAAGTTTACCTTGACAAGTGTCAAGAGCCAAAATCTTTTTAAAAAGATTTTTTATAAATGTTTTCTTGGCTGCGGCAAAACGATAGTATTGTATGGCATAAATATATTCTAACGATTCAAAACAAAGTTTAGAAATATCAGATTTCATCTTTGCTACGTATTTAAGAAAATTATATGCGATATTATTGTTTTGATACTTTCTACAAAAATAATTAGCAATGAATTTTGCTTCTTTTTCAGTAACCAAATCTACTGGTATCAGCTTAAGAATATTATCATCGGTAATATCTTTTCGCTTTTTTATCAAATTAAATTCATCCTCAGAAACAACGGCAAATTCATCACTGAACATAAATATAAACTCAGAAATGATATTTGTAGCATTTTCTATAATATAAACACGTAGTTTTCTAAAAACTTTACTTTCCGAATAAAACCAACCAATATTTTCTTTTATTGCTGAATATATATTTGCATCATTTAAATCAATAGGATTCTTTTTTAATAAGCCAATCAATATATAATCAACATAGAATTCATTTTCATATAAAACTGATGCTGCAACATCGCTATATCTTTCTTGTCCATCGAATTTCTGAATATTACTAATATTCGTCAATGTTTGCTTTGTTAACTTTTTAGAATCCACTTGATTTATTAATTCTTGATATTCTACAAAAACACCCTCTTGCTCATCCGAGGAAATATAATACTCTTCCTCATCTTCATTATCTGATTCTATATTAAGAAGCCCCACAACCGTTGCTTCTAACTCTGGAATAATAGCTTTTATTCTTTTCATAAATGTTAAATAAAGCTTAGTTATTTCTTTCAAATCAATTTTAAGTTTTACGTTAATTAAAAATGTTTTTACTTTATCAACATCCATATCGGAGACGTTTTCTATTTTACAAAAACGATTGACAATATATTCAACTTCATCTAGTCCAAATTTATCATTATTAACATTTACAAGATTTATACAATCAGCAAGTGTTAGGAACTTCATTTCTGAAATTCTTATAATATTATGAACTCTAAAAAAGAGAGGTTTGTACCAAATTATTTCGTTTGAAAATTGTTCACATAAGCACGCTCTTAATTTCAATAAGCCATCTTCTGAAAATACTTTTTCCCAAGAATCGCAAAAACGTTTTGCTTGTGCGTTACTATATTTGTTTCTCAAAGAATCATATCTAAGAATTCGTAATATTTCAGATATATTCTTATCGATGGCGGATGCACTTTTGTCAAAATTATCTAACCACAAAATTACTTCATTTTCCGCATAATTTAAAGCTTGAATATATAAATTTTCATGCGAATAAACTACTGATGGTAATCTTAACTTGAGTTGTTTCATTTTTTCAAAAGAATCAACTATAATAGACGAATCAGACTCAATAACTTTGTTAATTGCACTATCTAATTCTTCTGATTCCTCGCCATACAAAATTGCTTTTTGAACGATAGTCTCGCTATATGAATATATCTTACTATCTTTTGGATAGTTATAAAAATACATTCTATAAGAATCATCAATTAACTTAGATTCTATAAGTTCTAAGACAGCTTTCACATACTCATCATTTTTTGCATTCAAAATATTTTTACAAGATTCTTCACATAACTCTTGTTTAATATACAATTCAATTAGTTTTTGAAAAGCTATGTCATCTGTTAAATGAAATTCATGTTCAAAAGCAGTAGTAAGGTAAGCAACCATAGCGCATTTTTCAAAAGATATTTGCTTTTTTTCGGTTGGGAATCTATTTTGCAATGTTTCAAAAATCAAAAATGCTTTATTAAGCCTATTTTTTATTTCACGAATGTCTAATGTTTTTCCTCTAACAATCCAAAGCATTCCCGGAATTTCAATAAGTTTTCCTGAAGTTTTAAGGTCAAGTTGGCTAAGGGTGTCTTTCTTAGCATTAAGCAAACCCTCTAGAACTGTTTCGTAATCTACAATATTAATTGTCTGTAAACTAAGAACATAATCAAAAATTTTTGCAAAAAGATGCTCATTTGAATGTTCATCAAAAACATTATAGCAAGCAACTCCATTTTCCTTTTCAGAGTTTCTGTTATCGCTCGTATCAATAAGAAGTTCATGACTTTTTATATGTTTCGTCTCTTCTTTTACTGCTATTTCCTTTGATTTTATCTCAGAAAGCAACACGGTTTCCGACTTTATGTTTACAATAAATACAACTTTATTTTTAAAACTAGCTGTTTTATTTTTTGAATAATTTGTTGGCAAATAATACTTTCTTAATTCTGTCAAAAACTCAATGACAGATTTGCCGTCGTTTGTACGATCTAAATCTTCCACTACTATTATGTATGTATGCTCTCTGAAAGGCCTACATCTACATTTTTTAGTTATTCTTCGCATCCAATCGCCAAAACGAGTTGAGTATTTAAGTATTTCAGCTCTGTATAAGTCAATAATTTCATCTTCTTCAATTGTACGCTCTTTTTCTGATTTTTGAGAAGAAAAAATTATTTCAGCTCTTGTTAATACAACAATACCTATATAAATAGCTATAATTGCTAAGGCTATCGTTAAATACTCAGATTTATCCTTTAAAAATGGAAGTAATTTTTCAATATTTTCAGAAAAATGATTCACACAGCAAGAGGCACATCCAAATAAAAGTGCAAAGGTAAAAAACAACCAAGAACGTTGTTTATTTGCGTGCAATGTTAGAAGTCCATAATTATTACTCAATCTTCTGCTTATATATGTTCCTCTTTTGTGGTTTATCAAACTACTTATTTGATACAAAAAATTCTTATGTAATTCATTAGTCTCATTTTCCAATTGATGTAACTGCGACCACATGGGTATTTTTAAAATATGTTCTTTTTTATAATTAACTCGCTTTTCTTCCAAAAGATCAATTACACTTGTCTTACCGGCACCAAAAGGAGAAGTTATAGCAATCATTTGCGCACCGGCATCTATTGCATCACTTAACTTATCTGCGCAAACAGACAAACCTATAATATCATTTTCTTTGGTAGTTATGGGTGTATTTAAATAAATCATCTTTTCATTACCAGACATGTTTCTCACTTCCTATTAGCAAACACACTCATTTTTTACACACCAATATGTAAAAAACTCTCTGTCACTCGAGTTATAATCTTATACTCTTATGTTTTACACTACGACACAGTAATACTATAATCACCATTATTATAATAACGCTTAAAAACTTTAAGATAATAAGTTCCTTTGGCTAAAGAATTCCATTCAAACGACATTTTCTCAGGGGAATCTCCAGATATTTCAATAGTTCCATTATCATCTTTATTTTTTATTGCACCACTTGTTTCAGCGCTATACAACTCAAATCTCCAGAATCCATCAGAACTGTTGCTTTGTGTATGCTCAAAAATTACTTTTATTTCTTTATCTGCATTTAATTCAAACTTATAAAAATCTACATCATTTTCAGATTGTATATTACCCAATATTTTTGAATTTAAGGGTATAGTAGTTGCTGAAGTATAATCACCATTATCTTCATTTTCTGATTCATCACTTTCTTTTTTTGTATTTATAATAAAAGTATAATCCAAATCCGACCAATAACGATTATCCACTCGAACGTAATAATTCCCAGCGGGTAATCTAACACAATTTGAAGTGATTTTAGCATTTTCCCCGGTAGATTCAAATTCTAATATAGAACCGTCCGAATCACCAAATAGCGATACCTTCCAAAAAGGATCCGTCCCGCTTGTTTTATTATGGGTAAAATCAATAGAAATCTTTCTTTTATCGTTTATGCTAAATTTATAGTAATCTATATCATCTTCAGTGGTTAAATTTCCTGTGTAAGGTTTATCGAGACTTATAACCATTGCTTGATTGGTTAAATCGTCATTAGGTTCATTTTCATAGTATTCATTCTCGGGTTCAAATACTACCGTCAAAGTATACTTCTCGCTTGAATGATATACCTTGTCTGTCACCTTAATATAATACACACCAGGCATTACTCTTACTGCACTAGATTTAGATTCGGTCCCTCTACCATTTGATACAACGCTAACTCTTGCTTCTTCATTTTGATCTAAAAAAGACGTTTCCCAAAAGTCTGCATCTTCATCTATTTTAGGATGGGTCATTTTAATAATAATTTTGCCTTTTTCGTTTAATCTTAATTTGTAATAATCTACATCATCACTTTCATCTATTTGACCAGAGTATTTTACATTTACATCAATTTCATTTGCATTATTAATTTCATCATTTGATTCACATTCATTTGCTATAATTGTCTCTTTGTCAATAGCCATGATTTCAATTTCATCAGTTAATCCGTCTTTTGTGATAGTAATTATGTTGCTATCTTTTTCAACCCTATTAGGTGAAATGATAAAGTCTTTAATTTCTTCTTGCGACCCATCTTCATATATAGCTTTTACAAAAAAATCGTCAGTAAATAATTCTGAATTCAAATATACAGTGCTACCTACATATTGTGCTTGCAATTCTATTAAAGCCGGTTCATTTGCTGTTATATGTATATTGGATTCTGCAAACACATCCTCTACGATAGTGTACTTAATGTTAATAGTGTTGTCACCTATTTTCAATACTTTCGGAGAGTATGAAAAATTATCCAAATTTTTTTCGTTACCTTTTATGTCTGTACCAATTACCGTTATGTCACTTTTTTTAATCTCATATCCTGCATAATGATTGCTGGCATTTGAATTTACACCAATATCCTTATATTCATACTTCGCATTTATACTCACTATAGTGTCACCTGGTTCATCAGCATAACCAAAATAAACTAGCGAGTTTTCAGAAACATATACATCTCTATAGTTTTGTTCGCTTTTATACCAAAGAGATTTTGCTCTTGCATAAACAACTGCATTTTTTTCTATTTTGAAAGGCTCGGTATATTCTATCCATTCATCACCATATGTAGAAACTCTATACTCAATTTTTGCACCACCATCTACAGATAAAACAATGGCCGAATAGTCTGATTGCCTATCAATATGAGGTATAGGAATAGTGTTAAAAAAGAATGATAATATGAAAGTCAATGTTGCTACTGCTATTGCCCCATAAAACAAAACCTTATCTGTTTTATCTTTACGTTTATGTTTAAAAAAAGCAGTTACAATTGCAATAATAAACAATGCGGCTTCAAAAATTACCTTAAGCACAATACTATTCATTTTGTTTCACCAACCCTTTTGCATAATTTTTTGGTATAGGCATCTTGTATTCCAAAAGCAACATAGTCTTCAAAAAAGTAAAACTCTTTTGTAATCTCAAACACTATCGGAATATACTTATACATAGTCATTGTATACTTTATCATCATGTGATACAATTCACTTTACAAAAACGCTTCTTTTTTCGACAAAAACGCTTCTTTTTCGACTAATTTGCAATCCACACATTCGACTAATCTAATGTTATACGTAGAATGTATATACCAAATAAAAGGAGGATGTTTTATGCAACCATTTAATGAAACAAAGCTTTCAGATACTCAAAGAAAGGAGTTTGAATCAATGTCTGAAAGGGAAAAAGATTTAGTTCGTAAGGGACACCCTGTTAAAATCATTTCTACTGAAACTGAAGAAGAGATTTGTTCATTTAATGAAAGTAATTTTGAAATACCAAAAGAGGCGCTTGAGAGTTTAGCAAGGGCAATGCTTCCGGATATTATTGAATATTACAAAAACAAAAAAGATGATATTACAGAGTGACGATAATAAATTCGGTAGCCGCTACCGAAATTAAATCCATACATTCGACTAACCTCTTGTTATAAGGTAGAATAAAGATACCAAATAACAGGAGGTCATTTTTATGAGCAGAAAAACAAAAATTAAGTTTACAGATTTTGAATTCAATTTACTTAACAACGGTATAAATGAGTTCCGGAATATGCTTTTGGCAGAAGATTTACCCACTGAGGATGTTGACGAGCTGTTGCTGAAAATCATTGATAAAAGCGAAAAGTAAGGAGGTTGCTATTATGTCAAACAATAATTCTATCAGTTATCGCCGTGTTGGAGATTATTTAATCCCGAATCTCAAACTGCCACCCGAAGAAGCAAATATCACTCTCGGTAAATGGGGTATGTTGCATAAGTCTTATCTTGAAAAACATAAGAAGGTGCTTTTTAGCTCATTGCTTGGTCAAGGTAAACTTTATCAGCACTGTGCAGAGATAGAAAAACAGGCGATTGAAATGTATGATACCCTCGTTGAGCAGTTGAAAGAATCTGAAGGCGTCACCGAAAAACTGAAAGAAAACAATCAGTGGGAATGGATTTGGAAGATAAACAACATTCAACAAAGAGCAAGAGAAGTAGTCTGTACCGAACTCATCTACACATAAAATAAACGCCACGCAGGTTTTGTAACCTGCGTGGTTCGTTTATATATTCTCGTTTCTGAGAGTTTCAACTATGTTTGAGTGATGTTTTCCTTTTTGTTATCAAAAGAATTATTAAATAAATCAAATCCAACACAAGTCCTATCATTATGCCACCAACGATTTCTTCAACTTTTTCACCTTGTGCTACTTTAAATACTAGGCATGTAAACACAGATAACAAGGGAATTATAACAAACATCAAATACTTGATAATTTTCATAGTCTTAATATCCTCCTTGCTTTATTAAATGTAGCCGAAACTACTGCACTTAATTTTTTATTCCATTACAACCTCAAATCGTCCTCTTTCCGCTGCTTCTTATCATTGATAAGCCAAGGAATGCCGAAGCCTGCACCGCCGCCGACAGCAAGACCTATGAGAATGAACAGCCACCAAAGAGGATTTTTCTTCTCCTTTTCGTCTTCGGTTGTGGTGGCTACCTGTTCAACCTTTTCTTCAATGACCGTGCTGACGTCAGCGGTTTTCTTGTATTCTTTACCGTAGTCATCCTCGTAGGTTATGGTGATTTTACCTGTAACCTCGCCGAGAGTGTCGCTGTCAACTCGCAGATTAGCTGAGCCCTGAGCGTTAGTTGCCGGCTCAATGTTACCCACAAACACACTGCCGCCCGACTGCATACCCTCGATGTCGAAATCAAGAGTGCAGTTGTAAATTCTGCTCTTGCCCGTGTTCATCAGGTCAACGGTGACGGTCTGTGTGTCGCCTTGAATCACCTTTTTCGGAAGAACTGCACCGCTGTAAGAGAGCTTCACGCTCTGCTTCACATCGATTCTCACTGTGTCACTTGACGAGTATGAGCCGAAGTTTTTATCCTCGTACTCTGCCGAAACCTGAAGGTCGTGCTGACCGATAGTAGCGGTGTTAATGGCTTTCAGTTCGATTTCCCAGGTGTAGTTGCTGCCGGCATAAATGCTTTTCACATACTTAGTTGGCATACCAACCGTCAGAATATCACCGCTTGGGTCAGTCAGGCTGAATTTAATGTTATAGAGAGCCTTTGTGGTGCTGTGATTTTTAAAGGTCACCTTCAGCACCGCAGACTTTTCGGGAGAAAGACTCTTTTCGCTGAGTTCATAAGAGGTCACCATAAACCTCGGTGTAGAGTTGTCCTCGGTGGTAGGCTCTTCTGTGGTTTCTTCTGTCGGCTTTTCTTCGGGAGGTGTCAATGAAAGATATTCACTTGTGATATACCTTTCCTCGCCCTCATAGAGCACCTTGCTCCAACCGTCAGCCTCATCAATACGGGTAATACTGCTACCTTTTTGCAGTACGGTGATGATATCGCTGTCGGTGTTGGGCTCAGTTCTGATGTTTACATTTTCGGTGGGATAGACAGTTTCTTTTTCGTACTCTGCCGAAGCGGTGAGCGTAAAGGAGAACAGAAAGAGAAAGCAAAGGATAAAGATTGTTATTTTTTTCATATTCTTCACCTCTTACAGCTCTCTGATGTTTTCAACTATGCTGTGCTTCATTTCCTGCTTGATTTTGACATAAAGATTTGCACTGCAGATAAGACACAGCAGTACACATATAACCATAGCCGGCCAAATCATAAATGGTATACTATAAACTTCTTTACCGTAATAGAGTACTAGAGCTGTATGAGTTAGTGTATAACCGCCAAGACCTATACCCATACCCCAAGCGAACATAGATACAAGCTGTCTGATGTATGCACTTGTAAGTTCTTTCACCGAAGCACCAACAGCACGAAGAGTGCCTATTTCCTTTTTGCTTTCACGAATTTTAGCCGTAAGGGCATTGTTTACAATACTTGCGCAGATAGAGAACATAAGGATAACGATGCTTAGAAGTGAAATCATAAGTATTTTTGAGGTTTGCTGACTGTCTTTATTGAAGCTGTAACCAGATCTTACACGGTAGTAACCGCCTGAAAGGATACTGTTAAGATACTCTGTTGCTTCAAGGTCTGCTTCATCGCTCATTTCACCGTCATAAACTATGTTAAGCTCTTCATAGTCATGCTGTTTGCCCGTTATGATATCCATACCTGTAGAGGTAGTTACAACGCCAAATTTACTATGATTCATCATAGTTTCAGAAAAATTAAAGTGCTTGACTATCGCGCCAATTTTTACCTCTCTATCATAAACCGTGATGTTATCTGCATTTATATGAGAATAGTCCTCTTTAAGATTAAGTACATCTGAATACACAGTGCGAAGATTTACTGTATCTCCAGCTTTATAATTAAGCTTAGCTGCTACACTTGAAAATTCTTCGGTATTTTTGATGTTGTTTTTTTCATAAGGAATTTCCGAATCTCTTACGCCATAAGAATAAACCCTATTATGCTTTGTGTCCCATGTTACCCTCAAAACAACTTCGTTATAGGCAACAAGGATAATTTCTTCACCGGATTCAAGCTTATCAAGGTTGATTTCACCGTCGATGATTTCAAAATGTTCCAGATTATTTTCAATCATAATCGGGTCATATCCTTGTATTTCCATACCTATCAGTTCTTTTTCTGAACCTGTATTCTGTTTGAATTTCTGATAAAAATCGCATTCTCCCTTGTACCATATTTTAAGCAATTCATCAACAGTTTCTGCATTTTGCAGATTTTCCTTTGTCTGCATTTCATAATTGCTTTCCTCAAAACGGAAATCGCCATCCATATGAATAGACACAAGGTTTATATAATCCGAAGGCTTCTCACAAACCAGGGTAGTTTGTGCTTCTTTATAACCGTAAGTGGATTTAAACATCGGATAATCAAGAAAATCTCTTATGTCATTGGCACTAATCTTTTTGTCTATATTTGGCATATTTATTCTTCTATCTCTATCCGGAAAACCACTTCGGCTTATAACATAATCTGATGTGTTGAATCTGTTCCAGGTGTAGTTCACATATTCCTCTTTAAGATATGCAAAACCGAAGCTTGACGCAAAGATTGTAACAATAAGAATAATTGTAACGCTGATTTGTCTTCCTCTGTAAAATTTCAGACTGCGATTTGCAAGAAGCTTAGGAACAACAAAGTTTTTCTGTGCCTTAATCTTCTTGCGTTTCATTTTACGACTGAGCTCAACGTTTCTGATTGCCTGCATAGGTGAAATCTTTGAAGCTGAAATCAAAGGAATAAGTGCAGCGAGCATAACACATATAACACTTATAAGTATGGAGATAATCAGCACACCAAAATCAGGCATAAAGATAAATCCGTCGCCCATAAGCTTTGCATAAAGCTTTACACCTAAGTATGAAATAACAACACTTATCGGAGCGCAGATTAAGGATATGAAAAATGCCTCTCTGCCAAAAATGTTTATTATCTGCCGTCTTGTTGCGCCAACAGCTCGAAGCATACCAATCTGCTTTTTGCGTTCTTTAAGGTTAGTTGAAAAAGAATTTATTATACCGATACAGGATGCAAGCATAAGTACAACTGCAAGCGTTATGCTCAGTATTGCGGAGTTCATTACACTGTTACTGCTATCATAATATGAAGCAGACACATTGTGCATAAAATTGGGGTTTCCGTCGTGCGGACCATAAACGTTTTCAGCCTTGTTGTAGATTGGTTGAATAAAATTTACAAAGAATGAATTACTGTAAAATATTGTGCCATCCATTCCTATTGAAGGATCAGGAACCTTTTCTTTAAGTGATTTTTCTGTTGCGTTAAAAAGCACTGCAGGGATTTCTCTGCCACCAAGGTCAACTGTTTCTTCACTGCTTACAAGCGCTGACGGAAACTGTGGAACACCATCTAAACCTACGAATTTTTCAAGGTTTTTTCTTTTATCAGTCAGTATACCGACAATGGTATAGGTCTTTTCGGTTGATGTGCCGAGAAAGTCGGTATAATTTGCTGTCAGCATAGAAAATTTGATTTCTTCACCGACTACGGGCTTTATACCAAGTCGCAAGGCCGCATCCTTTTCGATGGCTATTTCACCCTTTGTTTCGGGATATCTGCCCTCAATAAAATGCACATAATAAAGCTCTTTTGCATCTTCATCAAGCCAAGCTACGGGAGTACCTTTGTCCATTTCTTCTTCGTCGGTATAGGCGTACCCCAAAACATGAGCATAGCCATAGTTTTCAACAAGACCGTCTTTTACGCCTTGCTCAACATCTACAAAGTCTTCGCAAGCAAAATAGTATCCATAAAAGTCACCGATAGTTCGGCGTTGGTATTCTTCGTTTGAAGATTTAGTACAGGAAATAAAGAACATTACACCCGATGAGAAAACCATGGCAAGTATGATGCCGATAATAAGAATAGTGTATTGCTTTTTGCGCTGTTTCAGGTTCCCCATAGCAAGGGTGTTAATTGTGAGTTTTCTTTTCATTGCTGTTCACCTCCCTGAGTTATACAGAGGGTGCGGGCTTGGTGTCTTTGACTATCTTGCCGTCCTCAATGGTAAGAATTCTCTCCGCCTGCTCTGCAACGTGCAGGTCGTGGGTTACAAGGATAAGGGTAACGCCAAGCTGCTTACTGACATATTTAAGAAGCGACAGCACCTCACGGCCACTCTTGCCGTCAAGATTACCCGTAGGCTCATCGGCAAAAAGTATGGCAGGTCTGTTGGCAAGTGCTCTTGCGATGGCGATTCTCTGCTGTTGACCTCCTGAAAGCGCAGAGGGAAGATGCTCTAATCTGTCACGGATGCCGAGCATATCAATAACCTTGTTAAGATACTCTTCGTCAGGCTTTTTACCGTCAAGCATAACGGGAAGCAGAATATTTTCGTACCCAGTCAGCTCCTGAACAAGGTTGTAGGCCTGAAAAACAAAGCCGAAACGACGGCGGCGGAGAATTGACAGCTGATTGTCGTTATATGACGAGAGGGACTTTCCGCCGTAGTAAACGTGACCGCTTGTGGGATTTTCAAGGGAAGAAAGCACGTGAAGAAAGGTTGACTTACCTGAGCCTGATGGTCCTGTGATAGCACAGAATTCGCCCTGCTCAAAGCTGACAGTTACATCATCAACGGCTTTGACAACGTTTTCACCGCTTAAGTATTCCTTAGTGAGGCTTTTGCATTCTATAATGTTCATAATAACACTCCTTTTGATTTTGTAACTCTATCATATACTGTCAACCTTACGATTGGGTGACTTTTACCTTAAGATTTCGTAAGATAAGAAAATCGGATACAGGCAAACTGTACCCGATTGTTGTTTATAGCTTAAGATTAGCATCAATTATGGGAAAGCACATAGCCACACGCAGTCCCTTTTCACTGTTCTCTGCAGTGATTGTGCCGTGGTGTTTTTCCACTATTGCCTTAGTGATAGAAAGACCTATACCTGCACTGTCGGGTGAAGCATTTTGCGTACGGTGAAATCTTCTGAAAAGCATAGACAGTTCATTTTCGGGCACACCGCCACCGTTATCTTCAATAATCACACTGACACTTTTCTCGGCTTCTTCAATGATAATATCAACCTTGCCGTCAGCTTTGGTGTGCTCACAGGCATTTTTAATAACATTACCCAATGCCTCACGAAGCCAGGCTTTGTCTGTGCGAAGAGTACCACTGCCAACAACTGAGATGGTTTTCGTCGGAAAGAGAGCAGAAAACTCTGCCTTAAGGTCAAGCAAAAGTTCGGAAAGCTCTGTTTCTTCAAAGCTCATAACATAGGTATCACTACGGATTTTTTCGAGCTTAAGCACATTATAAATCAGCTTTTCCATCTTGCTGATAAGTACAAGCTCTTTTTCGGTGTGATTGCTCGGAGTAGTGTTATGCTCCATTTCACAGTAAAGACGAAGCCCTGCAAGAGGAGTTTTCAGCTGATGTGAAATATCGGAGATAAACTCGGTGTTATTCTTGGCTTCAAGCTTGGTGTACTCACGCTCCTGAATAAGTCTTGCTTCAAGCTCACAGACATTAGTCTGCAAATGGGCAAAGTCACCGTCTGAGGTAGCAAGCTCGGTGAGGGTACCGTCTTTTATAAATTTATCTATGCTCCGCGTTAATGCACGGACTTTCTTTTTGTTTATGATATGAAATGCAATCAGAACAACACAAACCGCAACAGCAAGAATTAGAGCGATTATGAGAAAAATATCTTTCATCTTATTCCTCCCATCTGTAACCGGTACCACGAATGGTTGCGATGTGGTTAGCACCTATCTTGTCACGCAGACGGCTGATGTGTACCGAAAGAGTGTTATCGTCAATGAAGTTGCCGTCGCTGTCCCATATACGCTGAAGAAGCAAAGCGCGGGTAACGATAACTCCGCTGTTCTGCACAAGGGCAGACAAAATCTGAAATTCAGTAGGTGTGAGAAAAAGAGTTTCGCCGTCTTTCTTCACGGTCATATTTGAAATGTCAACTAAGATATTGCCGAACTGATAGGTTGTGGTTACAGTCTTTCTGCGAAGAAGTGCACGGATACGGGAAAGAAGCTCAAGCAAACGGAAGGGCTTGGTTACATAGTCATCTGCACCTGCATCAAGGCCACGGACAATCTGAAACTCCTCATCGCAGGCGGTAAGGAAAAGTATGGGCACATCTGCACCCGTAGAACGAATGAAAGAGCAAAGATCAAGGCCGTTTCCGTCAGGAAGCATAACATCAAGGATAACGAGGTCAAAGCTGTCTTCGGTGAAAAGCGTTCTGCCTTCCTTACAGTTGCATGCAGAAACAGGCTCGTAGCCTTCTTTGGTAAGAAGCTCACACAAGCCTTCACGAAGGTAAATATCATCTTCGACTATGAGAATTTTCGCTTTCATTGTTTCACCGTCCATTTTTGTACTGATTATATTATACATATTTGATGCGGTATTTTCAATGGAGGGAATCTTAAAATTTTGTAAGGTTGGGGGTTAGTAGTTTTGCTGTGAAATAAGGGCGTAGAATTGGGCAATTCGACAAAATTCGATATTTTTGTGTTACTTTTTCCATTTTGCGACACTTAATAAATATAAGAGAAATATACAAAGGAAGCAATTATGAAAACAAAAGAAATCGGACAACCAAAAACCAAAGAAGAAATAGCAGAAATCCTGAACGACAGTGGATTGTCATACTTTCCCACAGCACATCGTGGCTGTGAGGGATTTTTCATTCCTGTAAGCAACCTAACTTATCCCGGATTATCTGTTACTAAGTGTAACAAAGATATTTGCAGAGTCTATCCCCATGAAATACTATACATAGCTATTGAAGATAGAAAGTCTGTGTTCTACTTAACGGACAGAAAAATCGAAACACACTACTCTATGGAACATTGGAAAGAAGTTCTTGATGGAAAATCTTTTGCACAGCCTCATTACAGTTATTTAGTTAACCTGAATTATGTAGAAGAGGTAACGAAGGATTTTGTTATAGTCAGATGCGGTGAGAAGGTGTATAAGGTTTATACTTCAATGAGGAAAATAGGGGCGTTTAAAAAAGCTGTGATGGAGTTTGGTGTCTGATAAATATAGTTCGAAAAACAAGCGTTTTTGTCGAAAAATGTTGCATTTTTGCAAGTATTATTGAAGAAATAGTTTCTACGAATTACAATGCATTTAGCTCATCTGTTTATTTAAATTAATTAACTAAGAAATGATCTAACAGATGGTCATTACGCAAAGTGCTTTAATTATTCTATGCGTATTAATGTTTTTGTTGCACATTATGTATAACTTGATTCCAAAAATTATAATACGATATGTTTTATCACCAAAACTCTTTCGCTAAAATCTTTATTATATAAAGAAAAGCACAATAAAAAGTAAAAGGATGACATTTTATGCAAAAAAAAATTACTTTTTCAGAAGAAGAAATTACTGGTCTGTTCGGTGAATTGGCAGCTGAAGATGAAGAGATTATTCGTTTCAAAAGTAGTTTTTTCAAAAGTGATACATATGAAAAAATACATAATAATCGACCTTTAAGAATTTTGGTTGCTCACAAAGGTGTCGGAAAATCTGCTTTATTTAGAATGTCTTATGAAGAAAATTTAGAAAAAAACATTCTTTCTTTATGGATTCGACCTAATGATATTTCTGATTTATGTCAAATCACCGAAGATGAAAATCCAAACCCTTTAAACTTAATAGAAAAATGGAAAGAAGGCCTTAACTCCCGCATCACAGAATTAGTTATGCAAAATTTCCACATAGATAGTGCCTCAGAACATATAGAAGATATTTTAAAAAACGGTGTGAAGTTAATCGACAAAATAACCTCTATAGTTAAAGGGATAAATGATAAAGTAGATATAGAAAAAGCTAAGGATCTTGTTTGTAAAAAATATCTTGCTAATCAAAAAATAGTAATATATATTGATGACTTAGATAGAGCTTGGGAAGGCACTAAAAATAACATAAAGAGAATTGCTGCATTGTTGAATGCAGTTAGAGACCTTTCAAATGAATCTCCGGGATTACTCTTTCGAATTAGTCTGCGAAGCGATGTTTATTTTCTAGTACGTACTGCTGATGAATCAACCGATAAAATCGAAGGGAATGTAATTTGGTTATCATGGTCTGAACATGAACTTTTGATTTTTTTGGCAAAACGTATACAAAGCTACTTAGGGGTTCCAGTATCAGAAAAAAACTTATTAAAAAAACCTCAATTTGAAATTGCTAAATACTTGCATCCAATTATGGAGAGTCATTTTCTCGGAGATGGTAAGTGGAACAATCGACCAATACACTACATTCTCCTATCTCTCACAAGGAGACGACCAAGGGATTTAGTCAATTTGTGTACACAAGCAGCACGAGAGGCACGTAGCAACCGTGAAAACCTGATAACAACATCTGATTGGGAAAACATATTTTCTCAGTATTCACAAAATAGGCTCCAAGATACAATTAATGAACATCGTTATGAGTTGCCGGATATTAGACGTCTCTTACTTGGAATGAAACCAAGTCACGAACAAAAGAAAATGATAGGTTCTCATAAATACACAGAAGAACAAATATTAAATAAAATTCTTGGAATCATGCAACATGGAGATTTTGTATTCTCTGACGGACACAAAGCTTCGGCTAAGGAGCTGCTCGCTTTCTTATATAAAATTAATTTTGTAGTTGCTCGAAAAGACTTAAAAGATGGATATATTGATCGAAAATATTTTGAAGATAACAATTATCTTTCTACAGAATTTGCTGAGTTTGGATATGACTGGGAAGTGCATCCTGCTTTTCGTTGGGCGTTGTATCCTGAATCAAGGGATATATTTGCTAATATTGATATTCCGAAGTCGATATAATAATTATTTTAAAAGCAATAGATGTTTTTATTGTATATTCATATTCAAGTATATAGATGTTGCCTTACGTTTTGGTGCAGGTTATCAAAATGTCAACCTATCACTTTAGCCTCCAAGTGCTCATTTTGAGCACTTGGAACTTTACCTTTCAACTTCCCCCTCATCTCCTCATACCCCTTCTGCAAAGCAACCCTCACACTTTCCTCTTCTGACATTTCATTAAGAGTAGCAATCTCTTTATATGTTTTCTTCTTACGGCGAACCTTAACGGGTTCGCCATTTTTGTCTTTTTGCATCTCAAATATGCTGTGACATTCAGGGCAGAAAGCAAGGTTATCAGCAATCATAAGCTGTGTACCGATATCAAGTTCGTTATATGCACCCCACACAGCTTCAGACTGCTCTTTTCGGATAAGCTCAAGCTCCGGGTTAAAGGTGTTGTCGCTTGTAACATCTTCTGCAGTTTCCTCTGAATCTTCGTCGCAGTATTCCTTGTAAAAGGGTATAAACAAGGTGTTGCGGAGCCCTGCGGTAATAAGCTCACATGTAAATTTAGGTGAACGGTCAATCTGTTCTGCAATTTTTTCAATATTCTCTTGAGTAGCTACTTCTCCGTACTCTCTGTATAGAGCCATAGCCTTGCGAAGCATTTTATCCTCATCTGCATTTGGTATTGTAAGACCGTGCCTCATTGAACGGATATATTCGTGAATCTCATGTTCATAATAATACTTTGCAAAACACAGGAACGGTACATTTTGTGATAAATCATACCTTTCAAGAGCTTTGTAAAGTCCGTGAACAAAAACCATCTTCAAATCGGCAAAATGTCCCTGCATAGCATAGTTGTGTACTATACCATAAATCTTGTCATTGAGCCTTGGCTCGTAAAAGTGTAGGAAAAAGTTAAAATACCTTTCGTCTTTCTCGGTCAGGTAAAGCTCAATATATTCCTGCAAGGGTTTCTTTTCCTTCGGTGCCGTGGCACAGTGAAACATATATAAATCTTCTTCCCATTTTTTCATTATGCCACATCCTTTCCGTTAGTTTTTCTCTGTATCAGCATAAAGCTTTTTACGGCTTAAATCCTTTTTATACTGCGTTTTGAAATATTCAGGGTCACGCTTGGCTAAGAGCATACGGTTCTTTGCTATTACCTTTGCCTTTTGTGCAAACGCAGATGTAATTGTACCTCGTAAAGCTTCAGTACGAATACAACTGCAACGCTTATTGTAAATATCCATAATGGGATTATTTTCGGACAGCTCCTTTTTACGGATAGCGGCAGCATACTGTCTACAAGTGAGCTTCTGACCGTTTATCTTTTCAGGTGCTATACCGTTTGTACAGTATCTCTGCTTTCTTGCACTCTGCATAAGAAAATACTTACCGCAGACCTCACACCTTTTAGGGTAATGACCGTAGTGCAATCCTTCAAAGAAATCCGTAACAATGAAGCTGTAAAAGCTGTCAAAGTACAGCTTTCTTGCGACGGTGGTATATTGACTCTTTATGTTTTTCCTGACCTCAATAAACTCTTCATTTACAGAGAATGTCTTATTACCGAATATCTGCTTGGCGATTGGCAAGAGATGTCCCTCATCGTGCTTTTCAATATCAGACAGAGAATTAACAAAAGCAACGAGATTTTTATGAGCATAGTACATATCATCGCTGATGTTATTGAAGAATGTAATAATTCCGGTTAACTCATTTATGATATCTTCACACTCATTTATATACTCAAAATCACAATGGCGGTAAGCGGTATCAACAATAACTTCATCTTGGGGTATAAGACCTATTTCAGCTCTTTGTACAAAGTAATCACAGATACGCTGTCCCGTTTCTTCGCTGAACAGATATGCAACCCTTTCTCGGATAGCATCAAAGTCAAGGGTACTGTAAACAGGTACGTTAGGCAGAGCCTTCAGCTCCTCAAGAATCATTCTGCCTGTATCGGTAAAATTACGGATATTGAGATAGCCGCACCTTAACTGTTTGAGAATATTGTGGTTAATTTCGTCTGAAAAGACAGAAATTCTTGCGGCGGTATCATTTTTATAAAAAACATTCAAAAAATTTGTTGCGAATATACCGGCGGGATAGTTCTTTTTGTTCCAATATGCTCTTCCATCACGGTATGCGACAGTCACAGAAAAGGCTCCCATAGTGCTTTTTCATCTCCTTTTTTGAATTTTTGAGGTTATTTTACTATCTTTTTCGGGTGAAAAGTGTCAAAAACTGTATTTTCACAAAATTACTATTTTCTTGTTACGGATTTTGATTTTCACTTGTTGCTCTATAATGGGCGAATTTTCAAAAGTTCCCTATTAATTATATAGAGAGAGGTGAAAACCACACCAATTCAAGGTTAAAATGATTGTATCATACCTGATTGTATTATACAAATTTCAGAGTCCCATAAAACGGACTTTAATTCAAGATAAAGAAAAACTGCCCTCACAGGGAGAGCAGTTGAAACGAAGGTTTTAGTACATTTGCTTAATAACAGAAATCATTTCTTCTTGTTTGTATCCATATCCGGAAAGACTATATAAAATATCATCATAAACAAAAGTTGCGTTAAGACGTTCTTCGTTATCATCATACGTGTATATTACTACTTTTGTTTCAACAGAATTAATAAAGACATTTATTGTGTTTTCTAATTCCTTTCCACCTATAGCATCAATACCTTCTTTGAAAGCTAAAACATACCCTTCATCAGCGCCTTCGTTTAACATAGAAGCCCTATAACTGATTCGTTTTTCTTCAATTTCTATAAAATGTGGCCACCATAAATCTACCCTGCCGATAGAACCATTATCATTTTGGCAAGAGTCATAAATAACACTTTCCGTATTTGCATTTTTATAACATAGGATATTGAAACCTAACATTTCTTCTACTTCATTATGAGACAAATCCAATTTGCCGATATCATTGTCGTAATCTGTTTTATAAGCATCATCTGGTATGTGTTTAAAATGTATGTTGTCAGCTATTTCTATTGTTGTATTATTGTCAAACCATATTGAAGTTGACCAATTATATACTTCATAAGTAGCATACGCAACTACACCAAAAAGCATACAAAATACCAAGCATGCTGCTATGGGGGCTCTTTTAAATAAAACTATAATTTTAGAACTGTTTTTTTTGCTTTTGCTGAACGCTTCCGCTTCTAAAACATATTTTGAATCCAAATTGCCGATTGCCTCTACAAGATTTTCCTTTTTCATATTTCGTAACCCTCTTTCTTCAGATGTTTTTTAAGTTTTTGTCTTATACGATATAATCTGGATGTAATATTATGTTCATTTGTTGATAATATTTTTGCTATGTCTGTAATTGAATCAAAAAACCAATATCTTCTTACAAAAATGACTCTACTTTCAGCATCAAGACATTCCAAAAACGCTTCTATTGAACTTGTTAGTTCATTAATCTCACATTCATCTTCTATATATGTGATTCCACCAACGCAATACTCTAACTCATCCAAAGAAACATCATATATACTGTTTCTCTTTATCGCAGTATTGAAATTATACTTCTTTAATGCTGTGTTTCGTGCCGTTTTGCAAACATAAGACATAAGCGGATCAGGATTCTGAGGCGGTATTGAATTCCATAATCCTAAATAGGTATCATTCACACATTCTTCGGCATCGCGAGTGTTTTTTAAAATGTTATTTGCTATTCTAAAACATATTGGACCATATTTTTTTGATAATTCAGTAATTGCTTTATCTGAACGTTCAAAAAATAATTTAATGATTTGACTATCCTCCATTTTTCTAATCATCCTTTCTGCCTCACCTATATACTACAGTTTTACAACTAAAAATCACGCATACATTTATTATAACATAGGAATTTTTTGAAAATTATATTTATCACAGACTTTTTGATTACATATAAAGAATAGTTGTACATTAAGTCCTATACAACAGACTATGAAATGCTATTTTTATATCAAAAGTTTAAATTTATTTTTATAAATACTGTGCCACATTTTGGTAACGGATCGTTGTGCACGTTACCAACTTATATTTTCTTTGCTTTTTAACGGATAAAAAGTATCCGTTGAATTTATATCAGGTAATTCTAGTAAGTGGACACCGTGTCCACTTACTAACTTTACATATAAAAATATCATTATGAAAGGAAGTGTTTATCTTCAACATTCGCGACAGACCCATTTTCCACCGCACCCGTAGAGGGTGCTTTTTTTATGCCCAAATTCATTATCAAACAAAATTTTAATCTTATGGAGGTAAAAAACAAATGAAAAAATTCAATGATGTAATCATAATCGGTGTTGACCATGGGTACGGCAACATCAAAACTGCTAACCACTGCTTCAGAACAGGCATTACGGATTATGATTCAGAGCCGCTTTTCACAAAGGATATGCTTGTCTACGGTGGTAAGTTCTATCTTATCGGTGAAGGACACAAGGAGTTTCTTCCCGACAAAATCAAAGATGAGGACTATTATGCTCTCACTCTTGTGGCTATTGCAAAGGAGTTAAACGCTGAAGACTTAACGGAAGCCACAGTTCACATCGCGGCAGGTCTGCCTCTTACTTGGACTGCAGGTCAGAAAGAGAGTTTCAAAGCATATCTCACCAAGAACGAAGAAGTAACTTTCACTTGGCAGCATACTGAGTACAAAATCAGAGTCGCAGGTGCGAGTATCTATCCGCAGGGTTATGCGGCGGTATCGCAGTTTGCAACAAAAATGGACGGTGTAAACCTAGTCGCTGACATTGGCAACGGTACTATGAATGTTCTTTATGTCATAGACGGCAGACCGCAATCAGAGCGAATGTACACAGAAAAGTTCGGTACACACTTCTGTGCTGTTGATATCCGTGAAGCATTCTTAAGAAAAACGCAGAGAGAAATCAATGAGCATATTATTGACGAGGTACTGTGCAAGGGTACTGCAAACATTGTTCAGTCGGATATGAAGATTATCAAGGCAGAAGTGCAGAAATATGTAGCTGAAATCTTCCACAGACTTCGTGACCACGGATATGACGAAAACACTATGATGCTGTATATTACCGGAGGTGGCGGTTGCCTTGTAAAGAATTTCTACAAGTTCAATGCAGACCGTATTCAGTTCGTTGATGACATCTGTGCGGCGGCAAAGGGTTATGAATACCTTGCCGAAACTATGATGAGTATGGGTAGGATATGAGTGAGTACCGCATAAATGTCCGCTTTAATTTAAGCGACTCAGAACACACGGCAATCATTGATTATCTGAACAGCCTTGACAAAGAAAAATACAAGTCAAGAAATCAGTTTATCATTGATGCGATAAAATCGGCCATTGCTAATGCGGACAAGCAAACTGCAGACGATGAACTGCTTGGAAAGTTCCGTGAAATTCTGAAAGAGGAGCTGTGCGGTGTTTCAGTTGCCGTAACAGTTCCTTCTTCGGCGGGTATTGATATGGAGCTTACAGAGGAGGAAAAGCAGAAAAATGATGCAGGAGCGATTGCTTTTCTTGATATGTTTTAACGGTGCCAAAACATTCCAATTTTGGAGCCACAGACAAAAACACAATAAAAAACGGCACCGCTTACGGTGCCAACAGATTGGAGGTGATATTTATGACCGATAACGAGAAAAAGCTGATACAAGCCAAGCACAGACTTGAGCAGGCAGAAAACCGCAACCGTAAAAAGGAACGCACAGAGCGAAATCACAGGCTTATTGTAGAGGGTGCGATTTTGGAGAAGCTTTTACCTGAAATCAAGACGATGAACTTTACTGATATTGAGGGGTATTTACTCGAAAAGCTGAATTAAAAGCTGATATATGTCCCTTAAGGGCGCACTTACTCACCACCGTAAAGGTGGTGCAGTGCGCTCTCCGAGAGGTAAAAGCAAACTGCTCTCACGATAGAGAGCAGAAGACTTTATTTGTTTATACAAACAAAAATGTTAGATTTCATGTTTTTACTCAACAGGTTTTTCGCTTGGAATTTTTCCATTAAATTTCTTTTTGTCTGGCAATTTCTTCTTATCTCTTCTATCCATAGAATTATCACGCCAAGTTGAAAGATTAGAGATACACATTTTCAGAAAAGCATTGATATAAACATCAAGACATTCTGTTGTACCGTTAAAATTGTATCCATTAACAATAGGCTCATCACCTTGTAAAAACATTTCTCTCATTTCAAAAACATCAAGAGGATTTCCATTTTGATCGGCAAACCAACAACCAAACGAGGGGTCAAAAGCACACCATTTATCAAGCTCACTTATATATGCACGGCAAATAAAATGACTGTTCTTTACTACGGTTGAACACATGCAAATAGGATATGCTTTAATTCCAACGGCGACAAGACAATCCGCAAAAGAGATTGCTTTCAACCTACAACAAAGTGCTTTTTTAAAAGATTTACCGAAAGCATATTTTAGAATATCGAGAGTGTTATCTGTCAGCGAATGAATCTGTGCTCCATTATAAAAAGTGTTTTCTGTAAGCCAATTTAAAACCTGAATAACCTTTTCAAAATCGGTATCGGCAGTAGCAATTTCAGAAAGTTTGTACTTTTCATTAAGTTTATTATGAAGTTCATAAGTAGCAGAAGTATGTGCTAAATCAGTTTCAACTAAATTTTCATTTTCAAGATAGTATTTATCTCTAATCTCTACCGGGTCTTCTGCAAGCATTTTTTTATAATCAAGTTCTCTTACGAACTGTTCATATTTTTTAGGATTAGTCTGCAACGGAAGAGTTTTAATTAAAGCTTTTATATTCATTCTTTTTCACCTACCATACAAATTAAAATAATTATACCACACCTAAACCAACAAAAACAATATATTATATAAAACTTAAGAAAGGACGTGATACCCGCAATTTATCACCTTGAAGCCAAAGTCATAACCCGTGGTGTTGGTCGCTCAGCCGTAGCTGCAAGTGCATATATGAGCTGCAGTGAAATCACTAACGAGTATGACGGCGTAAAACACGATTACACCCGAAAAGGCGACCTTGTCTATGAGAAAATCTTTCTCCCGTCACACGCTCCGCCTGAATGGTACAACAGAAACAAACTATGGAACGCAGTTGAAGAAACGGAGAAAACAAGGGACAGCCGTTTGGCAAGAGAGTTTATTGTTGCTCTGCCCGTTGAAGTCAGCCGTAAAAGGCAGATTGCAGAGACAGAAGCATTTGCAAAGGCTCTTATGGATGACGGTATGTGTGTTGATGTCTGTATTCACGACACGGGCGAAGGCAATCCACATGCACACATTATGGCAACGGTCAGACCGTTAAACCCTGACGGTACTTGGCAAAGAAAAACCGAAAAAGAATATCTATGTATCAGAGACGGTAAGGAGAAAGGCTTTACCGCCTCTGAATTTTTATCTGCTCAAAACTACGGTTGGGAAAAGCAGTATCAGTATTATGTTGACGGCAAGAAAGTATATCTGCCACCGTCTAAGGCTGACGGATATGAGAGAGTAAATAAATACCCCAAAAGTACAAAGTACGGCAGACAGAATCCCATAAGTGAGCGTTGGAACAGTGATGAGCAGTTATATGAATGGCGAAAGCTGTGGGCAGATATTGTTAACAGAGATTTAGAAGAAAAGAACATTGAGCCTATTGACCACCGAAGCTTTGCGGCAAGAGGAATACTTCTGCAACCGACAATTCACGAGGGTGTTTCAAGCAAGAAGATGAAGAAGAAAGGCAAAGTCACACAGAGGATGAAAATCAACATTCTCATCCGCAAAGACAACAGCCTGATTATCAGTCTTCGTAAAACTGTTGAGGCACTTACAGAGCTTGTTATTACTGCTGCAAAACTGCTCATACCTGCACTTGCAGATGCTCTTGAAGGTATACGTGTCGGTATGATTATCCTTGAATGCGAAAGAAAGAGCATTAACAATATGAAGCATCAGGCTATGAACGAAGTCCGTGATGCAGATGAGTTTTATGTGTACTTCCATAAGCTACAGGAAGATATTAAATCCACCGAAGAAAAACTCAAAGAGGCAAAGACAAAATTAAAGCTCACTCCCAAGGTTATGAAGCAGAAATATAACTCGGCAAGATGTGATGTTGAGCATTATGAGTTTGAGCTTAAGGAACTGAAATTTAAAATGCAGAATATTCTTTCTCAAAACGAGTGTGAAACCGAACAGGATATTGTTAATGCAAAGTCTTACTTTGAGAAAATGCGTCGGTTTGAAATTCCGAAGCTTGAAGCTGAAGAAAAAAGAATGGAAGCAGAAATTCAAAAGACACTTACTCAGTATCAAGAAACTGAAAAACAGGCTGATGAAGCAGATGCAGAAGAGCTGAAAGCCGAGAGGATGAAAATCCGCCCCGAAAAAGAAAAAGAGGCAAGGCAAAAGGCAGAAGCAGATTACAACATCAGCGAATACGACTTCAACCGAAGCGTTGATAGCGTTTCAAAGCTTATAGGTGAGCCGCCACCTAATTATCTTACAAAGGCTGAAATAGCACGGCAGGAAGAATATGCCCTCTATGTTAAACAGCAGGAAGAAAGACAGCGGCAAATCGAAGAACGGCGTAACAACCGTAACAACAAAAATATTAAGAATAAAAATGAAAGGAGCCGATAACATGGCTAATAAAAAGTTAAAAGCACCTGTAAACATCCCGGTAGAAAAAATCCATCCCTTTGAGGGACATCCGTATAAGGTTTTAGACAATGAAGAGATGAACAATCTCATTGAAAGTATACAGCAGAAAGGTGTTATCTCACCTATTGTTGTAAGACCACTCGAAAACACAGACGATGAATATGAACTTATCTCAGGTCACAGAAGACTGAGAGCATCAGTAAAAGCAGGGCTGGAAACAGTACCTGCTTTAATTTATGCCGTCACTCGTGACGAAGCGGCAATTATGCTCGTTGACAGTAATCTGCACCGAGAGCATATTCTTCCGTCGGAGAAGGCGTTTGCTTACAAGCTGAAGCTTGAAGCAATGAACCGTCAGGGACAGAGAACAGATTTAACTTCGTCGCAAGTTGCGACAAAGTTCGACTCTGCAACTGAAATAGGCAATATTACAGGTGAAAGCCGAGATAAAGTTTATAGATATATTCGTCTGACTTATCTTATTCCTGAATTGCTTGAAATGATGGATGAAGATAAAATTGCGTTCTCCGTAGGTGTTGAGCTTTCGTTCCTTGATGAACAGATGCAGTATGACTTGCTTCGTGTAATTGAGGAGCTGGACTGCACACCCTCATATTCTCAGGCTTGGCATATGCACAGAGATTTCAATTCAGGCACACTTACTGCCGATAGCATTGAAAATATGCTTATGGATGAAAAGCCTAATCAGAAGTCGATGTTCAAGTTGCCTATGGAAAGATTACAAAAGGTCGCTCCTAAAATTAAAGATAGTGACCTTGAAAACTTTGTAATGAAAGCCTGTGAGCATTATTACAGATATCTTCAGCGACAGCGAAACAGGGATGCGAGGTGATGCGTATTGAAGTATATTGGAATTCTTAAAGCATATATCCGTTATCTTGATGATGACATCCGAGGTGAATATTGCTTCAAGGTTAAGGGGCACGAGGTTGTGGCTACCTTTGCCGAAAAGCCTAACAATGACATTCTTCCCCGCCTTCGTGAAATATTACTCGGTGATTCGCACATTCGACAAAGTGACGCCCCTGATATTAAACTAAAGAAAAATATCAAGGAGGCGGTTTAATGTCAAAACGAGTGTGCTGTCTTTACCGAGTATCAACAGGTAAGCAGGTTGATTATGACAGCAACAATGAAGCAGACATCCCGATGCAGAGAAAAGCTTGTCATAAATTTGCAAATGAAATGGGTTGGGAGATTGTCTATGAGGAGCATGAGGACGGTGTTTCAGGTCATAAGGTACGAGCTGAAAACCGAGATAAAATTCAACTCATAAAAGACCTTGCGAGAAAGAAAAAGTTTGATATTCTGCTTGTGTTTATGTTTGACCGTATCGGCAGAATCGCAGATGAAACACCTTTTGTTGTTGAATGGTTTGCCAAAAATGGTATTGAGGTTTGGAGCACACAAGAGGGCGAACAAAGATTTGATAATCACATTGACAAACTCTTAAACTATATCCGTTTTTGGCAGGCTGACGGTGAAAGTGAGAAAACATCAGTACGAACAAAAACAAGCCTTGGTCAGTTGGTCGAAGCTGGTCATTTCAAGGGCGGTGTTGCCGCCTTTGGATATGACCTCGTGAAAAGTGGTAGATTTAATAAAAGAAAGCACGAGCTTTACGATTTAAAAGTTAATCCCGATGAAGCTACTGTTGTTAAGATTATCTTTGATAAGTACACTACCGAGGGTTACGGTGCACACAGAATTACAACGTGGCTGAACAATAACGGTTACCGAGCAAGAACAGGCAAAATGTGGCATGAAGCTACAATCCGAGGTATTCTTTGCAACCTGACATACACAGGTATTCTCCGTAGTGGTGATTCCCGTTCAGATGTTATACCCGAACTGCAGATAATTTCACCTGAACAGTTTAAAAGAGCAAAGATGATAATGCAAGAGCGTTCTGACAGGAAGAAAGAAAATCCCACAGTACCCCTTAATACCAAAGGTAAATCACTTATCTCCGGCAAGATTTACTGTGGGCATTGCGGGTCAAGGCTTAATCTTACAACAAGCGGTAGATACCGTAAAAGAAAAGACGGCTCTGTTGATACAACCAAACGCATCAGATATGCCTGTTACGGTAAGAGCAGAAAGCAGACGGAGTGTGACGGTCAATCGGGCTATACACTTCACATTCTTGATGATTTAATTGATGAAATTGTCCGTGACATTTTCCGTAAAATGAAAGGTGTATCAAAATCTGATGTAATCAAACACCGTTATGCTGATGAGCTTGAAACGAGAAAAGCAAGGTTGAATATGCTGAAAGCAGATTACAGCAAAGAGTTTGAAAATCTCACTATACTGAAATCCGAGGTTATCAAGGCAATCAAGGGTGAAAGTTCCTTTTCGGCTAATACTCTTTCAGAGCTGATTGCAGAATCAGAAAAAGAGTGTAGTAGACTTTTAGATTTATGCACCGATGCTGAAAAAGATGTTGCCGACGGTGAAAGTGTCCTCAAAAACTTATCCAACAGCTTTGATGAACTGATTTCTTGGGCAGAGCTTTATGATGAGGCAAGCTTTGAAAAGAAGAAAATGATTGTGAACTGCCTGATTAAACGAGTTGAGGTTAGCAGAGGGTATAAGCTGAAAGTTGAGTTTAATATTGACTTTGAGCAGTTTATGGCGGGGATTGATAAGGTGGCGTAAACAGAGAAGGCTCCCCGTAGTCTGCTACGGGGAGCCTTTCAACAAAATCAGTTCTTTATTTTTATTGTTTTATATAGTACCATTGATAAAATTGCAGCTGAAGCCATTATAAGCACTATATACATTCCTTCATAATAGCCGAAACCAATATCAACGTTGTCAAAAATTGCCAATCCGATAAGTCCGAAGGGATATAATATCCAACCAATAGTGAGTCCGAGAATCCATGTTATGATGCTTGAATCATTTAATGAAAGCTCATTAAAAAGGTATGCTATAATAGGTAAGCAAACAGCTGCCAAAGCGGAATAGTACATAACTTTATAATTATTACGTTTACCTGAAACTGATAATAAGATTAAATATAAACAAATCAAAAACGGTATACCTGTCAATACAATGTCGAGTATTAGATAAACGTCAATATCGCTCTCCATGAAAATATTGGAAAACCAATCAAACGGGTCATTTGCCAACAAACCTATACCCCATAAAAGCATTACAACTCCAAAGCCAAAAACGAATTGGATTCCGCTTGATTTTTTCTTATTCATATTATCACCTCTTTACAAACATCATACTACTCAATAAAATCATTGTCAACATCTCCATAAAAA
>JAZSHC010000044.1:0-43185 GCA_045533065.1 Acutalibacteraceae bacterium
AATAACAATTTTGCACGGATATTCCGGAAATCTTCAAAAGTATTAAAAAGCCGATTGCAATTGCAATCGGCTTTTTAATACTTTTGAAGATTTCCGGAATATCCGTGCAAAATTGTTATTCAATAACAGCAATTGCTTCAACTTCAACAAGACCGCCCTTGGGGAGAGTCTTTACTGCAACGCAGGAGCGTGCAGGTGTGTTGGTAATATACCTTGCATAAACCTCATTGAAAGCTGCAAAGTCACCCATATCGGCGAGGAAACAGGTTGTCTTTACAATTTTATCGTAGTCTGTGCCTGCCTCTTTAAGAATTGCACCAAGGTTTTTAAGAGCCTGATCAGCCTGCTCAGTTACTGTATCACCTGCAAAGTCGCCTGTTGCAGGGTCAAGACCTAACTGACCTGAGGTGAAAAGCATACCGTTCACTGCCATTGCCTGGCAGTAGGGTCCGATTGCTGCAGGGGCATTTTCGGTTGAAATCTTTTTAATCATAATCATATCTCCTTTTTGTTATTATTTTTTAAAACATCATTTTCAACGGAAAATCTGTGTCTGTATTTTTCTATATCAGCTTCAACAACATCAGGCTTAACAAAGCCGTGACAAAAGCTGTATCCCATAAGAGAAATAGCAAATTTAGCAAAAAATCCTGCCTCTATTTCTTTTTTCTTAACACGTATATACAGATGATTTTCCTCATTATCATAATATTTGATTGACTCCCACGGAATTTTACGTACCGGTAAAACTGTTACAAACGCAAAGAGTTTTATGATAACAACGGTGTTTTCTATACCGTTATCAGTTATCATTAATCCGCAGCCTTTGTTTTTAATATAAAGCGTCAGCAGAGATATAACTGTAACAAGATAAGTCATAAGAACTGTTCCAATCAGCACAGAAATGATTTCAAAGCCTTCTATCACCGCACCGTTCTCGTCAACTATCTCTCCGTTAATACCCATCAGCATAACCTTTGCCCCTAAGACCAAGATGCCTGAAAACAAAATCACAAAAAACCAATATCTCCAGTTCAGTTTATACTTCTTCACAATCTCCCTCCTTATTATAGCAAGGATTTAATAAACTGTTCAGCTGCTCTTGGTGAACGGCTGCCGCGTGAAAGTGCAAAGGCTTCTGCTTTAACATCCAGCTGCGTTCTGTCCGTATTTATGCCGTTCCTTTCGGCAAGCTCATGAACAATATCAAGATAAAGCACTTTGTTGGGCTTTTGAAAATATACTGTCAGACCGAATCGGTCGGAAAGTGAAAGAAGCTCCTGCATTGTGTCATTGCGGTGCACGTCGTCCGTGCCTGTTCTGTCAGCAAAGCTTTCCTTCACAATGTGTCTTCTGTTGCTTGTGGCATAAATCACAGCATTACCGCTTTTTGATACAGCTGAACCCTCCAGCACCGCCTTAAGCATACTGAAGCAGTCATCATTTTTGTTAAATGAAAGGTCATCGATGAAAACAATGAACTTCAAGGGATTTTCAGCAATTGCTCCCATTACATAGGAAAGTGCAAAAAGCTGGTCCTTTCTTAATTCAATAAGTCGTACACCCTTATCAAAATAATAATTTGCACATGCCTTTACAGTTGAGGATTTACCCGTACCTGCATCACCGCACAAAAGCACATTCTGTGCAGGTCTGCCCTCAGTGAGTGCCCTTGTGTTTTCAAGCACTGCCATACGTTCATTTTTATAACCGATGAAGCTGCTTACAGAAATTGTATCTGCAACCTCAACGGGTATAATTGTGTTATTCTCAACACGGAACATACAGTGAGACGCAAATATACCGTAGCCGAGAGAAGAAACATTGCTGAGCCTTTCGGCGTAAAGTGATGCGAAATCCGTTGCCTCGTTGCAAAAAACGGGAATATAACCCTCATAGTCACTCCCCTGCCAGAGCAGCTCGGGAGTGATTTTTGTAAGCTGAGTGAAAAGCTCAAGCTCTGCTTCAGCATTTTTCCTCACAGATTCCGAAACCTCTTTTTTTGCCGCAACAGCCCTTATATATGCGTTTTCATCTTCACAGACTGTTTTTATGAGGTATTCTGAAAAGCACCCCATATAAGGTGTAAGAAGGCTGACAAACTCACCGTACATACTAAGCCTTTCAGCTGTATCACCTTCACTCTTCAGAAAAGACATAAAAGCCGAAATAACATCCTGCTTCAGAATATTTCTGAACACTGTCAGGGAAGACAAGCTATACAGTATTTCTTTATTCGTCATGTCAGTCACCTCCTGATTGATAATTTAATGTGATTAAAACTCGTTGATAATTGCTCCCTTATCGGCAGAAGATACAATACTTGCATATCTTCTGAGGTAGCCCTTGATATCAGTTTTAACCTTAATTGCAGTTTCCTGTTTACGCTTGGCGATTTCTTCATCGGAAACCTTAAGCTCAATTCTGTATTCGGGGATATTGATTGAAATGATGTCCCCTGTTTTAACATAAGCAATAAGACCACCTCTTACAGCCTCAGGTGAAACATGACCGATTGCGGCACCTCTTGTGGCACCTGAGAAGCGTCCGTCGGTAATTAGTGCAACATCCTTGTCAAGACCCATACCTGCAATTGCCGATGTGGGTGAAAGCATTTCTCTCATACCCGGTCCGCCTGAAGGTCCTTCGTAACGGATAACAACAACATCGCCCTTTACAATTTCACCGCCATAGATTGCCTTAATTGCTTCCTCCTCACTGTCATAAACCTTTGCAGGTCCTTCGTGAACAAGCATCTCCTGTGCAACAGCGCTTCTTTTAACAACACAACCGTCAGGGGCAAGATTACCTCTTAAAATTGCAATGCCGCCTGTTTTTGAATAGGGATTTTCAACAGTTCTGATAACAGATTCATCTCTGTTAAAGGCATTTTCAATGTTTTCACCCATGGTCTTTCCTGTACAGGTCATAACGGAGGTATCAAGAAGATTAAGCTTTGTAAGCTCTTTAAGCACTGCATAAACACCGCCTGCTTCATTAAGGTCTTCCATGTATGTGGGGCCTGCAGGAGCAAGATGGCAAAGGTTAGGTGTAACCTCACTTACTGCATTTGCCATATCAAGATTGAAATCGATTCCGAGCTCGTTTGCAATTGCGGGAATATGAAGCATGCTGTTTGTGCTGCAGCCGAGAGCCATATCAGCAGTAAGAGCGTTTCTGATTGCGGCAGGAGTCATAATATCTCTGGGACGGATGTTCTTTCTCACAAGCTCCATAATCTGCATACCTGCATGCTTGGCAAGTTCAATTCTCTTTGAATAAACAGCCGGAATTGTACCGTTACCCTGAAGTCCCATACCGAGAACCTCTGTAAGGCAGTTCATTGAATTTGCAGTGTACATGCCTGAGCATGATCCGCATGTGGGGCAGGTGTTTTCTTCCCACTGTGTAAGCTCGGCACCGTCAATTTTACCTGCCTTATATGCGCCGACAGCCTCAAACATGCTTGAAAGACTCGTCTTTTTACCGTGCATTCTGCCTGCGAGCATAGGACCGCCTGACACAAAAATTGTGGGGATATTGAGTCTTGCCGCCGCCATAAGAAGACCCGGTACATTTTTATCGCAGTTGGGAATCATAACAAGTCCGTCAAAGCCGTGAGCCATAACCATAGCCTCGGTTGAGTCTGCAATAAGGTCTCTTGTAACAAGGGAATACTTCATGCCGACATGACCCATAGCAATACCGTCACAAACGGTAATTGCAGGGAACATAATGGGCGTACCCCCTGCCATTGCAACACCAAGCTTTACTGCATCTGCAATTTTATCAAGGTTGATATGACCGGGCACAATTTCGTTATGTGATGATACGATACCGATTAAGGGCCTTCTCTGCTCTTCGTCGGTAAGACCCAATGCATGGTAAAGACTGCGGTGAGGCGCATTATGGAAGCCGTCTACTACTGTATCTTTTATCATTTGGTTTTCCTCTCTTCATGTGCCTTGGCACAATTCATGACCGCAAGGTCAATTCATGCACATAATGTGCAATTCATGCCGAAGGCAATTTATTCTATCTCTTTTAAGATTTATCTGTGTTATTTAATTTAGCTGTAGTAATTGACGCTGAAAGCATTTTTCTGAGTTTTGAGCATTTTGCAGAAAGTTCACTATATTTTTCATCTGAAATTATTTCTGAACTTTTGAAAATATCAAGCCAATATTCGGTTTCATAGCACTCTTTTAAAGATATCTGAAATTTTTTTATAAAGTCAGCTCTGCTTGAAGCATAGTTACCTTCATGGATATTTGCACCGATACTTGTTCCGCAACGCAGCAATTGGTTGATAAGTATACTGCTTTTTTTGTTTTCTTTTAATTCTGTGCACAACTTTATAATATCTACCGCAAAGTCTTTGGATAAAGAAACTAAAGAATTCTGCTTCATAGTAACCTCCAAAAAATATAAAATGAATTGCCTTACGGCATGAATTGGCTGTGCCATGAATTCTCGCTTTGCTCCATTAATTGAATTATCTTAATACATTAAGATAATTCATTAAAGGTCTGTTGAGCCTATGGCGCAACAGACCTTGTGCAAAAACTCAGTTATTGATAAGCTTATCCTCGTCGCTCCAGGAATAAAGCTTTCTGATTTCCTTACCTACAACCTCTGACGGATGTTCGGCAGCAATCTTACGCATAGCTCCGAAATGCACCTGTGAGCCTGCATCGGACATATCAAGAAGGAAATCTTTCGCAAAGGTACCGTCCTGAATGTCGGAAAGAACCTTCTTCATTGCTTTCTTTGTTTCTTCTGTAATGATTTTGGGACCTGTGATGTAATCACCGTATTCTGCAGTGTTTGAAATTGAATATCTCATACCTTCAAAGCCGCTCTGATAAATAAGGTCAACAATAAGCTTCATTTCGTGGATACATTCGAAGTAAGCATTTCTTTCGTCGTAGCCTGCTTCAACAAGTGTTTCAAAGCCTGCCTGCATAAGTGCACAAACACCGCCGCAAAGAACAGCCTGTTCACCGAAAAGGTCTGTTTCTGTTTCTGTTCTGAAGGTTGTTTCAAGAACGCCGGCTCTTGCACCGCCGATACCGAGAGCATAAGCAAGAGCAATTTCAAGTGCATCACCTGTTGCATCCTGTTCAACAGCAACAAGACAGGGAACGCCCTTACCGAGCTGATATTCGCTTCTTACTGTGTGACCGGGGCCTTTGGGAGCGATCATAACAACGTTAACATCCTTCGGGGGCTTGATACAGCCGTAATGAATGTTAAAGCCGTGTGCGAAAGCAAGTGTCTTGCCTTCTGTAAGGTGAGGCTCAATGCTTTCTTTATAAAGCTTTGCCTGTTTCTCATCGTTAATAAGAATCATAATCATATCAGCATTTTTTGCAGCTTCAGCGGCAGTCATAACCTTAACGCCCTGAGCTTCTGCCTTTGCCCAGCTCTTACTGCCTTCATAAAGGCCGACGATTACGTCAACGCCTGAATCCTTAAGGTTAAGTGCGTGTGCATGACCCTGTGAGCCATAACCGATAATAGCAACTGTTTTGCCTGAAAGCTTAGCAAGGTTACAGTCCTGCTGATAGTAAATGTTTTGCATGGTAATTACTCCTTTTTATTTGAATGATATTTTTTCTTTATTCAATCCGGGAAACACAAAGCAAAAAAAGATTGTTTTAAAATTGCGAAGCAATTTCCCTGAATACTGACTACTCGATGAATTGCCTTGCGGCATGAATTGATTTCATCATGAATTGCACCTTCGGTGCATTAAAATCGCAAAGCGATTTTTCCTGACTACTGACTACTGACTACTTTTATTCCTGAGAGAACATAGTTTCGGAGCCTCTTTCAATCGCCACAATACCTGTGCGGCACATTTCAAGAATACCGAGGGGCTTCATAAGCTCAATGAACGCATCAATTTTAACAGGCTCGCCCGTAACCTCAACACTGATTGTGCTTACTGAATAGTCAATGATTTTGCCTTTATACACCTCTGCCGCAGCCATAATTTCAGCACGGTTATGAGGGTTGTTTTTCATTTTAATGATCATAAGTTCACGCTTCATTGTGCTTTCGTCTTCAAGCACCTTAACCTTCTGCACATTGTGAAGCTTATGAAGCTGAGCCACTATCTGATTTTTTGTATATTCGTCACCTGAAAGTGAAATTGTAATACGAGAATATGCAGGATTTTCAATTTCACCAACGGTGAGTGTATCAATATTGAAGGCACGGCGTGTAAACATGCTTGAAACACGAGTCAGCACACCCGGCTTATTGTCAACATAAACAGCGATTACATATTTACTCATTTTGTGTCCTCCTTATCAATGCTGACGATGATATCTTCAATAGAGCCACCGGGAGGCAGCATGGGAAGAACCAGCTCATCCTTTTCAATTGCAACCTCAATCAGAACAGGGCCCTCTTTCTTCATTGCCTGCATGAAGGCTTTTCTGAATTCTTCTTCAGTTTCAGCCTTATAGCCAACGGCACCGAAGGCTTCGGCAAGCTTTACAAAATCTGTTTTTCTGCCGAGGATGGTATTTGAATATCTCTTTTCAAAAAACAGAGTCTGCCACTGTCTTACCATTCCGAGAACTCCGTTATTCAGAAGCACAATAACAATGGGCAGATTATATGTAACTGCAGTTGCAAGCTCATTCAGGTTCATGCCGAAGGAGCCGTCGCCTGTTATAAGAACAGTTTTTTCACCCGATGCAACCTGTGCTCCGATTGCGGCACCCAATCCGTAGCCCATTGTACCAAGACCGCCGGAAGAAACAAACCTTCTTGTTTTTTCAAAATCTGTATACTGAGCTGCCCACATCTGATGCTGACCAACGTCCGTTGCAATGACTGTGTTATCGTCTTTTATTTCATTAATAACCTGAAAAATTTTCTTCGGAGCAAGAAGAGATGTTGACTTTTCATCATTCAGCTTTTCAATCTTCTTTTCTTCTGCTACAAGGTTTTTGATTTCCTTCTGCCATTCAGGTCTTTCCTTTTTGTTCACCGCTTCGGTTATTCTTTTAAGGCTGTCTCCGATATCACCGATAAGCCCTACATCAACCATTACGTTTTTGTTGATTTCAGCCCTGTCAACATCAAGCTGAATGATTTTTGCATTCTTGCAATATTTATGTGTGTTACCCGTTGCTCTGTCACTGAATCTCACACCTATACCTATAACAAGGTCTGCATTTTTGTTTGCCATTGATGAAGCATAATGTCCGTGCATACCCTGCATACCGAGAAATCTTTCGTAGGAATCGGGAATTGCGGAAAGCCCCATAAAGGTACAGCCGATGCAACCGTCAATCTTTTCGGTAAGTGTAATAACATCCCTGGCAAGATTGCGGCTCATAACACCGCCACCAACATATATGTAAGGTCTCTGACATTCATTTATAAGCCTGACAGCCTCTTCAATTTTGCTGTCCTTAACGGTTTTTTCAGGGAATTTTGGCACAACACCTTCAGGCTCATACTCAGCAAAAGCAAGCTGAACATCTTTGGGAATATCAACAAGTACCGGTCCCGGTCTTCCTGACTTGGCAATTCTGAAAGCCTCACGGATACAAAAAGCCAGCTCATTTATATCTTTAACAAAGTAGTTGTGTTTTGTAATGGGAAGAGTGATACCTGTGATATCAATTTCCTGAAAGCTGTCCTTACCCACAAGAGAGGTTGGTACGTTGCCTGTGATAGCTACCATAGGCACTGAGTCAAGCATTGCATTTGCAATACCTGTTACAAGGTTTGTGGCACCGGGTCCCGATGTTGCAATAACAACACCCACCTGACCTGTAACCCTTGCATAACCGTCAGCAGCATGGGCAGCGCCCTGTTCGTGGGCAGTGAGTATATGATTTATTCTGTCCTGAGCTTTATACAAAGCATCGTATATATTGAGCACCTGTCCGCCCGGATAACCGAAAACATCGGTTACGCCCTGCTCGATAAGGCACTCAATGACAATCTGCGAACCTGTCAGTTTCATTCCGAGTCTCCTTTTGGAAAGCTTTTTTTACGCTTTCCTTTCCAAATAAAACACTTAGAGTAAAAAACTAAATTTGTAGAACATTATAACACGCGCATGCAGTATTGTCAACTGAATTTCATTACTTTAAACGGGTGAAATCCTCAAAAAACAGAAAAAATCCGAAACTGTCGCCGATTGGCAAAAGTTTCGGATTTTTCATGTTTGGTGGAGATGGCGGTAATCGAAACCGCGTCCGAAAATCTATCCCCATAACTTTCTCCGGGTGCAGTCAGTCTTTTAACGTTCCCTCAGAAATACGCCGAGTGACAGGCTTATTTCTTTGGTAGGCTCTGATGCATGACGGCATACGAGTCTGCTTTGCCGTTCACGTGCACTGCTGAGTCGACGCCTTTAGCTGAGCCGCAGTACTCTCAGCCAAGACGGGCCGCTTAAGCAGCCTTTAAAACTGTATTATTGTCAGTTATTTTTAAGTTTGCGGCTTTTAAAGTGGTACCGCACCACTACCCGCTTATCATGCTTCAAAATCCCCGTCGAAATCCTTTCATCCCCATATGGGCGATGCTGGGCATCGCAGTGAACTTTTTGCCTTAAGGCAAATGTTATGGGTCACTTCGTGACGGATTTTAAACACAATTTTATTATATGCTTTTTATATAAAAATTCAACCGGTAAATTATGCTTTAATAGCGCTCTTTCATGCTGCGCTCGATGTTTCTTTTTGCATCCTTTTCTGCTGCAACCTCGCGCTTGTCATAATTCTTTTTACCCTTGCAAAGACCGATTTCAAGCTTTGCCCTGCCCTTGAGAAAATATATACTCAAGGGTACAAGGGTCAGTCCCTGCTGCTTTATTGTGCCGTAAAGGCGGTTGATTTCCCTTTTATGCATCAGAAGTCTTTTTACCCTCATAGGGTCACGGTTGAAAATATTCCCCTGCTCATAAGGGCTGATGTGCATACCGTTGGCGAAAATTTCACCCTTTTCAATACTGCACCAGCTGTCCTTGAGATTTACTCTGCCTTTTCTGATTGATTTTACTTCCGTACCGAAAAGCTCGATACCTGCTTCATAGGTCTCAAGAACATAATAGTCGTGCCTTGCTTTTTTGTTCTGAGCTACTATTTGCTTTTCTTCTGCCTGTACTGCCAAAGTAAGACACCACCTTTCTTAGAATAAATGCAGAATGCAAAGTGCAAAATGCAAAATTGCGCCAGACCTTCTGCAAACTACAGCGTTCTACCCGCTGAATTTACGTATTTTTCCAGTAAACGATTCACATTACGGAAACTTTTATTCCCACAACTCCGTATCTGTTTTGCTTTTCCTTAGGATAGTACATCTCCATATCGCAAGGAGAAGCCTTATCTATGTTATCCTGAGTATAGCCACATTCCAACAGCGGTAAACTTTTATATAACTCATCAAATGAATTGAACACAAACAGTTCTTCAACAATTACATTTAATATATCTGTTACATCGCTTGTATTTATAAATCTGATTGTGTCTCCGACTGAAATCTTCTTTCTTTTTTCGTCATAAAGGCGAAGCTCTATTGTTTTGTGTCCTTCCCGAAACATTTTCATCGGGGCAGAATTCAATTTCATTACATGCTTTTTCATTCTGTTCACCTTGCTGATTCTGCGGACTGTTACTCGCTCCTTGGTTGAAGTTTTCCCGAAATTTTGCATTTTGCATTCGCACTCAAAGAGTGCGTCTTCCCTCAAGTGCCTTTGAGAGAGTAACTTCATCGGCATATTCAAGATCTGCACCAACGGGTACACCGTAAGCAAGCCTGCTGACAGTTATGCCCATAGGCTTTAAAAGTCTTGAAATATACATAGCTGTAGCCTCACCCTCAACTGTGGGGTTGGTAGCCATAATAACCTCCTGAATATTACCGTCACCGATTCTGTTAAGGAGCTCCTTTACGGTGATATCCTCAGGTCCGATGCCGTTCATGGGTGAAATAACACCGTGAAGCACATGATAGGTACCCTCAAACTCGTGAGTTCTTTCAAAAGCCATAACGTCTCTCGGGTCTTCCACAACACACACAATGCTTTCATCACGTCTGCCGCTTTTGCATATGGGACAAAGCTCATCTTCTGCAAGGTTACAGCAACGTGAGCACTGTCTTATTTTTTCGTGAGCGGTGAGTATTGCCTGAGAGAAAGCCTCAGCTTCCTCTTTTTTAAGGTTCAGCACATAAAAAGCCAGCCTTTGTGCACTTTTATGGCCGATACCGGGCATACGTTCAAACTGCTCAACAAGTCTTGCAAGTGATGCTACGTTATATCCTGCCATCAGAAGGGAAGATTAAGTCCTGCAAGGCCGCCCTGAGCAGACTGCATTGCCTGATTCATTGCATCGTCAGCTTTTCTCATAGCTTCGTTTGTTGCAGCGATAATAAGATCTGCGAGCATTTCTGCATCGTCGGGGTCAATAACGTCGGGCTGCATTTTGATGCTCTTTACCTCGTGAGCACCGTTAACGGTAACCTCAACTGCTCCGCCGCCTGCGGAAGCTGTAAACTCACTTGCTTCAATTTCTGCCTGCTTCTGCTCCATCTGAGCCTGCATTTCCTGAATTTTTTTCATCATAGCCATCTGGCCGCCGCCTGCGCCCTGGCCGGGAATTCTTGCTTTCATTTTTTAGTCTCCTTTTTATTGTTTTTACGGTTTTAATTATACGTTACTCAGGGCTTGATGTCAACATTAATGCCCATGCTTCTTGCGTTACTGATAAGGTTTTCCAGGGGATCCTTTTTCGGCTTCGGCGGTTCTGCAGGGTTTTCCTGAGCTGCACCGTTATATACACCGAGACGGTATCTTCTGCCTGTTACACGAATGATTGCTTCTTTCACATCCTTTGCATTTCTGCCTGTTTTTATGAAAGAATTGAGGGTGGGATTATCACTTTTTATAAGAACAAAGTCACCCTTGATGATTGCTTCGGAATTAACAAGCACACCCCATAAGGGCATATTGGTCTTCATAAGCTCAGACAACACCTCTGCCCATTGAATAGTACCCTCTTCCTCCTCGGGGGCTGCCTCGGAAATAGGCGGAGCAGGTACAGCTTCGGGAACAAAAGGATTTTCCTCATAAGCTTCAGAAGAAGGGAAAGCCGTTGCAGTCTGCTGTGCGGGAGGTGTTTCGGGCAAGTCAAAGGCTGTACTGAATACTTTTGCCGCATCGGGTACAGCAACGGGATTTTCCTTGGCAGGCTCAGCTTTCACCGGCTTTTCACTAACGGTAAAATTGCCTGTTTTAAGCTTGAATTCAAGCTCGGCAATACGACTGAGCATAACCTCACTGTCTGTTGAAAGAGTCGGAGTTGACATTTTTATAAAGGTCATTTCCGTTTCAATTCTGCGGTTAACTCCCCTTTTGATGTTTGCCATACAGTTCTGAAGAAGTCCTATTGCAGAAAGGATGCCTTCAAGGGTAAAGCCTGCACTCTGGCTTTTGTATTTTTCCATTTCTTCATCGGTACAGACCACAAGTCCTTCACTGCTTCTTACGGTTTTCACAACCATGAGACTTCTGAAATGATTTATCATGTCGGCGCAAAGGCGCTCCATATCGCATGAATCCTGATACAAATCACTGATAAGCTTCAGCGCTGATGCAGAATCCTTGTTTTTAACCGTATCAGCAAGGGCAAACAGATGGTCTTTGCCCGTCATGCCGGCAACACTGACTACGATATCTGCGGTAATGTGCTTACTGTGGCCGGTACACTGGTCCAGAAGCGAAAGTGCATCTCGCATACCGCCATCGGCAATACGTGAAATGAGAGCGGCGGCTTCTTCATCAATTGTGAAGCCTTCACATCCTGCAATATAGTTCATTCTTTCTGTCATTGCTTCAGGTGTTACACGCTTGAAGTCAAAACGCTGACAACGGGAAAGGATGGTTACGGGTAATTTATGTACTTCCGTTGTTGCAAGAATAAACTTGACATGTGCAGGGGGCTCTTCCAATGTTTTGAGAAGTGCATTGAAGGCACCGATTGAAAGCATATGCACTTCGTCGATAATATAAACTCTGTACTTACAGGAAGCAGGTGTAAAGTTGATTTCCTCACGGATATCCCTTATGTTTTCAACGCCGTTATTACTTGCAGCGTCAATTTCAACAACATCAAGGATTGCGCCCGAATCAAGGCCCTTACATATTTCGCATTCGTTACAGGGGTTTCCGTTAACGGGATTAAGGCAGTTGACAGCCTTTGAAAGAATTTTAGCGCATGTTGTTTTACCCGTACCCCTTGAGCCTGTGAAAAGATAAGCATGAGAAAGCTTCCCTGTTTCAATTTCCTTTGAAAGGGTTGTGGTAATATGATTCTGACCCACAACATCGGAAAAAACCTTGGGTCTGTATTTTCTGTATAATACCTGATACATATTGTCACTCCTTATAAAAAGAAATAAGACACATTACCTTGGTCATACAGCAGTAGGCTTTGACTGTGTCGCACAGACTTTCCACTTAATGCTGCTCGGTTCCCCGCCTGACATGGTTCGCGGCGTACTGTCGCACAGGACCCACGGCTGTATGACCAAAACAAAGTATCTTACTCTTTCACTGAATCTATTTCTACATAGCCTTGATATTATAATACAAACTTACAAGAAAATCAAGTAGTTTCGTGAAAAATGCAAAGTGCAAAATGCAAAATTAAGGTCGCGGGAAAAATGAACTAATCTTTTGTGTTTTTCACCGCAGAGATTATTTTATGATATCGGTCAGAATGAAAATTAGAATAATCTATTTTTGCATTCTCAATATTAAATTCCTACGAAAAATTCATCATATGAACAACCATATATCTTTGTCAACTGAGCAAGCACAGTAACTCTGACATTAAGTTCACCATATTCATATTTTGCATATGTAGTTCTACCGATGTCACAACCTCTCAATTGCAATTCGGCACAAAGTTTTTCTTGTGATAAACCTTTGTCCAACCTTAATCTTCTTAAGTTGTCACCTATATTAATATCACATCTGATTTTTTGTTCCATATAAATCACCTAACCATAATTATTGACCAATATTGGTTGCAACTATAGTTATTTTATGATATAATGAAGCAAAATATTGACCTCTATACTGGTCTGTAACTTACATAGAAAAGGATGTTAAACATGGTAGAAGTTCACTTCAATGAAAAAGAATTTGATTTTTGCATGGATTATTGCAAGCAGCATAAAGATTACGGCAGTTTCAAATATTTGTATGAAATTTCTGTTCCCAATGAAGAATTCGGTGAATTTCTGGCTTGGCTTAACAAATGCGAAAAGGCTGAATTAACTTTTGTTTTTATGATTCTTGAAAGATACAAGGGTTATAAACTGCTTTACGGATTTTCCAATTTTGAAATTCAGGAAACACCAAACATGAAGTGCTTTGATTTTTACTTGCAGAATAATGATGTTATGTATGACCGCTTTAAACTTTGGAGCGAAGAATGTGTTTCTTATATAATGCCTGTTTCTTTGAATCTTTATTTCAATATAACCAATCCTTCAACTGAAAAAACTGATTTAAAGATTTTTCCAAAAAGGCTGTGATAAAAAACACGGACCGACGAGGACGCCGCGTCTCTACAACACAGATTCAGCGGGTAGATATTGCCCTTTAATAGCCCGTTCGGGCGCAATTCTGCATTTTGCACTTTGCATTCTGCATTTAAAAAAGCACCCTTATCGGGTGCTTTTTTCTTAGCCGTTAAGCATTTTGAAAATCTTTTTGTTTGCGGCGTAAAGCTCTTTATAAGCGGCAAACATTTTGTCGTATACATGCTTGTTTGCCTTGTTGGGCTTGAATACCTTTTCAGCATCAATAAGCATATCAGCCTGCTCGATGTCGTCAATCACCCCAAGACCAACTGCAACAACAACTGCTGCACCTACTGCGCCTACATTCTGAGGACTGGGAACAACCTCAACTGCTCTGCCGATACAGTCCGCAAGAATCTGGCTTGTGGAATCGTTAAGTGCGCCGCCGCCTACGAAGCGGACAACATCTGATGTTCTTGTCTTCTTTTCGTGAGTTTCGAGCATCCAACGCATATGCATGCAAACGCCTTCAACAACGGCACGGATCATTTCGCTCTTGCCGCTTTCGATGCTGAGGTTATAGAACATACCTCTTGCGTTGGGATCCTCAAAGGGACAGCGGTTACCGTGAAGCCAGGGAGTGAAAATTACACCGTTTGAGCCTGCGGGTACCTGCTCGATAACTGTTGAAAGGTACTGATAAAGGTTGGTGTATTCGCTTTCCATATCTTCAGCAACATCAGTCTTTTTAAGATAGATGCCGATTTCGTCAAGGGCAAGATGATTTTTAACCCATTCAAGGCACTTGCCTGCTGTTTCAAGCTCAGCAAAATAGTTGTAATAGCCGGGACGTGCACCTACAACTGCGGCAATCATAGCCGATGCGTCAACGAGGCTCTTATCAACAACAGTTGAAACCCAGCCTGAGGTGCCCATGTAAATATGAGTGAAATGATTCTTTACGGCACCTGCGCCTACACCGATAAGTGAAGCGTCCATACCGCCGCCGAAAACAGGTGTACCCTCTTTAAGTCCGAGCTCAGCTGCAGCCTTTTCGGTAAGAGTACCTGCAATGTCGGTTGACTTGATAATTTTTGCAAGGTGGCGCATATCAACGTGGAGAATCTTGCAGACCTCCTGGCTCCAGCACTTCCTGTGGATATCGTAAAGAAGTGTACCGAAGGCTGAGTCCTCGGTCATAATGAACTGACCGGTCATTCTTGCAATAAGAGCCTCCTTAACGTCGAGCCACTTATGTACCTTTTCAAAATTATCGGGCTCATTGTTTTTTACCCAGTTATATTTGAATACGGGGTCCTTAACTGATGCTGCAACGGCCCCTGTTTTTGCAAGAGAAACAAGAAGCTTGGGTACGCTTGCCCCGGCAATCTGAATACCGTGAGCCATAAGCTCCTTACGTTCCTTTCTTGCACGCTGGTCCATGTAGCTCATTGCACGGCGTACATGCATGCCGTTTTTGTCAACAAGCACAAGGCCCTGTGCCTGTGAACAGAATGAAATACCGTCAACCTGTTCAGGCTTTACATCTGTTTTACCGAAAAGCTCCTTTGTGGTTTTGCACATGGCAGCCCACCATTCGTCGGGATCCTGTTCTGCACCGCCGTCAGGCAAAATATAAAGCTCGTAGCCCTCAATTGCATCAGCAACAAGCTTTACTGTGTCACCGATTTCAAAAAGGCAGGTTTTAACACCGGTCGTACCGATATCGTATGCAAGTGCGTATTTCATAAATATTAACATTCCTTTCCGGATTATTTTTTATTAAAAACCGATTGAGCGGTTTTTTCTTAATCAACAGGCTTCAATGCAGCCTTTACAAATTTAAGGATGTTCTGCAAGGCGAACTCATCATTTGTAAGAATATCCTCTCCCGCATAAATCTTATACCGTTCCTGATAGTAGTTGCAGGCATAGGAAAACTGAATATTCATAAGAAGATTATCAATAAGGAACGCCGCCATGCCCGGGTCAATATCCTTGCGTATCTCCCCTGCCGCCTGGCCTTCGGCTATTGCCTTTTTGTATGCTGCCGCAGTCAAGGTTTCCATATCTGCGGCAATTTTTCTTGCAAGTTCTGGATTGCTTTCACCGGTGAATTCGTTATAAAGTTTTATAAGAACCTCAGACCTTCTGGAAAAATCAATTGCTATTCTTACAAGCTTTTCAAGCTTTACCATAACATCGTCATTGGAGGCGGCAACCGCTTCAATAACAGAATCAAGAGTTGATATGCCGTAATTTATGCTTGTGAGAAACAAATCTGTCTTTGTGTCAAAATACTTATAAAGAGAGCCGACACTGACCTCAGCTTTTTTTGCAATAACATTGATATTTGCGTTTTCAAAGCCGTGAGTTGCAAATTCGTTAACGGCAACATCAAGAATTTTTTTACGCTTTTCCTGTGCTATATTATTAAAGGTAGGCTTATAATAAACTTCCTTGCCCAAAATATAACTCTCCATTCAACATAAAACTAACTAATATATTTTATCAATTTCAGACTAAAAAAGCAAGTATAAAAAAAGTGTTCAAAACTATGCACTTTGCATAAATCACGAAGCAACAAAAATAAAAAAAGTTAAAGCAAAGGCTGTTGCATATGATACAACAGCCCTTTTTCATTGATTCAGAAATTGAAGCCACTGTAACCCCAGTGCTCAATTTCACTGTATTTGACATAGATTCTGCCCTTGGGAATCCCCAGCTCAGCTTCAACTATCGCCGTAAGCTTTTCTGTAAGAGCATCGTATCCGCTGTCGGAGGCCTTTCCGAAAAGCTCAACTTCTATCATAGCTGAAGGAGCAGCTTCTCCTTTAAAGTACAGACGGCAGTTATCCTGAAACTCAACCATAAGCCAATTTTCGCTCTTGTTTATAAGCTCAATTGCTTTTCCGAACTGTGTTTTGAGTGAAACTTCCTGTTCTTGAGTAATTTCAGTTGATACTTTTGTTGTGATTAAAGGCATAAATTTTCTCCCTTCATTAACATCTGTCTTTGGCGGCTCAATCCTTCATTGCCGTTGAATTCATGGCAAATTTAATAACATTCATGGCACATCTCTGCACTTCACCAAGGGTTATGCCCTCGGGCTTACCGTAGGTTCTGAGAAGCGTACCGTCAGGTCTTTTCCACTTGCCTGTTCTTCCGCCGCCGGGCATAAGAACATCAATCTGGCTTCTGACTCTGTAGGCCTGGTCACACATGTTGGGGAATTCCTGACTTTTGGATTTCTTCATCCACCAGTCCGTCATAACATTGCCCTCATATCCCCATTCCTGACGGAGAATCCTTGTGCAAAGCTCGTAATTATAGTGACCCCATACACCGTTGATGAGGTTATATGATGTCATAATATTTTTCGGCTTTGCTTCTTTTACGCAGATTTCAAAGCCCTTGAGATAAATTTCTCTGAGCGCTCTTTCAGAAAGACGGGAGTCGTTTTTCGCCCTGTTGAATTCCTGATTGTTACAGGCAAAGTGCTTGGGGCAGGCAGATCTGCCGTTTTTCTGTATACCTCTTACATAAGCGGCGGCAATTTTACCTGTAAGCACAGGGTCTTCGGAGAAATATTCAAAGTTTCTGCCGCAAAGAGGACTTCTGTGAATATTCATACCGGGTGCAAGAATAATATCTGTGCCCTTCCGAGCCATTTCGTCACCTTCTTTTGTAAGAAGATCTTCAACCATAGCAGTATCAAAGCTGCTTGAAAGAAGTGTTCCGATTGGCATAAGTGAGCAAGATGCGGTAAGTCTGATTCCTGAAGGTCCGTCCGTTGTTGTTACGGCGGGAATACCCTTTTCACGAAGCGAAGGAAGCACACCTGCAAAACAGCCCGCATTTCCCGGCACACCAAGAGGACTTCCCATAATGTAGTCTCCCCTTGTGATTGCTTCAAGCTCCTTGAGACTGAGCTGAGCGACAAACTCTTCCATTGTGTTTCTGCCTTCTTTTACATCAATAAGCTTGATTCCCTTATCGCCTGTCATAGGAATATCCTTGGGCAGATTCTGAAGAATAATCTTTCGAAGGTCATATTCTCTTGTTTGCACCTTTTCTTTTTCAATATAATACTTACCGTCTTTGACAACGGCTGTCATTTTTTCAAATTCGGTCTGAGGTGCTGAACACTGGCTGAGCTGCAGGAATACTTTTGTTTCTGCTTTTTGTGTTGTGTAAACGGTTTTCGCATCACGGACACTGTCACCAAGTGCAATACCGTATTCACCTTTTTCAATAACATAGGCAGACATAAAGCCTGTTTTTCCGCTGTCATCATAGGAGCTGAAAGCACTTTCAGGTACAAGAAGAGTCAGCTCTTCACTTTCACCTTCCATGAGCTCTTTTGTTTTGCAGAAGGCAGCAAGCTCTCTTACGGGATTTCCGAGAACACCGCAGGGCTTTTCAATGTAAGCGCAAACAACCTGCTTGCCCTTGAAAGAGCCTGTGTTGGTTACCTTACAGTTAAGCTCCACGCCCATTTCTGTTTCTTTTGCAGAAAGGAGCTCTGTGTCAAATTTTGTGTAGGTAAGTCCGTAGCCGAAGGGGTAAAGCACATCGTCTTTTGCAAACGTTTCAAAATAACGGTAGCCTACATAAATATCTTCAACATAGTTATTGTAGTCCTTATTGCCGAAATCCTTGTCACAGGGGTATGTATCGTGGGTAACACCGATTGTATCGGGAAGCTTGCCTGACGGAGTTTCCTTGCCGCAGAGAAGGTCACAAACAGCATTTCCGCTTTCCATACCGCCCTGCCAAACAATCATAAGTGCAGAAATCTTTTTTCCGAACTCCTTAGTCCATGAAAGATCCATAATGCTGCCGATATTAAGAAGTACTACTGTCTTTTCGAACTTGTCCGTAACCTTTCTGAGCATATCAAGCTCTTCATCTGTGATGAAATAACTGCCCTTTTCAAGAGCATTTTCTCTGTCCTCACCTGAGGAGCGACCGATTACAACAACAGCACAGTCGCTTTTTTCTGCCGATTTTTTTACCGTTTTTTCATAAAGGGGCATTTCGGGATAAAACCTTGGCCAATGACCCCAGAAGCCGTGATCAACCTCATTGGCTTCACACCATGCTTCATAGATGCTTGCAAGAGTCTCGTTGAGCCGGAGCTCTTCACAATTTCTCATGCCTTCAAGAAGATTGACGGCATAAGGCTTATTAACATCACCGCCGGAGCCGTAGCCTGTATAAAACCAATCTCTCTGAACTCTGCCGAAAAGAGACACCCTTGTGTCTTTTTTAAGAGGAAGAACACCGTCATTTTCAAGCAGAACCGCACCCTGGGATGCAACATAACGCAAGAGCTCGGGCATACCCTCGGTTATAACCTTAGGCTCATTTTTTCTCACGGTTTCAGCCTGAGCAAGAGAGTTTACAAGTTTTCCGATTACCTTGCTGATTTTTTGTTTCATGTCTGACATATTATATCTCCTTTCATTCCACATCGATAATCTGTTTGAATTTGTGCCTGTTGATTTCATGTACCACAACGGAAATGCATATAATTCCCACTGCCAGACCGCTTGCTATTCTGAGAAGCTCATAGAAAGTTTCTCTGAACATTTCCATTTCACTTATTACAAAATAATATGTTGTGTAATAAAGCTTGCCTCCCGGAACAAGAGGTATAATTGAACAGGCAAGAATGGGGGTTGCAGGAGCTTTTACGAACCTTGCCATAACCTCAGCATAAACCGTTGCCGCAAGCGCAGGGAAAAAGTTCTGAAAAAACTCGTGGTCAAGATATTCACAACAAACCACATATATAAGGCTTGTAAGCATACCGCCAACAGCATTGAGAACTATCCTTCTTTTCGGAGCCTTGAAAAGAAGCGAAAATCCCACTGTGCCAAGCATTCCTGTTAAAACAATAACTAAGCTCTGATTAAAATCCATTTCCGTCACCTCACAGTATCTTGCCGGCCGCAAGAATTGCAACTGCAAAGCCGCAGGCTATAGCCATTGCAATGATAACCGATTCCATTAGTCTTAAAAGGCCGGACATAACATCACCGCACAGCATTTCACGCACAGAGTTTATAAGCATAAGGCCCGGTATGATAAGCATAACATCGCCAATCATTATCATATCGGCATTATTGCCAAAGCCTATTTTTACAAAAAACTCCGCCAAAAAACCTATCAGCGCCGATGAAACTGCAGTGAAGAAAAGTCTGTTTGCACCCCTTGCCTTGATGTATACATTCATAAGGTACAGTATAAGTGCAATCGGTGCAGAAGCAGCAGCATCAAGCAGACTGCCACCGAAAAACACGGTAAAGCTCATTGCCGCAACAATATAACCTATGCATACAAAAACATCAAAAGCCCTTTTGTCACAAAGAATATCTTCCAGTTCACTTTTTGCCTTATCAATATCAGGGGTTTGAGCACAGATTTTTCTTGACAAAGCATTCAGGTTTTCCAATCTTCTGAAATTTGTGGCATTCGAATAAATTCTTCTCATCTGGGTATGAGTTTTACCGTCTTCGGAAATTACCGTAGCATAAACCATGGATATTACGGAAAAAACCTCTGTCTTTTTTATATTGTAAGCATAGCAGATTCTGAGCACGGTTTCTTCAACTCGGTTGATCTCCGCACCGCACTGAACCATTCCCTTGCCAATGTCCAAGGCCAAAGACAAAACCTTTTCCAATTCCGGTTGTTTTTTCTCTTCCATATTATTTCCTCTGAGATACAAATTGAAATATAATATATTCGGCTTAATTATAATACCTTGTAAGCTTAAAAGTCAATAGATTGCAAATCACATATTTGACAAACAAAGGCAGTTTTTGATATTATTGTAAAAAAGAAGAAAGGCAGTTTTAATTACAATGGTAAAACCTGAAATGTTTTTTAAAAATGAACGAAGACAAAAGCAGCTTCTGACAATTACCATTGCTCTGTTTTTGTGCCTTGCTGCCGAAACTGTTTTTTCCGGACTTGTTGCAGTTAATGAAAGCGGAGGGACTCACATTGATTTTCATCTTAAGCCAACAAAGCTTATGAGTGAGTTTATTTATCTTTCTGTTGCATTTTTGCTTTATAAGAAAGTGAACTACAAGCTTTTGCTGATCCCGGATTTTTTTCTTTTGGGAATAAAGCTTTATACTGCCATAAGCTGCTGCCTGCACCTTTTTTCTACTGACACCGTTGGCACTTACAGAACCCTTACCGAATTGGAAAACATCATTGAAAACAGTCTGTTCTGCCTGTTTCTTATTACTCTTTTCGCCTGTAAGCTTATACCGTCGAAAGAAAGTGTTCATCTTAAATTACCTTATATATGTATGGGCTCTCTTGCACTTTGCTTCCCCTTCACTCTTTTTTTTGAAGCAGCAAAGGTTTTCAGTGAAACTACTGTTCATGTACTGACTTTAAAAGCCGCACTTTTTAATTTTTTTGTGGGCATCATGAACGAAATTTTTCTGGATTTGCCCTATGCCCTTTTGCTGTTAGTCATATTCTATGTTCCGCAAAAAAACGGACACAGGGAAGACACTGCAAGCGATTAAAATATTAAGGAGCGTTCCGGTGAAGATAAAGCAAATGACTCTTTGCGCCCTTTTCACATGTCTTATTGTGATAGGTGCATTCATTAAAATACCCACACCCTTTGCAGCCATAACATTACAGCTGCCTGTTGTTATCCTGTCTGCTGTTCTTTTAAAAGATAAAGGCAGCTTTGTGTGCAGTTGTCTGTATCTTATTATGGGTCTGTCAGGCATACCCGTTTTTTCCTACGGCGGCGGCATATCCTATATTCTGCAGCCGACCTTCGGCTACATTCTCGGGTTTCTTCCGTGCACCTTTATTACAGGATATCTCTGCAAAAAAATGTACGAAAACAAGAGAAGATGCTTTTTTGCAGGACTTACGGGTATTCTGACAGTTCATGTGACAGGCTTTGTATATTACATTCTGATAAGCCGCTTTTATCTCAAAACTGAAATTGATATCACCGATCTGATTATCAGCCTTTGCCTTGTTGCCTTACCTAAAGACATTGCACTGTGCGCAGTTATCTCGGCAATGGGAACAAGGCTGCACAAAGCATTGAAGCTGTAACAATCCCAAAAGCATGAAGTCCCGCAGTATGCGGGACTTTTCTTTAGTTCTAAATTGCACAAAAAGTTGTATGTTTTGACCAATTCAGTTAGAAAAATTGATAAAATTTGGTAATATACCGTTTTTTTTAACGAATTTTATTGCAATTTTACTTGCAATAGTATAAAATACTTTATCATATTAAACCGTTAAATAACATACGCTTTATAAAAGCGTTTTAAAGGAGCGATAAACATGAGTTATGTTCAGAATGTAATTGACTCAACAGCTAAAAAATATGCAAATCAGCCGGAATTTGTTCAAACGGTAACAGAGGTTCTCGAATCCCTCGAACCCGTTATCGAAAAGCATCCCGAATATGAAAAGGCAGCTTTACTTGAAAGAATGGTTGAACCCGAAAGAGCAATCACCTTCAGAGTTACATGGACAGACGACAACGGCAAGGTTAATGTAAACACCGGCTACAGAGTTCAGTTCAACGGTGCCATCGGACCGTACAAGGGCGGTCTTCGTTTCCACCCCTCAGTTTATATGGGTATTATGAAGTTCCTCGGTTTTGAACAAACCTTCAAAAATAGCCTCACAGGTCTTCCCATCGGCGGTGCAAAGGGCGGTTCAGACTTCGACCCCAGAGGCAAGAGTGATGCTGAAATTCTTCGTTTCTGCCAGAGCTTTATGACAGAGCTTTACAGACACATCGGTCCCGATGTTGACGTTCCCGCAGGCGATATCGGCGTTGGTGCAAGAGAAATCGGCTACCTTTACGGTCAGTACAGACGCATCAGAGGTGCTTTTGAAAACGGCGTTCTTACCGGCAAGGGTCTTTCCTTCGGCGGCTCACTTATCAGACCTGAAGCAACCGGGTTCGGTGCATCATATTATACCGCTGAGGTTCTTAAGCACTTTGGCGAAAGCTTTGAAGGCAAAACAGTTGCAGTTTCCGGCTTTGGTAACGTTGCCTGGGGTACTGTTAAGAAGATTACTGAGCTTGGCGGTAAGGTTGTTACAATTTCCGGTCCCGACGGATATGTATATGACAAAGACGGTATCAACACCGAAGAAAAGATCAACTACATGCTTGAGATGAGAGCTTCAGGCCGTGACAAGGTTCAGGATTACGCTGATAAATTCGGTGCCGAATTCCACGCAAATGAAAAGCCCTGGGGTGTTAAGGTTGACATTGCCATGCCTTGTGCAACACAGAATGAAATCAGCATGAAGGAAGCAGAGCAGCTTGTTGCCAACGGACTTACATACTATATTGAAGTAAGCAACATGCCCACAACAAACGATGCCCTTGCTTACCTTATGAAAAACTGCAAGGCAGTTGCTCCTTCAAAGGCTGTTAACGCAGGTGGTGTTGCAGTATCCGCTCTTGAAATGAGCCAGAACTCAATGCGTTACAGTTGGACAGCAGAAGAGGTTGACGAAAAGCTCAAGAGAATCATGAAGGACATCCATGACAACTCTGCAAAAGCTTCAGAGCAGTACGGTCTCGGTTACAACCTTGTTGCAGGTGCAAACATTGCAGGCTTCCAGAAGGTTGCAGATGCAATGATGGCTCAGGGTATTTTTTAAAAGACAGTTATCCCCTGACCTTTTTACAACAAACTATATAAACTAAAAGAAACCCGGAATTTTTGTTAATTCCGGGTTTTAATACATTTAAAGGGAGTAATTATTTGCTTGTTCAACAGAAACAGCACAAGGGCAGCCATTGCAACCGTGATGGTGTTATCTGCGTTGACAAAGTCCCTCAGACAATCTGTTTTTTTGCCGCGTATATAAAGATACTCTGTTGACTTTTATATTTTAGTGTAATATAATGTTTTTAAATATAGAAAAGGAATTTTGTGTCACTTCAAACGGATTTCTTTTCATGTATATTAATCGAAAGGAAAAAAATATGAACACTATGGACAAAAATCACGAAGCCTTGTTCACTCCCTGGAAAATCGGCAATGTAGAAATCAAAAACCGTATTGTTATGTGTCCTATGGGCGGTACATCTCTTTTCGGATGGTTTGAGTTGGGCGGTTGCCACTTTGACAAGGAAGCAGCCAAACTGTTTCTTGAAAGAGCAAATAACAATGTAGGTCTTATTATCCCCGGTATAGCACCGTTGCGTGATACCTTCTGGGGCAAATGGCTGTGGCAAAACCCGAAAATGTTTGAAGACCTCAAAGAATTTATGGACGAAATCCACAAGACAGGTGCAAAGCTTTTCGTTCAGCTCACAGCAGGTATGGGACGCTCATGGGCTATCACAGAGCTGGTTGCTCCTCTTCACAAGAACAAGTTCACCCGCGCACTCGTCAAGCCTATTATTGACACATCACACGAGCTTGCCTGTCCTTCTCCCCAGCCTGCACGTTGGGCTCCCGATATTACCTGCCCCGAAATGACCAAGGAGCAGATTCATGAAATTATCGAAGCATTTGCAAAAACCGCTAAGCTCTGCCGTGATGCAGGCGTTGACGGTGTTGAAGTTCACGCCGTTCACGAGGGTTATCTTCTTGACCAGTTTGCTATTGAATTTTTCAACAAGCGTACCGACGAATACGGCGGCTCCTTTGAAAACAGATACCGTTTTGCCGCTGAAGTTGTAAAGGCTATCAAGGAAGCCTGCGGTGAAGATTATCCCGTTTCACTCAGATACTCAGTTGAGTCAAAGATGAAGGGCTTCTGCGAAGGTGCAATGCCCGGCGAAGAATACACAGAAGTAGGCCGTGCTATGCCCGAATCCGAGAAGGCTGCAAAATATCTTCAGGATGCAGGCTATGACATGCTCAACGCCGACAACGGTACATACGACTCCTGGTACTGGGCTCTTCCGCCTATGTATATGCCTCAGAACTGCAACCTCGAAGACGTTGCACACATCAAAAAGTTTGTTGATATCCCTGTTGTCTGCGCCGGCAGAATGGAACCGGACGTTGCTGCAAAGGCAATTGAAGAAGGCAGAATTGTCGGCGTCGGAATTGCTCGTCAGTTCCTTGTTGACCCTCAATGGATTACAAAGCTCATTGAAGGCAGACTTGAAGATATTAAGCCCTGTATCTGCTGTCACAGCGGCTGCTTCAACTTCTCTTCCTCAAAGGGACACGCAAACACTCAGGATCTTACAGACACAATGGGACTTGCACGCTGTGCTCTCAATCCTGAAACTATGCAGTCCAAGAAGTATAAAATCCAGCCTGCCAAAAAGATTAAAAAGGTTGCCGTTATCGGCGGCGGTATAGGCGGTATGGAAGCGGCTATCGTATGTGCAAAAAGAGGCCACAAGGTTACTCTTTACGAAAAGAGTGACAAGCTTGGCGGTGTATTTATTGCTGCAGCAGCTCCATCCTTCAAAGAAAAGGACCGCGACCTTATCAAGTGGTATATCCGTGAGGTTGCAAAGCAGAACATTGAAGTTAAGATGAACACCGAAATCAAGGATATTGCTTCTCTCGGTGCAGACGAGGTTATCGTTGCAACCGGTGCTAAAGCAAGAACCATCCCCGTCAAGGGCGCTGACAAAGCTGTTGAAGCTGTTGATTATCTTCTCGGCAACGCTGAGGTCGGCAATAAGGTTACAGTTATCGGCGGCGGTCTTACAGGCTGCGAAATTGCTTATGACCTCTTCCTTCAGGGCAAGGAGCCCACAATCGTTGAAATGCAGGATGACCTTATCACAACTCCCGGCATCTGCCTTGCAAACACAAGCTTCCTTCGCGACTGCTTCAAGGCCAACAATGTTCCCGTACATCTTGAAACCTCACTTTGCGAAATCGGTGAAGGCAAGGTTACCGTAAAGGACAAGGAAGGCAAGACCTTCGACATCGAAAGCGACAGTGTTATTATGTCAGTCGGTTACGTACCCACACCCGTAGCTCCCAAAGCAAAACACGTACACGTTATCGGTGATGCCGCAAAGGTCGGCAATCTTCGTACTGTTATCTGGGGTGCGTGGGATATTGCAATGAAGATATAAACTGAAGAAAAGGAGAAATAATTATGATTTTAACTAACGAGCAACAGGCAATCCTCAACGGCTCAAAAGGCGACGTAATGGCAAAGGTTATGAAGACCCTTGTTATGTACGGTGAAGCCTTCGGTGCAGAAAAGCTTGTTCCCATCACATCGGATTATAACCACCTTGTTACCTCTTTCGGTCTCAAGGTAATGTCACCTGTTTATGACCTTATGCAGACAATTCTTGACGCAGGTGTTTCCTCAGGTCAGAAATTTTCCGTTGACCCCCGTCCCATCGACAAGAATGTTCCTGCAAATTTCCTTCAGAACCTTATTTTTAATAAGTTTATGTACACAAAGCAGAGCTTCTATGAAGATCAGCTTGAAAAACTCGGTCTTCTCAACAAGGACGCCTTCACCTGCACCTGCTATATGGACGAAGTAGGAAACAAGCCCAAGAAGGGTGACGTTCTTTCCTGGGCAGAGTCAAGTGCCGTTGTTTATGCCAACTCCGTACTCGGTGCAAGATGTAACCGTAACTCAGGTATCATCGATATTATGGGCTCAATCGTAGGATATGTTCCCTACTTCGGTCTTCTTACCGATGAGGGCAGAAAGGCTACCTGGGTTATTAAGGTACAGACCGAAAAGAAGCCCGAAGCTCAGCTTCTCGGCTCAGCAATCGGTATGAAGGTTATGGAAGATGTACCCTACGTTATCGGTCTTGACAAGTGGATAGGCAACGAGCTTAACGATTCCGCCTGTGCATATCTCAAGGACTTCGGTGCCGCTACCGCTTCAAACGGTGCTGTAGGTCTTTACCACATCGAAAACCTTACTCCCGAGGCTGTTGAGCTTGGTGAAAAGCTCATCGCTGAAGGTGCAAAGGAATATATCATCGACGATGCTGAGCTTGAAAGAGTACAGAAAAACTATCCTGTTATCTGGAAAAATACTGATGCAGCACCTAAACTTTGTTTCGTTGGCTGTCCTCACCTTTCACTCCAGCAGCTTAAAGACTGGACAGATAACATTGAGGCTGAACTTAAAAAGAAGGGCAACAAAAAGGTCGGCATTCCCACTGTACTCACCGCCGCTCCCAAGGTGCTTGAAGCCTTCGAAAAAACACCTTATTATGCACGTCTGAAGGCAACAGGTGTAATTATTTCATACATTTGTCCTCTTATGTATATGAATAATCCTCTTTGCAAAAAGATGCCCGTAATCACTTGCTCAAACAAGCTTCGTACTTACACAACCGCAAGATATTACACAGAAACAGAGATTTTATCAATAATTACTGACGGAGGTAAAAAATAATGAAACAGTTTAAAGGCAGAGTTATCACTCCCGGCAAGGTAACGGCTGAGGCTGTTGTTACCACCGGCGGTTTCAATACCCTTGCTTCCTTTCAGAACGCACTCCAGTTCGGTGACAAGGAAGTAAAATGCGGCGACCAGAACAACGCTGAATTATACGGCAAGTCACTTCTTAATAAGGCTCTTTGCCTTCCTCAGACAATCGGCTCAACCACCGGCGGACTTGTTCTTTACTGTGCATGTGCACTTCACAAAAACCCCGCCTGCATGCTTTTCTCAAACCCCATCGACTCTCTTGCCGCTGCAGGTGCAGTTCTTGCTGATGTATGGGTTGACGGCGTAACAATGCCCGTTATCGACTCCCTCGGCGAAGAATTCCTCAGCTATGTAAAAGACGGTATGACAATTACTATCAAGGACGACGGCATCGTTGAGGTTGGTTAAAAACTAAAAAACTGAATAATAAAATGACTACAAGCTTGCCGACCGGCAGGCTTGTAGTTTTTTCATCTTCTGCGAATGTCAGAGCATGATGCTCAATTGTAAAAATCAACCAGAGCATCATATTCTTCGTCGGTAATATGAAGCACTGAGCCGTGTCTCGGTCTTAAATGATTCAGTGAAAATCTATCCTCGTCAACCTTGGTAAAGTGTATAAGATCTGTACTTTCCTGCATAAAGTACCCGCCGGATTTAAACTTATCAGCTATCATAACATATTTGTCGCTACCCGATATTTTATAAATACAGTTTCCTTCAAGGGCAGTATCCGCTACAGAAGCCTTGTTATCATCAGGCTCAAAGTAGGGGCCCGATACTCTGTCGGAAATTGCATAGCATATTGCTTCTTTTTCTCCGTCCGCCTGAAACAGATAATACTTTCCTTCTTTTTCTATGATATCTGCATCAATGGCACACATACCGCTTTTTGGTCTGAACAACACTTCAGGTTCTGTTGTAAGAGTAGCAAAATCCTTCGTATAGGCATACCAGATAATCGTATCCAGGTCATCATCGGCATTATTGTGGGTCCAGTATATCATATACTCCTGTTTTTCTTTATCATAAATAACTTCGGGAGCCCAGACTCTGTTTGCCGATTTTGTGCTTTCAAATCGGGAGAAATCAATTATTCTTTCATTCTTCCAGTTTACAAGATCTTCACTATCCCAGACAACCATTGAGTTATTGTTTGCCCAACCGTCATGACATCTCATATCCGTTGCAATTATGTGAAATAACCCCTTTTCATCACGGAAAATATATGGATCTCTGCAGCACTTTTTCCCAAGACTCTGCTTAATTACAGGTTTATTGCCGTTTAAAGCTTCAAAATTATAGCCGTCCGTTGATACAGCAAAATGTACTGATTCTTCTTCGGGAAGATTTCCGATAAAATAACAGAAAAGATATTTATTCATTGCTTTAAATCCTTTCAAGAAGTGCTATACAACCCTCATAAATATCCCTGTAAGCCACATCAAACCTACCTGAATACCAAGGGTCTGCTACATCGCCTTTTCGGTCAGTATAATCCATCAGTTTATGAACCTTTCCTTCCGGGTCCTTGCCGAAAATTCTGCCGATATTACGGACATTCATACTATCCATAGCAATGAAAAGGTCATATTTATCATAGTCGCTTTTCTTTAACTGCACGGCTCTTTTTCCTTCGCAGGAGAGACCGTGTTTTTTCAATTCTTCTTTTGCCGGCGGGTAGACGGGATTGCCTATGTTTCCCCATATTTCCTCTGTACTTGTAGCTGAAGAGCAGACAACAAAATCCTGCTCTCTCCCTAGCTGTTTTATTAAATCTTTGAATATAAACTCTGCCATAGGTGAACGGCAGATATTGCCGTGGCAGACAAACATTATTTTATACAAAACAACCACCCCATACACTTTTTTCATAACTATAACACAAAAGAACAAAAAAATCGAGTCCTACAAGAGAACCCGACCTGAAAATTAACATTATACGGTTTTGTTTTGTGAGCGACATGATTCTGATAATAGATATACCAGCCATTTTCATCTGACTTTCTGACAGACTGACTGCTATCTTGGGTATCACCTATGCTGCAGGATATGCCCCGTAAACATATTCACAAATTCTTTGACGGTAATTTGCTATCGTTTTATCATCCATAGCTTCAGGGAAGTTTAGATAAAAGAATATCTCTGATTAATACCCTTACAATCTGATATTGAAATACCTTCCGCTTTTTGCTAAAATAAAAGCAACGAGGTGATTGCTATGTTAAATGCTAACTGGATATGTCCTGCCTATAATATGAGTAAGGCTTGTCCCCTTTTCAGAAAGGATTTTTGTACCCATAAACAAGTACATTCCGCCACCTTGAGCGTAACAGCACGAGGTGTCTATGAAGCAGTTCTTAACGGTCAGCGTGTGGGTAACTTTATTATGGCTCCCGGATGGACCTCCTATCATAACCGCCTGCAGGTACAAGCCTATGATGTAACTCACCTTTTAAGAAAGGATAATACTTTGCTTTTAGAGCTTGCCGAGGGCTGGTTCTGGCGGCTTAAAGCTCCTCAGCCTAAAGCAATTCTTGCTCAGTTACATATTGTCTACACCGACGGTACCGAAGAGGATATCAGCACAGACGAAAGCTGGCTTGTTGCAAAAAGCAATCTTCGGTTTTGCCATTTATATAACGGAATCAAATACAACGCTGCCCGCACACCTGTTTTTAAATATCGTGCAGTAATTGCAAAAGATAATTCTCAAAATCTTCTGATACCCCAGGAAGGCGAAATTGTGACGGAGCAGGAGCGTCTGAGCGTAAAAGAGATTCTCCATACGCCAAAAGGAGAAACTGTATTGGATTTCGGCCAGAATATTACAGGCTATCTCGAATTCACCGTAAATGCAAAGAAATGCAAAAAGGTGGCCTTTTCCTTTGGTGAAATTCTTGATAAAAAAGGTAATTTCTATAACAAAAACTACCGCAAAGCAAAAGCACTCTATAAATACACATGTAAAGACGGAATTCAGACATACAAGCCGAACCTCACCTTCTATGGCTTCCGTTATGTAAGGGTTGATGCATATCCTGCTGAAATTCACCCTGAAAACTTCACCGCCATCGTGGTACACAGCGATATGAAGCGTACAGGATATATGGAAAGCTCTGACCCTATGCTCAACCGGTTAATCAGCAATATCATCTGGGGGCAGAAGGGCAATTTCCTCGATATTCCCACCGACTGTCCTCAGCGTGATGAGAGATTAGGCTGGACGGGCGATGCTCAGGTATTTGTCCGTACTGCAAGCTATAACTATGATGTGCTTAAGTTTTTCAAAAAGTGGCTGAATGATATGAAGGCCGAGCAATATGAAAACGGTGCCGTACCCGACTTCATACCGTCCATATATCCCCGCAAGCCGAGAATCAGTACAGCCTGGAGCGATGCAATCGCTATCTGTCCGTGGCAATGCTATCTGACCTATGCAGATACTGAAATTTTAGAAAATCTCTTTGAGCCTGTTTGCAAATGGGTAGATTATATATCACGCAAAACCACTAAACCTGATTTATGGATTGGCGGTGATCACTATGCCGATTGGCTGGAGCTTGGCGGAAAATACGGAAAATTCAAAGGTCCGACACGTGACGATATTGTTGCCTCTGCTTATTACGCCAACACGGTAAATCTGCTGGTTAAAATGGGTAAGGTTCTCGGAAGGGATGTTTCGGTTTATGAAGAACTGCACAGAAACATCCGTCGTGCATTTATCAAGGAATTCCGTGATGATTTTAAAACCCAGACCGAGCATATAATGGCTCTTCAGTTTGAGCTTACGGATAATCCGCAGGATGTAGCAGATTCTCTTGTCAGGCTTATACACAGGCAAGGTGATATGATACAGACAGGCTTTGTGGGCACACCCTATATCCTGCACGTTTTATCACGCTACGGCTATGCAGACCTTGCGTACACATTGCTTTTGAGGAAGGAATATCCCTCGTGGCTGTACCCCATCAGTAAGGGTGCCACTACTATATGGGAGCATTGGGACGGCATCAAGCCCAACGGTGATATCTGGCCCCACTCGATGAACTCCTATAATCATTATGCATACGGTGCGGTCGGCGATTGGATGTACAGTGTTATGGCCGGCATCAACACCGTTGAGGATGCTCCGGGCTTTGCCAAAATCCATTTTGCTCCCACACCGGATGACAGAATTGATTGGTTCAAGGCTGAAATCGATACCGTGTCAGGAAAGGTTTCTTCCCGTTGGTGGCACGAAAAAGGCAAGGTGCGTTATGAAATCAGCACCCCCGTTGAATCTACTGCAATTATCGAAGGTGAGACATACAGTCTTTCTCCCGGCATACATATTTTTTAATTTATGAATCGTCATTTGTAAGTTGACGCCAAGGTCTGCTCACACAGTCCTAAAAAATAAGACTAAATTATCGATGCTTATGCGTCGCTATAGTGGTTTGAATCGGCATTTCTGAAACAAAATGTGCGATATTGTAATTAAACACCCTCTACTCTTTCAGAATATATAAAAAAATGACATCTCAATCGAATCGCATCGGTTCATATTGGGATGTCATTCAATTATTTAAAACGAAGAGTTGACTCTATTTCACAAGCAACGGCATTTCTGTCATCCTGAGTCTTGTACAGCCGTAGGGGCAAAGCTCTATTTCCTGCACATCGGTTATGGGCACTCTTGATTTCGGTGTTTTTCTTGCAATACTTCTGTACGGGAATTTAAGGCCCCAGTTGATTCCTACCATATTTGCTTTTATGGTTATCGGTGGATTTTTCTGTGAGAATGGAATATCGCTGATTCCATTAAAGTTCACTTCAAAATCCGCATTTGAATAGCCATAATTCCAAGGTGAAGTTGGTACAAACTGATAATCACAATACGGGAATTTGCGTTCAACACCTTTTTTAGTGTATTCGCTCATCTTCTTGTCATAAGCAATGGGAACAGATAAAAGTAAAGAGCCCATCTGCAAAACATAAAGATTGTTCGGTCTTTCTTTTAAGAAAGGTACCGTATCGAAATCCAACTCAAGTTCTGTTTTGCCTTGCTTTATTGCGAACTCGAGATCCTTAGTCTCTGCAGCTTCACCGTTCACTTTAAGATTTTTGGCAAAAGAGGGAATACGGATTGCAAAGTTAAAATCCTTTTCTGCATCTATGTAATAGTGCATCTTATTCTTAAACGGGTAATCTGTTTCAAGTCTGATTGTAACACCCTCATCCTTCAGAACAGACGGCAACATAACTGAACTTAATATTGTGTTGTCCTTGTGCATAAATGCGGAAAGTGCAAATTTAGGCCAGCCCTGATTGAAGTTTGCGGTACAACAGCCAAAATTCGGCTCAAGTCCGAATGTATGTGCATAAGGGCCGTTTGTACTCCACGGAGCCATAATCATCGTTTTCTGACAGGCAATCTGATTTACCTGCTGAACATACTGATGTGTCCACATATCCTCGCTGAGTGTGGCAGGAAGTGCATTGAAGCCGAGAACTTCAAGGCGTTCTGCCCATTTGTTATCACCTGTGTGGGCAAACATCTCTTCGTAGGAATACATCTGCTCAACTATAGCACAAAGCTCGGTGCCTTTGGTCGGGTCAAGACCTGAAAGCACTTCGTCACCTGTGAAGCCCTCAAAAGCTGTTCCGTTATAACGGTCGAGAATTATACGGAGCTTTTCTGCGTTGTCGGTATATTCTTCACCCAACAAATCGTGAGAAACAGCTTCACTTTTAAGCATCATAGCAATATTTACGATATGAGTATTCATTCTCCAGATATGGCTCGTTTTTTTCCAGCTTTCGGTTGTGGTGTTATAATCAAAGCCCTGCTCTTTTATTATCTTCGCAAGGTCGCGTATCCATTCCTCATTATATTTTTCATATAAAAAATTGAGTGAAATAAAGGTTTCAAACCATCTGTATTTGCCCCAACCAAACAGCTTCATTTTGCCACTTTTAAGAAAATCATAATAGTTTCTGAGAACCTTATAAATAACATCGGGAATTCTTTCATCTCCCGAGCAGTCGTAGTAAACCTTGAGAGTTTTACATATAAGCTGTATTGCCCATGTGTCGTATTTTGCACGTTCTTCCTTTTTACAGGGACAAATCCAACCGTCATCATCCTGAGCGGCAACAATAGCATCAATATATTTCTTTACAACGGCAATCATTTCTTCATTTTCCAAAAGATAAGCAAGTGGAATAAAACCGTCAAGCCAATATGGCACTCTTTCCCAACCCTCACAATTACCGCCAATCCATGCACTGTCACGTATATCCGGCCATATCTTATGAAGGTTACCGCTGAGTCCCTCAGCCTGAATTTCAAGCTGACGGCGAAGCCAACGATCAGGCTTTATCTCCTTTGATGTGTAAAAGCTCCATTTATTCATATTTTTTCACCTCAGGCAATGCTTTCATTTTCCGTAGTTTAACTCTCTTTAATATCAAAACCTTTTTTTAGAAGGAAATAAGGAGTTGAATCTATCAACTGCTCAATCCCACTCGGAGCCTGTTACTGCAGAAAGATCCACACCTTTAGTTTCATTGACTTTGGTAACAAGTATGAACATAGCTATAACCAGGAAAGGAATTGCAACACCTAGATACAGCATACCAATGGACTCTATAAACAGCATACCCACAGTCATAATTGCAACGGAAATTACATTTCCTACGCCTGACATGATACCCATGGTCCCCACAACAGAAACACGGAGATTGGTAGGTGTAGATTCACCGGGAATCAGAATAAACAGAATGTCCGAAGCTGACCATAAGCCACCGATGAAGAATCCGTAGCTGATACCCACCAGAGCGGGAGGCAAGCCGAAGTTGGAACTGCAAACGAAACAAACGAGGCCCACAAGAGCGATTACTGTATGTACAATAACAGAACGTTTTCTGCCAATCAGGTCAGTGATAAAACCGCTGACAGCAGTCATAGCAGCATTTATGAGGGGTATAAAAAACATTGCGGTTGTAATTTCGTTGGTGGTCATACCGCCGGTCTTCATAATAGATTCATAGTAATTGGTGCCACCTGTGGAGGTCACAAATATAAATGCACACAAAGCGATAGCACGCATCTGCTTATGTCCGAAGATAAACTTAATAGCATCCTTAACACCGCCCTGGGATTGCTCTGAAGGATTACCGTTTTCAGCAGTACAAGGCTCTTCTGTTTTTTCAATTTTGGCAATGCGACGCTTAAGATAGGCAGGAGTTTCCGGCATTGCCAGCAAAGAAACAATACCCATTACCATACCTGCAATGGCAGGTATCATGAACACCTGCTGCCACGCACCGCCATCATCTGTCATAAAAAGATTTCTGAGTGCAGGAATTGCCATAACACCTAAAAGAGCAACAGCCTTGGTGATGCTGGTGAATTTGGCCCTGTGCTTTTCAGGAACAGACTCCATGATATAGAGCACCTGCATATCATTGTTCATCAGAAAGTTGATAACACCCACGCCAACCAGATAAATGATGGGATTGGGGGCCAACATACATATAAGCATTCCTAAGCCCATACCAAAAGTATTGATTGCAAGGAACAGCTTGCGTCCGTAACGGTCAGCAAGAGATTTGTAGAATGGAGTAATAAGCATAATGGCGTACAGCGGTGCTGTCATTGCAGAATAGGTAGCAAGACCGGTGTTGAAATCCACACCCTTTGCATTCACATAGAACTGGGTAACCATATCGGACTGCAAGGAATTATATATGTTTGATGCTATCTCGTCTACAATGTATACCATAGACAAAATAGTGAGCATATATGCCATATAGACGGGCAGATGAACTTTGTTCATTGTCTTTTTGGCTTTCGTAATTTCTCTTTGTTCTTTTTGTGTCAGATTCATATTCGAAAACCTCCTTTTTCACTATTTTACCATAACCAAAAAAATTTTCAATGCGGAGTCAGAAATTTATCAATCTATTTTAAGCAGAATAATGTTTTGCACTACTAATATAGTCCAAAAAATTAAGTCTCACTATAGCGATGCTTATTATGATAAAAATGCTACTATCAGAGGCTTTCTGTTTTTTGTGACATTCACATAACCACTCTGTTATCAAAGTCAATATCTTTTATCTTAATATTATCACATTTCTGCATTAAAAATCTCTCATTTCAGCTACGGATTCACAACAGCATTGTTTACTTTATATAAATTTCGTGCTATGATATTTACGGTGATTATTATGATAAACTTCAAATGGAACGGCGTTGACTTTACTCTTGTTCACTTCGGTAAAGGTGTTTTCACCGAAGATATGGTTGGGCACAGTCATGCAAAAAATATATATGAGCTTCATTACATCGTTGACGGTAAAGGTACTCTTACCACTGATACAAAAAACTACAAGCTTTCAAAGGGCGCCTTTTTTGTTACAGGGCCAAATGTTTACCATCAGCAATCAACGGATACCAACGAGCCTTTGACGGAGATTTATCTTTATCTTCAGGCTTCTGAAAAGAATAACGCAGGAGCTCTTGTATCATCGTTTCTGTCAACGCATTTTTATTTTTCAAAAGCTCCGGAGCTTGAAATACTCTTTACGGAAACTATTTTGGAATGGAACAGTAAAAAATTCGGTTACAAAAGCATTATCGGTGCTATGATGGAAATTCTTCTTACAAAAATCACCAGACTTTATGTGCCTGAATTTACTGATATGCCCGATAATGAAGACACCCTTAACGACAGAAGATTTCTCATAATCGAACATGCCTTTATCACAAATCCTCGCATTACTCTTGCCGAACTTTCAGAACATATAGGACTGTGTGAAAGACAGACTCAAAGACTGCTTTTAAAACATTACGGCAAAACCTTCCGCGAGAAAAAGAAAGAATCAATGACAAAATAAAAAATCACTCCTTAGGTTTTTGCACCTAAGGAGTGATTGTGTTTAATAGAATAATTTTGCATATACATCAAAGTTTTTTATGTTACCTGCGTTATCAATAATAGCCTTGATTGCAGGCGTCTGCTTCTTATCAATATAGATAGTCTTTTCTTTGTAGTTGTTGGTTCCCACACGGTTCATACCTACACCGCAAGCGTTTTCAAGCACATTGTACTTTACGGTATAGCCCGAAGTCTGCTCGTCCATGTATATACCGCTTGTACCGTAATCTGCCCATTCCGGAAGCACAATATCGTGAATGTAGTTGCCGCTCATTTCAGATCCGGGCTGTTTTGAAAGTGTATAAATACCGCCTGCATCACAGAGAATCTGACTTGTGTGATGGATTTCATTGTTAAGTATGCGGTTGTTTTTCATCGCATTATCTGCATCTGACCAGCCAAAGCCTACGGATATGCCTGTATAAGGTGCATAGGCTATCTCATTGTTTGCAATAAGAATATCTCTGGGATAACCTGCACAAATACCGACAGAGCTCTCATAGTCGGTACCTATGTGCATAACACGGTTATTAACTATTATGTCGCCTGTGCAAATGTCAGACTCATCTTCAGGGTTATATACAATATGAATATCCGTATTCTCATCAACAACAAATTTGCCTACCATTATTCCGTTACCGCTGATATTCTGAATAAGATTATCCTGAATAACGGAATTTTTTGTGCCGTAATGCAAATCAATACCTGCAGCACCCATATTTTCTACAGTGCAGTTTTTCATGGTGAAATTCTCTGTACCGGCAACATATACAGCAGCTGACGGTCTTAAAACACCCATATCATTGGTTTTGAAAATGCAATAATTTGCATACATACCTGCCTGCACATCAACAAGACCTTTTTCAGAGGGTACTGTCCAGTTGGTGTAACGGAAAGTGATACCTTCAAATGAAAGATTCTGAATCTTACTGCCGTTTTGTGATTTTACCGTAACAAGATTTTCAAGTCTCGGAGCGATTACACTCACAGAATTTATATCTGTATTTGCAGGAACTTTGATATATACCGTATCGGTGCTTTCATCTAAATACCACTCATTATCGGTATCAATAAGCTCATAAGCGTTTTCGATGTAGTAAACGAAGTCGTGGGTGCTCATATGGGAATAACCGTCAATGTTGGGATGCATACGATTGAAAATAAGCTTGCTTTCATTATCCTGAATTCTGATTGAGGTTATGCCGTTTTCTGTTTTTGCAGACTTAACTCTCAACACATTCTTAACCCAAGCTGTCAGAACGTGAAGCTCAACATCTGTAAGGTTGTTGAAATTCTGAAACTCCTTTTCGTTAAGGTAGATTTCGCCGTAATCGGCAGGCACAAGGGAATCCTCGCCCCCATAGTTCAGGTGTTCGGGAATCATTGTTCCGTCTGCTTTGAATCTTGAAGCACCAACAATTCTTGTTGAAAAATCTGTGTTGCTTCTTGCTCTTGTCATTTTCACACCGTCAACATATAACTGACGGAAAGTAAAGCCCTCAGGCACCTTTGCAGAATAAATATTCTTTTCACTATCAAATAAAGTGAAGTTTCCGATTTTCTGTCCGCCGCTTATAACCGCTTCACCGTCACCGATATATTTCACGGTAAAGCCGTTTGTGGCACTGTCCCTTTCGTCAAAGGTAAGAGTATCATCAAGGAGATATGTACCCTCAGCAATGTGAACGATTATATTGCCTGTCATATCAGAGTTTATTTTTCTGACCTCATCTCTTGCTCTTTCTATTGTTGCAAAGGGCTTGTCTTTAGTACCGTCATTGCTGTCGTTGCCGTTATTGCTTACATAATATTCTGCCATGACAGTTTGGGGCTTTAAGATAACTCCTGCAAAATCAATGTTGCCTGTAATAGTTAAGAGTATAGCAATCATTGAAGCAATTATTTTTTTTACTGTGTAAAACATAATATACTTCCTTTCAATCGGATTTATAAATACATTCTATCACATATCACTTTAAGAGAATACGACATATTCTATAAAACTATGTCGTGTTTGTTCTTTTCCTTTTATGGTATTATGTTATTGTAAACCATAAAGAGAGGTGTTAATATGCTAATTTTTCAAGAAATCAAAATCTTTATTAACATTATGCTATGCCTGATTATTGGCGGAAACTTCTTCCCGGGCACACTTAATTTAATGAGAGCAGGAGATGTTGAAATGATAAAAAATGACCACACAAAAGCCTTCGCAACGGAATACACGGAGCTTGTTCCCTATGCAAGAGAACATGAGGACACTATCAGCTGGTTTGACGGTATGGTCAGCGGTAACGGTGAAAACGGTGTTGTTGTCGCAGGCTCCCCTTACAGCGACAGTCTTATCTATAACAATATCCATTTCCTTATGCCCTCAAATGATCCCCGTTATACTCCCGACGAGGTAACAGGTCAGCTTCACGATGCAAGACAGAATGTTATCAACGGTAATGCTGCATGGGATTGTGACGGCAGACAATCTACATATTTTTATGCTTACCACCCTTCTCACGTATTAAGAATGGACAGCACGAAACTGCCGTACTTCGACTATATACGCTGGACAGATTATGAAACTGCCGAAGTGGGCGTAATGTACACTGACATTCTTGGAAAATGGCAGAGAACAACCTTCTCTTCAAGAGAAGACAACGTAACAATTACAAAGATTTCAAAATCAAGTCTTGGTGCAAAAATCAATATGACTCTTTCTCTTCAGGACTGCTGGTCACTCAGAGGTTTCGGTAACGGCGGTGAAAAAGATATGCAGTATAAAAAGCTCGTTGACGATGAAGCTACATATATTGCCCACATTGCCCACTATCCCGCCTATGAAAACAGTGAACTGAAAAACGGCGGTTACTGTGGATTTACAAAGGTTATTGTTGTTGACGGTAAAAAAGAAAGAGTTGTCCTCGACAGCACGAACGATAGTGAAAATGTTGCAAAAGAGCAGAATGCGGCAATTAAAATCTCAGATGCATCGGAAGTTTATCTTATTACCAAATCTGACCGTACTCATAATATGGGTAAGTTTGAGGATTTCAAAGACTCTGAAAGCTATGCACTTTTAGACGAACTCAATGAATACACCTCTGCTGTTGCAGCAAAGTACACCGTTGACGGTAAGTTCAGCTATGAAAAGGCTCTTGCTCCTCACTCGGAAAAGCAGTCAGCTCTCTTTAATGCAGTTAAGTTTGACCTTGGCAGCGACGGCTATGAAAACGTGGCAAATGAGCATCTCATCTCTTTCCAACAGAACAGTGAAACCCTTCTTCCTTCTCTTGTGGAAAGAGCCTACAATCAAGGCAGATATGCACAGATTTGCTGTGCAGGCACATCATTTCCAAGACTTTGCGGTATGTGGCAGGGTGAATGGAACTCAGGTTGGCGAGGCATTTACACTATGGATGCCAATGTAAATCTCCAGTCCTCAGGTATGAACACAGGCAACATTTACGCTGCAGGCGAAAGCTACATCAAATTTGTCCTCAAGCAAATTCCCGACTGGGAAGAAAATGCAGCCAAAACCTACGGTATGACCGACGCTATTCAGGTGCCCGTCAACACCGACGGTGACAGAGCAATGATGGTTGAATACAGCCGTTGGTACCCGTTCCAATACTGGAATGCAGGTGCTTCCTGGATGCTGCTTCCCATTTACGAATTCTGGCAGTGCTACGGAAATACTACTATTGAGTATAACGGTGAAGAACTTGACCTTGAAAAGGATGTACTTCTTCCCCTTCTTACCAAACAGTCAAACTTCTGGGAACAACTTTGCACACCCGAATACTTCACAGACACCGACGGTAACGCAAGATACGAAGAAGGCAAGACAGAACTTCTCGAGGGAGAAAAATATCTTATCATTCCCTCATATTCACCTGAAAACTATCCTCTCGGTGATTACGATTCAACTATCACAGCCAACTCAACTATGGATATTGCCGCTGCTAAAGACGGTCTGAGAATGACAATAGAAATGGAAAAGGTTGTGAAGGCAGACGGTTACGAGGAAAGAATTGCTAAGTGGGAAAACCTTATGTCACTTCTTCCGGAGTACAAGTACGATGAAAGCGGTGCTCTTTGCGAGTGGGCTATGAAAGAATATCAGGAAAACAACAAGCACCGTCATATAAGCCATCTTTATCCCGCATGGCCCGCATTTGAAACTCAGGACAATCAAGCTCTCGTTGATGCCTGCAATCAGGCAATTGAAAACCGTAACAGAGAAAACGAAGGCGAAGACGATATCGCATCTCACGGTTGGGTGCACAAGGCACTTGTTGCCGCAAGGCTTAAAAATGCCGATTCCTGCTACAACTCCCTTATGGCTCTTATGGCAGATAACATCTATTACACATCAATGATGACCGACCACAACACTCACGACGGTTGGGGCGTTTTCTGCACTGACACAAGCATAGGTACAATAGGTATCATCGATGAAATGCTCCTTTACTCAAACTCAGGCGTAATTGAAACTTTACCTGCACTTCCCGATGAATGGAGTGAAGGCAGTATTGAGGGTCTCAGGGCAAGAACAAACGCAGAGGTTGACCTTGAATGGACTGCTGATACTGTTTCGGTGACGATTACAAGTGACAAGACACAGACGATTAAAGTCAGTGTCTATGGCGGTGAAGAACAAACAATTACTTTTAATGAAGGTGAAACAAAAAAGATAATACTCAGCAGATAAACAAATAGTTTGGTTATAACAACACCCTTGACCTCAAAAAGTCAAGGGTGTTTGTTGCATATTAGCCCAACACTGATATTCAGTAAAAGAACACTTTTTCATATTAGGCTTCTCTGCCATATATTAAGGCGTGTTTAAAATCACTGATGCTTTCAAATTTTAACTCATCTGTATTGCCTTGTATATTCATTGAATCAATCCCTTATAACAAATTATAAAGTGCGGTCTGTAATTGTAGCTTTAAGTATAATATCTTTTAACGATTCACCAGTTTCAAGTTCATATAGAAGCAAATCGTCAACAGTATCGAATATTCCTTCGGTTTCTTGTCTGTAACTTTGGGCTATACTGATTTTTCCGTTTTCGCAACGAGTAATAGAATAAACTTTTTCGTTCCATACAAATTCTATTTCGCTTCCGTCGTGGACACACCATTTAAAATCGCTTACAGATTCATAGCCGTTATAGTCCGGATAATTCAGATTATTAAGCATTTTTTAACTCCTTTTGATTTGGATTTTGAAGCCGTTTTATTTGTATCAATATCAAAAACCATAACAACTATGGTACCATACATAATAATTCTAAGCCATACATGTGTAATTTTTGTTCTATGTCAGATAGTTCTGGATATATTACTGATTTTTGTAATTACATCGTGTAGCTTTTCATTAGTTTTTAAAATATATTCTAGAACATCGTCAGGAGAGTTATATATGAGTTCACTTTCTTGATTATTGGCTTCACTAATGCTGATTTTTCCATCTGTAGTATGGGTGATTGAATAAAATACATTCTGCCATTCAAATTCAACTTCACCGCCACTTTCCATACACCATAGAAAATCGTTAATGGTGTTGAATCTGTTGTAATCGTTATTGTTTGCCATTTTTATCACCTTATATTGTTTGAATTCGGGAATTATATCATAATAATTTATTTGTCTTTCGAATATAGCGTTTTATTACTGTATTCAGAAACCATATAGATAGAAACCGCTTTTTTCAATACCATTAAAGCAGAAATCAAAAGCATTTTCAAGACCTAAATTTACTGTGGTATAACTTTTATTCACAAATACACAAACAGATATGGTTTAACCCTACTTTACTTTTTAAAAAATCCAAATCTTGTAAAGTTTTGTAAAGTTTTTCGGCAAAAAAACGGCAAAAAATCACCTGCTCATCTCTGAACAGGTGATTTGCTAAAAGGCTGAAAACCCTTTATTTATCTATTACTTTGAAGCCTCTTCAATAGCAACTGCACAAGCAACGGTCATACCAACCATGGGGTTGTTACCTGCGCCGATAAGGCCCATCATTTCAACGTGAGCGGGAACTGATGAGGAACCTGCGAACTGAGCGTCGGAGTGCATTCTGCCCATTGTGTCTGTCATACCGTAGGAAGCAGGACCTGCTGCCATGTTGTCGGGATGAAGGGTACGGCCTGTACCGCCGCCTGATGCAACTGAGAAGTAGCTAACGCCGTTTTCAACGCACCACTTTTTGTAGGTACCTGCAACGGGGTGCTGGAAACGTGTGGGATTAGTTGAGTTACCTGTGATGGAAACACCAACGTTTTCGAGCTTCATAATTGCAACGCCTTCGGGAACATTGTCTGAACCGTAGCACTTAACCTTAGCTCTGTCGCCGTTTGAGTAAGCTGTTTCGTTAACAACCTTAACTGTTTCTGTGTAGGGATCAAATTCAGTCTGAACATATGTGAAGCCGTTGATTCTTGAAATAATCATAGCAGCGTCCTTGCCAAGACCGTTAAGGATAACACGGAGAGGCTGAGTTCTAACCTTATTAGCGTTAAGAGCAATTTTGATTGCGCCTTCAGCAGCAGCGAATGATTCGTGACCTGCAAGGAAGCAGAAGCATTCTGTTTCTTCTGAAAGGAGCATTTTGCCAAGGTTACCGTGGCCGAGACCAACCTGACGGTTGTCAGCAACTGAACCGGGGATGCAGAAGCTCTGAAGACCTTCACCGATAGCTGCAGCAGCGTCAGCAGCCTTTGTGCAGCCCTTCTTGATTGCGATTGCGCAACCTACTACATATGCCCACTTTGCATTTTCAAATGCGATAGGCTGAGTTTCTTCTACAATTTTGTAGGGATCTACGCCCTTAGCAGCGCAGATTTCTTTACATTCTTCAACTGAAGAAATACCGTATTCTTTTAAAGCAGCAAGAATTTTGTCAATTCTTCTTTCGTAGTTTTCAAATAATGCCATGTCCGTTTACCTCCTTATTCCTTACGGGGATCGATATACTTAGCAGCATCGTCAAATCTGCCGTAAGTACCCATAGCCTTGTTGTAAGCTGTTGTGGGATCGTCACCCTTTTTGATGAAGTCTGTCATCTTACCGAGAGATACGAATTCATAGCCGATAACCTGATCGTCAGCGTCAAGAGCCATTCTTGTAACATAGCCTTCTGCCATTTCAAGGTAACGAACGCCCTTAACCTTTGTGCCGTACATTGTACCAACCTGTGAACGAAGGCCTTTACCAAGGTCTTCAAGACCTGCACCGATTGAAAGACCGTCTTCTGAGAAAGCAGACTGGCTTCTG
>JAZSHC010000033.1:0-28010 GCA_045533065.1 Acutalibacteraceae bacterium
ACGCCGCAATCTGTTCTCTGACATACTCTTTCAGCTGTGCATGACTTACCGTCTGCTGCAAAGTTGTATGTTGTAGCTTTCCAATCATGGTCGAGAGCATCAATGTCTTTAACATCCTTAGTCTGAGTATCTGCCCAGCCTTCAGTGAAGGTTGCTGTGTAGGTTGTTGTACCCTTTTCAGTACATGTTGCAGGTGTCTTAACTGCGGATGCGATTGTTGCTGTTGCAGTTTCTTTTACGCCGCAATCTGTTCTCTGACATACTCTTTCAGCTGTGCATGACTTACCGTCTGCTGCAAAGTTGTATGTTGTAGCTTTCCAATCATGGTCGAGAGCATCAATGTCTTTAACATCCTTAGTCTGAGTATCTGCCCAGTCTTCAGTGAAGGTTGCTGTGTAGGTTGTTGTACCCTTTTCAGTACATGTTACAGGTGTCTTAACTGCGGATGCGATTGTTGCTGTTGCAGTTTCAACATGGCTTGCATCGTTGTTACATACTCTTGTAGCTGTGCATGCGCTTCCGTCTTCTGCAAAGCTGTATGTTGTCTCTGCCCAATCATGACCGAGCTTATCAATCTTTGTACCATACTCAACAATTACATCACACTTTGCGCAGTGCTTGTCGCCGGTGTAACCGTCTTCTGTACATGTTGCTTCCTTATCATTCTTAACAACTGTTGCCTGACCTATGTGGTCACAGATGAGTGCACCGCAGCCTTCACGGTCACAGTAACCGTTATTGTCTTTATCAATATGATCAAGAGCAGCAATATCTTCTGTCTTTGTGTGTGTTTCGTCATGCTTACAAGTGAAGGTCTTTACACCCTTATCTGTACAAGTGGGATCCTTAGTAACTTTGCCATCATCCCAGCTGTGTGCATCAGGATCAATATCAATCTTGAATGCATCTGCACTTTCTTTTGCATCAGTTGAATCTTCTGCTGCGTCTGCTGCAAAGAACTTGCCACATACAGAGCATTCCTTGTATGCCTCGTTACCTTCTGCCTTACAGGTTGCTGCCTTGTAAGCGATTGTTTCTCCGAAGGAGTGACCAAGTGCATCAATTACTGCATCTTCTACCTTAACGTCACAATAGATACAATTGTAATGGCCTGAACCTGCTTCAATACATGTCGGAGCGTTATCCGTTATAAGTTCACCCTTGACATGTTCGTGATTTGCCTCATCAGCCTCTTTTGCTACGAGCTCATCTACTGCGTCTACAAGTGCATCAACTTCACTCTGAAGCTCAGGTGTGGTTGTGCCCTTGGTTTGGTCAACAGCTACAAGGTTATCTCTTGCTGTCGTAAGTGCAGTTGTGTATGCCTCAGTATAACACCAAGGATCTTTATCAAGAATAGCCTTTGCGCTGTCAAGAGTATCCTCAACCTCTGAGAAATCGATAAACCAATAATTATATGTATGCTCTGTTGTGCCCTCAATTGTGAGAGTCTCAGCAGCATCATACTTATTGATAGTATCCTCATCAATTACAGCGTCAAGAGGAGCTGTGAATTCACTGTCTTTTGCAAGAAGATAGTACTCAGTCTTTGTGCTTGCTTCACCGCTCATATCAGCATTTTCGCGGATGCTGTGAGTGAGAGTGAGAACATACTCTGCTCTTGTGAGAGCCTTAACTGCAGCTGTAAGATTTGCTGTTGCTTCATCAACATCACCCTGAGTTGTTTCAGCCTTGCCGAGAACTTCCTTAGCTGCCGCGAGAGCATCCTGATAATCTTTAAATGTATCAGCACTAAAGTAGTTGGGGTTATAAGCTGCAAGCTCTGCTGCGTTAACTGCTTCTCTGAGTTCACCCTTATCGTAGGAAGTGATGTAAAGGTGAGTTGTCATTGTAACAGCTTCAGCCTGACCACCCTGGAAAAAGCTATCAGCACTCTTATTATATTCCATTCTAGGTGAATACATAAGCTTTGCTTCTGTTGTACTCTCAGGAATTGCACCTGAGAAGTTTGCATATGATACAGAGAGATTTGTGCTATTAGCAAGATGCTGACCGAAAATGTAATCATCCTGACTCGCATTGTCATATTGATAAACACTCATATCGCCTTTGGAGGCAAATGTCCATGTCTTATTCGGTACATTTGTACTTGCTCCGGGTACAATAGTAACGGAGAAGGTCTTGTTTGTACCACTGATAGCATCTAAATAAGCCTGATTGTTTGCAACTCTTACATATTTGAAAGGTGCATTATCATAGTTTGAATTGAGAGTTTCACGCAATACCGCTTTGAATCCTGCTTCCTCCCATGTGGGAGCAAGACTTGTATCGATATAGTATCTGTAGGTTGCAGCATGAGCATCACCCTTATGCCATGTGGTACCGGGATGATTATCATCGGGAGTGGGACAACCTGCATAACAGGTATCGTCTTCGTAGTCATATTTATCGTTTACAACATCGCCAAGCCAATTGTTATCTTTTTCAAGATTATCGTTTTCGAAATCAGCCTTCGGGGCCTTATATTCGTGAACAGCTGCAAAATCACCAATATTTGCTTCAAGTGAGAAATCCCATTCTGCTGTTGCAGAACCGTTGTTGCAGTCTTCGTCCATAAGATGATACGGAGTGTATGCTGCGCCCTTTACATAAATGTATGCATAGGTGGTGAATACAACAGCTTCTCCATTTTCATCCATGAGGTAGCCTGCAGTTTCACTGCCTATCTTATATTCAATAGTATAAGTGATAAGACCTGCTTCATTGAAGCTTGTGGGAGCAGTGATGTCAAGGTCTAATGCACCGTCAATATCAATTACGGTACCTTCTTCACCAACAGATTCAATGTTTGCCTTATCAGCTGTAACACTTGTAACTGTTATGGGAAGATTCTTGTTGTTGTTTGTAAGTCTGAGTCTTGCAGGGTCAAAGCCACCGTCTGCATTAAGCTGAAGGCTTTCAATTGCTACGATGTCTTCTGCTTCGAGGAACTGTACCTTAAGACCCGAAATAGCTTCTGTTACAGGCTGAGCCTTGCCTGAGTTAGCAATAATCTGTTCTGCTGCTGCCTTAATTCTGTTAAGCTCACTTACAAGCTCATCAATCTGAGGCTGCTCAACAGTTACAAGGTCTTCAGCAAGCTCATCAGCCTTGGCAAGTGCTTTGTTAACAGATGCCTTTCCTTCGTCTGTGAGCTTTTCGTTTGTAAGAAGCTCATTAAGTGCTTCAACTGCTTCATCAAATGCAGTATAGTCTGCTCTTGATGCGTCTTCGGTACGTGTATGACTTTCGTCATTTTTACATGTGTAGGTGTAGGTACCTGTTGTCCATGCACCGTCTACAAGCTCGGGACGTGCAGTTATTTCAACAGAATAGTTATGACCGATAGCTGCAATATCATCAACATCATAGGTCTGTTCTGTTGCCCAGCTGCCTTCTGCGAAGGTTGCTGTGTAGGTTGTTGTACCAACGCCTTCACATGTTGCAGGAGTTTTAACAGTGGATGTTACCATTGTTGCTTCTGCTGTTTCGGTATGTTCGCCGTTGTACTTACATACTCTTTCAGCTGTGCATGTCCATGTGTCTTCAGTTTCAGACCATGTGTATGTTGCATCATTCCAGCTGTGAGCAGTTTCGTCGATGTCTATAGTCTCTGTCTTTGTATGGGAGTTGTCGTTCTGACAGGTGAAGCTCTTAACACCTGTTGCCATACAGGTTGCAGGAGTTGTTACAACACCTTCATTCCAATCGTGACCGGAAGCTCCAACAACTGTTTCAGCTTTTGTGATTTCAGTTTTTGCATCTGCATCACTGTAGATCTTATTACAGCCTTCGCATGTCCAGTAATCAATATTACCGTCTGCCTCACAGGTTGCATCTTTCTTATCTGTCTTTTTGAGATTGGTATGATTGTCATCATCAATTGCGATATCCTTTACATCCTTGGTCTGTACTGCTGCCCATGTCTCTGTGAATGTTGCTGTATAGGTTGTTGTACCCATTTCGATACATGTTGCAGCAATCTTTTCTTCGGATGTAATCTTTGCTGTTGCTGTTTCTGTTTTGCCACAATCAGTTCTCTTACATACTCTTTTAGCTGTGCAAGCGCTTCCGTCTTCTGCAAAGTCGTATGTTGTATCTGCCCAATCGTGACCGAGCTTTTCACCTGTTGTTGCTCCGCAGACAGTACATGTTGCAGGAGATTCACATGTTGCTTCACCGTAGTTATGTGCTACAAGATTTGAACACTTGTCACAAAGACAATCATTGTCTGTATCTGTATCTGCACAAGCTTCTGTTTCTACGTGATTTTCATCGTTTGCACAAACTCTCTTATGTTCTCCGTCAGCAACATAAGTCCAATCGCCGTAGTTGTGTTTCTTTGCTGCAACAACTGTATCAGCTTTTGTGATTTCAGTTTTTGCACCTGCATCGCTGTAGATCTTATTACAGCCTTCGCATGTCCAGTAATCAATATTACCGTCATCTTCACAGGTTTCTTCTACAGCATCTGTCTTGTTGAGTTTTGTATGGTTATCTGCATCAATTGCAATTTCAACAGTAGCAGTCTGAATTGCTACCCAATCTACATTTTCTTCAAATGTTGCAGTGTATGTTCTTGTACCGGCTTCTTTACATGTTGCTTCTTTTGTAACTTCTGATGTTACAGTTGCAGTTGCAGTTTCAACATGTGAACCGTCAGTTTTACATACTCTTTCAGCTGTGCATTCGCTGTTGTCATCTGACCAAGTGTATGTTACTTCATTCCAATCGTGACCGGGAGCTGTGAGAATTTCTGTGTAACCGTTACCGCAGTCAGAGCAAAGATATGTCTTGTGACCGTTAACTGTACAGGTTGCATTTACTGTTTCGGTTACCTTGTAATTACAGCTTGATGTCTGCTTGTATCCACACTCGGTACAGCTGCGTGACATATTACCGTTTGCATCAGCCTTGTTTTCGGGGTCTGCTGCCCATGCACCGTAAGCGTGAGAGTCAGTCTTTGTGTTACCGCACTTACAGGTTTCTTTATGAGCACTAGCATTACCGTCTATCTGAGCAAAGGTTGTGCCTTCACCGAAGCACTCTTCTTTCATAGAGGTATTGAATACACCGTTGAGAAGTGCGCCGTAAGCATCACATTTTTCACACTTATAGTGATGGTATGTTGCATTAAATGTTTTTACTGTATCACTGATGGTGTGTGCTTCTGTTGTGATTGCGGTACAAGCGGGGTCGCTTGTACATTTGCCTGAATGTTCTGTTGCATTATAATTTGTCCATTCACCGTAAACGTGGTTGCCTGTTGCGTCAATTGTTTCGGTTTCTGTGTAATCACAGTTTGCACACTTTCTTGTCTTTTCACCTGCGGTGATACATGTGGGAGCCTTTGTCTCGGTCCATTCACCCATTGTATGGTCGAGCATGGGTGTGTCTTCCTGTTCAACAAGAATTTCATCGCAGACTGAACACTTCTTACCTGCTGTCTTACCTGTTGAAGTACAGGTTGCATCTTCTGCTGGGATTGTTTCTTCAGTGTGAGCAAGCATGGCTGTTACGGTCTGAGCAACTGTTACAGTTCCGCAGACTGAACACTTCTTACCTTCTGTAAGACCTGTTGAAGTACAGGTTGCTGCAACAGCGTCAATAACAACCTCTGTGTGGGCCTTCTGGGGGTCAGTAATATCTGTAATTTCAGTTGATGCATTGGCATCGCTGAACATCTTGTTACATTCGCTACAGTACCAGTATTCAATATTACCGTTAGCGGTACAGGTTGCAGAAACAGCATCTACATGAGTAAGAGTATGAGTTGCCTTTTCAACTGTGGTAGTTTCGGTGTATCCGCAAACATTACAGGTTCTTGACTTTGTTCCTGTTGATGTGCAGGTGGGAGTTACTGTTGTGCTCCATTCGCTCCATTCATGAGCTTCGGTTGAAAGAACTTCTTCGTAGGTTGCATCGCCTGTTACGGTTGTTGCAATTGCAGGTGACCATGTGTATGTATAATGGTTTGTTGCATCAGAAGCTTTTGTGGAGTTTGCGGGAGCTGTGATGGTTGTGCCGTAATCGTAAGCAGTTGTATTGCTTGTTCCGTCAGCATAATTGAAGGTTACGTCATAGCTGTTGATTGTCCACTGTGCAACCATGGTGGCGTTACCATAAAAACCTACACCGAAGTCCTGTGCACCAACAACTGCATCGCTATAATTTGCTAATGAGCCCGTTGCATTTGTAATTTTCCAACCACCGAAGGTATAGCCTGTTTTTGCAGCACCGGGTAAAATAAGATTAGTTTCAATATTATAAGTGCTTTCAGTATAGCCGGTGGTGTTTATGGTACCACCGTCAAGGTCGTATGTGATTGTGTAGGTAATCGGTGTCCACTTTGAGTATGTTGGATAGCTGTTCTGGTCACTGACGCCAAGTGTAAAATTATTAGTGTAATTAGACATCGGAGTGGTACAGGCTGAGTCAATATACCAATTCTCAAATGTATAACCGGGTCTTACAGGAACATCAAGGTTTGCGTGGTTGAACGATGTGTTATAAGTGTATACCTTTCTGTAAGGACGGGTTGTCCAGTTATTCAAGCCTACAGTATTGATTCTTGAAGCGGGATATATTGCGATATCCTTGAAGGTCACCGTACTGCTGCCTGTGTTTACATCAAGACGGATTTCAGCTTTTGTTGCACCTGCAGGAGCCACAAAATCTGTTTTACTGCAGCTTGTACCAGTTGTTCCCATGTACGATGAGCTGAGCATATTACCGGATGCATCATAGAAGAACAGGAACATTTGTGTATCGGCAGCTGCAGTGGTTTTATATTCCGCAGCATATGTTTCTCCAGCTGTAACAGGCATTGAATAGCAGCGTATAGTATCGGGGCTGAAAGCTGTATAAGCTTCACCTGAGCCGTTATTCTTGATAGTAATAGTACCTGCTGTCGGGTCTACTGTAACAACACTGTTCAGAGCTGCTGAAGAATTGGAATTGTACCAACCTGAAACAGAGAAGAGGTTTTCGTAGGTTATATCGTATGTTGCGAGTTCGAGGCTGAAACTATTGTAATTATCTACCGCTGTCTTTGCAGCTGCAGCCCAACCGGTTACATCGTTCTTTGTGCTGTTGATATAGTTATTGGGTTTTGCTGCAACAAGTGCATTTGCAAGCTCAACAAACTTTGCAACAGATTCAGTTGTGTATTTGCTCGGATTTGCCTTGATATCCGCAAGGTTTGCAATTGCACTCTGAAGTGCAGTTCTGAGAGGAATGTAGTTGATGATGTAAAGTGTATCACTTGAGGTTGCAGTGATAGTCTTTGCTGAATCACCATTATCTCCGTAGAATCCGAAAGTAGGCTGTGCAGAACGCCAGTATTCGTTCGAGCCCATTGAATCGGTAAATTTAAGAAGATTAGCGTAGAAATGGTTATCACTGTCACCGCCCAACGTCTGCCTCATGGCATCATTCTGAACCGTTGAGGTATAACCCATCATTTCGCTCTGGCCATGCCACATATACTGGAAATTAAGGCGTCCGTCACTACCGTGCCAGTTCTGGTTAAAATTAAATCCGTTACCGCCGGAAGATATGTATGAAAGCCTGTTAACCGTTTGACGGCTCCAAGTGCCGGTATAGTACATAACAGTATTGACCGCTACGCCGATACGTGGAAGATTTGTAGTATCACCGTCATAAAGCAAGGTTGCCGTGGGGTGATACCAATAAACTGTTACACCGTTTGAACCAGTCCATGAATTGCCGTATTCTGTTTTTTCTGATGTTGCTGATGCTGCTATAGTTGTAGGACCATCTGTATAAAGAACATTGTGATAAATAGCATCATAATGAGAATCTTCCATGTAATCTGCATCAGATTCAAATGAGCCGTGAATTGTTGTTACGTCTGTATTAAGCCCGACAACAGAATTGGCAGCATCTGTATTGATGTCAACAATGGGTACACCTGTGTCTGATGCGTCAGGTGCTGCAGTGTATGAAAGTGATGTACCTGAAGGATAAATCTGAAGGTCAGACCATGCAGGGTTGCCGTTATCACTGTATGCCTGAGGCATCATGAAAATAAGGCAGAACTCTGACCAACCGTTTGCTTTGGCAGTGTTGACTGCATTGGTAACATCGATGGTGTGTGAACCTGTTTCATTCTGAGCAATTGAGCCCAATGCATCTCCTGATGAAATATCGTAATGTGTATAAACATTAGCAGCTGAAGTATAAGTACTGTTATATACAGTAGAAATACCGCTCACTTTATAGGTGCCGCTTACAGCCACACTCCTTGAAGGGTCAATCATAAAAATGTGAACAGTTGAAGGAACTGTTGTACCACCATGATTACCTGAGTTAACTGTGAGAGTTGCATTTGAAACTTTCTTTGAAAAAGATGAAATATCAAATTTCATATGGCCGACAGTGGTGTTGCCTACGTAACCGTCACTGCAGATAACAATCTTGCTTGAATCACCTCTGTCACTGCTGCTTCCATCATAAACAGCAGTCCATGCAGACGGAGTTACGGTACCGTCAGCCGCTGAAGCATGATTATGCTCACCGGGTACCCATACCCAGCATGACAAAATCATGAGACATGCCAGAAAGACTGACATTGATTTTTTGAAATATGTTTTTTTCATTTCTTTTATCATCTCCTTAATAAGATGTGTTGTGTCAGTTATTACTGACACACGGGGAAATCCCCTTTGTTTTTTGTTTTTTGTATATTTGCCGTCAGACTTGACTGTATGCCATACACATCTGACCTCCCTATGTTCCATGGCACACAAATTGTTCCCTTAGCAATTTCTAACCGATAGTATATAATATCGGCAATTATACATAATAGATTATAATACTTTGTTCAAAAATCGTCAATAGTTATAAGGATAAAAATCAGTGTATAAAACAAAAAAAGACACATCACACAAAAATGTGGCATGCCTTTTTGCTGTTGGGGAATAATGGAGTTGATGTGCTTTTATTTTTGACAAAGCAACTCTATTTCTGTTGCCAATTGTTCAGAATAAACTAGCAGATAATTCTTAGCCATACAATCACTTCACTTGCAGCGATTATACTATAAAGCTAAGATATAATCAAGGCGAAGACTTGTATATCATCAATTCCGTAAGGAATTGCATATCATCAACGGTGTAACCGTTGTATATCATCATTGCGAAAGCGGGTATACAGCCTACGGCTGATGATATGCACACTTCGTGTGATGATATACACCTGACGGCGATGATATACCATTGCTTTCGCAATGGATAAAAAAATCCGACAAGTCGAAACTTGTCGGATTTTTTGGCTGCGGAACTAGGATTCGAACCCAGACAAACAGAGTCAGAGTCTGCTGTGCTACCCTTACACAATTCCGCAACGAACAAGAGATATTATACACATCATATATACTGTTGTCAATAGTTTTTTTTGAAGTTTTTTATTTTTTTCAAAAAACTCAGCGTACAAGGCTATTATGCCCTGTACGCCGACAATTAATTCAATCAATAAAGCGGGTAAGCAGATCTTACAAAAAGAATACTGCTTGCAAGAAGAATCTGTGCTGCAAAGTATGTGACAATATTGATTATTCTGAGAATTCGCCTTTTATCCTTGAACATGAGTATGTATCCGAGAAGTATATCAGATACGGCAAAAAGAATTCCGCCTCCCAGAACAGTTATAAATACTGCCACCATGTGGTCGTTTGTGCCGTATGCCCATTCGCCGATTGCGTATCTTGCAGTTTTTGCAAGCATTGCCAGAAGCATAACACCGTAAGCCGTAAGACCTGCGGTAACCCCTGCCCTTTCCTTATAAAACCCTTTACATATTGCAAGAATGGTTACACCTATTATCACAACTGCAACAAAAAGAATTTCATACCACTCAAAAACAGACGATGCGGGATATGTGGTTGTTATGGCCTTTTGGATGGCAACAATATAGAAAATGTGCCCTGTGAGGAACGCAACAACACCCACAGCAAAAATCCACATTTTATTTGACAGCCAATGAAGAAGCAGATCTCCAATCCAACCAAACACAAGTCCCCAGACCATAAGATCTGCATAAGGTGTGTTGTTACCGCTGATTTTGACGGCACACACACCGCACAGAACAAACAGTGTTGCGGAAATCACTTTAAACAGCATTGACTGCTTACATTTCTTAGGCCAGTAATATTTGAGAAAAATCGGAACAGTTATAAATTCAAGAATAATTGTAGCTATATAAACTATATTATAAAACATTTTTTCCTCCGTTTTTAAGGATAATTAATCCTTAATCTTTCCTCTCTGTACTGCATCAATAAGGGGAGCCAGCTTGGGCAGCACCTTGCTGACCGCTGCCTGAACAACAGGCTGCTTGATAACATCCTTAACAGTTTCCTTGAGAGTATCTGCCATAGTCATTGTGGGAGGATTGCATGAGGGACGCATAACAACATTGTCACCGTTAAACTTGAATTTCAGTATTCTTTCAGCAACTGCTTCAATGCATCTGATATGTACTTCAAGCTCACTGTCGGAATTCCAGCAGCCTGTTGAGCATGTGTTGTAAGGAATCTGACCTACAACAATCTTGTCCCAACGGTACTCACCGTCCATACCGATTTTTACCGAGTTGACCTCGTCACCCTCAGTCCATGTCATAACAGCTTCGTTATCATAGAACTTGAAGCTGACATCGTTGATGTTGCCTGCCTTGTCACTTTCCATGAAAAGTGCTGTAAGCGGTACAACGCTTGTGGGATAACCTGCAATGTTAACTGCAATGGGCTTGCTGAGCTTCATTCTTTTGCCGTGAAGACGCTGTTCAAGTGCCGAGCGGTTCTTTTCAGGCAATCTTTCAAATGCAGGCAGACCGAATTCTACGCTTTCTTCGGTATTTTCTTCAAGGAATGCCTTGGGGAAATATTCCCAAAGAACATCACGCATACCCTGCTCATGTACCTCACCTGCTGTGAGAATTACACATGCATCAAGGTCCTCAAATACGATACCGAACTGGCTGAACATACCGTCTGCACGGAAGGATTTTTCGTAACCGTCATTTCTCCAGAAGCAATATCCGTAACCTCTTTTGCAGTCACGGTCCTGGTTGGAAGCGCTGTTGTCTGCATGGTATTTAACAGACTCTTCAACCCATTTTTCGGGAATTACCTGCTTGCCGTTGAACTTACCGCCACAGCTGTAACAGTAGGTGAACTTTGCAAGGTCCTCAGTTGTTATCATAAGACCCCAACCGCCTGCTTCAATACCTCTTGGGCAGGTTTCCCAGAAGGGATGTGAAAATCCGAGAGGCTCAAAAAGACGGGGCTTGAGATATTCCATAACAGACATACCCGTAACCTTGTGAATAATACAGCAAAGAAGATACATGTTTTCACTGATGTAAAGGAATTCTGTTCCCGGCTCGGAAACCCAGGGTGAATTCATAATATCCTTAAACCAACGGTCTTTTGTTCTGTCAAGGAAAATACTTACAGATTTACCGCTTCTCATTGTAAGAAGGTCTTCAACTGTCATAAGCTCAAGATATTCATCAGGCTTATCTCCCCTTGCCTCAGGGAAAATATCAACAAATCTTGTGTCAACATCGATGTAGCCTTCTTCAACTGCAAAACCGATTGCAGCAGAGGTAAAGGATTTACTTACCGAATACATCATGTGGTTGTGCTCAGGGCCGAAGGGCTCCTTGTAAACTTCGCATGCGATTTTGTTGTCACGGATAACCAAAAGTGAATGAACCTGCTTGCCAAGCTCTTCGCAGCGGTCAAGGAAAGCCTTGACAACCTTTGAGTTTACTCTTGCTTCTTCAGGCGTTTCGGCTTTTGGAAGCCAATTTTTTTCCTTAAGTTCCATAATTATATTTCCTCCTTATATATGTTTTCAAAATTATTTTCTCTTTTTTCTGTGCAGCTTCTGAACAAAAATCTGTCCCGCGAAAATTGCAGCTCCCACAAGTACCGTTGCAATAACCTTGCCCGTTGTTATGTTAAGAGCACCTTTTACAGTTTCTTCTCCCGAAGAAATTTTCATTTCATTCATATAAAAAAGCAATGCGGAATATGCCTGCTCTGCTTCTGCCAGGGATTTTCTTCTGCCGGTGAGGACTGCTTGTGCTTCTTCAATTGCATCTGCAAGGTTGTCCTTACTGGTGAGAGAATATTTTTCCGTATTAATGGTCTTTGCTTTTTCAAGAAGCTCTGTAAGTCTTACAGTTGCTTCTGTGTTCTTTTCAATATAGGAAACGAGTGCTTCTATATTATTTGTTTCAATAACCGTAAACCCTTTTTTTATAAGCTCGTTCCAGCCGTTTTCACTGTCACTTCTTTGTCCGCAAAGGTCAGGGTTATACATGGGAGCAATTGCCCTTGCTTTCCCTTCAGAAGAAAAATTGTTATAAGTCCATGAGCCGTACATAACATTGAAGTAGTTCTTGCTCTGATACTGTACCGCATGCATACCCGATTCAGAAAGAGTATTAATGTGTGAAACGGAATTGAAAATAATATTTCCTGAATATATTCCGATTACATTCACCTTTTCTTCTTTTGTGTTAACCCATTCGGAAATTTTACGGGCACTTTCTTTTGTTCTCAGATAAACCCTTTCAAGGGCACCCTCGTTCACAAGAAGAGTGTAAATATCATCTCTGTCTGACCAATCAATGTCAAGAATCAGACAAAGGTTGATGTCTGTGTTCTGAATAAGATTTTCAAGGGACGCCATCTGATACTTGGTAAGATTACCGCAATTATCAAAAAGACTATACTGCTGAGTTTCATCAAAGGTCAACTCACCGACACTTTCAAAAGGTGCATTACATACGTTTCCGAGCGTTTCATTTTCGCAAAGCACAAACACACCGTCTTTTGTTTTCTGCACGCAGACGCTTACCATATCAGCGCCCTTTTCCTTTGCTGAAAGAACACCTTCAAGTGAGTTTTCCGGGTAAAAAGCTGTGTCTCCTCTGTATGCCACAGAAAGAATTCTTCCTTCATTATCCGATATGATTTCATCGACGGTCTGATGCATAGACATAGCCGAAATCGGGAAGGAGAAAAAAACAGCCAGAACAAACACAGTAAATATATAAAACAGTCGTTTCTTTGGATTCATTCACTGATACCTTTCAAATATAATTACTAATTTTATTAATAATAACACAAAATTAATTTATTGGCAACATTTATAATTCTTAATAAGCAAAATATATGATTAAAGTTTTATTACAACTTCATTTTCAACGGTCATTTCTGTTTCTGTGACCTTGCAATCAAAGCAAAGCACCTTCACACCATGTGCACAAGCACCTCTGAGTCCCTCGCAAAATTTCGGGTCATGGCTCTCGTTAGGAGTGAAGTAAAGAACATTCTTCATCTGAACAACAAACATAATATAGGCTTCGTAGCCCTCTTTTACACATTCGCAAAGCTCATTTATGTGTTTAAGTCCTCTTTCTGTGGGAGCATCAGGGAAGGATACCACGCCTTCATTTTCAAGGGTAACTCCCTTAACCTCCATATAAGCTTTTTTGCCCTCGTATTCGAAGTAAAAATCAAAGCGGGATTTACCGAAGGTGCTTTCAGGCTTTATGAAGGTTATATTTTTAAAATACTTTTCAGCTTTTAGCCATTCGTATACAGCCTTGTTGGGTGCCTGTGAATCCATGTTCACAAGCCTTTCGCCTTTTTTAACCGTTATAAGGGAATACTTGTATTTTCTGTTTTGATTTTCGCTTTTTTGAAGAAATACCGTTGCCCCCCTTGTAAGAAGCTCTTTACATCTTCCCGTATTTTTAACATGGCACAATACATCTTCGCCATCTATCTCAACCTCTGCAACAAAACGGTTAAGGCGGTTTTTAAATTTCGCAGATACTATATTTACATATTCCATACTAACCTCATGAAAAACAACAAGGGCGGAATATACCGCCCTTATTCAGTTATGCTTTAATCAATAATCGAACTTTGCGCAAACCTTGTTTACAGCCTTGTTCATTCCCTTGAAAATTGTTGTGAAAGCATCTTCAAAGAATGAGGATTTTTCTGCCTGATATACACCTGCATTGATAAGAGCCTGCTCAAGAGCTTCTTCTGCTGCATTCCACTTTTCAGTGTCAATTACAGTTTCGTTTTCCATAGCCTTGATTTCAGCAATCGCAGCTTCAACCTGTGCTATCTGATCTGCAGTCATTGAAGATTTGTCGGCATTTTCCCAATCCTCCATCTTCCAGTTGGTGTAACGGGTAATTCTTGCACCGTTATACTGAGGATATGCGATGGGATTTGAATAAACATCAAGCATATTTCTGTCTGTCATAAGCTGTGTGCCAAGCTTGAGACAGATGTCGTTATACTGAAGCATTTCGTGGGACTGACCCTTGAAATACCATGTTGTACAGGGAAGAAGACCTGTTGTGGGGTCTACCATACCGTCAGGTGAAAGGTGGTTATGGGTAGGATCTGAACAGTATGTGCCAACAGCTTCATAGCCTTCACCGAGGGTTTCACCAAGATCAGCAAAGGTTGCTCCCATTGAAGTTGATTCAACATGAAGAATACAGTCAGTGTTGGATGTTTTATAGTCCTTTGTAAGAGGAATCATCATGGGAAGGTCATAACATACAATGTTGTAAAGGCGACCGCCCTTTTCGATTATATCGTTCTGATTTTCTTCAAAGTTTGCTCTTGCCTGCATAAAGGTGTCAACCTTTTCGCGGATTGAAGCATACTTGTCATCCATGAGCCATTTTGCTCTGGCTTCTTCATAATACTCAGTGGGACAGGTTGCCCAGAGCTGTGTTGATTTAAGAACAACATTTTCAATAACACCTTCAAGAAGGCCGTTAAGTGCGCCCTTGAGAACGTCTGAGGGAAGAATGCGAAGAAGCATATTGATAAGATATGTTGACCAGGTATCACCCATAAGGTTTACCATAAGATCTTCATAAAGCGCATCGTCGGAAGCAAATACGCTTACATTACCTGTCAGAAGGTCGCCTACGAGCTCAGAGCCGTCAATTGCGGGAACAATATAAACGATTCTGTTAATATATGCGTGGTCTTCCTTGAACATATCAAGGTATGAAACAGCAACAGAGCCGCCAAGGCTGATGGGGCAAAGGTTAACTTTGTCAGAGCCTGTCTGTCTGCGCACTTCAAGAACATACTCATGAAGTCTTTTTGTGGTTTCGGAAATGTCACCGAGTGAGTCATAGCCGAAGAAATAAAGGTTGTCTTCACCGATGATTTCAGCACATTCCTGAATGGGAATACGGTTGAAATACATTTCCTGCTTTTCTTCAGGAATCTGTGAAACAGGAGCAAAGTAACAGGGAACCTCAATATCGTTCACATAGTTACCCTCGTCATCCTTTTCAATTGCAAAAAAGAGCTTGCTTGCACCGTCCTTCATTGCTTCGGAAAGACCGCTGTCTCTTCTTGTGAAAATGGAATAAATAAGGTTGGGAATGATTTCAGCAAGGGCTGACTTGATGTCGATTTCAAGGGGCCAGCCTGTGATTTCATCACCTGTTTCATCATAAGTTCTGTTACCCTCTTCGTCAAGAACGTATGTATCGTTCTGTCCGATACCGTGAAGAACAATTACCGGAGTTTCTGTATCATAATCCGGAACATAGGTGTTCACTTCGCCTTCTGCAGCCGAAAAAACAACTGTTGCAGAAAAAACCATAACGAGGCAAAGAACAAGGCTTAATGCTTTTTTAAGATTCTTCATTTGTTAAACTCTCCTTTAACAATATTTTAACATTCTAATTTTATACCTTTTTTGGTAAATAATCAATACGTGTAAAAAAATTTATAATTTCTTAAAATTTTCCGTGACACTGTTTATTTTACATGCACTGCTCCGCTATTCTCACGGCAGACATTGCATCTTTGCCGTAAAAATCTGCACCTATCATGTCAGCATATTCCGGGGTAAGCACTGCACCGCCCACCATTGTTTTTACTTCGGGGCACTCTTTTTTGAGAAGCTTTATGGTTTCTGCCATTGCTTCAACGGTAGTTGTCATCAGTGCCGAAAGACCGACCAGAGGTATATTTTCTCTTTTCACGGCTTCAGCGATAGTCTCAGGGGCCACATCCTTACCCATGTCAATTACATCGTATCCGTAATTTTCAAGAAGCACCTTCACAATATTTTTACCGATATCATGAATATCACCCTTGACCGTTGCGATAAGCACCTTTCCCTTGGGCTCCGTTTTTTCTGTGCTTATTACGGTTTTTACAGCATCAAAGGCTCTGCCTGCCGCCTCGGCACTCATGAGAAGCTGAGGAAGATACATAGTTTTTTCTTCAAAGTGTTTGCCCACAGTATCAAGGGCAGGTATAATCCTTGAATTTATAATATCCATGGGGTTTTCAGTTTTAATAAGCTCAGCTGCAGTTTCAAAAGCCTTATCCTTAAGGCCCTTGATTATAAAATACTGAAGGTCTTTTTCACCCTGTGTATTTTTGCTTTCAGTCACAGTTGTTTCATTGGCTTTAACCGTGACTCTTGATGCAAAATCGATGTAATTGACACAGCCCTTATCAAAGCCCTTAAGTGCTCTGAAGGTGTGGTAGCTTTGCATCATTTCAAGCGAATTGGGATTCATTATGGCACAATTGAGGCCTCTTTCAAAAGCCATTGAAAGGAAATAAGCATTAACAACTGACCTTTCGGGAAGTCCGAAGGATATGTTTGAAACGCCAAGACTGGTTTTTACACCCAATTTTTCTTTAATAAGTGAAACTGCCTCAAGGGTCACTCTGCCGCTTTTTTCATCAGAGGAGACAGCCATTGCCAAGGGGTCAACAATGATATCCTTTTTGTCAATACCGTATTTTTTGCATTCCTTTACTATTTTTTCTGCAATTTTCAATCTGCCCTCAGCAGTTTCAGGTATGCCTGATTCATCAATTGTGAGCGCGATGAGGGCACCACCGTACTTTTTTACAAAGGGCAGAACCGAATCCATGCTCTCCTGTTTGCCGTTTACTGAATTTATCAAAGGCTTACCGTTATAAATACGCATTGCCTTTTCCATTGACGAAATTTTAACGGTATCAATCTGCAAAGGAAGGTCTATAACCTCCTGCAGACGCATAACTGATGAAACAAGCATTTTATCCTCGTCAATTTCAGGCAAGCCTACATTGACATCGAGAATATGTACTCCTTTTTCCTGCTGAGCAATACCCTCTGACACAATGTAGTCTAAATCGTTTTCTCTGAGAGCCTGTTTAAAGCGCTTCTTTCCGGTGGGGTTTATTCTTTCACCTATGAGAACAGGGTCGTCAGAAATTTCAACAGCATGAGTATAAGAGGACACAAAGGTATAATTTTTCTTTTCTGTGGGGACAAAAGGTAAGTCCTTTGTTTTTTGCACTGTTTTTTCAATATATTCAGGTGTTGTACCGCAGCAGCCACCGAGAACAGACGCACCCATCTGTGCAATTGTTTTCATAACAGCAGAAAACTCTTCAGCATTAACATCAAAAACCGTTTCACCGTCAACGCTTCTGGGAAGCCCTGCATTTGGATTGACAATTATGGGAAGAGAGGAATACTTCACATATTCTGCAACTCTGTCAAGCATCTGAACGGGGCCCAGGGAACAGTTCATTCCCACAGCATCAACCCCAAGAGATTCTAGCATGGCTATCATCGCCTTTGCATCGGCACCTGTCATAAGCTTGCCTTTTTCGTCAAAAACATTTGTAACAAAAACAGGCAGTGATGAATTTTCTTTTGCCGCAAGGACTGCTGCCTTTGTTTCATAGGAGTCATTCATTGTCTCAATTATTATAAGGTCAGCACCGTATTTTTCTGCAAGCCTTACATTTTCGGCAAAAACGGAAACGGCATTTTCAAAGGGCATATCCCCCATAGGATGGAGCATTTTACCTGTGGGACCCATATCAAAAGCAACAAAACGGTTCTCTTTATCACCGTCAAAAAGCTCAATTGCCTTTTTGGCATTGTTTATTGCGGCAGATATGATTTGTTCAAGGTTTTCAAATTTAAGGCAGTTTGCACCGAAGGTGTTTGTTGTGATAACATTACTGCCGGCATTAAGATAAGACAGATGAATTTCCGTAATATCCTGAGGACGGGTAATGTTCCACAGTTCCGGCTTTTCTCCTGCCTTGAGTCCTTTTTGCTGCAGAAGAGTACCCATGCCGCCGTCAAAGTATATTATGCTTTTATTCAGTATTTCCCTTATATTCATGTTTTTCCTCCTGCCGTTGGAATTAGTAGTCAGTAGTAAGGATTCAATGTGCGAAGGCACAATTAATGGCGTGAGCCAATTCATGCCGTAAGGCAATTCATTATCAGGTTGGGTTAAAGCGGTCAGGTTTTTGTTCGACCAATGGTCGCCCCTACAACCAAGCGGGTACAAATTACCTTTTACCACTTTGTATCGACGCAATTGCAAATTCAATCACATATTCCCACAATAGCCGTTACAGATTTTACCGGTACCATCATGAGCGATTGTGTAAGTGTGATACCGATTTTTGATGTTGCATCAAGATACTGCAAAACATCTGACTGTATATTGAGCGACACATCACCGTAGCCGGGACTGAACCGCGGCCGAAGCTTGCAATCCTTTGCCATTTCATTATTGATATAATCACACCAGCATTCAACGCCTGACGATGCAATGCAGCTGAAAATCATGCTTTCTGCCTCCGAATTTAAGCTCAGGCGTTTTATGCAGCGGTCAACCTCAATGCCTGCTGTTGCCGCAAAAACATAGGCACTTTTGCAGCCGCAAAGATTTCTTTTAAGGCTTTCACTTTCAACAGTACCGAAATCAAAGCGTATTGTGTTGCCCTCATCAAAAAAGACATCAGTTTTTCTTACAACAGCCTTAAGGTCTGCTGAATTAAGATACATTTCAAGGCATTCGTCATAAAGCTCCAGCAATTCTTCACTCACATTTTCTGTTCTGCAGCCCATGAAACGAAGTGCCTGCTTTTTATCAACTTCAATTTCCTTAACATCCTTAGTTAAAAGACTTATCATATTATACCCCAATCAAATATTGCCACGTCAATAAAGACGTGGCTGTTTTTATTTTTCAATAATTGCGCTGATATTTTCATAAATCTTTTTTGCAACATCCGGCTTATTCATGGAATAAACATGAACTGCACCGATACCGTTTGCATAAAGGTCAATTATCTGCTCCGTTGCATAAGCGATACCTGCCTGCTTCATAGCTTCGGGATTGTCACCGTAACGGTCAACTATTCTTACAAAGCGCTGCGGAAGTGCAGTGCCTGAAATGCTGCAGATTCTTTTAATTGACTTGGGGTTGGTAACAGGCATAATACCCGCAACAACAGGCACATCCACACCTGCCTTTGACGCTCTGTAAAGGAAGTTGTACAGCACATTGTTGTCAAAAAACATCTGTGTTGTAAGAAACTCACAGCCTGCATCAACCTTCATTTTAAGATACTCTATATCCTTGAAGGAATTTTCACTTTCAGGGTGAGATTCGGGATAACATGCCCCACCGATACAAAAACCGCCGTATTCCTTAATTTCTCTTGTGAGCTCATAAGCATAGTGATAATCAAGGTGCTCCTTGCTCATACCCTGAGGCATGTCGCCCCTGAGAGAAAGAATGTTTTCAACGCCTTTTTGCTTCAATAAATCAAGCTGTCTGTGAATCTCATCCTTTGTTGAAGAAACACAGCTCAGGTGTGACAGCACAGGTACACCTGTTTTGGTCTGTATATTCTGAGCAATGGAAGCAGTAAATTCGGAAGTTCCTCCGCCTGCGCCGTAAGTAACGCTCATAAAATCAGGCTTTAAAGCCGCTATTTCTTCAGTTGCATTTTTCACGGATTCAAAATTATCGCTGGTCTTAGGCGGAAAAACTTCAAAGGAAAGGGTTGGCTTATCCGCTTTTATGATATCAATAATTTTCATTTAAATTCCTTCTTTAATTCTTTAATGAATGCATGGGAGCCGGAATTCTGCCACCACGGGAAATGAAATCAACGCTTGAAAATTCGTGAACAGGCATTACGGGAGCAGAGCCCAAAAGTCCGCCGAATTCAATAATATCTCCCACTTTTTTGCCCACTGCAGGAATAATTCTGACTGCAGTTGTTTTTGTGTTGACAACTCCGATTGCAGCTTCGTCTGCAATGATGGCTGAAAGAGTTTCAGCAGAGGTTTCACCCGGTACTGCAATCATATCAAGACCTACGGAGCAGACACAAGTCATTGCTTCAAGCTTATCCAATGTGAGAGCGTTTTTCATTGCCGCTTCAATCATGCCCTCGTCTTCACTGACAGGAATGAAAGCACCTGAAAGCCCGCCAACGTGGTTACTTGCCATAACGCCACCCTTTTTAACAGCGTCATTGAGAAGGGCAAGGGCCGCTGTTGTACCGTGAGTACCGCAGACCTCGAGACCCATTTCCTCCAATATTCTTGCAACACTGTCACCTTTTTCAGGTGTGGGTGCAAGTGAAAGGTCAACAATACCTGAGGGTACACCAAGACGTTCAGACGCCTGAGAAGCCACAAGCTGGCCCATTCTTGTAATTTTGAAGGCAGTTTTCTTGATTGTTTCTGCCACAACGTCAAAGGGCTGACCCTTACATTTCTTAAGTGCATGATGAACAACACCGGGGCCGCTAACGCCAACATTGATAACGCATTCGGCTTCACCGACACCGTGAAAAGCACCTGCCATGAAGGGATTATCCTCAACTGCGTTTGCAAAAACAACCAGCTTTGCACAACCGAAGCCGCCTTTGTCTGCTGTTTTATCTGCAGTTTCTTTGATAACTCTGCCCATGAGAGCCACAGCATCCATGTTGATGCCTGCCTTTGTGCTTGCAACAGAAACAGAGGAGCATACCCTTTCTGTTTTTGCAAGAGCAGACGGAATTGAATTGATAAGGTTGATATCTCCGTTTGTCATGCCCTTATGCACAAGAGCAGAAAATCCGCCGATGAAATTAACTCCGCAGGTTTTGGCTGCTTTGTCAAGCGCTTCTGCAATCGGTGTATAGTCTGTCTGCTTACATGATGCGGCAACAATTGAAATGGGAGTTACGGAAATACGTTTGTTGACAATGGGGATACCGAACTCCTTTTCAATATCCTCACCTGTTTTAACAAGATCCTTTGCGAGACGTGTTATTTTGTCGTATATCTTTTCAGCAGTTACAAAAACATCATCACTGCAGCAATCAAGAAGAGATATGCCCATGGTGATTGTTCTTACATCAAGATGCTGATGGTCAATCATATCAATTGTGGAAAGAATTTCCTTTTGTGTATGCATAGAGAAATCCCCCCTTAAATTCTGTGCATGAGGTCAAAAATATCTTCACGCTGAATTCTGATTGAAAGGCCGAGCTCTTCGCCCTTAAGATCAAGTGCGTCGCTGACTTCAGCAAAAGCAACGGTGCTTTCCTTAAGGTCAACAAGCATTGTCATTGTGAAAAAGCCGTCCATAACTGTCTGGCTGATATCGAGGATGTTGATTTTCTTTTCGGCAAGAAGGGTGCATACTGAAGCGATGATTCCTGTTGTATCTTTGCCGATTACGGTTATAATTGCTTTCATTTTTATCAGTCCTTTAAAATATAATAATCTATCCTATATTTTATATCTATTATCAGATAAAAGTCAATAGCAGGAAAAAACCTTATAGAAATTGACGAAAAACATTGACCTTATTTCTTTAAATTGATAAAATAAAAACAAGTTTTACAAAAAGGAGATTTCAGATATGCTGAAAAAAGATACATTCGCTCCCCGACCGCCCATGGGTTGGAACAGCTGGGACTGCTACGGTGCAGCCGTTAACGAAGAACAGCTTTTGGGCAATGCCCGTTATGTTGCCGAAAATCTTAAAGACTACGGTTGGGAATATATCACATGTGATATTCAGTGGTACGAACCGAATGCCACAAGCAATTTCTATAACAATTTCACAGAGCTTTGCATGGATGAATATTCACGTCTGATACCTGCAGTCAACCGTTTCCCCTCTGCTGCCGGCGGTGTTGGCTTCAAGGCAATTGCCGATAAAATTCACGATATGGGCTTAAAATTCGGTATACACATTATGAGGGGTATTCCCCGTCAGGCTGTGCATCAGAACACACCTGTCAAAGGTACAGACCGTTCTGCAAGACAGATTGCTCACGGATTTTCCCTTTGCCTGTGGAACACTGATATGTACGGTGTAAACGCAAGGGCAGAAGGTGCTCAGCAATACTATAACAGCCTTTTTGAGCTTTATGCTTCATGGGGCGTTGACTTTGTAAAGGTTGACGACATAGCAAACACTGAATTCAAGCCCCACGACCCATACAGTGCCAGAGAAGAAATTGAAATGATAAGAAAAGCCATTGATAATTGCGGCAGAGAAATGGTGCTTTCGCTTTCACCGGGACCTGCCGTTGTGGCAGAGGCCTTCCACCTTTCACAGAATGCAAACATGTGGAGAATGACAGGAGATTTCTGGGACCATTGGGATAAACTTAAGAATATGTTCGAGCGCTGTGAAAAATGGGCTCCCCATGTCAAAGTGGGCTGTTGGCCTGACTGTGACATGCTTCCCCTTGGCAAAATCAGCAAGAACTGCTCCTGCCTTGGCGACAGGGACCGTTACACAAGCTTCACCCCTGACGAGCAAAAGACAATGCTCACACTCTGGTCGGTTTTCCGTTCACCTCTCATCTTAGGCGGTGAGCTTCGTGAAAACAGACCTGAGGACCTTGAGGTTATTACAAACCGTGATATTATTGAAATCAACCAGTATTCCTCAAATAACAGGCAGCTTGTAAGAACATCACAGGAGGCTGTCTGGTACTGCCTTGACAAAAACAATAATCCTGTTATCGCTCTTTTTAATCTTACCGATGAAGAAAGAGAGATTTCCTTTGACATTGCAAAATACGGTATGGATAAAAGCTACTCCGGTGTAGACTTGTGGACTAAAGAAGAATTTGCACAAATTGCAGGCACCATCACAAAAAAGCTTGCACCTCATGCACCATTCATTATCCGTCTTACCGAAATATAAAAACACTTAATACATAAAAAAACAGGTATCCGAAGATACCTGTTTTTAGTTTAACATTATTTTTCTTTGTTTGTTTCTGCAAGCTGCATAACAAGCCTTTTAAGGTCAAAATCAGGCTCAACAAAGAATCTTGTAAGCTTTCTGACGGGCTTGCTTGCAAGGATAAAGGAAAGAGGTACACCCGAAAAGCAATAAGCCAGAAGAAGCCACTTATTTGTGAGCACACGGAGAATGTCATAATCTGCATCAATTGTTCTGAGTGCAACAATAAGGAAGCAGTGAAGTGCATAAACATATACGGAATTAATACCCACATAGGAGAAGAAGGTCTTTTTTGATGGCATGAGTCCCATTACAATAAAGAAGCCTGCAAAGCCCATTACATACCTGAGAAGTGTATGTGCAAAGGTCTCAACCATTGACCAGTGCATATAATCTGCAACATAGCTGTAGGTTTTGTTCATGCAAAGAAGGTTGAAGCTGACCTGACTTGTGTTGAACAGCACATAAAGTCCGATTGCACAAAACGCCACAAGGCTCAAAATTCTGAAGGGTATTTTTTTGCAGAAGGCAAAATCATACTTCTGAGTGTAATAGCCGAACAGGAAGAAGGGGTAAAAGCATACTATTCTGTATGCCGCACCGTATAGCGTACTGAAGCAGAAGCCGACAGCAAGGGCCGCAACAACAGATACAGGCATAAGCCACTTATATTTTTTCAGATGCGGGGTAATAAGGGAATAAACCGCAATGTTAAGGAAGTACCACAAGCCGAAAAGAGGATTGAAATAACTGAACTTTGAAGGAGTGTCACCAAGAGCGGAACGCATAACCAGCATAAGGGTCTGCAGAACGATGTAAGGCACAAGCACCCTTGATATTACCGTTGCCCAATCTCCTCTGTCAATTCTCTTTTTGGCAAAACGACCCGAAATTATAAGAAAAGCAGGCATGTGGTAAACGTAAATGAATTTCTGCAAAGCTACAACCCAGCCTGTACTTGTGGAAAAAATTCCGTTTGCAAGGTGTCCCACCACAACACATACTATAAGAAAAGCCTTTGCATTGTCAAACCAATAGTCTCTCTGCTTCACAAGAGGACTGCTTACTTGTGCTTGTGACATATTAAACCTCCCACATCAAATGAGTAAAAAATCACATAATATTGGTTTTTATTATACTTTTTTATTTCCTTTTTGTCAAGTTGACGGACTTATTGACAACTATATATTGTGCTGATATAATCATCGTATATACTAAAAATCAGGATGTGAAATTATGCATATTCCCAAAACAGAATCCCAACTTGTTGAAATTGAAGAGTTTTATAAGGCACTGAAAGAAAGTGAAATTCAAAGTCACATTGAATATAACGTTGAAGACTGGATATATGTACCCAATCACTACGGTGAATACCGTTACATACTTGGTACAAAGGGTAAAAATCCACTTATCTGCATTGGCATCAACCCTTCAACAGCGGCACCTAATGACCTTGACAACACCCTGAAATCCGTTGAAAGAATTGCCCTTCGCAACGGCTACGACAGCTTTATTATGTTCAACGTTTACGCCCAGCGTGCCACAAAGCCCGACGATATGGACAAAGAGCTCAACGTGCATTTGCATAAAGAAAACATGAAGGCTTTTGAATATATTCTCTCCCTTTATGAAACTGAAAAGCCGTCTGTCTGGGCGGCATGGGGTACAATTGTTGAAACGCGTCCCTATCTCAAGGATTGCCTGAGAGAAATGGTGGATATCTCCTCAAAATATCACTCCAAGTGGTATTCAAGCGGTGCAATTTCAAAAAAAGGTCACCCACATCATCCCCTTTATCTCAGAAAAGACAGCGGACTTGATGAGTTTGATATGGAATTATATCTGAGTAATGTGCTATAAAGATTGGAAACATTAAAAGTAGTCAGTAGTTAGTAGTCAGAAACCCCGACACTTCTGTGTCGGGGTAATATTTTATACTGAGCACGCCCATAAATTTTTAATCTGTGACTTTATTTTGTCATACTCCCAGCCTTTTTCTGAGTTTTCATATAATCATCTCCTGTCTTGATTACATGATAGCATTTATGGAGAATGAGTTCTTTAAGATATGCTTTAGAAAAGCTTACGTTTTTCTTAAGATATAATTACATCGTAAGCCCTTCCCCCACTACAATTTTTTCTTACAAATATTGACAATGAATTTATACTGTGCTATTCTATGTATAGAGCACCGATGTATTTGTGTTCTATACTTATGAAACGAGGTGAAAATATGAACATCAAAAAGGAATTGACCAAAGGCAGCTCTGCCCTGCTTGTACTTTCAGTTCTTGAAAAGGGTGATATGTACGGCTACAAGATAATCAAGGAAATTGAAATGCGCTCGGAATTTGTTTTTTCATTAAAAGAAGGTACCCTCTACCCTATTCTCCACGCCTTTGAAAAGGACGGTTATGTTGAATCCTATTGGGAAGGAAGCGAAGGCGAACGCAGAAGAAAATACTATCACCTGACTAAAAAAGGTATCAAAGTTCTTCAGGAAAACAAACAGGAATGGGAAGCCTATTCCAAAGCCGTAGGCAAGGTTATCGGAGGTGTTGCTAATGCAACAGCGTAAGATTGTTGAAGATTATATATCTAAAATTATCCCCGACAAAATCGCTGACAGCACAAAAGCTGAACTGAGAGCTGAAATTGAATGCCATATTTATGATAAGGCTGAGTTTTATATGGAAATCGGCTATGACGAAGAAGCGGCTTTTCAGAAGGCTGTTGATGAAATGGGCGAAACAAAAGATGTGCGTGAGGAGTTTGAGTCACTATACAAAGACAGTACACTTAAAGGTATTTTGCTGTTTTTAGGTATGTGCACCATAAATTTACTCTCCGTTTCATGGTTCGGTCTTGGATATTGGTATTTTGTTGAGCCCTCCATGCATCATTTTCCCAGCCTAATTGAACTTATCGTTTTTCTTGTAATATTTATATTTTCAACCGTATACACTATAAAATGCTGCAGGCATAAGCTTCACAAACAGCTATCAGGCATAACAGCTGCCTATGCACTTATGGCTCTTGGCTCTGTTATAACAAGCGGTCTGTTTTATCCCGTTTTAAATGCAGGTTATCTTTTATACTGCTACATAACTAACGGACCAACGCCTGAAAAAGACATTGCGTTTCCCATAAACATACTTGTACTTTTTCTTTATGCGTTTATTTCGTTTGTGTCACTTAATAAGGATTACAGATACCGTTCAAAACCGTATCGAATATCGTTAAAACTTATAACAATTATTCTTTCTGTTATAGGTGTTTGCTTTGTTGCAGTTTACGGCTTTGCTTATGAAAAATACGAACGATGGTATCCGGAAGAAAGTAAAGAAGGATGGTATACTGAAACACCAACAGAATACTATCTTTCCAACATTACAGCCGAACAGAAAGAAATCTATGATTCGATCACAATGGGAACCAATGCAAAAGAAACTGAAACAAAGCTTATAAAAGAAGGCTTTGTAAAACAAAATATAAAATACAAAAATTTTATATGTGATAATTACCTGTTACCGTATTGGATAGAAGATTATTTATATGAAAAGAATCCCGATACAACTAAAGGCTGTGAGTATGCAATATACTGTTATACAAATGGTATGGAATATGAAGATTATTATGACGATATTATCAGTTGTGTAATTATTTCTTATAACAGCAACAATGAGATAATATATAAGTTGTTCATTCCAGACATAGAAGCACAAACTCTCAACGGCAGTTACCTGAATTATCATCACGGTGAAGAAACTCAGACGTGGTTTAACAACCTAAAAAATGGTGCTAACTGCAAAAACGCTCTTGAATTCATCAGAAGTACCGATTCTTACATAATTGAAGAAGAAAAATACGATAACGGTAAAACACTGAATACATATTATGTCGAACTGAAATGTTATTATCCTTTTGAAACGGATTTTATTGATTTCTTGTTTGGATATGGCCCTGACACTAAAGGATATCATTATGTATTTGAAATCAATGCTGAAAATGGTGATATTATTGATTTCAGGTCGATTGAGGAAGATTAATAACAAAAAAACAGCTCTCAGGAAACTGAGAGCTGTAATTTTTATACATTTGAATTAGTCGTTGATAGCGATAACAACGCCTGAACCAACTGTACGGCCACCTTCACGGATAGCGAAACGAAGACCTTCTTCGATAGCGATTTCTGTGATAAGTTCAACGTCCATTTCAACGTTGTCACCAGGCATACACATTTCTGTGCCTTCGGGAAGGCTGATGATACCTGTAACGTCAGTTGTTCTGAAATAGAACTGAGGTCTGTAGTTGTTGAAGAAAGGAGTATGACGGCCGCCTTCATCCTTTGTCAAAACGTAAACCTGACCTGAGAACTTTGTGTGTGGGTTGATTGAACCTGGCTTTGCAAGAACCTGACCACGTTCGATTTCTGTTCTCTGGATACCACGAAGAAGAGCACCGATGTTGTCGCCTGCTTCTGCATAGTCGAGGATCTTTCTGAACATTTCGATACCGGTACATACGGTCTTTCTCTTTTCTTCGGTAAGACCAACGATTTCGAGTTCTTCACCTGTCTTGAGCTGACCTCTTTCAACTCTACCTGTAGCAACAGTACCACGACCTGTGATGGTGAATACGTCTTCTACGGGCATAAGGAAGGGAAGGTCTGCCTTACGGTCGGGTGTGGGGATATAGCTGTCAACTGCAGCCATGAGTTCCCAGATGGGAGCGAGCTCGGGAGCGTTTACATCGCCGCCTGTGTATTCGAGAGCCTTGAGAGCTGAACCCTTGATGATGGGTGTATCATCGCCGGGGAATTCATATTCGTCAAGAGTTTCTCTGATTTCCATTTCAACGAGTTCGAGAAGTTCTTCGTCGTC
>JAZSHC010000002.1:0-20543 GCA_045533065.1 Acutalibacteraceae bacterium
TTACCATCGAAATCTCGGGTTCCTTTTCTTATCTCGTTGTTTAATTTTCAAGGTCCAATCGCTACCCCGTTTCCGAGACAGCTCAAAGAGTATATCACATTACATACTCTCTTGTCAATACTTTTTTCAAAGTTTTTTCAAAAAAGTTTTGACATTTTTCTTGTCGCTTCCTCACTTTTTGCGAGAGAGCTTGATAATAATATCATCTATATCGAAAATTGTCAACAAGTTTTGCATATTTTTTTGTGAACTTGAACACTAATCCGTGTGTTTGCAAGATGTAAATGAGGAAAAATATCAAATAAAAAAAGACTGATTACCCAACGGACTTTACATGCCGTTGTAAACAATGTCGAATGCGTCGCCAATAATCAATCTTTTGTTCTTAATTTATCACACGTGTATGAAATTGTCAACCAACCTCATCGCTCGCCGCCGGGCATTCTTTTCTTGAAAGAATAGAATCAAAAGAACTTAACTTATTACTAACCTCTTGCTACAAAAAAACTCCTACCGACGCATCGGTAGGAGTTTTTATAACTGAATTATTCAGCTGTATTCTTCTTAAGGGTTTCAAGCTCTGCTCTGAGTTCCTTGGGAAGCTTGTCGCCAAACTTGCCGTAGAATTCTTCGATACCCTTTGCATCTTCAGCCCAGAGAGCCTTATCAACGTCAAGAATCTTCTTAAGGCCTTCAACTGTGATTTCGCCTTCAAGACCTTCGAGGTTGATATCTTCAGCCTTGGGAAGGTAACCGATAGCGGTTTCGTCAGCGTCAACCTTACCTTCACATCTGTCGATGATCCAGTCAAGAACACGAAGGTTGTCACCGAAGCCGGGCCACATGAAGTTGCCTTCGTCATCCTTACGGAACCAGTTAACATTGAAGATTTTGGGAGCCTTGTCAGCATCGAGAGTTTCACCGATGTCAATCCAGTGCTGCCAGTAGTCAGCCATATCATAGCCGCAGAAGGGAAGCATAGCCATGGGGTCACGGCGAACAACACCAACTGCACCTGAAGCTGCTGCTGTTGTTTCTGAAGCCATGATTGAACCTACGAATACACCGTGGTTCCAGTCTCTTGACTGATATACAAGAGGAGCAAGCTTTGCACGGCGGCCGCCGAATACGATTGCTGATACGGGAACGCCCTTGGGATTTTCGAATTCACTGCTGATGCAGGGGCAGTTCTTTGCGGGAGCTGTGAAACGGCTGTTGGGATGAGCACCCTTGATTTCGTCAACCTTACCGTTCCAGGGCTTACCTGTCCATTCCATTGCGTTTTCGGGAGGATTCTTATCAAGACCTTCCCACCAAACTGTATTGTCATCAAGGTTGTGAGCAACGTTTGTGAAGATAGTACCCTTCTTTGTTGAAAGAAGTGCATTGGGGTTGGACTTCATGTTGGTACCGGGAGCAACACCGAAGAAGCCGTTTTCAGGGTTGATAGCATAAAGCCTGCCGTCTTCACCCTTACGGATCCAAGCGATATCATCGCCTACGCACCATACCTTGTAGCCCTTGTTCTTATATCCTTCGGGAGGAATGAGCATTGCAAGGTTTGTCTTGCCGCAAGCTGAGGGGAATGCAGCACAGATATATTTAACTTCACCGTCGGGCTTTTCAATGCCGAGGATGAGCATATGCTCTGCCATCCAGCCTTCTTTTCTACCCTGGTTGGAAGCAATACGAAGAGCAAAGCACTTCTTACCGAGAAGAACGTTTCCGCCGTAGCCTGAGTTAACTGAAATAATTGTGTTATCCTGAGGGAAGTGGCAGATATATCTCTTTTCTTCATCGATATCGCAACGGCAGTGGAGACCGCGAACCCAGTCATTGCTGTCGCCGAGAGCTTCAAGAACATTGAAGCCTACTCTTGTCATGATTGCCATGTTGAGAACAACATAGATTGAGTCTGTAAGTTCGATACCTGCCTTTGAGAATTCTGAACCAACAGGGCCCATTGAATAAGGAATGATATAAGCTGTTCTGCCTTTATAGCTATCCTTAGCAATACCGTAAAGCATTTCATAAGCTTCAGCGGGATCCATCCAGTTGTTTGTGGGGCCTGCTTCTTCCTTTGTGGGAGCGCAGATGAAGGTTCTGCCTTCAACACGTGCAACGTCGTTAACTGCAGTTCTGTGAAGATAGCAATCGGGAAGGAGTTCCTGATTGAGTTTAATCATTTCGCCTGTTGAGCAAGCCTCTGCACGGAGAGCTTCGATCTGTTCGTCACTGCCGTCAATCCATACAACCTTATCGGGGTTAACGAGTGCAAGCTTGTCTTCGAGCCAGTCGAGAACGCTTTTGTTGTTTGTGGGTGCGTTTTGAAGCATGGTAAATCTTCCTTTCTGAATTACAATAATTTACTAAGTAGCCTAAAATTACTCCTTGTACTCCATACTACTATTCTTTTACATTATACTTATTTTTATTACAATTTGCAATAGTTGAACGCTATTTTTTATTAAATATTATTATTCGATTTAAATATAACTTTATATATTTTTTGCATCCCCTATTAAATAAAAATAAGCGTGTTCCTTTTTTCAGGTAACAAAAAAGCCTGTCTCTTGGACAGGCTTTAGATATATCAATTTTAAATTATCAACCGAAAAGACCGTTACCTTCATAGTGCACTCTTCCGCATTCGCAGCTCTGATTGATACCGAGAATTTTACAAAGGAAGTTGTATATCTTGAAAATAAACTGTGAAAGACCGTCCTTGTTATGGCAGAAGCAGCCGCATTCTATAACATTTCCGTCAACCTCTACAAAGTATACATAACAGTTATCACAGCAACCGTCATTGTTTGCATCGTTATGTCCGATAGCTTCGATTTTTTCTGATTGCAATCTTGCTCTGCATCTCAGACATTCAAATTCCTTGGTGTAGCCGTCCTTAAGGCATGTTGCATCCAGACCTTCTTTTATGATTATGTATTCATGCTCATAGGCAGGAATATCACGCTGTTCGCTGTAATCACATTTTGTACACTTGATGATTTCAAGTCCCTTTTCATAGCACGAGGCATCTTTGACAACTGACCAATCTTCTTCAAGAGTGTGCTTTGCTTTCATGTCAGCGGGATACTGTGTTGAGAAAACCTTATTACATGCTGTGCATGTATCTGTGATATATCCGTCAGTTGTACAAGTTGCATTTACTGTGTATGTGTTGCGGTTAAGATGTGTGCCTGCAGCAAAAGTTGTTCTTTCCATCACATGTTCCACCAGCTCACCGTTTGCGTCATAGTGAGGATATATACATACCTTTCTTGCTGTTCCGCCGTTTTCACAGCTTGAACCATCATCAAGAATCCACTTACTTGCAAAGTGAGGAATCTTTTCAATAATTCTTGAATCAAACTCATATGAACAGTTTTTGCAACAGATTGCTTCCCTGCCCTCTTCAGTGCAGGTTGCTTCTTTTTTTACTTCCCATTCGCCCTTTGAGATATGCTCGGTCTTATCAATGGGTTCAGTTTTGGTTACATCGCTGTGCCAACGGCAAACAGCCTTCTTAATTCCTTCTTCTGTACAGGTGGCTTCCTTTTCAACAGACCATATCCATGAATGCGCATTTTCATCCTTAGGAATTACCTTTGTTCCGTTTGTGTTGCACTTTGTGCAGACAACATTCATCAAACCGTCTCTGATGCATGAAGCTTCCTCAACAACCTCATACATTGTGTCACTCCAGGTATTACTGTGGGCAGGTAAGACATTTGTCTTTTGTGTAACATTACACACAGTACAGATAGTGTACTCTTCACCGTCCGCCTCACATGTAGGCTCTGTTCTGACATACCATTCACCGTCAAAAACATGTGCATCGTTATCAATTGCAATTATTTCAGTATGTACATGGCCACAGTATTTGACCTCACCGTTTGCATCCTCATATGTGTTAAGACATTCTCTGTATTTTGAGCCGGTTTTATTACATGTAGGTTCATCAGTTACAACCCAGTCACCATATAAATGAGCCTCAGGATCAATGGGAATTGTTTCCCACATTGTTGCGTAACAACCGCTGTTGCTACAAGCAAAATAAGCTCTGCCTTCTTTTACGCAGGTAGGCTTTATTCTGGAATATTCATACCAGTTGTGGTTTTCGATATTTGTTCCGTCACTTCTGTTGCCACAGGTTGTGCAGTAGAGAGCCATTGTTGTTACGCATCCGATAACCTCTTCCGTTCTCCATTCGCAAACACCGTTACACGACTCTCTGCGACAATACTCAACAGTTTCCTGTGCTGATGCAATGCTTATGCTGCCCATGGAAAAAACCATGATTGATACAAGGAGCATTGCTAAAATTCTTTTCATGTTTTTCATATTTTTACCTCCGAAATTAAAATTTCGTAACACATAGTTATCCGCATCTATAATAACATTATTTCTGTCAATCGTCAACCAAAAAAAACAAAATTATAAAATCATAATAAAAAAATAAGACCCTTACCGGAACCTTGTCGTTACAAAACAAAAGGAAGATACGCAAAAAACGCATCTTCCCTTGAATTGTTATTATGCATGAACAATTCCGCAGTTACAAACATTCATTTTAAGAAGGTTCCAGATGAACTGCAGAATAGGCAGAAGAAACTCTTGTACCAATGACATATCACTGTGGCATATGCATCTGCATGCGGTTCCGTCTGCTGCCATTAATCCGTCACAAAGGTCACATTTACCGTTTGCATCTTCATCAGTGTGAGTGAGCATAGGAATTTCTTCACGGGGAGTTCTTGTTCCACACTCAACGCAGGTCTGGAAAGGCATCACTCCGTTTTTAAAACAGGTCGGCAAAGCACCTTCCATTATAATATATGTATGATTGTTTGTTTGCTTTGTTTCAGCAGCACCGCAATCCTTACAGGTTCGTGTCTGTTCACCTTTTGCATGTGCGTCGGTACCCTCAAAGCATTTTACAGTAACAACCCAATTGCCCCATGAATGTTCTTTGTAGCTGAGAACCTGGCTTTTTGTTGCTGTACAGAAAGCACATCCAAAAAGACTCATAGTATATTTTTCACATTCCGGCTCTGTTGTTCCCTGCTGAATCCAATAATGCTGAGATTGGACAGGCACAACATCAATAACCTCTTCAGAACAAAGACCACAAACGCCTTTTCTTTTAACAACAGTGTCAGCATCTGTACAATCGTATTCGGTTTTTTCTTCGCAGTAATAAGTCCATGTCCAATCGTGACTGCACTCATCAGCGGCAAAAACCACCGGGAATAAGGACAGCACCATAATTGTTGCAAGGATAAAAGACAATACCTTTTTCATGGTTATAATACCTCCAATAATTACTTGACACATATATTTTATCACTATTGTTATATTTTGTCAATGAATGATTCCTATCCATATACAAAAAAAGCATCCCCTCACAGAGGGGACGCTTTAAAATTATTAATAGTGCTGGAAGCCGCAGGCGCATGACTGATTTGTCTTGAAGAGTTTCCAGAAGAAGCGGAAAATCTTGTAGAAGAGCTGCATGAGCCAGCTGTCATTATGACACATACATCCGCAGGAGCTGTCATCCTTGTTGTTACCGTCGGAATCGTACATCAGACCGTGACAATCGTCGCACTTTCCGTCGTTGGTATTATCGATATGACCTGTTGCGGGAATGATGTTTTCCTTGCGCCATTCATCGTCGTTATACTGGCTATAGCTACAGTTGAGACATCTCCAGTAACTGTTATGACCGGCTCTCTCACAAGTAGGAGCAACAGCTTCAACGATAACAGTGTCATCGAGTATGCCGTTATCTGCAAGGTCTGCTTCAGGACCGTGAACGAGCTTGTCAATTTCTACATTTTCACTGTGGTCTTTACAGATAGTACATACCATATAGCCTCTACCTGCATTCTTACATGAAGGATGCTTTGTTGCGTTTACTGTGAAGTATTCGTCAGCATCGCGTACACCGTCTTTGTCAACATCAACCCACTGAGCATACTGCTGAGTTGCATCTGTGATTTGCTTTGACCATGTGTGTGTGCCGTTAGCCTTAAGTTCTTCAGGCCATTCAGTCTTTGTAAATCCACACTTTTCACATTCATAGTTAATGTAACCGTCAGTGATACAATTGGGCTTTGTTTCAACAACAGCCTTCCATTCGTGCTGACCTACTTCAGACCATTCCTTGAGGATTTCATCACAGACTTTACACTTGTTATAGTACTTGATGCCTGTTGTACAGTCACCTGCACCTGATTCAACAAATGGACCTTCGGATACGTGCTTTGACTTATCAGCAGGAATTGTCTGTGATTCTGTATAGGTACAGCCTGTTCTGAGACATCTTCTTGTCTGAACACCTTCATCCTTACAGGTGGGCTGAGTTGTTATTGCAAACTCGCCCATACTGTGACCAAGGCTTGAGTTAGGAACAGTCTGAGTTACCTTATGTCCGCAATTTTCATAATTAGTACACTTAGTTTCTTCAACCCTGTTATTAAGACAATCGGCAGGAGTTATTACTTCAGTATCACCCATTACATGCTGTGCATACTCGCCGTATTCTTCTTCACAAACATCACATACTGACTTGCTGCTACATGTGGGTTCGTCACCGCCGGAGCAATCTTCTGTAATCTTAGTGTTACAGTTCTTACACTTCTTGCTGTGAGTATCAGCATTCTTATCCTTTACCCATTCAACGTCTGTGTAATCATGATCTGATGTTTCGCCGTATTTACCGCCGCACAAATCACATGTCTTCTGTTCAGCGCAGGAGCTTGTGCCGCCTGTACAGTTGCCTGTCTTCTTGTTGCCGCATTCACAAGTCTGTTCATGTGTTGCAGTGCCTGCAATCTGGGTCCATGTGTCGCCGAAGTCGCAATCAACTGCAGGACCGTATTCACCGCATTTGTTTGCACAAGCTACCTTGTGGGTATCTGTGCCGGCAATGTGTTCAACCTTGCCTGTAAAGTCATGTTCTTTTGCAGGGATAACAGTGATTTCTGATTCGTAACCGCAACCTGAGCACTGCTTGTATGCATAGTGACCTTCAGTGGTACATGTGGGTGCAAGGTATTCAACGGTTGTAAGGTTTGTATGATTTGCCGGATCCTTTACTGATGACTCAAATGTGTAATCTTCTGCATTTTCAAGAAGCTTAGCATTATCATCACAGTACTTACAGTCATAGTAGTATGTTGCACCGCGTTCACAGTTTGCAACATTCTTTCTGTGAGCTACGTCTTCAATCTGTTCAGTGTATGTGTGTTCAAGAGCTGAATCTTCCTTAATCCAGAACTTACCGTTGTCAGCCTTTTCGCTTGAAACACCGCAACCGGTATTTGTACATTCATAATAGAATTCAGCATTTACACCGCAGGAAGCCGCCTTCTTGGGGAAGGTTTCAGTTGCTTCCCAATTATGACCGCTCTTTGTGTTGGGAACTTCAAATGTTGCTTCATCATCGGTTCCTTCACTTGAAATATCACAAACTGAGCAGGATACATAATAGCATTCATTTGTTGTACATGTTGCTGCAGCGCAGAAATATTCTTCTTCCTGAACTTCAGCGTCCCACTTATGACCGTTTGCACTGCCATATGTGTAGTAATAATTTTCGTTTGTTTCAGCATCCGGTGCATCCTTAGCGTTTGTATCGCAACGAACGCAATCGTACCAGTAAGTTGCTGCATTTACGCAGTCTGCTGCTGATTTAAGGTGAGCGCCGTTAACAAGCTTCTGTTCATATTTATGTCCGAGAGCTGAATCCTCTTCAGTTACAACCCACTCATAGGAACAAGCATCACAAACATAAGTTGTGTAAGCATCGTCTGTACATGTTGCAACAGTTGTAATAGGATCATTATCTGAACACTTGATTACTGCATCAACAGTGTGAACATCATCAACGATTGCACCATAAAGGTCACAGCGTAAGCACTTATAGTTATGCTCACCGTTTTCGTACGACTTGAGCCTGTCTTTTGAAGCTGTGAAGTTATGTCCGAGAGCTGAACCGTATTCTTCACCGCAATACTTACATACTGCCTTATCTGTACAGTTTGCCTTACCGCCGGAGCAAGCTACTGAATCGCCTGTTTCGTAGGAAGTGCCGATACCGTATGCATCACAGTTCTTACACTTCTGATTATGGGCATCTTCACCGGGAACCTTTACGTAATCGCCTTCGAATACGTGCATTTCCTTCTTGCCCCATTTATCTTTACATACATCACAAGTTGCTTCAGTTTCGCAAGTTGCTGTGCCGCCGGAGCAGGCTTCTGTCTTCCATTTTACAATGCCAACACCGTGAGTGCCGCAACCGTTTTTACATTCGTAAGCGTGCTTGTCACCGTCAAGAACAACAACATCACCAGTATAATCATGACCTAAGGGTTCTTCCTTAGCTTTACCTGTAATCTTACCGCAGTCAAGACACTTAGTGTAGTCTGTGTAACCGTAGTCTTCACAGGTGGGAGGTGTTTCGGCACCGGTTTCCATGTTCTTATGGTTATTGGGATTGAAGCCGAGATTTACGTCTTCAATAAGTGTTGCCTGACATTCTTTACAGATTGTTTTACCTGTGTGACCTTCAATAATACAGGTTGCTTCAATTGTGCCAACAACCTCAGTTTCATAATCTGCATGATTTTTGGGATCAAGAGGACGGTCGGCACCTACATTGATAACCTCATTACATCCGCTACATTTTTCGTCTGCATATTTACCTGCAACAGTACAGGTTGATTCAATTGCTGTTTCTTCATCGAACCATGTGCCGTAATCGTGGTTATCAGGATTTACAATTCCGTCATTTATTGAATATGAATGTGCGCAAACTGTACATGTATAGGTTTCAATTTTACCGTGCATACATGTTGCGTCTGTTACAACAGCTTCGCCGTATGTACAATCTGCGATTTCTGAATAATTACAATCAGGACAATATCTTGTATGCTTACCCTGAGCGTCACCCTGGTTTGCTGCATCGGGTGTCCATGATGTCATGTCATGTGCAGTTGTTTTGATATAACCGCAGCATTCACATTTTTCGTAATGGTTTTCGGTCTCGCCTTCAACATAGTAGGGAGCTTCATAGATACAATCTGTTGAAGCACCAACCTTTGAGCCGTAACCAACTTCATTACAGTCTTCTCTCTGACAAGTATATGAGTGAGTGCCGTTATTGTTATTTACAACATTTGAATTTGTTGCATCAGCTTCAAAAATGTGTTTGAGAGCTGAGCCCTTATCTGTCCATGTTGCGCCGCCGCCAAGTGTTTCACTTGAGCCGCCGCATTCAGAACATTTATAATAGTATGTTGCGTCTTTTTCACAAGCAGCTGCTGAAGCAAGGAATTCATCAGACTCGGTCCAATCGTGTGCACCGTAACCGCCGGCTACATCTTCAAAGGTTGCAGTAGCATCTTTTTCGGAGTGTCCGCAGACAGAACAGCTCTTGTAGTAAACAGCATAGCTGTTACAATCAGCTTCTGAAACAAGAAGGTCTGCTCTTACAATATTGTCATATTTGTGAGGAATTTCATATTTACAAACATCACAGATACAGTCATTGTTGTTATCAAAGCAGTCTTCATCAATCTGTGCATTACAATATCCGCAGGATGCAGTATGCTTTCCGTTGCCGTTTGATACAGGATTCTTATAATCGTGTGACTTACCGTCAAAAGGAATCACGTCAGTTTTTGTTGCACCGCAAAGTGTACAGGTATAAACACCTTCACCATCATGAATACAGGTGGGAGCTTTAGTTGTTTCTGTAAGCTTCCAGTAAGCGTCATGACTTTCAACTGTATCCCATGCATCGCATTCTCCAAATGTACAGTAGCGTGCATGACCACCGTCATGTTCTTTATAGTCTTCACTCCAAGTGTGATTACCTGTTGCGGGAATTACACGTTCAACATAGTGACCGCATACACAATAATCATAAGCAAGACCTGCTTCATAACATGTGGGTTCGGTTACTGTTTCTGATTTATCTGTATAAACGTGAGCTGTTATACCATCATAGTGATCACAGTTTTTACACTTGTAACCATGGTTGGTATCGTCGATTGAAACATACTTTGATGTGTCGAAATCGTGAGGTTTAACAGGAATTACATCTTCATATGAGTAAGGACAGAGCTTACATGTGTACTTACCATGACCTTCGGTTGTACATGTTGAATCGGTGTAAATTGTTGTAAGCTCGTATTCATGAGGAGCTGACTGATCCCAGGCATCACATTTTTTACACTTATAACCGTGCTCACCGTTACCCTTGTCTGAACGCTGTGTATCCCAGTCATGAGCTGCAGGGTCGGTGCCGGGCTGACCATATTTACTATCAGTTCTGTTTTCAGTGGTACCGCACTTTGAACAACGGTAAACGTCATAACCATCTGCTGTACATGTGTGGTCAACGTGGCTTGCATATCCCCAGGCGTGACCCGCAGCTGCAACAGTGAAGGTGTTTGTTGTGTGGGCAAGTCCACAAACAGAACAGCTGACTTTGTATACAACAGGAGTTATACAAGCCTGTTCAGGGGTCAAATCTCCTGTTACACGATATTTACTTGCAGTGCTGTTATGCCACAAGGCCTCTTCGGTGGGTTTATGAGAGTAAGTTTTTGAACACTCACAAGTAAAGCTATGTGTGGTATCGTTACCGCCCCAAGTACCGGTACATGATACATACTTATCCTTTTCACCGTTCATACCGTAGGCGTCACAACCGGTACACTTGCGCTTGTGCTTCATTGCATCGGTATCAGTACTGTATATACCTGAGAAGTCGTGTTTTGTTCCGTTATAGGTGGCTATTACAGTTGCATCATTTGTTACGTTGGTGTAGTTACCTGACCAACCAGCAAAACTGTAGTGATTATATGTATCAAGAGCTTTTGAGGGGTTGGAGGGAGGTGTTGCATTTTCACCGTAAGAAACTTTCTGAGATTTAAGAAGAGTTGTCTGGTCTTCATCATAGAAATTAACAGTAAAACTAACTTTCTCGAGTCCTGTCCATGCATTCCAATTATCTACTGCGGTTTTTGCTGCATTACCCCAACCTGCAACATCATTCTTTGTTGAATTGATATAATTGTTGGGTCTCGCAGCAATAAGGGCTTTTGCCAATTCGGCATATTTTGCAACGGACTCCGTGGTATACATCTTTGCATTTGCATTAATCTCAGCAAGCGCAGTATTTGCTGCGTTCAATGCTTTTTTCAGAGGAACATAGTTAATAACATAAAGAGTGTCACCGGTTTTTGCGGTAATTGTTTTTGCATCATCGCCGTTATCACCGTAAAAACCAAAGGTAGGCTGTGCTGAGCGCCAATACTCAGTATCACTCATTGTGGCGGTAAATTTGAGAAGATTAGCATAGAAGTGATTGTCACTGTTACCGTTCAAAGTCTGACACATGCTACTATTTGTGACCGTTGAGGTATAACCCATCAATTCACTCTGACCATGCCACATATAGTTAAAATTAAGACGACCGTCACTACCACGCCAATTCTGGTTAAATGTGAATCCGTTACCACCGGAAGAAATATAAGAAAGTCTGTTAACAGTTTTTCTTGACCAGGTTCCTGTGTAATACATAACAGTATTAACAGCTACACCAAGACGAGGATAATTTGAAGTGTCACCTTCATAAATAAGTGTTGCTGTTGGATGATACCAATAAACGGTAACACCGTTTGAACCTGTCCACGAACTTCCGTACTCAGTTTTAGCAGATGTTGCAGACGCTGCAATACTTACAGGACCGTCTGTGTAAAGAACATTGTGGTAAATAGCATCGTAATACTGTGTGTCAAGATAATCACTATCAGATTCGAATGAACCGTGAATTGTTGTGAAGCTTGTATCAATGGATATGCCCTCTACAGCTGTTTTGTTAGCTTTTTCAACGGCAACAGCATCATAAGCAGCCGAAGCATGATTATGTTCCGGTGCAACAAACACCCAGCAGGACAAAATCATCAATACTGCCATAAAAACTGACATTGACTTTTTGAAATAAGTTTTTTTCATAATTTGTTTTATCCCCCTTAATAAAGTGGTTTTCCTTGCTTCTTCTGAGTTAAGAAACAAGAATGATTTCCTTCGGGCTTTCACCGAAGTGCTGTTATAAAGATTGAAAGATTAAATGTTCGTCGAACACATCTGACCTCCTTGTGTTTCCCTGACTAACACATTATTTCCTTTCATAAGTTTGCACCTTTACGGTGCGTGAATTTTGAAATGGGCACAGTAACCCCTATAATTACACATACTTATTATAGAAGATTAAGGCAATAAAATCAATAGGCTTTGAGGTAATTTATGGATAAAATTTGAACAGCTGTTTTTGTGCAAGTTGTTTAAAAGCTGTATAGCATAAAAAATTGCAGGCTTTGAAAGCCTGCAATTTTTTCTCTTATTCATACTCCGGCAAAAAGTCCTTGTGAGCTTCAAGAAGCTCATCAACCATGGCATATATGTCCTTGATGTTCAGCTCTCCCCCTGTGAGAGGGTCCATCATTGCCGCATTGTAGATGTACTGCTTCTTTTTTGTTGCGGCGGCTTCAATTGTAAGAAGCTGAGGATAAATATTGCTTGAGTTCATTGCCGCAAGCTGCAAGGGTAATTTACCCATATAGCAGGGTGTGATACCGCTGCCGTCAACAAGGCAGGGCACTTCAACACAGGCTTCGGCAGGAAGGTTTTCGATAAGTCCGTTGTTGAGAACGTTGCCGCCGATTTTATAGGGCTTATTGGTAACGATTGCTTCCATTATATATGAAGCGTATTCTTCGGAGCGCTCATGTGTGATTTTGCCGTCTGCGAGGATTTCGTCTCTTTCTTTTTCCCAGCCCTCAATCTGATTCACACAGCGTCTGGGGTATTCATCAAGAGGAATATTGAACTCCTCAATCATTTCCGGATATCTTGATTTAATATAGAAAGGATTGTATTCTGCATTGTGCTCACTGCTTTCGGTGCAGTAGTAGCCTAACTTGTCAATATAATCGAAGCGGACCATATCCTCATGCTTTTCGGTGGCATTCTTTTCCTTGGCTCTTCTTTTAATTTCGGGATAAAGGTCGTTACCGTCCTTATCGTGAAGCTCAAGCAGCCATGCCATATGGTTGATACCTGCAATGCGGTCAACTCTGCCTTCAATCTTGTCTTCCATACCCAGCTTTTTAAGAAGGTCCTTTGAACAGCCCTGAACGCTGTGGCAAAGACCTACGGTTTTAACCTTGGTGTGACGGAGCATATAGCCCGTGAGCATTGCCATAGGGTTTGAATAGTTAAGAAGCCAGGCATCGGGGCAGACCTCTTCCATATCATCGGCAAAGGCTTTCATAACAGGAATGGTGCGAAGGGCACGCATAATACCGCCGATACCCATTGTGTCAGCAATGGTCTGACGAAGACCGTACTTTTTGGGAATTTCAAAGTCGATAACGGTGCAGGGCTCATAGCCGCCCACCTGAATTGCGTTAACAACAAAGTCAGCACCTCTGAGTGCATCTTTTCTTTCAGCTTCACCGAGGAAGGTTGTAATCCTTCCCCTGCCATCGTTTACATTTCTGTTTATTGCACTGAGAATGGTTTCGGATTCCTTGAGTCTTTTTTCATCGATATCGTAAAGTGCAAACTCGCTTTCGCAAAGTGCAGGAGTGCACATACAGTCGCCGATAACATTCCTTGCAAAAACGGTACTGCCTGCACCCATAAATGCAATTTTCATAATACTTTCCCCTTGCTTTATATTTTGCTTTTTGGTAAAATAGACTCAACGGAGTCTGTATTAAGAATAGCACAATGAAGCCTGCTTTTCAATACAGCTTTTCAAATTATTTTCACGGAGAAGAAAAATATGAAGGAATTTAAATTCTATGTTATGGCAGACCCTCACTTTTTTGATACGGCTTTAGGCTGCAGCGGTGAGGAATATGAGGACTTTATGCACTACGAGCAGAAATGCTTTGCGGAAACACAGAGCATAAACGAGAGTGTTTTCTCATTCCTGCAAAAAGCCGATGAGGCTGATACGGTACTTATTGTGGGTGACCTTATTTTCAACGGAGAAAAAGAGAACCACAAGGGCTTTCTTAAACTGCTTTATAAATTAAAGGAAAGCGGAAAGAAAATATATGTTGTAACTGCCGACCACGATTTTAAATGGCACGAGGGTGACACCTTCGCTTTCGGGAAAACCGGCAGATATTCCCCCGAGCACACTGAAAGAGACGAGCTTTTTGATTTATACCGTGATTTCGGCTTCGGCGATGCTATTGAGTGCGACAGAGATAATCTTTCTTATGTGGCTCAACTTTGCGACGGGGTGCGCCTTTTAGCCATTAACTGCGACCATAAAAAGAAGGGTAAATACTACTTCAAGGATGAGCAGTGGGATTGGATTCAGAAGCAGTGCGAAAAAGCAAAGGAAGACGGTCAGACCGTAATCGCAATGTGCCATTACCCCATTATGCCCGGCCAGCCTTTGTTCTCACTTATTTCTCCGATGATGATTCGTGATGCACATAAGTTTGCCACCTTCCTTGCAGACTGCGGAGTGAAGATGATTTTCACGGGACATATGCACAATCAGAGCATTAATACAATAGAAACGGAAAAAGGCAACAGACTTTATGATATTACAACGGGCTCAATTATTGCTGACCCTGCTTTTATAAGACTTGTGACTCTCAGAGAAAATGAAGCGGAAATAAAAAGCATCCCTACCCCCGACTTCGAATGGGATACGGATAACTGCAAAAAGTATCTTTCAGATATGTTTGACAGAATGATAAAGAACATTATTACCGATATGCGTGATGATACTGAAAGAGCTATGTCCAAGCTTCATATTGAGGATAAGGGCATTATCAAAAAGGTGCTGAAAATCCTCGGCAGGATTATATGCAGCATAAAAATCGGCACCCTTGCAAGGCTTTTATGGATTAAATGTGACAAGAGCATAAGAGATATGAGAGTTCTTGATTATGCGGCAGAGCTTGTGCACGGCGCATTCAGAGGTAATCAGACCTTCAAGGAAGGCACACCCGAAGGCAATGTGCTTCTCAGACTGATGAAAAGATTCCGCTTTGTTCTCAGGAAGATTGATATAAAAGGCTGGGACGGAGAAAAAGCCGACCTTTATGATATAATCAAAAACTCAGCAGGTAATTACGGCATTGATGATTACGACGCAACCCTGAGATGGTAAAATTATAAATAATATAAATATAGTATGGTGTATTGACAATAAAATCACTGCTGTGATAAACTGTAAATAAGATGAAACATACAATTTTAAACCAAATCAGACAAAACAGCAAAGCAACAATCCTCTTTTCCCTTATCGGGGTATTTTATCTTTCCTTCGGTTGTCCTTTCAGACTTCTGAGCGGAATTTCCTGCCCCGGCTGCGGAATGTCAAGAGCGGTTTTCGCTTTATTGTCTATGGACTTCGATAAGGCTTTCACAATGCACCCACTTGTTTTCTGCCTGCCTTTTGCAGTGCTTATCTTTTTTAAAAGAAAGAGCATTCCGAAAAAGGTTATGACGGTACTCTGTGTATTTGCTTTAATCCTTCTTCTTGCAGTGTACCTTATAAGAATGGCACAAGGCGGTACGGTGGTATATGCAGATTTTGAAAGCGGACTGATTTATAAGCTGTTTAACAATGTAATGTAAAACAAGGAGGAAATAAAAATGGCAGTAAGAAATTATCCCTTAAGACCTGATGCAGACCTTTATGCACTTATTCATCAGGTAGCTCTCACAATGGAAACTCAGGGCTTTCAGGCAAACGTTCAGATGGTAGGCCCTCAGGCAGGTGTTCTCACAATTCAGAAGGACCGTGAGGGCTTCCAGAATGTTCTCGGTCTCGGACTTGAATGCAGAGCAAATTTCTCTTCAATCAACGGTCAGCTTTCCGTTAATATTGACGGCGAATGGACAAACAAAATCATTGCAGTTGCAGTAGGCTGGTTTGTTTGCTTCATCCCCATCATCACAGGTATTGTGGGTGCTGTAAGTCAGCTCAGCCTTCCCGATAAGATTTTCAATGCGGTTAATATGGCTGTTTCTGCAGCACAGAGCGGTGGCTTCCAGCAGACACCTCCCCCATCACCCGAAGTTTAAAAGGAAATAAAAAAATAAAGGGCATATGCCCTTTATTTTTTTATTTCCTGAACACTCTGAACAGCGGCAGGCAGGAAGCGAAAAACTTTTTATAGCTTTCGCAGTAGTCACCGCTTTCACGGTTTCGTTTGCAGCCCCCTGCCCTGCAAAGAGGATAAAACCTGCATTCCTTGCATTCCTGAGGAACAGGTATGCTTTCCTTGATAAACTCAAAGGCAGTTTTACTTTGTGCAAGTTCTTTTAGTGAGCTTTCGTTTATGTTACCTAAAAGCCACTCGTCGGTGCAGTAAAAGTCGCAGGGATAAATATTGCCGTTGCCCTCGCACACAAACTGATGGGTGCAGTGCCCCATAAGGCCGCACTGCTCAGGTCTTTCACCGAGGTACATTCTCAACCAGTTATCAAACTGACGGATGCTCATATAATTTCCTCGGGCAAAATCCTTTACATAAAGATTGAATATCCTTATAAGAAAGTCCGTGTATTGCTCCGCTGTCATATAAAGCTCACTTTGGGTGTTATCTCCCATGGGCCTCAGGCAAGGGATAAATTGAAGATAACGGAAGCCCTGAGACCTGAAGTGCTTATATATCCTTTCGGCATTTTCCGCACAGTAGCCCGTCAGAACTGTCAGGATATTATATTCAACCTTGTATTTTTCAAACTTCTTTGCGGCTTTTGTTATTTTGTAATAGGAATTCTGCCCTTCGGCATCAACCCTGAACCTGTTGCCCTCGTAGTCACCGTCAAGGCTGAGACCTACAAGAAACCTGTTCTCAAAAAAGAACCTTGCCCATTCATCGTCAACAAGGGTGCCGTTGGTCTGGATTGAATAAAAGATTTCAGAATTCTTTTTGTTATACTCTTTTACCTTAGAGGTGAAGAAGCGAAAATAATCCTTTCCCGCTATCAAAGGCTCACCGCCCTGAAAGGCGAAGGCTACAGTGTGACCGTCGGCGAATTCCAGGGCGCTTTTAATTAAGCTTTCTGCCGTGGCTTCCCCCATTTTACCAAGAGAGAATACATCTCTGTGGGCGGCAACATCACAGTAAAAGCAATATTTACAGCGAAGATTGCAAAGGGAAGAAGCCGGCTTTATCATAATTGAAAGAGGCGGCATTATTCAATTATACCTCTTCTGTTTTCTTTGAGCTTATTCTGTACACCCTTGAGCACCTCGTTCATTTCATCGGAAATTTCGGGATATACGGGAGTACGGTTATAGTTTTCCTGATAGTCGTCGGAAAGAATGTGCAACCAGTTCTTTCTGTTCTTATCCCAGAAGGCTGAGTTATCGTTCTGAATCTTATCAAAATACTTAAAGGTAATATTTTCGTTATCGTTGAGAACGGCGTATTCGTAATCGGGATACTTTTCCTTAACGCTTTCGGAAGTCACGGTATACTGAATTGCCTTTACATCCTCACGCTTCATATGAAGAATGGGGTGCTCCTTGGTGTGGATAACCTTATCCTCTGTAATTACGGGAAGCATTGAAACACCGTCGATTTCTCTGTCTGTGGGAAGGTAGCTTTCTGTGCCGCCGTTACCGGTAATACCGCAAAGCTCAATAAGTGTGGGGAAGAAGTCAACTGAGGTTACGCTTTCGCTTCTCGTTCCGCCCTTTTCAAAAAGGCCGTTATTGTTATCCCAACGAAGCATAAAGGGAACCTTCTGTCCACCCTCGTATGCAAGGTACTTACCGCCGCGAAGGTCGCCTACAGAGCCTTCAAGAGCAGGTCCGTTGTCGCTTGTGAATACGATAATTGTATCTTCAAGAACACCTAATTCTTCCATTGTGTTGAAGAGCTTACCGAGATATGTATCGAACTCCGTAAGGCAGTCAACGTATGTACCCATACCGGAAACACCGTCAAAATCGTCACCTGCAAAAACGGGACCGTGAGGCCATGGTGTTGCATAATAAGCAAAGAAGGGCTCATCCTTTTCTGCCTTGTCTGTAATCCAGGCTTCAATTTCACCGTGAATCCATTCGGTAAGCATGCTCTGGTCCTTTTTGCCCTTTTCGTCTCTCATTTCACGGTTATCGTGAACAATTTCATATTCACCGTTTTCTTCACGGACATGATAGAAGGCATACATATCATTAACATGGTGGCTGCCGTAGAAGTAATCGAAGCCCTGATTTGTGGGAAGGTATTCACCGTAGTCACCGAGATGCCACTTGCCGAAGGCACCCGTTGCATAGCCTGCATTTTGGAATACCTCTGCAATTGTGATTTCGTCACCGAGCATACCGTCAACATTGTTGCCCATTTCAAAGGAGTTATAAACTCTTGTCTGAGCGAAGTTGCCCGTGGTCTGAACTGTGGGGTAAATAACATTATCTGCATAGCCCCTGTAGGGATAACGGCCCGTGAGGGTTGCAAAACGGGCAGGTGAACAAACGGAATAGCCTGAATAGAAGTTTTCAAAGTTAAGACCGTTTTCACCTATGGAGTCCATATTGGGTGTTTCGTAAATTGCACCGTTGAGTGAGGTGTCGCCGTATCCCATATCATCCATAAGAATGAACAGAACATTGGGATTATCTGAATTTGTTTTGTCAACATTTTTAAGGTAGTCGTCGTGACCGTCCCAAAGCCTTTCTGTAACAGGCTTTGTTCTGTGATTTCCGAAAAGCACAGAGAAAACAGAAGAAGCCATAAGAAGAATACTAAGCAGGAAGGATGTAACAGCCTTGAGGCCTGTTTTGCCGCACTTCTTTTTAGCCACGAAGAAAAGTGCCCAAAGGCATACAGCAGCAGGAAGAGCAAGAAGAATGTTACCGCCGAGTCTTGTAAGCAAAGAGCCGTCGCCTGAGAAAAGAGGATTTGCGGCACTTGACCAGTCTGCTGACTTATCAGCGAGGAAGGCGCCAAAGCCTGCATCTGCGCCGAATATAACGTGGAATATAATCATACCCACACTTGAAGCGGCATAGCCGAAAATCATAGGAGCGTAAACCTTTTTCTTTACGATGAGGGACAGCAGAATTACTGCAGACATAATGCAGCAGTAAAGAAGGCAAACAAGGTTAATAAGGTTAAGCCTTGTGATAAGAAGTACCGCCGCAAGTACTACACCGATGACTGCAAGAAGCATCGGGAAAGCTTTTTTCATTGATGTGTCGAGAGAAAATTTGTTTTCCATCACAGAACCTCCGTTTTGTTTTACATATGAAGTAATTATACAATAATTTACATTTTTAGTCAATATAAAAAACATTTATATACAAATCTGTTTTTATGTGGTATTATTATATAAAACGGTACTCAGGGAGATGCAAAATGAGCTTTATAATCTGTGACGATATAATTGCCCTCACGGGCAAAATCAAAAAAATTGCATTCAGTGAAAGGAAAAATGCCGAATGCGAATATACAAAAATCACAGCCCGACCCGTAAAGGGCAAAAAGGGCGTTTTCTGGCAGAATGAAAGCTTCAAAAACAATCAGGTCTTTCATCAGAATCTGTCCCAGGAGGAATTTTTTACCTGGCTTTCCTCCGAGGCGAAGGAGAATTACCGTCAGTGTTGCCTTACAGCCGAGGGCACAACAATTCACTATACTCTTTTTCCCGATAAAATCAAAAGAAAGGTTACGGGCAACACCGTAACAAAGGCTCAGCCTCAGAGCCACAACAAGGAAAAAGCCTACATATTAAAGCAGGGAGAAAACATACCCGCCCTTGTTGACCTGGGTGTTTTTAACAGTGACTTTCAGGTAATAAAAAGCAAGTACGATAAATACAAGCAGATTAACCGATTCATTGAAATTGTTGACGATGCCTTCGGAAAGCTCAACAAGGATACGGTAACCATTCTGGACTTCGGTTGCGGTAAAAGCTACCTGACCTTTATTATCTACCACTATTTTACCGTAATCAAAGGCGTAAAGGCAAAGGTGCTCGGCTTTGACCTTAAAGAGGATGTGGTAAAGCACTGCAATGAGATTGCAGAAAAATACGGCTACGATGACCTTAAGTTTTATGTTAACGATGTTACAAAGGGCGAGGTTTACAAGGATGATGTTGATATGGTAATCACCCTTCACGCCTGCGACATTGCAACGGACTTTGCCCTTTACCACGCAATAAGCCACGGCGTAAAGCATATCTTTTCCGTGCCCTGCTGTCAGCACGAAATCTGCTCCTCAATAGAAAAAGGCGGAGACTTTGATTTACTGCTTAATCACGGGCTTATAAAAGAAAGGTTTTCCGCACTTCTTACGGACAGCATAAGAGCAGAAATACTTAAAAAGTGCGGTTATGAGGTTGATGTTATAGAGTTTGTTGACTTTGCACACTCACCTAAAAACCTGATGCTCCGCTGTAAAATGAAAAAGGCTCAGAAGCCTGAGCTTTCGGGAATTGAAGCACTGATAAAAAAATACGGCTTCAGT
>JAZSHC010000043.1:0-68935 GCA_045533065.1 Acutalibacteraceae bacterium
AAGCAGCAACTCCTTGGCTCACAGAACGACATGGCTACGATCCGACTTGCAACCTACACAGCAACCTTCACTGAAGGCTGGGCAGATACTCAGACTAAGGATGTTAAAGACATTGATGCTCTCAACCATGATTGGGCAGAGACAACATACAGCTTTGCAGAAGACGGAAAGTCATGCACAGCTGAAAGAGTATGTCAGAGAACAGATTGCGGCGAAACAGAAACTGCAACAGCAACAATCACATCTGCAGTTAAGACACCTGCAACATGTACTGAAAAGGGTACAATAACCTACACAGCAACCTTCACTGAAGACTGGGCAGATACTCAGACTAAGGATGTTAAAGACATTGATGCTCTCGACCATGATTGGAAAGCTACAACATACAGCTTTGCAGTAGACGGTAAGTCATGCACAGCTGAAAGAGTATGTCAGAGAACAGATTGCGGCGTAAAAGAAACTGCAACAGCAACAATCACATCCGCAGTTAAGACACCTGCAACATGTACTGAAAAGGGTACAACAACCTACACAGCAACATTCACTGAAGACTGGGCAAAGCAGCAGACTCTTGATGTAAAGGATATCCCTGCAATCAACCATGATTGGGACGAAACAAAGAGTGAAGATAATCTTACTCGCCCCGAACTTATTGACGGTGAATGGGTTGACGGTTACTACACCTTTACATGTAAGAACGATCCTTCACATACTAAGGAAGAAGCTGTAAAGAGAGCAAACTATGATGCTTACGATTCAGCAGTGAAGAATCTTGAAGAGCTTCTTAATACTGATATCACTGATGAAGCAAAGGAAGCAATCAACAAAGCTCTTGATGAAGGCAACAAGCTTGCAGATAATCTTATTGAAACAGAACAGGAAACTGTAGATAATGCAACAGATGCACTTGAAAAGGTATTCAAAGACAATGCAGGCTCACTCAAGACCTACACAGTAAGCTTTGTTGTAGAAGGTGAAGTTGTAAAGACAGAAACCGTTATCAGCGGTAATGCAGCAACAGCCCCCACAGGCGTTACAAAGGCATATGATGATACATATCACTATGTATTTGACGAGTGGGATACTGAATTTGCAGTTGTAACAAGTGACCTTACAGTAATAGCCAAATTCACATCAATAGTACATGATATGAGTGATTGGGTAGTGACAGATAAGGCAAGCTGTGATAAAGACGGTTCAAAGAGACAGGATTGCTCAGCATGTGACCACTATGTAACAGAAGTAATAGCAAAGAGAAGTCACAACTTTGTTGATACTACAGTGGCAACAGCAGCAACCTGCTCAGCAACAGGTATCATGAATCAGGCATGTAACCTTGGAGCAACTGCTGAATATGAAGCATGTACAGAAACAACAACAAGAGTGCTTCCCATTGAAGCAAATGCACACGATTGGAACGACTGGTCACAGACAACAGCTCCTACATGTTCAGCAAAGGGTGAAGACACAAGAACCTGTAAGCACAATGCAGAACATAAGGAAACAAGAGAAGTAGCAATCAATGCAAATGCACATAAGTGGGAGACAGAATACACTGTTGACAAGAAGGCATCATGTGACGAGGCAGGTAGCAAGTCATATCACTGTGAATACTGTGATACAATCAATACAGCTTCAGTTGTAGAGATTGCACAGAGAGCACATCACCTTATTAATACCGGTGTAGCAGTTGAACCCACCTGCTCAGCAACAGGTCTCATGAATCAGAAGTGTGATCATGTAGGCACTGATGAATACGAAGCATGTACTTACACAACAACAAGAGTAATTCCTATTGATGAAAACGCACACAGCTGGAACGATGCAACCTACAACTTTGCAGCAGACGGTTCAGCATGTACAGCTACAAGAGTATGTAAGAATGATAAAGATCATGTTGAAACTGCAAAAGCAACAATTAAATCAGCAGTTAAGACACCTGCAACATGTACTGTAGACGGCTGGACAACCTACACAGCAACATTCGAAGAAGAATGGGCAAAGCAGCAGACTCTTGATGTACAGGATATTCCTGCTTCCGGTCACACATGGGGCGAATGGAATCTCACAAAGGCACCTGCAGCAGATGAAGAAGGTACCTATACAAGAGAATGCTCCGTATGCCATGATACTGAAACAAAGTCAGTAGCACGTGAGGACTATTCTGCATATGACGAAGCAATCAAGGAAGCAGAAAACCTTCTTAAAGACGAAACTCTTACAGAGGATGCAAAGAAGGAAATCCAGGAAGCTATTGATGAAGCGAAGAATCTCGATCAGAATCTTCCTGCAGACGTTGTTGAAGACGGTAAGACTGTAATTGATAATAATTCAGCAGAAAAGATTGCAGATGCAACCGATAAGCTTGAAAATGTTATCGATAAGATTGTAACTGATGATACAGGTGCTTACGAGAAGCCCGACTATCAGGCAGCAGAAGAAGCAATTGCAAATGCAGAAAAGATTGACACTCTGACAGACGAAGAGGAGCAGAAGCTTGCTGACCTTAAATCTGAACTTGAAGCAATCAAGAACAAGAGCAATCCTTCAGCAAACGTAAAGGACGATCAGGACGAAGTTGATGCAATTGAATCTGCAGCACAGGCAATTATTAACAAGTATGCTGATTGTGAAGCCGGCATCCACAGTAACGAAACAAGTGCCGTTACAACAAAGGCATCATGCTTCAATGACGGTGTAAGAACATACACATGTACAATCTGCGGTGACACAAGAACAGAAACAATTGCAAAGAGAGAGCATAATATCATTGACAACGGTGTACAGACAGCAGCAACCTGTAAGGCAACGGGTATCATGAATCAGAAGTGCGACTGCGTTGATACTGATGAATACGAAGCATGTACTTACACAACAACAAGAGTAATTGCAATTGATCCTGATGCACACAAGGCAGAAGCAGACTACACAGTAATGCAGAAAGCAACCTGTGATGCAGACGGCTACAAGGCAATCCTTTGCGAATACTGTGACGCAGAGCTCAGCAAAGAAACAATCGAAAAGAGAGCACACGCATATGTTGATAACGGTGTTCAGACAGCTGCAACCTGTAAGGCAGAAGGTGTTATGAATACAATCTGTTCAAATACCGAAACAGATACACATGAAGCATGTACACACGAATCAACAAGAGTAATTGCAATTGATCCTGATGCACACAAGGCAGAAGCAGACTACACAGTAATGCAGAAAGCAACCTGTGATGCAGACGGCTACAAGGCAATCCTTTGCGAATACTGTGATGTAGAACTCAGCAAAGAAACAATTGCAAAGAGAGATCATGTATACGTAGATAACGGTGTTAAGACTGCAGCAACATGTAAGGCAGAAGGTGTAATGAACACAATCTGTTCAAACGAAGAAACAGATACACATGAAGCATGTACACACGAATCAACAAGAGTAATTGCAATTGATCCTGATGCACATAAGTGGGAGACAGAATACACTGTTGACAAGAAGGCATCATGTGACGAAGCAGGTAGCAAGTCATATCACTGTGAATACTGTGATACAATCAAAGCAGATTCAGTTGTAGAGATTGCACAGAGAGCACATCTCCTTATTGATACTGGTGTAGCAGTTGAACCCACCTGCTCAGCAACAGGTCTCATGAATCAGAAGTGTGATAATGTAGGCACTGCTGAATATGAAGCATGTACTTACACAACAACGAGAGAAATCGAAATCGATGCAACAAATCATGTGAATAAAACAGAACATGATAAGACAGATGCAACCTGTACAGAGGTAGGTTATACAGCAGGTATCTTCTGTGAAGATTGTGACAAGTGGATTTCAGGTCACGAAGAAATTCCTGCAAAGGAACACAAGTGGGATGACGGTGTTGAAACAAAGGCTCCCACATGTAGTGAAAAGGGTGTTATGACCTTTACATGTAGCAACGATGCAAACCACACCTACACAGAAGAAATTGACACTGTTGACCACAACTGGTCTGCATGGACATACTCAAGCGGTTCATGCGGTGAAAACGGTGGAATTGTAGTATATGAACGTTATTGCTTGTTCAATTGCGGAGAAACAGAAACTGACGAAAGAATGTCAGATGTGCATGTATATCCCAAGGATGAAAACGGCAACTTCATCTTCGCAAGCTATGCTGCTCCCACATGTACTCAGGACGGTACCTACACTTACAATTGTGAAATCTGCGGCAAGGAAGGCAGAATAACAGCAGCCGAAGATGCATCCCTTAAGGCTTACGGTCATAAGTGGGTAATTTCAGCTGACACAGACAGCGAAGGCTGGATTGTTACAAATGAGCCTACATGCTTCAGACACGGACATAAGTACAGAGTTTGTGCTAACGATTGTCGTACTTCATGCGGTCTTGATGCTAACAGCCAGCAGCATGCTGAAATTCCTGCAACAGGACATGATGGCAACTGGGTAACAGTTCCTGCTAAGGCTGCCACATGTACACAGTCAGGATACAGTGAATATATCTATTGCGCTGTTTGCGGTTTTGAACAGGGCAAGAAGGTGATTGAAGCTTACGGTCATAAGGATGAAAACGATGACGGTAGATGCGATGATTGTAACTACAATATTGATGTTTCAAGCAGGTGCGGATGCATTTGTCATAAGGATCATTGGTTCATGCGTTTCATTTACAAGATTGTAAGATTCTTCTGGAAACTGTTCAGAATCAGTAAGACCTGCGATTGCGGAGCTGTCCATTATTAATTAATACCGGAGCTTTCCGCAAAAAAATCAGAGGTTTTATTCTCTGAAACTTCATGAAAAAATCCCGTAATACGTAAGTATTACGGGATTTTTATAATTTTTTCAATGAAAAAGTGTTAACCGGCTCAACGTGTGTTGGTATGGTGCGGTATTACAGTGACATTATGTTGTAAACCGCCTGCTACACTTATAAGTTTTCAACCTACCGTGTTTTCTTTAATAATACATCCTTTTGAAAAGCTTCTTGCGTTTTCAAGGGTAGCTTTGCTGATTGATTCAAGTGCTTCAGAGGTAAGAAAGCCTTGATGTGAGGTGATGATTACATTCGGGAATGAAAGCAGACGTGCGGTTATTGAATTTTCAAGAATATCATCTTCGCGGTTTTCAAATACATTTTCCGTTTCTTCCTCATAAACATCAAGACCAACACCTGCAAATTTATACTGTCTTATACCTTTAATAAGGTCTTCGGAGCTGATCAGAGCGCCTCGGGATGTGTTTACAAGTATAACGCCGTCCTTCATTTTTTCAATGGCATCAATATCTATTATATGATAGGTGTCTTTGGTGAGAGGGCAGTGAAGTGAAATCAGGTCGCTTCTGCTGAAAAGCTCCGGCAAATCAACGTACTCAACAAAGGGAAGATTCTCGTTTTTGTGCCTGTCAAAGGCAATTACCTTCATCCCTATGCCGTGACAGTTTTCTGCCATGGCGGCACCTATTCGTCCTGTGCCTATAATACCTGCTGTTTTACCGCGGAAATTAAAGCCTGTAAGTCCTATCAGGCTGAAGTTGTTTTCGCGCACCTTGATGTAGGATTTATGAATATGCCTGTTAACGGCAAAAGCCAAGGCAAGGGCATGCTCGGCAACGGCCTCAGGCGAATAGGCGGGTACATGCATAACGGTAATGTTGTGCTCTTTTGCTTTTTCAAGGTTTACGTTATTGTAGCCGGCACAACGCAGTAAAATAAGCTTTACACCGTATTCAGCAAGCTTTTCAATGATATTACCGTTAACGTCAGATGCCACAAAAACACAAACAGCATCATAACCTCTTGCCAGGTCGACAGTACGGTGTGAGATATCAGTTTTAAGAAAATCAACAGTTACATCGTTGTATTCAGGTAAAATTTTTTCAAAGGATTCTCTGTCATAGGGCTTGGTATCGTAAAAAAGTATTTTCATAATATTTTTCCTCCTTTAGCTATTATTAACTTATAATTATAATAAAATACCGTTCTACATAGCATAGAACGGTATTTTGTGTTTATTTTGTTGTGCTTTTAAAGGGTTTTATAATCAGTCCCATTCACAGCCTGTTACAGTGTCAAGGTCAATGCCCTTTGTATCATGTGTTTTTTTGATAAGTGCAATAAGTGTTATTGCAAAACTCGGCACAAGAAGGCAAAGTGAAACAGTAGTGATTGAAGCGTTTCCGAAAATCATTGTAATCGGAACATAAATCATATAAGCAAGTGCGTATCCGACAAAGCCCACAACGGTCTGTGCCGATGATGCAGAGGATCGCAGGTTTGTGGGTGCAGATTCGCTTGCCATCATAATGAGCACATCGTTTGTTGAATAGTAGCTGCCCACGAAGGCACCGCAAAGCAAGCCTACAATATAGGGATTGAAGTTTGTTTTTGCACCCAGAGTAAAGGCCACAAAGCATACAAGGCAGTTTGCCGCAACGGTGATGGCAGCAACCTTTCTGCCTTTAAGGTCTGAGACAAAGCCCATAATAAGCTGTGCAACAGCTGAGCCTATGGGGAAAAGAATAAGCGCCTTTGTAACCTCGTTAATGCTTACAAGATTCAGGAATTCGTCGCCGATGCCACCGTGAACGCTCTGCGCATAACCGTATGTGATGATTGTCTGGTAGTCAAGACTGCCGATAACACCAATACCTGCAAGGGCGAAGCAGATAAACACCCAACGAAGCTGCTTGTGCTGCATACCGAATTTAAGGGCCGCTATAAGTCCGCCCTGGGCATTTTGTGCTTTCTTCTGTGCCTGTTCTGCTTTTAATTCATCCTCTGTCATGCGAAGGAAACGAAGGCGTGAAGCAATGAATGCATCAGTTTCCCTTGCGCAGATAAGAGCAATCAGGCTGATTACAATACCCACAATGGCAGGAATCATATAAACCTTACGCCATTCACCTGCACTTTGCATCAGTAAGCGACGGAGAATGGGAACGAGCATAACTGCCATATTAGCAAAGAATTTTATAACTGAATATGTAATGGCACGTTTTTTCTGCGGTGACGATTCCATAATGAAAACAACATGCATATCGTGAGGAATAAAGAACATAATCAGACAAGCACCGATAACATACATAAACACGTTCTGAGAAAGGAATATAACAAACATGGCAATGCTCATTCCGAAGGTGTTTGCAATAAGGAATATCTTTCTGCCAAAGCGGTCAGCCAAGGGCCTGTAAAGAAGACCTAAAACCTGAAAGGGAATTGCAACAACCTGAAGAAGATTGAGAATTGTAACAGAGCTTTCGCTCTGGAACAGATCATTTGCAATTTCTGTTTTCATAAGTGTGCCGATCTGGGATGCAATTTCGTCAACTGCATAAATAAGTGCAATAATCAGCACAAGGTACCAGAAATATGTATTGCTCTTTGGTCTTGCCTGCTGCTTTTCCCAATATCTGATTTCCTTTTCTTTTTTCTTTTGCAGCTTCAGCTGCTTTTCGGGGGTGATGGTTTTTGTCTTCATATTTATGCCTCCATTTTATTTTCAAAGGGATACTTAAGATTCATCTGCTCGCGGCAGGAGTCCATAATTTTCATGCACTGCAGGGTGCTTTCAAAGGGAACATAATCTGACTGAAGCTTACCTTCCCTTATTTCTTCTGCAACACGGTCAAACTCATTGAGATAGGTGGTTTTGCCAAAGAAAAGCTTATTGCCTTTTTTGCTTTTGAGAATAGCAACGGGAGCAACATGGAAAAGGGGAAGTATGATTTTCCCTTCTGTACCTGTTATTTCAAAGCTTTCCTTGAAATATTCAAAAGATATATGGTTTTCGCACCTTAAATTGCCGTAATGAAGGGTAACCTTTTCATAAACATCAATTCCGTTTTCAATTTTACCTTCACAAACTGTTTTATCCGGAATACCGAAAATGTTATAGCAGTATGTAATGGGATAAATGCCGATGTCAAGCAGTGCACCGCCTGCCGTGTAAGGGTCACGGACACGGGAATCCGCTTTCTTTTTTATTCCGGGGAAGGCATGGTGTATTTTAACTTTTTGCACCTTTCCTATTTTACCGGACTGTACCCACTGCTTAACGGTGACGGATACATCGGAAAACCAGCTCCACATGGCTTCTGCAAAATATGTACCGTTTTCTTTTGCTGCTTCAATCAGTGTTTCAACATCCTGTTGGCAAATACCAACAGGCTTTTCACACAAGACCGGCTTGTGCGCCTTCAGTGCCATAAGAGCGTATTCAACATGTGAGGTATGGGGCGTTGCAATATACACACCGTCAACATCTGCAAAATTAATTGCTTCTTCAGGTGTTTTTGTTGCTGTTGCACCGAACTTCAAGGCAAAGGCCTGTGCTTTTTCAAAATTTCTTGAATAAACAGAAACGATTCTGTGTTCACCCTTGAGAATGCTTTTTGCTGTTTTATCTGCAATGCTTCCGCAGCCGATATAAGCCCATCTGAATTCTGCCATTTTCATACCTCCCTGTTTATGTGTTATGTATAAATTAATTTTATCCCAGAAGAAGATATATGTCAATATAAATAGATACAAAATACCTATTGACTTTACGATGATAAAGTGGTAATATATTAAAGCATTAAATTACGAGGTGTAAAATTATGAAAAAATTACATTGTGAATCTGTTGACAGACTTTTTCAGTCAATACTCAATTTAAAAACAATTGACGAATGCTATGACTATTTTGAAGACCTTTGCACAATAAAGGAAATAGAGGATATGTCTCAGCGCCTCGACACTGCAATCCTTCTTGCTGAGGGCCTGAGTTATCAGAAAATCACAGAGAAGGTTGCTGTCAGCACTGCCACAATCGGAAGAGTCAGCAAGTGCCTTAATTACGGAAGCGGCGGTTATCGCATGGCAATCGACAGACTTGCGGAAACGGAGGACACAAAATGAATTTTAATGAATTTTCACAGTCTTTTTCCGAAAAGGTTATGTTTGCCCTTCGTGCTCTTTACGGAAAATACGGATACATACAATATAAAATGAGCAAATTTGAGGAATACGACCTTTATGCCCGCAACAAGGATTTTCTTATTTCTGACGGTGTTATAACCTTTACCGATACAAACGGAAAGCTTATGGCGCTTAAGCCGGACGTTACACTTTCCATAATAAAAAACGGTAAGGATGAGCCTGATAAGCTGCAGAAGGTTTATTATAACGAAAATGTATACCGAACTGCAAAAGGTGGCGGAGCTTTTAAGGAAATTATGCAGGTTGGCCTTGAGTGTATAGGCAGAATTGATAATTATAATATCGCGGAGGTTATTTCACTTGCATGTCAGAGCCTTAAAACCATATCTGATAACAGTGTGCTTGACCTTTCACATTCAGGCTTTGTTTCAGGTGTTATCGACAGCTTCGGCATTGCTGATGAAAACAAATCAAGCGTGCTGAAGTGTATTTCGGAAAAAAATATTCATGAGCTTGAGCGTATATGCGAAAATAACGGAGTTACGGAAAGAAAAATCAGCGCACTCAGAACACTTGTATCACTTTACGGTACACCTGATGAGGTTCTGCCGCAGATTAAAGAAACCTTTGGTGGACTTACGGATACCACAGCTTTGTATCAGCTTTCCGATATTGTTGCAGCACTGCCTGAAAGCTCAAAAAGCATGGTGCGTATTGACTTTTCAGCTCAGGATGATGTAAATTATTACAACGGTATTGTCTTCAAGGGGTTCATATCAGGTATACCGACGGTTGTACTTTCCGGCGGACAGTATGATAAGCTGATGCAGAAAATGAAAAGAAAATCAGGTGCTCTCGGCTTTGCAGTTTATCTTGACACCCTTGAACGTATTGGCAACGGCAATAACGATTATGATGTTGACTGTGTTATTCTTTATGATGAAAATGCTGATATTGCCAAGCTTTCAAAGTTCATCGACAGCCTTGTCAGCAGCGGAAAAAGCGTAACGGCGTTAAGAGAATTACCTGATATGCTCAAATATAAAGTGCTTGCAAAATTTATTGATTCGGAGGTGAGGGAAATTGAAAACAATGCTTAATGTGGCTCTGCCAAAAGGAAGGTTGGGAGAAAAGGTATATGCCATGTTTGAAAAAGCAGGCTTTGAATGTCCCTCAATCAAGGAAAATAACCGTAAGCTTATTTTTGAAAATGAAGAAGCAGGCGTGCGTTATTTCTGGGTAAAGCCATCAGATGTTGCAATTTATGTTGAAAGGGGAGCCGCCGACGTTGGTGTTGCAGGCAAGGATATCCTTCTTGAATATGAGCCTGATGTTTATGAGCTTTTAGACCTTGATATAGGAAAATGCAGAATGGCTGTTGCAGCAAAGGCGGATTTCCGTGACGATGTTACCCGCACTTTGCGTGTTGCAACAAAGTTTGCAAATATAGCCCGTCAGCATTATATGTCAAAGGGCAGGGATATTGATATTATACATCTTAACGGTTCAATTGAAATTGCTCCCATTCTTGAGCTTTCAGATGTAATTGTTGATATTGTTGAAACAGGAACAACCTTGAAGGAAAACCATCTTGAGGTTATTGAAACAATAGTACCCATCAGTGCAAGACTGATTGCCAACAAGGCAAATTATAAGTTCAAAAGCGGGCAGATTGAAAAAATTGTGGCGGAAATTGCGGCACAGGGAAAGGCATAAATTATGATTAAGATTTTTCAGTACGGCGAGGTATCCAACGAGGATATTTTTGCAAGGGTTGTGCCCACGGTAAATGTGGAGCAGATTGTAACAGACATTATAGAAAATGTAAAAGCCAACGGCGATAAGGCACTTTTTGAATATACGGAAAAGTTTGACAAAGCAGCTCTGACATCACTTCTTGTAACACAGCAGGAAATTGAAGAAGCAGTAAATTCCGTTGAGCCTAGATTTCTTGAAATTTTGGAAAAAGCGGCAAAGAATATTCGAAAATTCCACGAAAAGCAAGTGAGAAACAGCTTTATCATCAATGATGAAAACGGTATTGTTACGGGCCAGAAGGTTATCCCCGTGGATAAAGCCGGTCTTTATGTGCCCGGCGGAACAGCGGCTTATCCTTCAACGGTGCTTATGGATTCCATTCCTGCAAAAATTGCAGGGGTTAAAGAAGTGGTAATTGTAACACCGCCTTCCGCAGACGGAAAAATCAATCCCGTTATTCTTGCTGCTGCAAAAATTGCAGGGGTTGACAAAATTTTTAAGGTTGGTGGAGCACAGGCTGTGGCAGCTCTTGCTTACGGTACGGAAAGCATACCAAAGGTTGATAAAATTGTGGGACCGGGCAATGCTTTTGTGGCTGAAGCAAAAAAACAGGTTTTCGGAACTGTTTCCATTGATATGATTGCAGGACCCAGCGAGATTCTGATTGTGGCAGACGGAAAAACAAATCCGAAGCATGCCGCAGCAGACCTGCTTTCACAGGCAGAGCACGATAAACTTGCAAGTGCCGTTCTTGTAACCGATTCTATGGATTTGGCTAAGGCTGTTCAGGCTGAGCTGGAAGTACAGATTCCTCAGCTTCTCAGAAGTGAAATTGCAAGAGAGTCAATTGATAATAACGGAAAGATAATTGTTGCCGATAATCTGATGAAGGCAATTGAAATTGCAAATGAGATTGCTCCCGAGCATCTGGAGCTTCTTGTGGATAATCCCTTTGACTACCTTGATTCTATCCGTCATGCAGGTTCAATCTTTATGGGCAGAAATTGCCCTGAGGCATTGGGAGATTACTTTGCGGGACCAAACCATACCCTCCCCACAAGCGGAACCGCAAAGTTTTCAAGTCCTCTTTCCGTTGACGATTTTGTGAAAAAAACACAGTATACCTATTATACATACGATGCGCTTAAAAGGGTTGCCGAGGATGTAGCCTTCTTTGCCTGTAAGGAAGGTCTCACAGCTCATGCCAAAAGTGCAGTTATCCGTACGGAGGATGAAACAAAGTGAGCAGATTTTTCTCTTCAAAATATAATAAGCTGATTCCTTACACTCCCGGTGAACAGCCCAAGGATATGGAATATGTCAAGCTTAACACAAACGAGTCACCGTTTGCACCTTCAGAAAATGCCGTAAAAAAGGCGGCTCAGGCGGCAGGCAGTCTTCAGCTTTATTCCGACCCTGAGGTGCGTGACCTTGTTAAAATTTCAGCAGAGCATTTCGGTGTGCAGAAGGATGAGATTCTCTTCACCAACGGCTCAGATGAAATACTGAATTTTGCCTTTATGGCATTCTGCGATGAAAATCATCCTGCAGTTTTCCCTGATATCACTTACGGCTTTTATCCCGTTTTTGCCGATATCAACAACATACCCTATGAAAAAATTCCTTTAAGGGAGGATTTCACAATCAATGTTGAAGATTATATCGGAGTAAATAAAACAGTGATAATTGCAAATCCAAATGCTCCGACGGGTATTGCACTGTCAGTTGAGGATATTGAAAAAATTGTCAGCAGCAATCCTGAGAATGTTGTTGTAATTGATGAAGCTTATGTTGAGTTCGGCGGAAAAAGCGTTATACCGCTTATACATAAGTATAATAACCTTCTTGTTACCCGTACATTTTCAAAATCCTGTTCAATGGCAGGTGCAAGGTTAGGCTTCGGTATAGGCTGCAAGGAAATCATACAGGACCTTAATACAATCAAGTATTCAACAAATCCCTATAATGTAAACCGCATGACAATGGCGGCGGGTATAGGTACAATTGAGGATTACGGTTATGTAACAAACAACTGTAAACAGATAGCAGAAATCAGAGAATGGTCATGTGAACAGATGCGTTCACTGGGCTTCACGATGACGGATTCTGTTGCAAACTTCATTTTTGTAAAGCATCCCAAGGCACAGGGTAAAGATTTGTATCTGAGATTAAAGGAAAAAGGTGTACTTGTCAGACATTTTGATACACAAAGGCTTACGGATTATCTGAGAATAACTGTAGGCAGTAAAGAACAAATGACAACACTCATTGATACACTCAGAATAATATTGGAGGAGATTTTATGACAGTGGAAATTTCACGCAAAACAGCTGAAACGGATATCTGTGTTAAACTTAATATTTACGGAAAAGGTGAAAGTTCAATTAACTCAGGCTGCGGCTTTCTTGACCATATGCTCACGCTTTTTGCAAAGCACGGCCGCTTCGACCTTGAACTTACCTGCAAAGGGGATACACAGGTTGATTTTCACCATACCGCAGAGGATATAGGTATTGTTTTGGGTCAGGCATTCAAAAAAGCACTGGGAGATAAAAAAGGCATTACCCGTTACGGCAGTATGCTTCTGCCCATGGATGAAGCGCTTATTTTATCTGCTGTTGATTTTTCCGGCAGAAGCTTTCTCGGCTACGGTCTGGAGCTTCCAACTGAAAAGGTGGGTGTGTTTGACACCGAGCTTACAGAGGAATTCTGGCTTGGCTTTGTGCGTAATGCAGAAGTAACCCTTCACATAAAGCAGCTTGCAGGCACAAATTCCCATCACATTATTGAAGGTGCCTTCAAGTCTGTTGCAAGAAGCTTAAAGGCTGCAGTAAAAATTGACCCCGATTTTGCCGATGAAATCATGTCAACGAAAGGTGTATTGTAATGGTTGCAATTGTTGATTACGGTGTAGGAAACCTCTTTTCTTTGAAAAGCTCCCTTGCCGTTGTTGGTGCGGAGGTTGTTGTAACCTCTGATATTAATGTGCTTGAAAAGGCAGACCAGATAATTCTTCCGGGTGTTGGTGCATTTGAGGATGCGGCAAGAAAGCTGAATGAAAGCGGTCTTAAAGAAGAACTCATCCGTCTTGCAAAAAAGGGTAAACCATTTCTTGGAATTTGTCTTGGTATGCAGATGCTGTTTGACAAAAGCTTTGAATACGGTGAGCACGAGGGCTTGGGCCTCATAAGCGGTAATGTAAAACCGATAGAAGGTGTTATACCGTCAGAATACAAAATTCCCCACATCGGTTGGAATGCACTTAATATAAAAGGTGAAAAGAATCCTCTTTTCAAATACATAAATGACGGTGATCATGTATATTTTGTTCACTCCTATTACGCTGCAGACTGTGATTGTAATGTTATTGCAACATCACAGTACGGTGCTGAGCTTACCGCTGCAGTTGCCGACAAAAATATTTTCGGATGTCAGTTCCATCCGGAAAAAAGCGGTAAGGTAGGACTCGGTATTTTAAAAGCTTTTACAGAAATGAAAGGGGAGTAATATATGCTGATTTATCCGGCTATAGATTTATATGAAGGCAAGGCTGTTCGGCTTTTTAAAGGCAATTATGCCGAGATGACTGTTTACAGTGAAAATCCCCTTGAAATAGCTGTTGATTTTAAAAACAGCGGAGCAACTCATATTCATATGGTTGACCTTGAGGGTGCAAAAACGGGAGAAACGCCTAATTTTGAAACGGTATGCAAAATAAAAAAAGCAACAAGCCTCTTCTGTGAAATCGGCGGTGGAATCCGAACCCTGGAAGTGATAGACCGATATATTTCTGCAGGTATTGACAGGGTTATTCTCGGCACTGCTGCTGTAACGCAGGCGGGCTTTGTGGAACAGGCTGTAAAAAAATACGGCGATAAAATTGCAGTGGGTATCGATATTAAAGACGGATTTGTTGCAATTAAAGGCTGGACTGAAAAATCCGAGCTTGAAGCTATGGACTTCGCGGCGAAAATGGAAAAAATCGGTGTTAAGACGCTTATATGCACCGATATTTCAAAGGACGGTGCCATGGAAGGCACAAATCACATGCTTTATAAGCAGCTCAGTGAAAATTTCGGAATGCAGATTATTGCATCAGGCGGTGTATCCTCAATTGAGGATGTTGAAAAGCTTGCGGCAAGAAATATGTACGGCGCAATTATAGGAAAAGCATACTATATAGGTGCTATAGATCTCAAAAAAGCAATTGAGGTGGCAAAATGATTACAAAAAGAATTATTCCATGCCTTGATGTGCGGGACGGCAGAGTTGTTAAGGGTGTTAATTTTGAAGGCCTCCGTGATGTTAACTCTCCGGTTGAGCTTGCAAAATATTACAGTGAATGCGGTGCCGATGAACTTGTATTTTATGATATTACTGCATCCTCTGACGGCAGAAAGCTTTTTACAGATATTCTTTGCGAAACGGCGAAAAGTGTTTTTATCCCCCTTACTGTGGGTGGCGGAATAAATACTGTTGCGGATTTTGACCGTGTGCTTAAATGCGGAGCCGATAAGGTCAGTGTCAATTCCGGTGCAATCAGAAATCCTGACCTGATTTATGAGGCTGCAAAGCTTTACGGCAATCAGTGTGTGGTAATTTCTGCAGATGTCAAGCGAGTTGACGGAGTTTTTCGTGTTTTTGCCAAGGGTGGCAGAGAAAACACGGGAATGGAAGCAATTTCATGGATTAAACGCTGTGTTGATAACGGTGCGGGTGAAGTTGTGCTCAATTCAATTGACACCGACGGTGTAAAAAAAGGCTTTGATCTTGAAATGCTTGATGCTGTTTGTAATGCAGTCAATGTACCTGTTATTGCTTCCGGCGGTGCAGGATGCATAAATGACTTTATAAAGCTTTTTAAAACATTGCCGAAGGTCGATGCAGGCCTTGCAGCATCAATTTTTCATTTCGGAGAAGTGAAAATTTCAGACCTCAAAGCGGAAATGGCAAGGCAGAACATTCCAACAAGGTTATAAAGGTGATATTATGATAAATATAGATGAACTTAAATTTGATGAAAAGGGGCTTATTCCTGCAATAATTGTTGATGCAACAACAAAAAAAGTGCTTACACTTGCTTATATGAACAGGGAGAGTCTTAAAATTTCAATGGAAAAGGAGCTCACCTGCTTCTGGAGCCGTTCAAGGCAGGAACTCTGGCTTAAAGGCGAAACAAGCGGAAATTATCAGCATATTGTGTCAATTGTTGCAGACTGTGATAAGGATGCCCTTGTTGTAACCGTTGAACCTGACGGTCCTGCTTGTCACAAGGGAACAACCTCCTGTTTTAACGATGAGGTTTTTCAAAGTGATGAGCGTCATGAGTTTTCCTATGAAGGTCTCATGAAGCTTATTGAAGGCAGAAAAACTGATAAAAAAGAGGGCTCATACACAACCTATCTTTTTGAAAAGGGTATTGATAAAATTCTTAAAAAGGTCGGGGAGGAAACAACTGAGGTTATCATAGCCGCCAAAGCAGAGGATAAAAGGGAAACAGTTTACGAAATTGCAGATCTTGCATATCATGTTATGGTGCTTATGGTTGAACAGGGGATAACTCTTGAAGATATCCACAAGGAGCTTGCTTCCCGCCATGTAATTGACCACAAGGTAAAGCAGGAAAAAATGACCTGAGAATAAGTAAGGGGCTGGCACTTAGTGCACAGCCCCTTTGTTTTCTTATTCATGAGCAAATATAAAAATTATACCTATCATTATATATAGATTTAAAGATGTAAAACTGACATATTAAACAAATTATTAAAACATGGCAAAATATAATTGACCTCATGGAAAAAATTTGTTAAAATAAAACAATAAAACAACCGATAGCATATTGCGGTTGTTTTTTTATAAAGAAAAGGAGGATGATATGAAATGGGAAATAAAATAAAATCTTTTTTTACTGAGATTAAAACCCATTGGAACACACCCGCCGAAGGCAAATATGTTCCCTATAAGGAATATAAGGATGTTGTTTTTGCTGTAGGCAGTAACTATGCAGGTTCAAAGGTTCTCGAATATATCGGTTTCTGGTCTGCATGTTATCTTATTATGCACCACTATAAATTACCTTACCTTACCTTCTCTGTTATAGGTATACTGAATATGCCTCTCGGCTATATTTCAGCACTTATGTGGTGGTTTGTTTGTGACAATCTCGGCTTCCTGCCAAAGAAAACGGAAAAGAAATTTTACGGTGTTTATGTTGGTATGATGCTGTTCGGTATATCCACCATTTTGTTTGACTTTTCACTTTTGTTCAATCAGTCAAGCACCTTCATCACTTATCTCAACGGACTTGAAGGCATGAGTGCCACAGCATGCTTCAAAACCTTCGGTACCCACTTCCTTTATACCGGTTGGGTAGGTGCCCGAAATATTTTCTGGCGTAAAAAGCTTCTTCCCAAGTTCGGCAGATACAAATATTCACTTTACTGTGACGTTGTACCCAAGTGCATCATGGTAATTCTTATCGGTTGGCTTCCTGTTTATAACATTCCCGATGTTGCAACAAGAGTCTGGGTTGCGAATCTTCTGTTTGCAACATACAACGTGTTCGGTTTTGCAAATAACCTTGAAACCTGCACAAAGAGCATCAGCCCCAATCTTCAGGAAAGAATTCTTGTCCGTTCCTATCCCGTTAAGATTTCCCACATTTTCCACTCAATACTTGCAATTATACTTCCTGCAGTTATCGGTATGCTTCGTCATGAGTGGGCAGACATTAACGTTTACAGATTTGTTATTCCCATAACATTCATCACCTTTGCTTCTCTTACAATGCTGTTTGCCGGCAGAATCAAGGAAAGAATTCCTCAGCCTCCCATTGAGCAAAAGCCTGAAATCAAATTCTGGGACGGTATGTTCGGCGTACTTAAAAACAAATATCTGCTCATTAATACAATTGTAGGACTTATCGACTCACTGGGCAACGGTATGCTTCCCTTTGTTACAATTCTTTATTTCTATACCTTCCGTCTCAGCGGTCTTCCCTACAGCCTTATCGTTGCACTTGTTTCCTTCGCGGGAACACCGCCCGATCTGCTTTCACCCTATTTCCTCAAGAGATTCTCATATAAGCAGATTATGATATTCTATCAGCTTTCACGTGCAATCGGTAACGGTATAATTGCTGCTGCAATGTGGTTCTGCGGAGACAACCTCGTGCTTTGCGGTACAATCTGTGTTCTTGTTCTCTTCTTCATGGAAATGACAAAGACCGTTCCCACAACAGCAGGTCACGATATGAACGTGCGTATCGGTGACTATCAGATGTATCTTTCAGGTGAAAGACTTGAAAGCTTTGCAGGCGTTTTCGGATGGTTCACAGGCCCCATTACCTCATTTGTAGGTCTTATTATTCCGTTGTTCCTTCTTAAGTTCGGCTTCAACAGTAACTGGGAAGTTCTTTTCGTAGACGATTCAAGAAGAAATATTATTGTTATTCCTCTTATTGTTGACGTAATCGGCTTCTTCCTTATGACAATTCCTTATCTGTTCTGGGATTATGACAGCAAGAAGCAGAATATGGTTATGGAAGTTCTCAAACGCCGTGCAGAGGTTACGGAAAAGAAAGCCGCCGAAGAAGGTATTTCCACCGACGGTGCTTATTTAGGTTAAAGGAGGCGACAGTATGAGTTTATTTAAGAAAAAAGAAAAGGCAGTGCCCCCTTTGGATGCAACTGATTCAGCAAACACAGAATCGCGTGTTGATGATGCAGAAGTCACTCTTGATATTCCTGAAGATGAAATCTGGACATATCAGGTTGAAGGACTTGCAGCACCTCACATTAATAAGCCTTATAAGAACTTCACCTTAAAAAAGGTTATTTTCACACTTGTAATTCTCGTTGCTGTTTCTCTTTCCTGTTATTTCAGTGTAAGAACTGTTCAGAGTGACAACTTTGAATACGATACTGTTGACGGCGGTTATGTTTTTTCAAAATTCAGCAACACAGGTTACATAACAGAGCTCACAATTGATTATGTGGCTGATATTGAATATGACCGCACAATCGAAGATGTTACAAAGAACTTCACAATAGTGAAGGATGAAACAAAAAAGGTTGTTTCAGTTGGCAAATATGCACTTAACTGTGACGGTACCGTAAAGGTTATAAATATCGGTGCAGGGGTAGAGCATATTGATCCCAAGGCTTTTTATTCCTGCTGGTCACTTCAGACAATAGAGGTTGACGAGGCCAACCCGAACTACTGTGATGTTGACGGTGTTCTTTACAATAAGGATATGACAGAGGTTATCTGTTATCCCTGTAATCATGACCAGTACCTCAGAGAAAAGTACGGTTATGAAGAGGAGCCTTACAGAGCCGATGTAACCGAGCAGTACAGAAAAGATATCCAGACTTATGTTGTACCTTCAACAGTTAAGAAGATTGGTCAGCTTTGCTTTAACTATGCAAACCTGAGAGACATCTATCTTCCCGAAGGCCTTGAAACAATCGAAACACTTGCTGTTTTCAAGCTCCACGAGCCTAAAGATCAGTACAGCAACACCCCGTCACTTGAAAACGTTTATACCTATAAGCCGGAAAAAGAGGTTACAGATTCTCGCTTCACTTCACAGGAAGCTCTGGGTGAAATTTACAATTCTCTTCCCGACGGACTTCAGTATATAGGCTCTGACGCATTCAGCTACAATCAGGTGCTCGGATATATGTATATTCCTGAAAGTGTTACCTTTATCGGTCACCACGCATTCTGGGATACCGTTTATAAAGAGAACGGTGAGCTTGTGGGCGTAACTCAGATTTATGCTCAGGCTGACGAGGACACCTTCGAAAAGAATGTTACAACAGGCGACCAGTGGCGTCCTCAGTACGACTACATGCTTTTCAAAAAGAGTGTAGATATAGTATACAGCGCCGAAAGACAATAAAAAAATAACAAACCCGTGGATTGGAATATCCCTTTCCACGGGTTTGGTTTATTTGTTTTCCGATTCTACCATCGGTAGGGTGACTTTTCAAGGCGGATATGATAATATTTTACTGTAAAAACACAGGGAGCTGATAAAATGAATAATAAGCAGACAGGCAGTTTTATTTCCGAACGAAGAAAAGAGCTTTCCTTAAATCAGAAACAGCTGGCAGAAAAGCTGAATATTACTGATAAAGCTGTTTCAAAATGGGAAACAGGCAGAAGTGCACCGGATATATCCCTTCTCATCCCATTGGCTGAAGTATTGGATGTTACTGTTACAGAAATACTTAAAGGTGAAAAGCTAAGGGAAGAAAAGATTAATGATGCCTCCAATGAAATAATAGTCAGAACAATTAAAAAATCAAAAGTAAGAATGATGTGGGCTATTGTTACTGTTATAATTACGGTTAGTCTTGCGATATCCCTATATCCTGCATATCACTTTTTCACTTCGGTCAATGTGAATGATAGTCAAGCAATTGAAAAAGCTGCAAACGATTATTTTCGCACCGATGATGAAGATTTGAAAATTATCAAATCCGTTAAAAAAGGCGATTACTATGCTTTTCTTATGCAAAGCAAAAAAGAAACAAAGCTCAGAATTTTCAGAACGGACCGGCTTTTTAAAAACAGAATTTCTGTTCTGGGCGGCAGTGGCGGTAAGGGCGTTGAAGACGGTACAGTTCATCTTTACTGCACCGGTGAAAACGGAATTACAATCAGCATATTTTACGGTTATGATTTAAAAGGCAGTGAATACAGCTATACATACAGGGGAGTTAAATGTACCAAAGAGATTCAGGACAGCATGGTTCTGGATATGTTAATTGACATTGACGATTCATGGGCTCATCCGCTATTAAATTATAACTGAATAAACAACGGTCGGCACTTTAGTTAAGTGCCGACCGATAATTATTGTGAAACAACAAGGTTCCGGGCACCCGACCGCAATCTTTGATTGCTCGTCGGGTCGGGTTCTTATTCTTCATCCGAAAGACCGAATGCCCACTTATGCAGCAATGGTATACGGTTCATCAATAATATGCGTTTGCAATATTTAATCAAATCTTTTATCTGCTGACTGTCAGGCATCAAAGAACGAAGCTCTTTTGCCTCTTTCAATGCTTCCTTGAGTATATCACGGTTTTGCGTAACAATTCCTAATGATAGCTTAGCCTGAACAAAAGAGATTCTGTCTACAAACTGAAAAACGTAATCCTCGGAAATGGTATTTTTAATTGAAAAGGCTTTATCAAGGTTTTCTTTTGCTTTGTCAGGTTTTTCTGAGCAAAGATATGAACTAGATAAAACAATCAAAGCTCTGATCATCGATGCCTTATCTTCAATATATCCGCTTTCTGCATAAAGGCTTTCATAAAGCTCACAGGCTGTGAGTGAAAGAGCTTCGGCTTTTTCATATTCATCCTTATTTAAGCAAATCAGTCCGAGCTTAATATAGCACTCACTGTATATCCGCTTATGAGCGGGTGAATTTGTTTTACCGATAAGGTCTTTGAGGATTTCTATTGCCTTTAAATACATTGTTTCAGCCTGACTGCTGTCATCGTATAAGAAATGCATATAACCGAGGTTGTGGCAAACTACTGCACGGATAAACTGAATTTCAATGTTGGTGTTTTCGTTGCCCATGGTCTCCGATAATTCAAAAGCCTTTTTATACATATCCATAGCGGCGTCAACATCACCTTCTAATTCATATATCCTTGCCATTGAATTATAGCTGACAATCATATTATCCTTTGCTCTGAAGTATTCAGATGTTTTTATATATTCCTGTGCTATTTTCAGCCCTTTTTCGCAATAGGGACGTGCTTTATCAATTTCACCTATATTGATATATATTTCACCTAATTTGTTGTAAACAGTGGCAGTTGTCAAAGAAGTATCTTTGTTTTTATAACCTTCAAGCAGATTTAAAGCATCATGATACATCTGTATGGCTTTGTCCTGTTGGTTAAGAAAAACATACATGTCTCCAAGGTCAGCGCAGCTGTTTGCTGCTTCCGTTGCAAGGGAAGTAAGCTCTGTTTCGTTAAGAAGCTCTTTTATCAGATTAAGAGATTTAATCGCTTCAGTCTCGGCTTTGATAAAATTGTTTTCAAACGCATAAACCTGATATAGCTTCTGGTGTGTATCGCTTATATTAATTTTTGTTTCAAGCTCAGGTATTTCACTATAAAGTTCTGTGAGTATGCCCAAAGCCTTGGTATAACACTCTTCAGCCTTTGAAAAATCACATAGGAAAGCATAATTTTCTCCAAGGTTGTTGAGTGATCTGCAAAGCATATTTTTGCTTTTGGAGCATGGAAACAGCTTCACTGTATCTTCATCATTTTCAACAGCACTTTTATGCAATTCCAACGATTCATCAAGCCTGTTCATTCTGAATAAACCGTCACCCATAGTGTTGTATGACAGCGAAAGAAGGTTCATCGCATTATTGTCTTTTTTGATCTTTTTCAGCTCAAGGCCAAGGTTAATCGCCTTTTGGCACACTTCTTCTGCTCTGGCATTCTGGTTTTGCATAAAAAGTGTGTAGGCAAGGTTTGAATATCCTGCGCAAAGGTCGCACTTTTCAAAATAATTGTTGCTTGCCTTAACTGTTTCCTCAAGAACAAGTATTGCCTGTTCGTATAATTGTGAAGCGGCTTCGGTTTCTTCGGCTGCACGGTAAGCGTTGCCGAGATTATTGTTTGCAGTTGCCAGAAAATATAAAGCCTCTTCTCGCAGATCTTCAAGGCTGTCGAACAGCGCTTTACTGAAGTCACGAAGCTCTGAATATGCTTTGATAGCTTTATTGCATTTGAATATTTCGTAATAATAGTCACCAAGGCGCAACAGTGCAAGGCATAAGCTTAACGCATCTTCCTCAGCTTCATAATCCTCCCAAATTTTTTTATAAAAATCAGCCAGCTTTATCTGCCACTCAATTGCGGTTTCATAGTTTCTTTCAACACCGTCACCGTTACGGTACATGGCAACAAGCTTTTCAATGGCTTCGGGGAGATTATCGTCTGCGGCAGAAGTAATAAGCTCTAATGCTCTTTCGTGGTTCACCTCAACATCAATGCCTGAAAGGTATGCAAGGCCGATGAAAAAGTTGTGGCGGGGATCATTGTCATTTTCTCTGAGTGCTATACTTTTCAGAGCGTTCAGGAGTGCTTGTGAAAGCTCGCTTTCGTTGTGAGCGTCAGCACATTCAGGAATATCTTCATATTTTGCTCTTAGCTCAGTTATATCTGTTTCAACAATTTCTGCGGGCAGGATGGTTTTACCGGCTTTTTTTGCCATGGGGTATTCAACCTTCATAACATAGTTTTCTTCGTTTACAAGGTTTGGCGTTACAGCAAGGGCAAACAGCTCACTTTTCTTCAGTGCTTCTTCAATTGAATTGTTGAAGTTTTCACCGGGAGTGAGGAATTCATCATACCAGATTGCAATGTCACGGCAGAAATCGTTTTTATGTATAAGACGCATCAGCTCCTGAGCATAAACTCTGTCTTTTTTACGGTAGCTGAGGAAAATGTAAGCATCAAAAGCAGCTCTTATCTTTGCGGCAAGCTCGTTACCAACCAGAATGGAGTCAAGATAAACATCGAGCTTTTTTTCGTAGCTGATAGATGTTGAATCAGCATTGTTTTTGTTAAGATATTGGAGTGAGCCTATTTTTTTCTTAAAAAGCTCTTCAAGACCGTTTTCCTGCATAAGCGGAAGAATGGGAATATGCATTTTTTCAGCAAACCTGAATTCAAGGTTCAATGCTTTGTTTTCGCTTGTGAGAAGCCTTGTGGTGACAGGCATAACGAAAAGCTTCATTTCAGCCAGATATGAAAGCCATTCCTCTTCATTTATTTCACCGAAAGGCTCGCTGTCATAGTAAAGAGCACAATCCTGATTTTTCATTATTTCTTCGGAAATTTCTTCGAAAAATCTGTCAAAATCATCAGGATGACAGCAGAAATACACCCTCGGCTTACCCTGAGGGCTTGCTCCGTTTTTTGTTTTATGACTAAGATTGGGCATAATACTCGCTCCTTGTGTACGATATGATAAAATTATAGCATCCTTTGATTTTGTTTACAATATTTAAAGTTATACTATTGAAAGAAAAAAGTCACCAAATATCATCTTTTTGACAAATAAAGTGTAAAATCTACTATGCTAAAAGCAATGTTTTGTGGTACAATTAAAAAAAGAGTTTAAAGGAAGGAAGCAAAAATGACAGTTGTTGAGTTTTATGACAGGGATTCTGCCCACAATATAGCGGGTGCTCTGCTTCAGGAGCCTGACAGAGTGGTGTTTCTGGGAGACAGCGAAAAGCAGATGAAAAAGAGCATTGATATATACCGTGAAATTAGCCTTGCAAGATATCTGGACATTGAGTTTGTGATAAAGAAAACTGCAAAAAATGACCTTCTTAAAATCCGCGATACTCTTATTGAGGTTGTTGAGCAGTACGATGACTGTATATTCGACCTTGGCGGTGGCGAGGATCTTTTCCTTGTTGCTGCAGGTATGGTGTATGAAAAGTATAAGGACAGGGTACAGCTTCAGAAGTTCAATGTTCTCAGCAGTGTACTTGCAGACTGTGATGAAGGCAGCAGTAAAAATGTATCAGACATGGCAAAGCTGACGGTTGAAGAAAATATCAGACTTTACGGCGGCAAGATACTTTACAGCGACAAAAGAGAGGGCGGCACCTTCAACTGGGATATCGACGAGGACTTCGCAGACGATATTTTTGTTATGTGGTCGGTCTGCAAGACTGATCCTACAAGATGGAACAGGCACACGCACGCAATGGGTCTCATGGACAACCTTTTCCGTAAACCCGGTACTCTTGAAATGATGGTGTGTCCCGAAGAAGCAGAAAGAAAACTTGCTGAAAAAGGGGACAGCTATGTCTTTTTCAAGGACCTGATGTCTGTTTTGAGCAAATACGGTCTTATTCATAATCTTTCATACGGAAATAACAGCTTTTCTTTTTCATACAAAAATGAAAAAGTTAGAAAATGCCTTACAAAAGCAGGGCAGATACTGGAGCTTTACATCACGGTGAAGGCTCTCGGACTTTCCGATAACGACGGCGAGCCTTATTACAACGATGTTATGACAGGTGTGTTTATCGATTGGGACGGAAGGGACCCGGAAGAGGATGAAGCCAACATTGAAAATGAGATTGATATAATTCTCATGAAGGATATGGTGCCTGTTTTTATTTCGTGCAAAAACGGTGCAGTGAGTGTCGATGAGCTTTACAAGCTTTCATCTGTTGCAAAAAAATTCGGCGGTAACCATGCGAAAAGGGTTCTTGTTGCAACAGATCTTGATAAAATGGGCAGCACGGCTAAATATATCAGAGCGCGTGCAAGGGATATGAAAATCCGCATTATTGAAAACGTTCACAAGCAATCCGAAGCCGAAATTGAAAGAGCCGTAAGATCCCTTTATCACGGAATGTAATTAAATCCGAACAGTATAAAAAGCAGGTATTTTTAAGTTCACACTTAAAAATACCTGCTTTATTAATTCTTATTCCGGCTTTTTGATTTTGTTAAGCATTGCGTTAAGGCCGAGAAGCTGTTCTTTTGTCATCTTAAGACCTGTCATGCCCAGAAGGGAGGTGAGTCTGATAACGGTGAAGCCGCCCATCATCTGCATCATACCTTCGTTCATTTCAAAGCCCATAACATCTGTACCAGCACCGATGCCTGCCTGAGCCATCATGCCCTGGAAAAGAGCTCTGCCTTCCTCACTTCTGAGCACGTCGCCCATTTTGTCGTTGAGTGAGAAGTAACCGTCAACCTCAGTGATGTCAAACCAGTTGAGAATTGCTCCCTTTTCCTTGAGTCTGTAGCTTTCGTTGAAGGTATCAACCTTTCTCAGGAAGCTTTCGTCTGTGCAGCTGCCTGCTTTTGCTGTAAGAACTGTTTCACCCGAGTTGGGTACATCAAAATAGAAGAAGTGTACATCTGATGTCTTTTTACCAAGGCTCTTTCCGTTTGCAAAAAGCTCAACCTCGGGAAGGTTAGAGTAAACTGTAACCTTAGTTACATCCTCAACTCTGTCAACGTATCTTTTTCCGCAGATGTGCACAAATGGCTCGTCACTGAGCCATGCCTTATATGCGTAGAAGGAGTCCTTCTTATATTTTCTGTCAAAGGTTACAAGTCCCTTGTGGTTCTGACCGTTTTCGCCACCCTCGTTTCTTGCGTCTGCACCGAAGTCAAACATGTTCCATACATGAGTTGCCCACATGTATTTTCTTGTAAAGAGCTGCTTGATGAGCTCTTCGTGGTAGTATGCCTGATATTCTTCGGTATAGTCACCCTGAACAGGGTTTGATGTGTGCCAGTCAAGGGCTTCACAGCCATATTCGCTGCAGCCGATAGGAATGTTGGGGAAGGTCTTATGGAAGTTATCAAACCAGGGACCGTTCATGTCAGTGTCGCCGCCATACCAACCGAAATAGTGGTTGTATGAAACAGTGTCAGGAATCTGAACATAGGGGTCATTGATGTCACACATGGAAACACAAGCCATTGTTGTGAGTCTTGTCTTGTCCATTTCATGGCAAAGGTCATTAAGAATGTTGTGGTTTTCAATAAGGTCTTCGTCAGAACCGTTCATTGTGATTTCATTTGAAAGACCCCATACAACAATTGAAGGATGATTATAGTTCTGAGTGATAAGCTCCTTCATCTGTGAAATTGTGTTTTCTCTTCCGCCGGGGAGGTGCTTTGAAATATAGGGGATTTCTGCCCAGATTACCATACCTCTTTCATCGCAAAGGTCATAGAAATACTGGTCATGCTGATAGTGAGCAAGACGGATTGTTGTTGCGCCTACTTCGCAGATAAGGTCCATATCCTCTTCATGATGCTCGGGAAGAAGAGCATTGCCGAAGCCCCAACGGTCCTGATGACGTGAAACGCCGCGAAGAGCATATTCCTCTCCGTTGAGAATAAAGCCTCTGTCAGGGTCAATTTCGAATGTTCTGCAGCCGAAACGGGCTGAAACGTTGTCGAGCACCTTATCTCCTTCAACAAGCTCAATTTTTGCAGTATAAAGGTAGGGGTCCTTTCTACCGTGCCAGAGATGCACATTTTCAATGTCAATAACAGCGATTTTGTCTGATGCTGCCTTTACAGCTTCTGCAATTTTATTGCCTTCAGCATCTGCAACGGTGAATCTGAGGCTCTGTCCCTCTTTTTCGTTTGTGAGGTATGCTTCAATTTCAATCTTTGCGTTTTTGCCGTCAACAGCAGGTGTTATTCTGAGACCGGGACCGCCGTAGTAATCAAGGTCAAAATGAGAGTCGCATACACAAACAAGATTAACATCTCTGTAAAGACCGCCATAGAAGGTAAAGTCAGCCATCTGAGGATAAACAGTTTCATTAGCACTGTTATCAACGGTGATGGCAAGCATTGTTGAAACAGCAATTTCATCTGTAATGTCAACACGGAAGGTTGAGTAGCCGCCGTCGTGGTGGGCGAGCTTTTTACCGTTGGCATATACATCTGCAGAGGAGTTTGCACCCTTGATTTCAAGGTAGTATCTGTCTGCCTCGGGAAGGTCTTCTTTTTTGATTTCCTTCATGTAAAGGCAGGTGCCTCTGAAATAGTCGTTGTCACCGTCCTGACCGTCAATTGCGTTCCATGAATGGGGAAGGTTCACATAATTCCACTTTGAATCAATTGCTGCGGGAATTTCTGCAAAATCCTTTGTGAATGACCATTTTCTGTTAAGATTAATAATTTGTCTCATAGCATTAACTCCTTATTTTTAATAAAAAGCCGGCATAATCACCGGCTGTACATTGCCTGAAGATTTATTCAGCTTTTTCTTCTCCTGCATGCTTTGCTGCAAGGATTTCAACATTCCTGTCAACCTGTTTTTTGTGAAGGGGATACCAGAACCAGAGGATAAGACCAAGAAGAATAAGTCCGATTGCAGGAACAAGAGTTGAAATGTTGAAAATACCGTCTTTGATTTCGGGAGTTACGTTTTCCGGTGTTGTGTACCCGATCATGGTAAGAAGAGCACCCGAAACACCTGATGATGCAGCCTGTCCGAGCTTTCTTGCGAAGGAATAAAGGGCATAAACGCTTCCGTCCTCGCGGATACCGTTTTTAATTTCACTGTAGTCAATAACGTCGGTGATAAGAGCCCAGTTAACCATTGCAAAAACGCCGAGACCAACCCAGGAAAGTCCCTGGAACACAATATATACAAAAACATTTTCAGGGCGCACAAAGAAGAGAATGAGTGTAAGAACACCTGCAAAAAGGTTTGATACAACGCTCACTTCGGCTTTACCGAATTTCTGTGCAAGGGGTTTTGCCGCAACAGCCGCAAAAGCCATACCGCCACCCATAAGAAGGGTTGAAACACTCATCATTTTTGCATTGCCGTAGGTAATGGGGTATACATAGTTTGACATCTGCTGCATTGTAAGCTGTGCAAGAAGCATAACGATTGAAGCAAAAATAATTGAAATGAGAGCACGGTTTTTGAAGGCATTGAGAAGCATTTTGCCAACACTGTTGTTCTGCTGAGCTTCAACGGAGGATGTGGTTTTAACACGCTCTGTTGTAAGATAGAAGCAAAGAAGGTAACAACCGATCGCAAGTAAGGAGCAAACACCTGCGATAAGGGTGAATTTGCCGGGGTTGATAACATCAATGTTAAGCTCTTCATTTTTATCGAAGGCGAGAAGAGGAACGCCTGCTGTTACAAATGCACCTGCAAGCATACCGCCCATTGTACGGAAGGTTGAAAGTGACTGTCTGTCTCCGGGATCGTTTGAAATTGCTGATGCCATTGAACCGTAGGGAATGTTGATTGAGGTATAGAACACTGAACCCCACAGAATGTAAGTTACAAACAGATAAGCAATTTTTGCAGCCATGGGAAGGTTTGCAAGTGAGCCCTGATACATAAGGAATGATGCAAGAGCTACGGGTCCGCACATTCTTCTTATCCAAGGCTTGAATTTGCCGTGCTTTGTATGTTTGCTTTTGTCACAGATTCTGCCCATAGCAACGTCTGTGAAGGCGTCAACAAAACGGGCAATCATCATAATTACACCCACAACAGCGGCGTCAACGCCCATAACGTCAGTGTAAAACTTCATCAGAAAGCTTGATGAAAGAAGGAAGGTGAAATCGTTACCGAAATCTCCGAAGAGGTATCCAAGTTTATCTTTGATACCAAAAGGCTTGATTGGTGTTTTTTCCATATCTTGTACTCCTTTAATAAAAATATTGAACACAACTCAATGATTTTATTATATATTTTACAATCTTTTTCAGTTAGAATAATTTTTGCAAAAAACAGTAATTTTTTTGTATATATATTGATTTTTGACAAAAATTGTACCATAATATAAATAGATTGCAATATAAGTAATATAAAGCGGTGAAAATGGACATGATTGAAAACTTTTTTGGCACCGGTCTTCCGTTATCAGAATTGGATTTTTATGATGAGAACCGGGGAAATGAATTTATTAAAGAGCTGGAAGAAAGATACAGCCTTGAAAATGAGATGATAAGGGCAGTGTCACAGGGTAATCATAAGGCTTTGTCAAAAATGATTACGGCTCAGCAGTTTACTGAAAGCATAGAAAAAAGAGTGGATGACCCCATAAGGAACATGAAGAACTATATGATTATTCTTAATACTCTTATGAGGAAGGGCGCGGAGGTAGGCAATGTGCATCCTTTCTATATCCATGAAATGAGCTCAGAATTCGCAAGAAGAATTGAAAAATGCAAAACCGACAGGGATATCGAAAAGCTTTGGGATGAAATGGTTTATTCTTATTGCAGGCTTGTGAAAAACCATGCACAGAAGGGCTATTCTCCTTTGGTGCAGAATGTTATTATGCTCATTGATGCGGATATAACTGCCGATTTATCTCTGAAGGCAATGGCGGAGCGCTTCAATGTAAATGCAAGCTATCTTTCCTCTGCTTTCAGAAAAGACACAAAAATGACGCTTACGGCATATGTTACTTCAAAAAGGGTTGAAAAAGCCATGTTTCTGCTTCGTACCACCTCACTTCAGGTTCAGCAGATTTCACATGAATGCGGACTTCTAGATGTTAATTATTTTACCAAGATTTTTAAAAAGAATACGGGAAACACGCCGAAAGAATACAGAGAAAAAACAAGATTAAAATAAAACAGCAGGTATTTTCAAGTGATTCAGCTTGAAAATACCTGCTGTTGATATCTGATGTGCTTTTTATTCTGTTTTTTGGTAAGCCAGTCTCGGGTCACCGTCCTGCAGAAAAATTGTTCCGCAGAATTCAAAGCCGGTCTTTTTAAGAAGATTCTGCATAACATAATTATCTTCGTGGGTGTCGATTCTTACATTAGGGAACTGAGTGAATGCCCACTCCAGCATAAAGCTGCCAACACCTTTAACCTCTCCTGAGGATGCAATTCTGTGAACAACTGCATATTTTCCATCCTTTTTCCATTGACCGATTATGGTTTTATATGTAGGGTCATCGCCGATAAAAAAGCACAGAACACCGTGAATTTCACCGTCACAAACACAAACATAGCCGTTGCCGTTGCTGATGTCACCTTCAATCTGATCTAAGGTGGGCTTGCTGTTTTTCCACTGATTCGGATTTCCGTGCTCTGCCATAAACTTTCTTGCACCGGCATATATTTCAAGAATCCTCTCAAGGTCTTCTGTCTGCGATTTTCTGATTTGAAAATGATTCAATAATATCACCTCATTGTTATTAATTCTAACATACTCAGGCGCTGTTTGCAACGGTTGACATAAATTAGTTTAATATGATAACATTGTAGCATATAAACGGAGGTGAGAGTATGGACGGTTCGGCAATTAAAAGAAACCATGCATTTGATGTTCTTCGAGTGGTAGCTTTGTCTGCAGTTATTATGATCCATGTAAGCTCACGTCTTTTCAACAGCTTTGACGCGGAAGCCTTTTTTGTGGGTAATATTTTCAATTCGCTTTCAAGGTTTGCCGTGCCGGTGTTTGCAATGGTGACAGGTGCACTTCTTCTGAATGAAGAAAAGAAGCTCAGCTGCAAAAAACTGCTTTCAGAATATATATTGAAAACTGTGCTTCTTTTTCTTTTCTGGTCGGTCTTATATGCCGTACTGTTTTCGGTTCTTGTACCCTTGAAAAACGGAAACGCTCCCGATATATCCAAGGTGTTCACAAGCATATTTAAAGGCCACTATCACATGTGGTATCTGCACATGCTTATTGGGTTTTATCTTGTTCTTCCTTTATACAGAAGGTTTGTTATAAAGGCAAACAAAAGCATTGTGGCAGTAATGATAGCGGTGCTTACGGTTGTTCAGTCTCTTATTCCCATTGCCGACTTGCTTTTGAAAGAACACAGCGGCTTTGAGCTTATGCATATTTACGAAAATTCAGGCTTGAGAACATTTTTTGGCTTTCACCTGTTCTTTCTTTACGGTTGGTATGTCAGAAGCTTCCGTCTGTCTGCAAAAGCAAGGTATGCAATATATATTTTAGGTGCAGCATCCCTTGTGTTTACAATAGTTGCAACTGCGTTTATCTCAATGTCTGAAAACAAAGCTTACACAGACTTATACAATAGTCTTTATTTAAATAATGTATGTTTTTCATTTGCCGTATTCCTGTTCTTTTTACAAAAATATAAAAATAAAGAAAGTATCGCAAAACCTGTAACAGATATTTCCCGTTTGTCCTTCGGAATTTACATTATTCACCCCATAATAGTTGAATTATTCTGCGAAAAAAGCTTTATGCCTTCCTCGCCTGTTTTATATGTGATAACACTGTGGCTGATGGCGGCTGTGCTTTCTTATCTGATATGCCTTGCTGTTTCTAAGGTTCCTTTTTTGAAGAAAATAATAAGAACTTAAAAACTATCCGATTTTTTTCGGATAGTTTTTTTATAGAGCGAATATATATCATAAAAAGATATTTTGAAAAGCGGTGGCAAAATGAAGAAAACGGCAGTAATTATCATTTGCATAAGTCTTGTTACAGCGATGCTTACAGGCTGCAGTAAGGATGAATTTATGCAAATTGTACGGTTTACGGATAACATGAACTCCGTTATGGAGCCTGAAGAAAGAATCAGTCTTTCATCCTATCTTCTTCAGAACAGTACATATTATCTTCCAATTGACGAAAACGGGGAAAGTGTCATTCTGGCATTGGAAGAAGGGGATAGCGGCTATATTGAAAAAATACGCATAACAGCGGCAAAAACTGATGAGCAGGGTAATGCCTGCCCTTTTACGGAAGAAAGGAAAAATCTTTTTATCAGTGCCGTTAACAGGGCAATCAGAGCATATGCCTATTATAGCGAGGAAGAAACGGAAAACATTATAAAGGATATGAGGCTTGATTCACTTTCAACATACAAAAGTGAAGGTGAGCTTACACTGGAAAAGGGTAATTATTACTTTGTTTATTATTCTACGGATATTGCAAGCATGTTTATGATTTTTAATGTTCATCTGCACCCTGTAGAAAAAACACAAAAGCCCGAAAGTAAACCTTTTTTCGGCAACACCACCAATATAAGAACAGAAACAGTACCGCTCAGATAAGTGGTACTGTTTGAAGCTTATTTTTTACCTTTTCTTGTCACCTTGGTTTTGTTGCCTTTTTCGTCAACAATATAGGTGTTTTCAAGCTGACCGACGAGACTTCTTTTAAAGGAGTCAATGTATTCTCTTCTCAGAATCTGCTGTTCTGCTTTTTCTTCTTCGGTGAGTCCTTCGGGGGTCTTTGATTTTCTTGCAAGAAAATTTATTCTGTCAATTTTTTCCTGAGTCATTATTTTTCCTCCTCCCATTTTTTCCATTCATCAGGACAGTAGCCAACAGTTGCCTTTTTACCGTTGCGGACAATAGGTGTTTTGAAAAGCTCCTGATTTTCCAGAAGCTTTTCTTCTTTTGCTTCTTCTGAGGCAAGATATTTTATAAATGATGAATCATATTTTTTGCTTTTCTCGTTCACCAGGTCATCAAGGGAACATCTGAGGGCAGTTTTTATTGATTTATATTCGCCCTTGCTCATGCCGAATTTCTGCAAATCAACAAACTGGAACCTGATATTTCTTTCTTTAAAATACCGTTGAGCCTTTTTTGTGTCAAAGCACTTTGAGGTGCCGTAAATCTGAATATTCATTTTATGCTCCTTTAGTTTTTCTGTCACTATTTTAGATTATAATCACAATTTTGTAAAGACCTTTTTATAATATTGAATTAAATTAACCTGTGTGGTATAATTCAAAGGAAACAGAGGTGCATTTTATGAACGGAATTTGTTATATTATCGGGGCAGGGGATGTGTTTCCAACAGATATCAGGGCTGAAAAAGAAGATTATATAATCTGTGCCGACGGTGGGTATAAACACCAATGCCTTCTGGGAAGAAAAGCCGACCTTGTTGTGGGTGACTTTGACTCTTTCGGAAGTATCCCAGAAACGAAAAACAAAATAGTTGCCCCCTGCGAAAAGGATGACACTGATATGACCCTTGCAGTAAAGGAAGGCCTTGCAAGAGGATACAAAAGCTTTGTTCTCTTCGGTGCCCTCGGTGGTGAAAGGTTTGACCATACCGTTGCAAACATACAGCTTTTATCTTTTATCTGCTCACAGGGTGCAAGAGGAACGGTTATACACAATAACACTGTTTTAACTGCATTTTCAAACAGTGAAGCAGTTTTTTCAAAGGAAAATAAGGGTTATGTTTCAGTCTTTTCTCTTTGCGACGAAAGCAGGGGAGTAAATATAGAGAATATGAAGTATTCTGTGGAAAATTTTACTCTTACAAGCAACAATCCTATTGGCGTGAGCAATGAATTCATCGGAAAAGAGAGCAGAATCGCAGTGGAAGACGGTACTCTGCTTGTTGTATACAAAATATAATTAAAAGCTTAGGCTTAAAAAACAATCCATCGGTGAAAACCGATGGATTTGTTCTTTATCCCAAAAGACCTGTGATAGTTGTAAGAATATCACCGTCAATTCCAAGAACATCGGAAAGCAGAGTAGTGATAATCTGCATGTTGCCTTCTTGCCTTACAACCTGAACAAGGTAAGTGGCAAGTCCCATGAAAACAACCTCTCTGTCGCCCTTGAGCTCAACTCTTGAGCCACCGTACATGCCGCTTTCAACGGCTGAGGCTGTTGCCATTTTTGTGAACACACTGAAATCGTATTGGGGAAGATTGAGACCCAGACCTGCAACGATATCATTAAGAAGTCCGTTGATGTCAGTCAGGTGAAGGGGGCTTATTTCATTGCTTCCCATTGCAGCAGCTGCCTTGTTGTAACCCGAAATAAGGTCGGGGAGAATATCGCAAAGATAAGTAAGCGGTGCAGTTTTAATCGGCTCAAGTATAGTGAGAACTTTGGTTGTTATATCCTCCATTCTTTTTGCACCGTCAAGTCCCTGCCCTGAAACAAACTGCTCAAGTGTAGGCATGGGACCTGTATGAAGGGCCTCAAGTAAGGGTACAAGAGCTTCATCATAAGAGTGAGGGTCAACAAGCAGACAAAGGGCAAGGGCATCACCAAAATGCTCTGAACCTGCACCGCAGGCTTTGATGAACATATCTTTGTCACCCTTATTGATTCCGAAGGGAATTGTTTCAACATCTGCCCAGGTTTTGTTTTCAACCTGAAGGGATGATATGTAATTATATGCATCGGGGAAGCTCTTTTTGAGCGCTGCGAAGGAAAGGTCAGTAAGCTCTTTCCCGCAAAGCTTTGCCGTAAGCTTTGCAACGGTGGTTGCAACCCCGTCTGTGAAAATAATTTCTTCAATGTTTGCACTTGCGAGAGCCTCAACAACAGTTGCCTCTATTGAATCAAGGACGGAGGTAACGTTTTCCTCTGTTGCGGGCCACTTGAATATATGGCTGTAATCCTTTTCTTCAGCGTTATAGGCTTCAGCCTGAGCGTTAGCGTCATAAGCTTCTCTGACTTCAAGCTTGGCGAGAATATCCATCAGTGAGGCAATCATGCTGTTAGCCTGAGGGCTTGTAAGCACTGAAGCAAAAGCACTTGTCTGAACAGCTTCAGATTTCAGATCCTTTGTGAGTATTTTTTCAACAACAGAATAGTTGTTGCCGTAGGTGAAAAGATTTGTTATGAAATCGGCAAGATAAGCAAAAATAACCTCTCTGTCACCGTCAATCTGAACACGTCTTCCGCCTGTGCAGGCACTGTCAACAACGGATGCTGTACCCATTTTTGAAAGGTAGTCATAGTCAATTGCCGGTGCTGTCATACCAAGTGCAGAAATAAGCTGCTGAATAATGGAATCTATTGTGGGCATGGTCAGCTTTGCATTTTCTGCAATTTTTTCGTTGCTGTTAATGAAATCACAAGCCTTGTTATAGCTTATGATGAAATCGGGCAGAATACCGCAAAGATACTTGAGAGGAGCTTCCTTTATCGGGTCAATAATTGCAAGAATTCTTTCTGCCATGAACTCAATTCTTTTTGAGCGGCTCAGACCTGTTTTGAGAACAAAGCCGAAAAGAGAAGGCATTTTATCTGTGTGGGTTGATTCAAGTGCGGGAACAAGCGCATCGTAATATGATGAGGGAGCATCGAGTACAACCTGCAAAAGGCTGTCGCCCATGGGTGCAGCGCCTGCGCCACAGGCTTCTATGAACGTTTCTTTATCTCCTGCCGTAATTCCGAAGGGAATAGTGCCGATACCGTTCCATGTCGTACCTGCTGATTTTTGGGATTCAATGTAATCATAAGCGGTGGGGAATTTCTTTTTCAGCTCTTTGAAATTTATACTGTCAAGGCTTTTTTGTGTCAGCTCGGCTGTGAACCTTGTAACAAGAGTTGCAACAGCATCAGTATAAAGTAAGGTGTCAATGTTAACCGAAGCAAGAACTCCTGCAAGCTTTGCATCAAGGTCATCAAGCTCTGCCGAAAGCTCTTCCTCAGTGATACCCGTTGTGAGTGCCGCGTATGTAACCTTGTTAGCATTATAATCTGCCGCCACGCTATCGCAGTCGATTTTTTCGCCTGCAGTGACACTAAGGATAATACCGATTCCCGATGTGAACAGAATTGCAATAACAAGAACAATACTCATGGCTATGAGGAGCTTTTTGTTTTTGAGTAAATCCATAATATAACCTACTTTCTGCACATTTTTCTTCAATTTACAGTGACTATAACATATAATTATTAATTTTTTGTTTATAACAAGGTCAAATTTGCCTGTGTTTTGAAAAAAACAGGATTATTTTTCTACATTTTAATTAAAAATCACAGATGCCACGGAGCTGTAATGGCGTAACAAAAAATATGTAAAATTAATAATTTGTTCATAAATATATTGCGATACTGTGCTATTCTTGTTGTATAAAATATTAAAAACTATTAAGAAGGATTGATTGTAATGAAGAAAATTTTATCAATTGCTCTTGCTTTGATTCTTGCTTTTTCATGCACTGTACCCGCTTTTGCATGGACAGATGTAAATGCAACAAAAAGCCAGATTCCCATTATCCGTATCTCAGGTGACGGTGAGCCTCTTTATAATAAGGAAGGCGAGAGAATTATGCATTTCAGAGGTCTTCTTGAAAAAAATGAGGAAGAGGAAGAAGACAGCAGCGGACTTTACGCATCCATTGCCAATGTGCTCATGCCTTTTCTGATTGACGGTATCGTCTTTGATGAATGGGATGCTTATTATGAAAACCTTCAGACTGAAATCGGTGAGCTTTTTGGTGATGCACTGCTTGATAACAACGGCGAGCCTATCAATGGTACAGGCTTATCGGAGTCACGCATAAACTATATGAACCAGCGAAAGACTGAAGACAGAAAAATCGGCAGAGGCTACTATGAACTGCACGATTACTGGTTCAACTACGACTGGCGTCTTGACCCCCTTGCAATTGCAGACGATTTCAATGACTATGTTAAAACAATTAAAACCACAACAGGCTCCGATAAGGTTTCAATTGTATCAACCTGCCTTGGTACAAATGTTGTAACAGCATATATTGCAAAATACGGTACAGATGACATCCACGGTGTCTGCTTTGACGGTGGTGTTGCTTACGGGTCAGAAATTCTCAGCGAAACCATCAGCGGCAAATTCAAGCTTGACGGTAATGCAATTGAAAGAGTTCTTGTAGACTGTGCAAACTACAATCTGTTTGATGTCGGCAGCTTTGTTATGGCAACACTCGACCTTCTCACTGCAAGTGGTGCGCTTGACGCTGTTAAGGGTGTTACAAAGGAATATATATACTATAAGGTTATTGAAGGTGTGACTTCAGCTCTTGCACTTTCAACCTTCTTCACATGGCCTAACTATTGGGCAGCGGTTACTGCTGAGGATTTTGACACTGCAATTGAATATGTATTCGGCGAAGAAGGCAGCGAAAAAAGAGAAGAATATGCCGGTCTTATTGAAAAGCTTGAAAATTACGATGAGGTAGTCCGTCAGAATATCCCTGAAATTATGCAGTTAATCAAGGATAACGGTGTAAATCTCGGTATTATGGCGAAATACGGAAGTCAGATGATTCCTGTTTGTGAATCCTCCGATAAGATTTCAGACCAGATTGCTTCTGTGTACAGAGCTTCCTACGGTGCAACAACCTCAACGGTTTATGAGCCTCTTTCAGATGACTATATTGCTGAAAGAATCGAAGGTGGCTTTGAAAAATACATCTCACCCGATAAGCAGATTGATGCTTCAACCTGTATGTTCCCTGATTACACATGGTTCTATAAGGGTGCCACACATTCTAACTGGACATGCTATGAAATGAAAATTATGTATGATGTTGTAACTGCAGACAGACAGCTTACAGTTGACGATTTCGAGTGGGGACAGTTTATCGTTTATGATAACGAGACAGATACCGCCTACAAAATGACGGAAGAAAACTGTCACACAGAGGCATGGGAAGCTGATAAGGAACAGGATGCTCCCACAACACCCTACGCAAGATTATATCAGTTTATAAGGGCAATTCTCAATTGGCTCAAGGAGCTTTTCAATATATTTTCCCAGAAATTAGAAACAGAGCAACAGCCGGAAGCATAATTCTGATATAAATTAAAACTGCTCAGCATTCACCGTGCTGAGCAGTTTTTAATATAAAAAACGGCGACCATTGGTCGCCGTAACTCATTTGCGATAGCAAATATTTCACATCACGAATGATGTTTCATATTGTGTCAGCAATATTTTCCATGACCCAGGTGTCATAGTTCACCGTAAAATAAATTCCTGAAGAAATTTATTTTACAATGCTTTCTCCGTCCATTTCTTCGGGCTGTTTGAGATCCATAATCTTGAGCATTGTGGGAGCGATATCGCAAAGTTTGCCGCCTTCACGAAGCTCGCAGTCATAGCCGCAAACAACAAAGGGAACGGGGAAGGTTGTGTGTGCAGTAAAGGGTGAGCCGTCCTCTTCATACATCTTGTCAGCGTTACCGTGGTCGGCTGTGATGAGCATAACGCCGTCCATTTCCATAACGGCATCGTAAACCTTGCCAACAGACTGGTCAACAGCTTCAACTGCTGCCTTTGCAGCGGCAAAAACACCTGTGTGACCAACCATGTCACAGTTTGCAAAGTTGAGAATGATTGCATCGTACTTGCCTGACTTGATTGCTTCAACAACCTTGTCAGTTACTTCATAAGCACTCATTTCGGGCTGAAGGTCATAGGTTGCAACCTTGGGAGAAGCAACAAGAATTCTGTCTTCACCATCATACTGCTTTTCAACACCGCCGTTGAAGAAGAAGGTTACGTGAGCATACTTTTCTGTTTCTGCAATTCTGAGCTGAGTCTTACCCATTTTTGCAAGATATTCACCAAAGGTGTTTTCAAGAGTCTGAGGCTTGAATGCAACGTGAACGTTGGGCATTGTAGCGTCATACTGAGTCATGCATACATAGTAAAGAGGGAAGAATCCGTTCTTTCTTTCAAAACCGTCAAATGCTTCGTCAACAAAGGTTCTTGTGATTTCTCTTGCTCTGTCAGGGCGGAAGTTGAAGAACACAACACTGTCGTTAGCGCTGATTGTTGCATTTTCCACGCATACAGTGGGAAGTACAAATTCATCTGTAAGATTCTTTCCGTCCTCGTCAATTGTTTCATAGGACTTTCTGATTGCTTCAACGGGGCATTCAGCCTTGATGCCTTCACCGTATACCATTGCAGCATAAGCCTTGCCGACTCTTTCCCAACGGTTGTCTCTGTCCATGGCGTAGTATCTGCCCATAACAGTTGCAATCTTACCAACACCGATTTCCTTAAGCTTGTTAGCAGTTTCTGCAACAAAATCTGCGCCTGAAGCAGGAGGGACGTCACGTCCGTCAAGGAAACAGTGAACAAAAACATCCTTAACACCGTATTTTTTTGCCATTTCAACAATAGCCCAGAGGTGTGTGTTGTGTGAGTGAACACCGCCGTCACTCATAAGACCCATAAGGTGAAGTGCGGAGCCGTTTTTAAGGCAGTTTTCCATAGCACCCTTAAGAGCTTCGTTTTCGAAAAAGTCACCGTCTTTGATGCTCTTAGTGATTCTTGTAAGCTCCTGATAAACAACACGGCCTGCACCGATGTTTGTGTGACCAACTTCACTGTTACCCATCTGACCGTCGGGGAGACCAACATCCATACCTGATGCGCCGATGAAGGTCATGGGGTTTTCTTTCATAATTTTATCGAGGTTGGGAGTTTCTGCGGCAACAATTGCATTGCCGTAATCGGAGGGATTCTTGCCGAAACCGTCCATGATACATAATAAAACAGGCTTTTTCATTTATATGTCCGTCCTTTCATTAAAAGGGAGTATTTTGGTGTCAATAGTCGATACTTTATTAATCAGAATGAATTGCCGATGGCATGAATTGACTTCGTCATGAATTGCATATGCATGAATAGGCTTCGCCATTAAATGCCCGAATGGCATTTTTGTGACTACTCACTGCTTACTGCATTTTGCATTTAAAAAGGGCTCTAAGAGCCCTTTTTATTTATTTCTGCTCTGAAGCAGCTTTAACTATAACTGAGAAGTCTGCAGCCTTGAGTGATGCGCCACCGATAAGACCGCCGTCAACGTTAACCTTAGCAACAAGCTCAGCAGCGTTGCCTGCGTTCATTGAGCCACCGTACTGAATTGTAACAGTTTCTGCAACATCAGCACCGTAAGCTTCTGCAATTGCAGCACGGCAGTAACCGTTGCCTTCATCAGCCTGGTCAGCAGTTGCAGTTACGCCTGTACCGATAGCCCATACGGGTTCATAAGCAATAACAACGTCCTTAAGCTGCTCTGCTGTAACATTTGTGAGAGCCATCTTTGTCTGATACTTAAGAAGAGTTTCTGTGTAGCCGAGTTCTCTCTGCTCAAGGGTTTCACCAACGCAAACGATGGGCTTGAGACCTGCTGAGAGAGCAGCAAGTGTACGAAGGTTAACAGTCTGGTCTGTTTCACCGAAGTACTGTCTTCTTTCGCTGTGGCCGATAACAACATATTCAACGCCAAGCTCTGTGAGCATATCAGCAGCAATTTCGCCTGTGTATGCGCCTGAAGCCTTGAAGTGAACGTTTTCAGCACCGATTTTGATGTTTGAGCCCTTAGCAGCTTCAACTGCTGTGGGGATGTCTACGAAAGGTACGCAAAGAACAACTTCACAGTCAGCACCTGCAATAAGGGGCTTCATTTCTTCGATAAGAGCCTTTGCCTTTGAGGGAGTCATGTTCATTTTCCAGTTACCTGCGATAACTGCTTTACGTGTAGCTTTGTTCATTTTAATTACTCCTTTATTATAATTGCACCGAAGGTGCCACAAATTCTTGCCTCCCTTGAAAAGGGAAACCTGTCAGCAATAGTCAAGCGGCGAAGCCGTCCTGACTACTGGCTACTGACTACTGGCTACTGACTACTGATTACTCTTATTTGTCGTTGAGTGCAACAACGCCGGGAAGGTCCTTGCCTTCAAGGAATTCAAGTGAAGCACCGCCGCCTGTTGAGATGTGGCTCATCTTGTCTGCGAAGCCAAGCTTCTGAACTGCTGCTGCTGAGTCGCCACCGCCAACGATTGAAATTGAACCGCTTTCAGCAATAGCTGTTGCAACTGCAATTGTACCTGATGCAAAGTTCTTCCATTCGGAAACGCCCATGGGACCGTTCCAGATAACTGTGCCTGCACCCTTGATAGCATTTGCGAAAAGCTCTTCTGTCTTGGGACCGATGTCAAGACCCATCCAGTCATCGGGGATAGAATCTGAATCAACAACCATAACGTCTGTATCTTCAGCATATTCCTTACCGAGTCTGTTATCAACGGGGATAAGGAAGTTAACGCCCTTAGCTTCTGCAGCAGCCATCATTTCCTTAGCCATTTCAATCTTGTCTTCTTCGCAGATTGAAGTACCAACGCTGTAGCCCTTAGCTGCAAAGAAGGTGTAAGCCATACCGCCGCCTACGATAAGAGTGTCAACCTTTTCCATAAGGTTTGTGATAACGCCGATTTTATCTGATACCTTTGCACCGCCGAGGATAGCAACAAGGGGTCTCTTCGGATTTTCAAGAGCGCCGCCGATGTATTCGAGCTCCTTACGGATAAGGTAACCTCCAACTGCGGGAAGGTAATCAGCAACACCTGTTGTTGAAGAATGAGCTCTGTGAGCTGAGCCGAAAGCATCGTTTACATAGATTTCTGCAAGTGAAGCAAGAGCCTTTGAGAATTCGGGATCGTTCTTTGTTTCTTCCTTATGGAAACGAACATTTTCAAGAAGAAGAACTTCGCCTTCCTTAAGGTCAGCAGCAAGAGCCTGAGCACTTTCGCCTACAACGTCCTTTGCCATTTTAACTTCAATACCGAGAAGCTCGCCGAGTCTTACTGCAACGGGAGCGAGTGAAAATTCGGGCTTGAATTCTCCCTTGGGTCTGCCGAGATGTGAGCAAGCGATAACCTTTGCACCGTTATCAAGAAGATACTTGATTGTGGGAAGAGAAGCAACGATTCTCTTATCGCTTGTGATAACGCCGTTTTCCATTTTTACGTTGAAATCGCAACGGATGAGAACTTTTTTGCCTCTTACGTCAATGTCTTCAACTGACTTTTTGTTTAATACGTTCATTGTGTTTCGTTCCTTTCGTAACATAATGTTATTTAAAAAATTACACCAATAGCCATTTTATAACATTATGACTTTTTTTTCAAGTGTTTAGACATAATTTTTACTGATAGCAGTATGTTTAATTTTGAATATAAGGGTATGGTATTAAGTAATTGACAAGGGCGGTATTTTCCTTTTCAAAGAAAGGGCACGGTAACCCGTGCCCTCATATACAGTTATTAGCCATGCAAACTCGGTGGAGAGTTGTGGGCATTTGCAGCAAGCTTCACTGCAATTACGCATTCCGAATTTATCAGAAGTCTTTGAATAAATCAGAAGGAAGCTTAGAATGCCTGTTGTGGAATCATGTTAATATTGACACTGCCTCCAAAGGATGATATACTGAAGCAACAGAAATCAACCGACATTGGTTTATTGATTCTGTAACCAATTAAATGAAAAAATATGCAAGGTGTATCAGGATTGTAAAAAGAGAGGAGAAAAATGATGAACAAAATAAAGGAATGGTTCAGTGTACAGTTAGTTAAAAATCCCGGGAAAATGGTTTTGGCAGTAATTTTGTTGTTTAACATCATCTTTTTCCTTTTGTCTGCTGTTATTATCAGTGCCCTTTCTTTGGAGGGTACGGAAAAAATGGGCTTTATTGAAGCGGCTGTTTGCACAATCACTATGATTCTTGATGCAGGGTGCATACAGTTTGTTATTGCGGATATTGGCAAATCCGGAATTGCAATAACATTGGTATGTTTAGCTGTAGTGCTTATAGGAATGATTTCATTTACCGGTTCTGTAATCGGTTATGTAACAAACTATATTTCTCATTTCATTGAAAATGCAAATGCGAACAAGAGAAAATTAAGCCTGCAAAACCATTTTGTTATTCTGAACTGGAACAGCAGAGCGTCAGAGATAGTAAATGATATGCTGTACAGTGATGAAAAACAAAAAGTTGTTGTGTTGGTGCAGTCCAGAAAAGACGAGATTGAAAAAGAAATTGATGAAAGATTATCAGATACAATAAACCGCGAAAACTCAGCTATTCAAAAAAGATACAGTCATCTTCCCTTTATTGTGCGCCGGATTAAATTTTTAAAGGAAAGATTCAAAAAAAATGTAGTTGTTATGGTGCGTGAAGGCGATGTTTTTTCATCAAAACAGCTTAATGATATATCCCTAAGTAAGGCACGTGCTGTAATCATTCTGGGTAATGATATCAATAACACCATTTGCAAATTTGAGCATAAGGAAAGAATAGACGAGAGTGGTAAGGGAAATTCACAAACCATCAAAACCCTGATGCAGGTTTCGGATATAACGGCTGATGAGCGGTCGGCGGACAACCAGAAAATAATCGTTGAAATTACTGATGAATGGACACTTGAGCTGGTGAAAAAAATAATCGACGCAAAACAGGTCAAAGGCAAGTGTAACATCATTCCTGTTAAGGTAAATGAAGTTCTTGGTCAGATTCTTTCTCAGTTTTGTCTTATGCCGGAGCTTAATTCGGCTTATAGTGAGTTGTTTTCAAACAGGGGCGCTGAATTCCATTCAGAGCACCACACTTATGAAGATGAGATTTCCTTTGCAAAGAATTATTTTAAAAACCACAACCATGCATTGCCGATTACAGTAATGAAAAACGGAGAGGAAGCATTTGCTTTCTATGTTGCAGACAATGATAAGGATATACATAAGAAATCTGCGGTTTTAAATACCGATTACTCAGTATCACTTAACAAGGATTATTGGATGGAACGAAAAAATGTAGTTATCCTTGGTCACAACAGTAAATGTAAGTATATTATGGCGGGATTTGCAGCCTTCAGTAACGAGTGGAAACGCGATTCAGAAGAAATAGTAAGAATAGTAGTTATTGATGATAAAAAAAGCTTGGAAAAAATGAACTACTATAAGGACTATCCTTTTGTAGTTGAAACTGTGGAAGCGGATATTTACGATAAGGATATAATTTGCTCAACCATTGATCGCTTTGTTTCATCGAACGAAGAAGATACAAGTGTGCTTATACTTTCAGACGATTCAGCTCTGAATGAAGATATAGATGCAAGTGCATTGGCTAATCTTGTGTATGTTCGTGATATTATCACTAAAAAAATGAAAGAAAATCCTGCTTTTGATGTTGAGAGTATAGATGTCATTGTGGAAATAATAGATCCAAAGCATCATGATATTGTTAACAGCTACAGCGTTAATAATGTAGTAATCAGTAACCGCTATATCAGCAAAATGATAACGCAGATAAGTGAGTTTGAAGCATTGTTTGATTTTTATAACGATATTCTTTCTTATGACGATGAATTTTCTGAAGAATACAGCAGTAAGGAAATATACATTAAAAAAGCAAAACGGTACTTTGATGAGATGCCTGAAGAAACCACTGCAGATTGTTTAGTGCGGGCAATTTATGATGCTTCAATAGATGAAAACAAAATGGGATTTGTTAATCCAACAATAGCGTTGGGCTATGTCAAGCCCGGTGGTGAGCTTAAAATATTTGGTGGAGATTTATCTCAAATCAAGGTTAAGCTGGAAGAAAAGGATAAACTCGTTTTGTTTACCGGTCATTAATAAAAAAGAGCAAAAATATACTTTTGGTAATAAAAGGTAAAAAAATCAGCACCCGGGTGCTGATTTTTTTACTATTATTCATGCTTAATTAAAAGTCCTTCAGCAAATCAGCAAAGGGATTGTTTCCGCTTTCCTTTTTCTCTTCCTTCTGCTGCTTTTTCATGTAGTTCATAACATCAAATTTGTTTGCACCGGCACTTTCCTTTCTCTTGTTGAAATCGGAAAGCCTCTCTCTGTAGCCGCAGACACATACAAACATCTTTTTGTCACCTTCGCCACGGAGCTCAAGCTTTTTATGGCAGTCGGGGCAGCGTGCATTGGTTACCTGAGTAAGCCCCTTACGGTAGCCGCATTCTCTGTCCTGGCAAATAAGCATTTTGCCTTTTTTACCGTTTACCTCTAAAAGATATTTGCCGCAAACAGGGCACTTATCCTTTGTTGCATTCTCGTGGTTATATTGTGCATTGCTTGTGATAACCATTGAAACAAGTGAGGTTGAATAATCACGCATTTCTTGAATGAACTTCTTCTTATCCGCCGTACCCCTGGAGATGTTCTGCAATTGCTGTTCCCATTTTGCAGTGAGCTCTGCGCTTTTCAGGTCTGAGGGTACAATATTTATAAGCTGCTTGCCCTTTGCAGTGGGATGAATTTCTTTGCCTACACGCTCAATTGAAAAATTATCAAAAAGCTTTTCGATAATGTCTGCTCTTGTGGCAGGCGTACCCAGTCCGCTTGTCTGACTTATTACTGCCTTGAGGCTCTTATCCGTAATCTGCTTTGACGGATTTTCCATTGCTGAAAGTAAAGTTGCTTCAGTATATCTTGCAGGAGGTCTTGTTTTGCCTTGAGTAATTTTTGTTGAAAGCACAGGGAATTTTGCCCCTTCTTTAATAACAGGCAGACTCTGTGAACGGTCTTCAAGGTCTTCCTCTTCCTCGTCATCTATTGAAGCACCGTAATATTCCTTCCAGCCCTGAGCTTTTGCAGTTTTACCCTTTGCATAAAAGCTGTTGCCCTCAACATCAATCTGTACCTTCACTTCATCATATTCATAAGGTGAAGAAAGAACGGCAAGAAAGCGTCTTACAACAAGGTCATAGATGTTTCTTTCTTCATAAGAAAGCTTCTGAAGGTTAGGGGACTGCTCTGTGGGTATAATCGCATGGTGATCGCTTACCTTTGCGTTGTTTACAATGTATTTTGTTTCAATTTTACCTCTTGCCAGTCCCATTGCCCATTTTGCATAAGGCCCTACCGCCATTGCGCGAAGACGCTCGGGGATAGTTGCCACAATGTCATCGGTTATGTAGCGTGAATCTGTTCTGGGATAGGTGAGAACCTTGTGATATTCATAAAGACTCTGCATATATGAAAGAGTCTGTTTTGCACTGTAGCCGTATTTTTTGTTGGCATCTCTCTGCAGCTCCGTCAGGTCATAGGCAGCAGGGGGAGCCTGTTTTTTTGCACTTTTTTCAACCTTAACCGCAGTACCTGTTTTGCCCTTGACAGCATTTTCAATTTTTTCTGTGAATTCACGGCTTGAGAATCTTGTGTTGTTTTTGCTGTCTCTGAAGGTACCCTTAAAGCCCTGAAAGGCAGCCTGAAGGGTGAAATAATCCTTAGGCTGAAATTTCATGATTTCTTCTTCTCTTGCCACAATGAGAGCAAGGGTAGGCGTCTGAACTCTGCCGGCTGAAAGCTGAGCGTTGTATTTGCAGGTGAGGGCTCTTGTGGTGTTAAGGCCCACAAGCCAGTCAGCCTCGGCTCGTGCCTGAGCAGAATGATAAAGGTTATCGTATTCCTTGGCGGGCTTAAGTTTTGCAAAGCCTTCCTTGATGGCTCTGTCCGTCTGTGATGAAATCCATAAACGGTAGGTGGGCTTTTTCCAATGAGCCTTCATCATAATCCATCGGGCAACAAGCTCACCTTCACGGCCTGCGTCTGTTGCAATTACAAGGGAGTCCACATCGGGACGCTTCATCAAAGCTGACACGGCTCTGTACTGCTTTGAGGTCTGCTTTATGATAACCAGCTTCATTTTTTCGGGGAGCATTGGTAAATCCTCAAGCTCCCATCTTTTGTATTTGTCGTCATAAGCGTCGGGGTCAGCCAGAGTTACAAGGTGTCCGAGTGCCCAGGTGATAATATACTTGTCACCGATAATGCAACCGTCACCCTTGCCCTTACAGCCGAGTACCCTTGCTATATCTCTTGCTACGGAAGGCTTTTCCGCAAGCACCAATTGTTTTCCCATAATTATTACCTCTTATTTTATAACGGACAAGCAGCAATTATTTGTGTCAAAACTGCAGATTGTCTTTTCAATGTCTTCTTTTGTGATTGTCTTATAAAGCTCAAGTGTATCAAAAATACCGTAGCCGTTAAAGTAACAGTCCACAAGGCTGTTTGCAAGGTCGTCAACATCATTGAAGGAGTTAACCTCTGCACCATAAAGCCTTTTCAGTGAAACCTCAAAGTCTTCTTCGGAAATACCTTCCTTCTGAAGTCTTTCTATTTCGGCGATAATTTTTTTCTGCACTTTATGGGGGTCGTTGCTTTCACCCACGAACATTTTTGCACTGAAGCCTCTGCCGATAAAATATTCCTTACCGAAGCTGCTGTTGATGATGCCTTCAGAAAGCATTTCACTGTAAAGGGGTGAAACCTTGCCTGCGATAATATCAAGAGCCAGGTTGCAAAGCACGGTTTCCTTCGCGGTGCGCACAGGCGACTGACAAATTTCTTTAAAACCGAGGGCAAACTTAGGCATGTCAACGCCAAGGCTTTCCTCAATATATTTTTCTTTAACCTCCTGTGGCTCATCAGGAATAATCTGCTCAAAGCGGACAGGCGCCTCAGGCTTCAGAACACGGTCTGCAATTGCAAGAACAAGGTCTTTTTTTACATTGCCCGCAACGGCAAGGGTCATGTTTGAAAGGTTATAGAAGGTGTTATAGCAGGAATAAAGAAGCTCAGCATTAATTTGTGCAATGGATTCAATTGTGCCTGCAATGTCAATTCTCACGGGGTTGTTGTGGTAAAGACCTCTGAGAAGATTAAACAGAACCTGCCAGTCAGGGTCATCCTGATACATTCTGATTTCCTGTCCGATTATTCCCTGCTCCTTTTGTACTGTTTCTTCGGTGAAATAGGGTGCTTTAACAAAATCAAGAAGAATTTCAAGGTTCTTTTCAAAGTTATCTGCACAACGGAAAAGGTAACAGGTACGGTCAAAGGACGTGAATGCATTTGCCGAGGCTCCGGTTTTTGCAAACCTTTCAAAAGCGTCAAGCTCTTCGCTTTCAAAAAGCTTGTGTTCAAGAAAGTGGGCAATACCTTCCGGTACGGAAACATAGCTTTCTTCACCCTTGATTCTGAAGCAGGTGTCAACGGAGCCGTATTTTGTGCCGAACATTGCAAAGGCACCCGAATAGTCAGGCTTTTCCATAACGAAAATTTTAAGTCCCGATGAGTGGTCGATTTCATAGTAGCTTTCATTAAGAAGCTCATTTCTGATAAGCTTTTCCATTTACTCTGCCTCCTTTTCGCTTTCAAGGATGAATACGGTATCTTCCGTTACCATGTTTGCAGCTATAATAATTTCCTCGCGGCTTACATTTTTAATAAGCTGAGTGTACTGTTCAGGTGTTCTGAATTCACCTGCAAGGCAGTTCATGGTGAACCATGAATCCACAGAGCCCACTGAGTCCATAACAGATTTATACATATCTGTAAGGCTGAGTATTGCATTTTCAACTGTTTCATCAGTGAAATTACCTCTTTTAACATCGTCAAGCTCGTGTCTTATGGCGTCAAGGGCTTTCATTGCGTTTTCCGTTTCAACACCGCTTTCAACAACAATAAGACCCTTGTTGTTGATAAGTCTTGCAGAGCAGTAATAGCAAAGGCTCATTTTTTCACGCACATTCATAAACAGCTTTGAGAAGGTACCGCTGCCGAAAATAGCAGTCATAACCTTAATTGCGGCAAAATTATCTGCTTCATATGTCATACCTGCTCTCATGCCGATAACAAGCTTGCCCTGTTTTACCTTCTGCTTTTCGGTCACAAGGCTGCTGTTATAGCTTTCGGTGAGAAATTCTGTGCGAATTTCCCTTAAGTCTTCTTTTTTTCTTTGCAGTGCATCAAAACGTGATTTGATTTTGCTTTCAATTTCGTTTTCATCAAAGTTTCCTGTTACATTAATCTGAACAGGACAGGTGAAAAGAACATCCTTCCAGGCTTCAAAAATATCTTTTCCTGTAAGAGCTGAGATTCTTTCCTTCTTGCCCATACGCTCAATACCGTAAATTTCATTGCGGCACATTTCTTCGATCATTCTGCCGAAGGCGTAAACACGCTTGTCGTCCTTTTCGCTGTCAATTTTTTCAATAAGAAGACGTTTTTCACGTTCAATGTTATCTTCTTTAAAACCGTCAGGGGTTATGTCAGGCTCAAAAAGGCATGAAAGAAGAAGGTCGACTCCTTGAGAAAGAAGCTTTTCACCTTTAAGAGAAAACCTTTCGTCAATTGAAGCAAGAGTGAGTGACAACACCTGAGCTTCTCCCACCTTAAGCACGGATGGTACAAGAGAAGCGCCGTAAAGTGAGGCGAGCTTACGGTTCATTGTAATAACCGACGGATAATCCTTGTTTGTTCTTGCAAGAAGATAGGTAAGAAGGGCTTTTTCGCTTGCCTTGTCATCAAGTCGAGTGATAATATTGAGCGTTACAACGGATGTTTTGAACTGAGCTGTCTTGTGGGTGCACAGCTTCACACCCTCACATATTTCCTTTATGTTCATTTGTTTCACCTCATGTAAAAAAGAATATTTAATTTATTATATCACAAAACTGCAGCTGTATGCAACAATATAAAAAGCACAGTGACAGATTTTGCCACTGTGCCGGATTGTTAAAAAAGTTTAATCTTTGGGTATATCATCGCTGAGAGTATTAACAACGATGGGCTCACTTTTCAATTTGCTTGCAGACGGTTTTTTTGAAGCGGCTTTCTGAGGGTCTGTCCAACAAACGGGAAGACCGAAAGCATCTTGCTTGTAAGCACCGAAAAGAACCTTTATGAATTCCGTTACAGTATAAATCATACTGCTGATAAGTCTTGAAATCGGGGATGAATTTATGGCTGTACCTGCACCTCTTCCGGTAATAAGGTCGATTCCGGCAAGTGCAGCATCAGTTGTAAGCTCTGTGTATTCCTTCAGACCCATTTTGTATTTTGCACGCACTTCGTCAGCTTTGTCGTAATATCCCAACCATTCAAGATGCATAGCGTAGTCTGCACCGAGCCATACCTTGAAAAGCAGAGTAAGCCTTGAGCGCCATCCTTTTTCAAGAGCCTCCTGCTTGGTCTGTTCTCTTCTTTGAATTTCTTTAATAACTTTTTTAGAACTTTTGTTCATAAAATTCCCTCCTGAAAATGTTTAAAAAATCTTACCATACATGATATCAAAAGTCAATAATGATATTAAAAACTGGGGCTGCTCCCATAAAGAGAGCAGCCCCGTATATCGGCTTTATTTAATGATTGTCACAGCCTGAAAAACACCTTATAACACAGGCGGCGGAAGAAACTGTAAGAGAAAAGAAGAACAAAAGAAGTCCTACAGCAACAGCACCTGCTATGCTTGTGGCTGCAAATTCAATTCCGAGCAGTATTACAGAAAGAAGTACGGTACCGAGTATTCCCGTCAGTAAAAGTGTAATATCGGGACATACCGAGCAATTTCTCAGACCGGATATGACCAGAAGCACGGCAAGATAAAACACAGCAATTCCGAAAAGCACCCATAAAAAAGCATCGCTTAAAGTGATAACTGCCGTAATTCTCAAAAATGCGGCAATAACACCAACAATAATACTTGCAACAAAAGCAACAACAGAGCAGTTATTTTTACCGTTATAGTTAAATGCTGACACGATTGTTTCACCTCCTTTCTTTTCATTATATGTGAAGTTCAGAAAGGAAGTGAGTACAGAAAAAGACGACACAGCTGTGTCGGCTTTCAGTGTTTATACATTTTGTGCTGCTGTTATAGCCTTATATCTTTCCTCAAGCTCTTCATAGTGGGTATAATACTGAGCCTGGTTAATAAGGTTTTGAGCTTGTGAGTACGGCTTATTTACTCTGTTATAAACAGATTCAGCCTTGAGGAACTTTTTAAGCTCCTTTCTTTGCTGAAGGGTCTGCATAAAGCCTGAGGTTTCACGATTGATAATTTCCTCTTTCACGGACTCATTGGGAGCATGAATATTTTCTTTGCCGTATTTTGAAATAAGAGCGGCAGCTTCCTTTTTAATGCGGGCATTTTTGATTTTATCGGAACGGATGTCCTTTTCTTCCTTAGTTGCCTTTGGAAGCTTCTTGGCTTCTTTAAGAAGAAGTGCAGCATCAGAATAATAATACATGGGACCGTTGGCAAAGTCTGCATGTGCTTGTCTGAGCATTTCGTTGCCTGTCTGACCTGAGAATTTGTTAAGGTCTTCAATGATAATGGGAGCTCTTTCAATTGCAAGGTTTGTTTCTTTTGCCTGCCTGATTGCCTCTTTCGCTTTTTTGATTTCAATGCGGCGGAGCTCTTTTTCTTCTTCATTAGATTTTGGCAGCTGCCTTGCTTTTTTCAGAAGAGCTTTGTCAACTGCAATTTTTTCCTTGCCGTAAAGCTCCTTTGCCTCACAGATAATTTCCATTACATCTGTGAGCTCATCGTCTTCAAGAAGTCCGAGAGCATGGTTTTCAAACATGGCACGTATCTTCAGAACACCTACATAAGCCTTGTGCTTGTTTTCTGTAAGGTCATAGAAAATGAAGGGTATAAGATTAAATATAGCACCAAAGATTGAACAGACGATGAGTACTCTGAAAAGGTTATTTCTCATTGCATCGTCATAAAGAACACTGTAGTCATCTATAAGTCCCATCTTTTCATAAACTGTGGGATAGAAAGCACCTGTAAAGAATCCGATGATAGTTCCTATAAGACCGAGAGGGCCGAACATACCGTCAATTCTGACTCCTGTCTTCCATTGGTGATAGTCCTTCATATCCGAGATGATGTTGAACTGTGCGATGTTCCAGAAGGTGCTGAAGAAGTTGTTTATATACCACAGCACGCAGATGAGAATAAGATTTTCAAAGGAAAAATAAAGTGCGATAAGGAAAACTACGTTGACTGCATTTGTAAGAATCAAAAGATTTCTTTTGCCTAAATATTTAATGGCAAGAGGTGTAAGCAGCATTGCCCATAAAGCAGCATTGCCGATAATGGTGGTTGCAATACCTGACGTTGAATAATACTCACCGTTATTTTTGTAAACGAAGGACCATCCGAGGATAATACCGTATCCCGATTCGAGGAAAACAACCCATGAGGCTGATGAAATAATCCAGTAATACTTATTTTTTGCAACCTCTCTGAGTGCATCGAAAAATCTTACCGGCTCAGGCTTTTTCTTGGGAAGAATCAGTCTTTCCTTGACCTTGCGGAAGAAAATCAGGTTAAGAATAAGACCTACAAATGAAATAATCGGGTATACAATTCTGTAAGTCCATATGTTGTTGACACCACCTGAAAGACTGATAAGAAACGGACCGAAAAGACCTGTGAGTGTTGGTGCAAGTGAGTAGATTACCTGTGAAATACTCAGTACGTTTGCTCTTTCCTGGGCATCAGGGCTGAAAACCTGCTGGAAGTATGTATAGCTTTCATTATAAAAGCCGGACAAAATGCTGAGAATAAAGAAAAATATTTCAACAACAACTGCTTTTGTTACATAATCCCAACTGTCATAGGGCAGCCACACAAATATAACCGAAATAAGGTATATGGGAATGGCAGTTCTTCTGATAAAAGGCAGGAATTTTTCACCCTTGTAAGTGTGATTGTCATAATACCACGCGCGGAAAAAACCGATGGGTATGCCGAGAATATTTGACACAAGGAGCATCACATATAAATCCTTGGGGCTAAGACCGATGGTGGCACCGACAAGAAAGCTTGATGCATCAAGCACGATTATCGATGAAAGATAGGTAAGCCAATGAACACCGAAGCCTGCACCGCTGATGCAAGCAACCTCCTTATAAGGAACATACTTGCCCTTCGGTGGAGTGGTCCAGTATTCTTTTGCTGTTGTTATAACATTTTTAGCTTTTTGTACCAGTGTGGTTTTTGAGTAATTTTCCATATTTTCAACCTCCGTCGATCATTATAACATAATCGGTTTACAAAATAAACACTGTTTTTCAAAAAAAACGAATAAGTTTTTCAAATCAGTGATTATCTGTTAAGGTTAATTTAATAATACTGTGTTATCATGGTGAAGCATTAGTCAAACTGTACACAGCCTGAAGATAAAAAGGTTTTTATTATTTAAAACGGAGCTTCAGAATGATTTTAATGGTAATTTTTAACAATGTTAAAATGACTAAAAAAGCCTTAAATTTGAGCACTTAAATGCCGTAAATGTCAAAATTAATCATTGTAATTTAAAAAAAATGAAAAAATATATAAAAAAATTGCTTGTTTATATTGCAAAATGCCGATAAGTTTTGTATAATGGTAAAAGTGACGATAGTCAAAATATCCAATTCGTGCAAAATTTAAAGTTGGGGGACAGTTAATATGTCTAACAGATTATTTCAGGGTATCATCCATCAGATGAAAGATGCAATTGACCGTACAATCGGTGTTGTTGACTCAACAGGCACAATTGTATGCTGCAGTGATCTTGGCCGTATAGGCGAAACAGGCTTTGTTGATATGAAAGAGATTCTTGTTTCTTCAGATGTAAGAGTGATTGGTACAAAAACATTTCTTGGAATCGGTGGACAGAATCATCCCGACAGCGCAATTTTTGTTGACGGAAACGACGAAAGTGCCGCAAATTATGCTAAGCTTATCTCAATTTCCCTTGGCGGAATCAAGCAGTATTATGATGTGAAGTTTGACAGAAGCAACTTTATTAAAAATGTTATCCTTGATAATATTCTTCAGGGTGATATCTATCTTAAAACAAGGGAGCTCGGCTTCAACAATGAGGTTTCACGCTGTGTTCTTCTTATAAGAACAGCTGAAAGATCTGAGGTTTCCGTAAGCGAAACAATTCAGGCTCTCTTCCCCGATAAAAACAAGGATTTTGTTATCAATATCAATGAAACAGACATTGCACTTGTAAAGGAAGTCCGTCAGGGTAATGAAATCAAAGACCTTGAAAAGCTTGCAAGAAGTATTGTTGATTCACTCCATACAGAATATTATATCAACTCCATTATCGGTATCGGAACAATCGTTATAGGTATTAAGGAGCTGCCCCGTTCCTTCAAGGAATCTCAGATTGCTCTTGAGGTCGGCAAGGTATTCGACACTGAAAAAACAATCGTTACCTATGAAAACCTCGGTATTGCAAGACTTATTTATCAGCTTCCCACAACTCTTTGTGAAATGTTCCTTAAGGAGATTTTCAAGAAGGGCTCAATTTCAGGTCTTGATCACGAAACTCTTTTCACAATTCAGAAATTCTTTGAAAACAACCTCAATGTTTCTGAAACCTCAAGAAAGCTTTTTGTGCACAGAAATACCCTTGTTTACAGACTTGAAAAAATCAAGAAACTCACAGGTCTTGACCTGAGAGAATTTGATGACGCCATTGTATTTAAAGTGGCACTCATGGTCAAAAAATATCTTGACGCAAAACCTATTAAATACTAAAATTTTCGATTCTGCCGGCATTTATGTCGGCAAAATCAGGTTTAAACGGGTGTTTTAACTCTATAAAGAGGTAAAGCACTTACGCAAACACATATTTTCGGCGTTGCCGAAGAAAGAGAAGTATTTTATGATTGAATTTAAAAATGTATCCATGAAGTATAAGACTAACGGTGCCGTTGCCCTGGATAAGGTCAACGTTAAAATTGAAGACGGTGAATTCGTTTTCATTGTTGGTGCATCGGGAGCCGGTAAAAGCTCATTCCTTAACGTTATTATGGGTCAGGAAAAGGTTGATGCCGGTGAGGTGATAGTGGGTCCATACAGCCTTAAAAAGATTAAAAGGAGAGAGCTTCCCTATCTTCGCCGTATGCTTGGCATTGTTTTTCAGGATTTCAGACTCATTCCGAAAATGACCGTTTACGATAATGTTGCTTTTGCGCTTCGTGTTATCGGTATGGGCGAAAGAAAAATCACAAAGCGCGTGCGCTATGTTCTTAAGCTTGTTGACCTTTCAAGTAAGGCAAAAAACTTCCCCAATCAGCTTTCACAGGGTGAAAGGCAGCGTGTTGCAATTGCAAGAGCACTTGTAAACAACCCCGAGGTTATTATTGCAGACGAGCCTACAGGTAACCTTGACCCCGTGCTTTCAGGCGAAATCATGAGTCTTTTCGATAAAATCAATGCCCTTGGTGCAACGGTTGTAGTTGTTACTCATGACCTTGAGCTTGTTCATCAGTTCGATCACAGAATCGTAACTATCGAAAACGGAAAAATCGTGTCTGATATTCCTGCAAGAACACAGGCTGATTCTCCGGCTCAGCAGACTAAAGATGAGTCAGACGAAGCTGAGAATGAAGCCGAACAGGAAGCGGTTGAAGCTTCTGCCGAAGTTTCCGATGAACAGACAGACTTTGAAGGCGAGGACGACCGTCTTGAGCTTTTTGAGGAAGAAGATGTTGAAATAAATCTGGATGATATAAAGGGGGATGAAGCCAATGGCTAAGAAGAAAAACAAAAAAAGATCCTCCGGCGGTCTGAACACATCTTACCTTACCAAAATGGGCGGACATAATCTTATTGCAAACCGGAGCATGTCTTTTTCTTCAATCAGTGTGCTCACCGCCTGCCTTCTGCTTATTGGTATTTCCCTTATGATTCTTATGAATATCCAGACTCTTGTTAAGGATGTTGAAAAGCAGAATGTTGTTATCGCTTTTGTTGATGACGGTGCCGACGATACCGTTGTTGCACAGGTAGGTGCTGAACTGCGCTCAATTCCTGATGTTACAAATGTTGAGTTTGTATCAAGGGAAGTTGCTTATCAGGAGCAGCTTGAAGATTTCGGAGTGGAAAAGGACCTTTTTGACGATGTTATTGAAAATCCTCTTCCCGACTCTTACAGAATATCTGTCGGTAATCTGGAAGAATTCAACATAACCCTTGAAAGAATCAAAGCGGTAAAAAATGTAAGCAGTGTAAGAGAAAGTCAGGATGTTGTAAATCAGATTTCCACTCTTCAGTCATCGATTACAATAATATGTGTTATGATTGTTGTTGTTCTTCTGTTTGTTTCAATGTTTATCATTTCAAACACAATCAGAATAACTATGGTATCAAGAAAAATTGACATACAGGTTATGAAGTCTGTTGGTGCAACAAACACATTCATCTGTTGGCCCTTTATGATTGAAGGTATCATAATCGGTCTGATATCAGGTGTACTTGCAATGCTTCTCACGCTCGCTGTTGAAAAGCTTGAGGGACAGGCAATGCAGTCTCTTCTCGGTATGTTTGGCAGTAAAGGTATTTCAATTATGGATTATCTGCCCATACTTATCGGTGGTTATCTTCTTTCAGGTATTCTCATAAGCTCCTTGGGAAGCTTGGTTTCAATCAGAAAATACCTTAAAAAGGAAGGCAGCGAAGCCCACGATATATAAATCGGAAAATATATCAGAAATTAGGAGCCGGTTAAATGAAAAACAGAATTTTATGCTTGCTTTTATGTTTTGTTCTTATGTTCACTGCGTTTTTTGCAGTTGAGCCTTCTGTATGGGCATCAGCCGCAACTAAGGAAGAGCTTCAGGATAAAATTGACGAGCTTGACGATGAAATTGCCGCAAACAGAAAGAAGCTCAACAGCCTTAAAAACGATCAGGCTAAGAAAAAGGAGTATCTTGAAACTCTCGAAAAGCAGATTGAAACCGTTGAGGCAAAAGCAACAAATATTCAAACCCAGATTCAGAAGATTGATAATGAGATAGATGAGCTTAACACGGAAATCAAGCAGATTACCCGTGAAATCAATCAGACGGAAAAAGATATTATCGAAACTGAAAACAATATTACATCATCAAGTGACCTTCTTGCGGCAAAGCTTCGCAGTGCCTATATGAACGGTAACGAATCCACCCTTAAAATTCTTATGGGTGCAGACTCTCTTGCAAGCTTTCTTACAAGGCTTGAAATGATGAAAAGAACATCAGAAAACGATAAAAAGGTTATTGATGATTTCAAGCAGCAGGTTATTGATCTGAAAAAAGCAAAAATAAAGCTTGAAGATAACAAAAAGTCCCTTGATGAAAAAAAGGCTGTTCAGGTTGAAAAGAAAGATGCACTTGAAGTAAAACAGGCTGAATACAACAAAACGGTTGAATCCCTTGAAGGTCAGTATGTTGAAATTGAAAAGTACATTGAAGACCTTGACAAATCAAGTGCAGCTTACAAGCAGTATATCAAGGAGCTTCAGGATGAAAAGGCTGCAGCCGATGCTGAAATTGACAGAATTCTTAAGGAATACTATGCCACAAGTCAGCAGACCACTCTTCCTGCAGCAAACAACAACCCTAACGGCGGAAACTCTTCGGGAGGTTCTGCAGGTCCGGGTTATGTTTCGGGCGAAAGCTGGGCATGGCCTTTGGGAAGTCAGTCGTGCTATATCAGCAGTCCCTACGGCTACAGAAGTGCTTCAATTTCCGGTTGGTCATATCATGGCGGCGTTGATATTTCCGGCAGCGGATTTTACGGAAGAGCCATTTATTCAACAAGAAGCGGTAAGGTTATTTCAGCCGTAACAAGTGACCGTGGCTACGGTGTTTATGTTATTATTGACCACGGTGACGGTTTCTCAAGCCTTTATGCTCACATGTCAACCCGTTATGTTTCAACGGGCGATACCGTTTCAAAGGGTCAGATGATAGGCAGAGCAGGCAGCAGCGGTAACTCAACCGGTCCTCACCTTCATTTTGAAGTCCGTTATTACGGTCAGAAGCAGGATCCCATGAAGTATGTAAGAAAGCCGTAAAAATCAAATTTTTATAGAGGGGTAGGTTTCTATCCCTCTGCTTGTGTTTTATGAGAGACTCAGACAAAGTTGTTTCAATTTGTCGGAATGGGGGATAATATGAACAAAAAAATATCACTGGGTATTGTTATAGGTCTTCTGGTTCTTGCCGTTGCAGCATCATCCGCCATTTCAATTGGTGTAATGGCAGGGGAATATAACAGAATTCTTGAAGGTATACCCGAAAAGCTTGAAAGATATGAAATTCTTGATGAGCTTGATGATATCATCAACAAGAATTACTATGGCAAGAGTGAAGAAGAAACCCTTGAACAGGCAATTGCCCAGGGCTATGTTGAAGGTCTCGGTGACGGAAAGTCAAAGTATATGACAGCTCAGAAATATGCCGATTATCTTTCGGAAAATAGCGGTAATATGCTTGGTATCGGTATAGAGTATGTGAAGAATTCTTTGGGCTACATTGAAATTACAAAGGTTTACCCCTCGTCTCCTGCCAAAAGTGCAGGGCTTAAAAAAGGCGATCAGATTATCGCTTTTGACGGCATAAGGATTGATGCGGAAAACTATAAGGAAATGGAAGAAAAGCTCACGGGTGACAGACTTACCGGAGTTAACCTGATTTATAAAAGAGGAGAAACCGAAACCAATGTCAGCATTGTTAAAGGCTATGAGGCTTCTTCCGTATTCACCTCTGTTTATGAAAACACGGGATATATCGGAATTACTGATTTTTATCCCGGAACAACTCAGCAGGTGCAGTCTGCCGTTGATAAATTCACTTCGTCGGGGCTTTCATCAATTGTAATTGACCTCAGGGAAAACAGCAGTAACAATTATGATGTTGCCATGCAGGTGCTTGATATTTTTGTACCGATGTCAGACAGTCAGCGACCTGCGGCCAAGGTTGTTGATGAAAACGGAAATGTTGTAAAAAGCTATTTAACAACAAGCGGTGAAGTGAATACACGTATCGGTGTGCTTGTCTCAACAAAAACCAAACAGGCGGCAGAGCTTTTTGCATGTAACATCAGAGATTTCGGTAAGGGCGAAATCTTCGCCGTTACAACAACGGGCGGCTCGGCCCTTGTTCAGCAAATTTTTGAGCTTTCCTCAGGAAGTGCAGTGCTTCTTACAACAGGTAAAGTTCTTCCCTATATCAGCGAAAGCTTTGACGGGGCAGGCATCACACCGGATTATGTTATGGAAAGCTCTCCCATTGCCGATAATATTGAAGAAGATACGCAATTTTTATATGCTGTTTCAATGCTTTCCGTTGCGTCGGGCGTTGAAGAAACAGAATAAACAGGAAGGGATTTAAATATATGGATATCAGAGTTTCCGTCATAGTTGCAATCCACAACGGCGGACAAGACCTTATAAATGCTCTTGATTCAATAAAAAAGCAGACTCTCAAGGAAATTGAAGTTCTTATGATTGATGCTGCCTCAACGGATGAAACAGCGGAGGTTATGAAGACTTTTACTGTTGATTCAAGGTTTGCCTACGTTCACCGTGAATCGGAAAGTATATCCGAAGCCAGAAATTACGGTATTGAAAATTCAAAGGGTAAGTATATAGCTTTTGGTGACACAAGCGTAATTTTCACAAACAATCTGATTGAAGAGATGTACAACTGTGCAGAGAAGGAAAAGGCACAGCTGTGCGTGGCGCCCATGGGTTCTTCGGATATTTACGGCAAGCACGAATTCTCTTCATCGGGTTTACTTTCAAGAAGACGCAGAACAAGTAAATTCGATACTGATCTTATCTGGAATCCGGCAGTTACAAACAAGCTTTTTTTAAGAAAACAGATTGTTGAAAACAATCATGCTTTCAAGGCCTTCGGAAAGGCAAGGGAGGCAGCCTTTACAATACCCTTTGCATTTGAAAGTGAGGTTATTGCCTGCAGCAATAAAGGTGCGGCAAGTTATATAATACCTGTACAAAATGAAGGTGTGTCTGCTTTTCCTATTGAGCATTATCTTGATGCATATGAATTTATTATTTCCCATGCACAGAAGGCTTTCCAAAAAGCAATTGAAGAAAGTCAGTCGGATTTTGACCGTAAAGAGCTTAAAAAGCTTATGGTTTGTTATATCGACCAGGTTTACCATAAGGAAGTAACCGTGCTTTTATATAGCTATTACCGTCATTTCTGGAGCCTCAGTGATAATGAGATTGAAAAATATGCCCACATTATAACCGAGCTTATGAAAAAGCTTTCAAAGTCGGGATATACGGCACTCAAAAAGAAGAATAAGGATATTTTTTACGGTGACAGACTCCTCTGCTCAAAAAAGGAAATGTCTGAAAAGCCTAAGGCAACAATATGTATAGGTAAAAACGAAAAGAATGCTCACCATGCCGGCAGACTTCAGATTCAGGTTCAATCACTCTTCAGTCAGACCATGCCTTCCTTTGAGCTTCTTGTGGATTCACGGCTTCGTGAAATTTTTCCTGATGAATGGAAGAATATGGAAAATGTCACCTTTATTGAGTGCGAATCCTTGGGTGAATTCAAAGATATTGCTCTACAGGCATCAAGAACTGAATATATCATGTTCCAGGATGGCTTTGCAAGGCTGAACCCCAAAATACTCATGCGCCACTACAATGTCCTTGAAGATAAGGAAAAGTACGGCTTTACAACGTCACCTTTGACAAGATTTGACGGCAAAAAAACTACCGAGTATTCATTTTCGGATTTATGCTTCTATTCTGATATGAATGCCACAAGAGTAAAGCAGGGAGATGAGTCCCACACTCTGGACCTGTTCTTCTGCAATAAGCTGTTCAGAACGGAGCATCTTAAAGGTATACGTTTTGATTTTACCGATAACACCATTATGGATATGTATAAGCTTTACGGACACTCCCGTTTTAAAAAGCTTACACACAGGGGTGCATATCTTCCTTACACGGAAGAAGAAGCAATTCAGTATCTTATGACCGAAAATCATATTATGCCTGTACAGTGCAAAACTATTCTCAAGCATTATAAAACTCTGCTTTTCCGAAAGGTAAGGGTTAAGAATCTTAAAAACAAGGTTATTAACTTACTCAAAAAGGTTAAGAGAGTGGGCGTTAACTATATCAGCAAATGGATAACCGACTATTACAGAAGAAAGCCGTTGCAGAATCGTGTGTTCTTTTATACAATCAGGGCAAACGATGCCCTTCTTGAAAACATAAATTATGTTTATCAGAACTGTGATTGTGAAAAAGTAGTGTTTGCAAAAATGCTTCCCCATTCCTTCAGACAGATAGCTCAGGTAAGAAAATACATGCTTACAAGTAAGGTTATTGTTACCGATGATTATATGAAATATCTTCGTTCAGTAAGACTTCGTGAAGGTCAGAAGGTAATACAGCTCTGGCATGCGGGCGGTGCTTTTAAACGCTTCGGTCTTGATGCTCCCTCAAGGCTTACAAGGCTTGAAGAGTATAAAACCCATTCACAGTACAGCGATGTCTGCGTTACAAGTGAATATGTAAGACAGTTTTACGCCCATGCCTTCGGTGTTGACATGGATGTGGTAAAAGCAATAGGCTCACCCAGAACCGACGCAATTCTTGACCCTGCTCAGATAAACGATAAGCGTGAATCAATATGCACAAAGCATCCTCTGCTCAGGAACAAAAAGGTGTATGTATATTTCCCGACCTTCAGAGAGTCGGAAGGTTCACTGATTTCTCTTGATACAAAAATCGATTGGGCAAAGCTCAATGAAGAGCTTTCTGATGACGAGGTATTTGTAGTTTCCCGTCATCCAGTTATGAAGGAGGATTTCTTCAAAGGTGCTTTCTATTCAAGAGTGAAGGACTACACAACTGACCCCACACCTGAGCTTCTTGCAATAGCTGATGTGGTCATAACGGACTACTCATCAATCATTTTTGATGCTTCGCTCATGGATAAGTCAATGCTTTTCTACTGTCCGGATTACGGCAACTATGAAAGAGATTTCTATCTTGATTATGATAATGATCTCCCGGGTGAAATTATCAGTGAATTCAGTCAGCTTATTCCTGCATTAAGAAGGGCTGAGGATGTAAGCTCGAAGGAAGTTATTGCTGCCTTCCGTGAAAAGGAGATGGGAGCTTGTGACGGAAAATCAACACAAAGAGTGGTTGCTCTTATTGATAATTATTTAAAAAAATAAAATACAATTTTTTCAAAACTCTCTGCTTGCAAATAAATGCTTGCAGAGAGATTTTTTCACCTCTTTTTACCGATAATAATAAAGTGTGAAATGTGCAAATTATTTTTGTGCGGAAAAGACGGAGGTGAAAAAATGAAAAGAGCAATCACATATATAAGAACAGTTCTGCTTTCTTTAACTTTATGCCTTTTATTTGTGCTGGTTTACTCCTTCTACACTCTTCCCGATGAAATCTATTCTGTGGCAGACGAGGAAATAAAGGTTAATGATTTTTATACCGTTACCCTTCAGGATTCTGAAATAGAAGGTATGGCGAGAAACAGGGATACAGGTAAATACAAGGTTCAGATAAGTCTATTTAATGCTATACCCGTAAAAAACTCCTCACTTACAGTGACTCAGCGCCGTTATGTTAATTTATCAGGTGAAATAATCGGACTGAGGTTATTTACTCAGGGTGTAATGATTGTGGGAATAGACGTTGTTGAAACAGATAAAGGCAGCGTTTGTCCCGGAAATGCGGCAGGGCTTCTGAAGGGCGATGTTATATGCGCAATTGACGGTATTGAAACACACAGCAGCAGCAAGGTTAACGAGCTTATATCTCAAAGCGGCGGAAGAGTCCTCAGGGTGGAGTATATGAGAAACGGTGAAAGGCACAAAACTGATTTCACCGCTGCATTTTCCTTGTCAGAGCAAAAATACAAGGGCGGACTATGGGTAAGAGACAGCGCGGCAGGCATCGGTACCATGACCTGCTTTGACGGAGAAACAGGTGCTTTTGCCGCATTGGGTCATGCAGTGTGTGACATTGATACGGGTGAAATTCTTCCGCTTTCAAACGGAGATATTGTTTTAGCTGAAATAATGAGCTGTAACAAAGGCTCAAGCGGAAGAGCAGGGGAGCTATGCGGTGTTTTTAAAAGTGACAGTATCGGAGTATTGATGAAAAACAGTGAGCGAGGTCTTTTCGGAGTGCTGAATTACACTGTTGATAATAATTTAAAGGTTCCTGTGGCAACAGAAAACGAGGTTGAAAAGGGAGAGGCACAAATACTTTCCACAGTTGATTCGGGAGCACCTCAGTATTACGATATAGAAATTTTGAAGATCTCAAAAGATGACACCGCACATAAAAATATGGTTATAAAGGTTACAGACGAAGAACTTATTGAAAAAACAGGGGGTATCGTTCAGGGGATGAGCGGCAGTCCCATTGTGCAAAACGGAAGACTTGTGGGTGCAGTAACCCATGTTCTTGTTGGTGACCCCACAAAAGGCTACGGCATATTTATTGAAAACATGCTTGATGCCGCCTGAGTCAGTTACAGTAACACTTCACATTTTTTTTGTGAAGTGTTATTTTCATATTAATTGATAAATTTATGCCGATTTATCTTGTTATTAAATATAATATGTGATAAAATATTAAAATAAATAAAATCCTGGAGGGGAAATTATGGATATCTGGAACATAACTTTTATATGCGCCGTTATTTTTCTTGTTTTGGGCGCTGTCGGGTGTTATATAATTTCAAAGCTGAAAAAGACCCCTTTTATAAGCGGGCAATATGTATTTGCGGCAGGGGTAGCACTGGCAAGCATATCAGTGTTTTTCCCAATCTACCAAAATGCATTCCCGGATGATAATCTGTCTTGGTTTAACTATATCCTGCTTTCCCTTCACAATACCATCCGTCTTTTTGTTGTGGACAGTGATTACAGCTTTATATCAGAAAACCTTGCAGGGCTTGAAGGTCGGCTTGCCGAGGCGTATCCGCTTCTTATAACACTGCTTTATGTTATAGCTCCCGTTATGACCTTCGGTGTTGTACTTTCCTTTTTTAAGAATCTTTCAGCATATAAAAAAATGCTTATGAAATTCAGAAGAAAAGCCTATGTTTTTTCTGAATTGAACGATAAATCATTGGCTTTAGCCAGAAATCTGAAAAAAGCAAATCCAAGAAGTCTTGTAATTTTCACCGATGTTTATGAAAGAGACGATGAATATTCCTTTGAGCTTCGTGAAAGAGCATCTGAGCTCAGAGCTATTTGCTTCAAAAAGGATATCACCTCCATACAATTTCGTCTTCACAGCAAAAAAGCGGCACTCAAGTTTTTCCTTATCGGTGACGATGAGGATGAAAACATAAAGCAGATTTATGAAATTGCCAAGAAATATAACAAATGCGCAAATATGTCGATTTATATCTTCTCATCAACTGTTGAAAGCGGATTTATTCTCAACACAATTGAAAAAGGCAAGCTCAAAATCAGAAGAGTCGATACTGTGCGTTCTCTTATACAGGAAAACCTTTACGAAAACGGGTATAAAAGCATTTTTGAAAAAGCAGAAGAAACCGATGAGGGCTATAAAAAGATTTCTGCAATTGTTGTGGGTATGGGTCAGCACGGCACTGAAATGGCAAAGGCATTGCCCTGGTTCTGCCAGATGGACGGGTACCGCACATATATCAACTGCTTTGATCTTGATAAAAACGCAGAAAGCCGTTTCAAAGCCCTGTGTCCCGAGCTTTATGATGATAAATATAACAACAAGTTTGAAAAATACGGTGAAGCTCAATACAGCATAAAGGTGCATTCAGAATACAGTGCCCTTACAAATGAATTCTATGATAAGCTTGATGAAATCGGCAAAGCAACATATATTCTTGTGGCTTTGGGTGATGACGGATTAAACATCGAGGTTGCAACAAATCTCAGAACATATTACGCGCATAAGGGTTGCAATCCGGCAATTCAGGCTGTTGTGTACTCCTCTGATAAAAAGCGTACCTTCAATGATATTGCAACCTTCAGCGGTCAGAAATATGATATAGACCTTATCGGTGACCTTGATTCAACCTATTCACTCAGTGTTATCATGGACAGTAATCTTGAGAAAAAGTGCGTTTTGCGTCATAAGGATGCAAAGAGCACAGAGGATTTCTGGAGCTATGAATATAACTACCGTTCATCAACGGCATCAGTTATGCACCAGAAAATGAAGCTGCTTTGCGGAATACCTGCAGCAAAGAAGTATAAAAAAGACAGAACCCAAGAAGAAGCATATCAGTTCAGTGTTATCGAGCACCGCAGATGGAATGCATATATGCGCAGTGAGGGTTACCGCCATGCTGAAATTAAAAACCATCTTGCAAAAACACACCCCTGCCTTGTTGATTTCGAAGAATTAACAAAAGAAGATCAGGAAAAAGATAACTATGAATTAATTCCTGACGATATCTATTGATAATAAGGAAAACCAAAAGCAACTCTGTCAAAGAGTTGCTTTTTCTTAATAAGAATTTATTGACTCATATAAATAGTGTTGTTATAATTAAATCTGTAATTTAACCCAAAAGGAGAATTGAATATGAAACCGATTAATATTAATCATGAGCTTTGTATCGGATGCGGTAAGTGTGTTAATGATTGTGTGTCCGAAAAAATCAGGATAATAAACGGAAAAGCAAAGTTTATGTATGAACGCTGTATTGAATGCGGTCACTGCTATGCAATTTGCCCCACAGGAGCAGTTACAATGACACACTATCCTGATGCTGATGAAATAAAGCCTGTTGATATGACCGTTTTTGACAGTGATAAGCTGCTGTTGGCAATGAAAAGCAGAAGAACAATCCGTAAGTTCAAAGACGTTAAGGTAAGCGATGAAGCTATATCAAAAATTATTGAAGCCGGAAGATATTGTCCCACGGGTACAAATGCACAGGATTTTTCATTCACTGTAATAAAAGATAGTCTTCCTGAAATTGAAAAAGAAGCACTTAAGCTTTTCAGGCTTGCTCAGAAAACAGCAACTCCCTTTTCAAAGTATTTTAAAAATGCAACCCTTGATGACAACTTCTTTTTCAAAGGCGCCCCTGTAGTTATTGTTGTTAACGGAAAGGGCTCTACAAGTCCTTGTCTTGCTTCGTCATACATGGAGCTTATGGCGGAAAGCATGGGCCTTGGAGTGCTTTACAGCGGCTTTTTTGTGGCTGCAGCAAAGCTTAATCCTAAGATTGGATCAATGCTTAACACGGGAAAAGGTCAATCACCTGTAACATGCCTTGTAATCGGATATCCTGATGTTGATTATGAGCGCATACCGCCAAGAAATAAAGCAAAGATAAATTATATCTGATGTCCGCACGGTTACAGTGTAGTATACTATTATATATATGATGAAAAGAACCCCCGAAGGAATTTCCTTCGGGGGTTAATTCATTTAATCAGTTGAAAAGGTTTTTGAACCATTCAATGATCTTGTTGAACCAATCGATAATCTTCTGGAAGAATGCAATTAATCCGTTAGGAGCAATGCCTTCTGATGTTATAACATCATCGAAGTAAATATCGAGGAACTGAGCAAGAAGGTTACCAACTGTCTTTTCGTTAGGATCGTCTGACATGCCGAGATCCTTGAGAATCTGCTGCCACTGAGCGTTTACGTCCTTAAGACCGTCAGCTGTTCCGCCAACACCGATATCAGCACCGTAGAACAGATAGTAGAGAGTAGCAAGAGCCTTGTCCATACCAAGGTATGTTTCAGTTGCACATGTTGCAATTGTATCAAGAACACCTCTTACATACTTTTCTGCATCAGCGTTCATGCCAAGCTTGTCTTTAAGAAGACCAATGAGCATTTCCTGATTGTTTTCGTGCATGATGAAGGTTACAAGCAGTCTCATAACAACTGTTACCATTTCTGCCTTACCGCCACTGATGTCTTCAGCGTTTGCGTAAACCATCTTGTATGCTGTTTTATCGTTCTTTGAAGTGTAGGACTTAAGCTCACCAACTGTAAGCTCAGCAATTGCGTTAGCGTCAAGTGAGTCAAACTCATAGCCTGTTGAGGTTGCGATAACTTCAAGAAGCTTGTCGAAGAGCCAGTCAAAGTCGATTTCAGCAAGGTCAATACCGATAAGCTCATAAAGGTCAATCTTTGCGATAGGCTCGATTGTTCTGAGAAGAGCATAAACAGCATTGAGAGTGTTCTTAACTACTGTGTCAACACCGTTGGAGTTGATGAAGTAGATAAGGTTGGGAAGCATGTTGAGAATTTCTCCTGCAGGATCTGCAAGGATAACATCCACTCTGTCAAGAAGCGGTGTAAGGATTGAAGTGAGAATTACATCTCCGTCTGATTCAACTGCTGCATAATATTCAGCGGGAGTAAGAATGCCTTCGCATTCAAGTACTTCAAGAAGGGGAATGATACCGTAAGCGTAACCTTCTGCACCCTTGAGTGTGATAAGGTCTGTCTTGTCAGTGTCAACGAAGAATGAGATATCGTCGTCAGCAAGAACCCACTTGAGTACGGGATAGAGAGGTTCAATAACATCGCAAAGGTATGTTACAAACATTTCTCTGTTTTCTGTGAATTCGGGAACTTCAACATTTGCCACAGCTTCAACGTCAGCAATGTTTGCTGTTTTGAGAACAGCTACAATGTGCTTGCCAACGTTCTTACCGTTAACTTCAAGATCTTCAATGCCATTGAGAACACCTGCAAGAGCATCACGGATTGCAATTACGTTTGCACTGTTGTAAAGTGAACCGTTAATAAGACCGTTGATAAGATCCTTGAGAGTGTCAACATTCTGACCGTTGATCTGAAGGCCGAGAAGGTAAATGAGATTGTCAACAAATTCGCCGAAGTTGTCAGCGATGTACTGTGCCATCTCTTCTGTGTAGAGAGGACCGTACTTCTTGCCGCTGTAAATCTCAGATGTCATGATTGCTGAGAATACATAACCTGTGTCAGCCTTGTCTGTAAGCTTCCAGCTGAATTCCTGAACAGGAATTTCTTCCATATCAACAAGTCCGATAATTACATTATAGATATCTTCACCGATAAGGTCTACAACAAATTCTTTGTTATCTTCATCCTTAAGTGTGATAAGAATGAGGTTAGCAAGAACTGTTACCATGTCGTGCTTATCGAATTCGTCAGCGTAGCTCATCTTCTTGGTTGTGCCTGCATAAGCACTTACTGATTCATATTCAGTAACCTGACCGAGAGCAAAGCCAACAAGTACATCTTCAACAAGTGTAAGGTCAAGACCTGTCATGTAAGAAACTGCCTGAAGAACGTCAGCCATTGCAAGGTTGTCGAGGCTGATTGTTGCATCAGTATCTTCAATCTTCATAAGCTTCTTAAGGTTTACAAGCTCGTTGATATCAAGCTCAACACCGAAGCCTTCAAGCTTAGTGAGAAGAGTGGTGATAGCTGCAATTGTGTTATCAACTACTGCTGCAACACCGTTTGTGTTGAGGAAGTAGAGAAGGTTGGGAAGAAGGTTAATAACTTCTTCTACAGGGTTAGCAAAGATTTCTTCAATTCTGTTTGCAAGTGATGCGAGAACATCTTCAACTATCTTTGCAGTGTCGAGAGTTTCTGCATCATAAACAGTGGGAAGGTTTTCACAGCCGAGAGCTTCAAGAAGAAGTGCAAGGCCTTCTGCGTAACCGTGAGCACCGTTGATTGTGATAAAGTCAGTGTAAATGCCGGCTTCATTATCAACATCCTTAACGAAGAACTTGTAGTCCTTACCGAGAAGGAGCCATTCAACAACGCCGGGAGCGTATGTGTTGAGGATGTTTGCAAGTTCAGCTGCAAATGCATCAACTGTTGTGATACCTTCGGGAGCCTTGTAAGCCTTAAGACCTACAACGTCAGCACCGAGAAGTACGCCTGCAGCATCAAGAAGACCGTCGTCGATATCCTTGAGAAGATCAGTGATAAGGTCTGCGATTGCCTGAAGGTTTTCAGTTGTGAATACGTTAACCTTAGCATTGAGAAGGTCGCTGAGAGTTGCATAGTTGCTGTCAATGAGAGCAGCAATCATGTCACCGATTTCGGGAAGATTGTCTGTCAGATATTCAGCTGTTGCTTCTGTCCAGTTGTTGGGATAAGTAATTGAATACTTCATAGCATCAACTGTACCGTTGTCAGCAAGAGGATAGTCCCAATTGGGAGCTACGTAAGTGACTGCACCTTCTGCAAATACAGTCTTGAGAGCTGAGATGATATCAGTGCCAATCATTTCATCAAGCTTTGCGGCATTTTCTTCATCTTCAACTGCAACAAGGAGAACTGCGGTTACAAGCACAGTGATCATATCGTGCTTATCGAACTCTTCCTTGTATTCCATCTTGTAGGTGATGTCTGTTCTGCTTACAGATGTGTAAGCGTTAACTTCGCCGAGAGCAAAGCCAACAAGTACATCTTCAAGAGCTGTAAGGTCGAGGTCTACCATGTAAGAAACTGCCTGAAGAATATCGGCCATTGCAAGATTATCGAGGCTGATTGTTGCATCAGTATCTTCAATCTTCATGAGCTTC
>JAZSHC010000054.1:0-52088 GCA_045533065.1 Acutalibacteraceae bacterium
CCCTTACGAAGAACAGAAACTCTATCTGATATTTCTAAAACTTCGTTTAATTTGTGTGTGATGATAATAATAGCCTTGCCATCATCACGCATTTTTCTTAAAACGTTGAAAAGTTTGGTGATTTCTTGAGGAGTTAAAACCGCAGTAGGCTCGTCAAGAATTAAAATATCGGCACCTTTATAAATAACCTTTACAATTTCAATAGTCTGCTTTTCAGAAACAGATAAATCATAAATTTTCTTATTAAGGTCAATTTCAAAGCCGTATTTATCACAGGTTTCTTTGATTTCCTGATGAGCTTTTTTAATATTGAATTTCTTATTTCTCATACCAAGAACAATGTTTTCGGTACCAGAAAAAACGTCAACGAGCTTAAAATGCTGGTGAATCATACCGATTTTAAGGTCGAAAGCATCTTTTGGTGAACGGATAGTAACTTCTTTGCCATCTACTAAAATAGAGCCTTCAACAGGAAAGTAGATGCCAGAAATCATATTCATAAGAGTGGTTTTACCACTACCGTTTTCACCTAAAATAGAAAGAATTTCACCCTTTTTAACAGAAAGATTAACATTCTTGTTAGCTACAACACTACCAAAGGTCTTGGTAATATTACGGCATTCGAGGGCGATATTATTTGAACTGTTCAAGTAAACACCAACCTTTTAAAATAGTCGAAAATTCAAAGTTGAAAGTTGAAAATAAAGGAACGCTTTGCGTTGATTGTATTGAAAGTGAAACATTAAAATATGACAAAAATAATTACAATAGTGTCGTATTATTAAAACTTTCAATTTTCAACTTTCAACTTTCAATTTTCAAACAATAGGCGGATTTCTCCGCCTATTGTTTTAGAAAAATTAGAATTTTTCATTAAGAAGCTTAATACCATCGATTTTTACATCAAAGTAAGGAGCTGAACGGTCAGCTGATTCATTGAAGTAACCATCTTTAATAGCTTCTGTATCAGGTGTGAAAGCAGCATCTGTATCAACGTCAGCAGTGTAAGTTGTTAAAGCTTTGCCGTCAACTGTAAAGTTCTTTGTATCAAATACTTTAACTGTACCAGCTCTGAAGCCTGTAATAGCTTCTTCAACTTTTTCTATTGTACCTTCAGCAATAACGTCCTGGTTAAGACCTGTAAGAACAACTGAACCTTGTTCAATACCACCGCACCAGTCAGCATCAATAGTTTCGCCTTTGTTAACCTGAGCAATGATGTAGTTGAAGTAAGGAGCCCAGTTAATAGCAGAAGAAACTAAGAATGTTTCAGGGCATGATTCGTAAGTGCTGCCGTTGTAAGAAACGTTAGGAACACCTGCAGTTTCACAAGCAGAAGGAGCTCCCATTGAGTCAGCGTGCTGGCTTATAAGAACACATTTGTTGTTAATAAGAGCTTCAGCAGCATTCTTTTCTTCTGTTGCATCATACCATGAGCCTGTAAACTGAACGTCCATTGTAACTGTGGGACATACGCTCTTAGCGCCAAGGTAGAATGATGTGTAGCCTGAAATAACTTCTGCATAGGTGTAAGCACCAACATAGCCCATCTTAGCTTCTTCAGCTGTGAACTTGCCTGCTTCGATCATTTCGTTAAGCTTGAGACCTGCAGCAACACCTGCAAGGAAACGGCCTTCATAGATTGAAGCAAAAGCGTTGTGGTAGTTGTCAAGGCCTTCTGTGTGAGCCTTTGTACCTGTTGCATGGCAGAATTCAACTTCGGGGAATTCCTTAGCAGCCTGAATCATGAAATCTTCATGACCGAAGGAGTTAGCGAAGATGATCTTGCAGCCTGCGTCAACAAGGTCCTTAGCAGCAACATAGCATTCGTTACCTTCGGGAACATTGATCTTAACGATAACCTGTTCGTCTGTGAGCTTCAGAGCTTCCTGAATCTTATCAACAGCGTTGAGGAAGTTAAGGTCGTAGGTTGAGTTTTCATCGTGTAAGCAGATGAAGCCGATTTTGAAGTCTGCGGGAACTTCATAGTCAACATTGAGTTCAACTGCAGCGATGGGTGATTCACTCATGCCCTTAGTTGTGTTGCCGTCTGTTGCATTGCCGTCTGTTGAGTTGTTTCCGCCGCATGCAGCAAGGGCGAAGAGCATAACAGCAGCAAGCACGATTGCGAGAATCTTTTTCATTGTGGTTTGCCTCCATAGATTTTTTTATTTAACCGATTTTTTATCGGCTATTTACATTAATTACTGTTGCCTGAAAGAAACGGTTCCGTCGGTCATGGATTCAACAATAGCGAGAGATTCAACACGGACCCCTTTTTCTTCAACCTTTTTTCTTCCGCTCTGAAAGCCTTTTTCAACTGCAATTGCACAGCCTGCAACCTTTGCACCTGCCTGCTTGCACAAATCCAGAAGTCCCAGAAGAGCATTGCCCTCAGCAAGAAAATCGTCAATGATAAGCACAGTATCGTTTTCACCGATAAAATCCTTTGACACAATAACATCATACTGCACACCGTGGGTGAAGGACCTTACCTGTGTTTTATAAACAGTTGAAGCAATATTTTTTGTTTTTGTTTTTTTTGCAAAAAGAACAGGACAATCAAAAAACTGCGCCGCTATACAAGCAATACCTATACCAGATGCTTCAATGGTAAGGATTTTGTTAACTCCGCAGTCATTATATAATCTTTTTATTTCTTCTCCCATCTTGTTAAGAAGGGAAACATCAATCTGGTGGTTGAGAAAAGAGTCCACTTTCAGAATATTCCCGGGGAATACCTGTCCGTCTTTAAGAATTCTTTCTTCGAGAAGCTTCATTTTCTCCACCGCCTGTCACAGATTTTCATTCATATTGGTATTCTAACAAAATATAACATTTTTTGCAATACAATCCAATAAAAATTTTAATTATTTTTCATTATTTTAAATACAAACATTAACCTTGACAAGCATATCCGGTGGGTTGTATGATATTAAAAAACATTCAGGAAGGTAAAAATGATAAGTCTTGCAAAAAAATTGGGCATGGATACATCTCTGATTAAGAGACTGGAGGCTGTGAACGAAAAACAGCCTGAAAAAATTTCCCTTTGCACAGAAAAGTGTTCAAAGGGCTCTTTTTCGTGCCTGAAAAAAGAAAATGACCTTATCCGTCTTGCAGTGATTCTGAGCCTTGCCCTGAAGACAAAGGAAAAATACCGCGCCGCAGGTATAAGTGAGCAAATATACTACGACACCATGTCCGATATAAGAATATGGTGCGAAAACAACGGCAACAAGGGCGTCAGAAATTACGGTTGGCTGAAAAACCATGTAAGCTTTGAGCTTTTCAGGCTAGGCAGACTTCAGTTTCAGCTTTATGAATGCAAAAACAGGACACTGCTTTATAACAAGCTTCCTTTTTCCTTTGGCGAAAAGCTCATTTATGTACATATACCTCAAGGCGAAAAGCTTGATAAAGAAAAATGCATTGAGTCAATTAAGTCGGCAAATGATTTTTTTGCAAAATATTTTCCTCACTATAAATACAGGTATTATTTCTGCGAAAGCTGGCTTTTGTTTGATAACAACAAAAAATTCATGGCGCCTGACAGTAACATACTTGCTTTTTCTTCACTCTTCACTCACTGTTACAGCGTGAAAATCGATAAGCAGGCCATTGAAAGAATTTTCGGCAGACGCAGAATACTTAAAAGGAACTATCCCGAAAACACATCTTTGCAGAAAAAAGCAAAGGAATACATGCTCAAGGGCAACAGATTAGGTGCGGGAACAGGAATAATAGATATGAACAGCTTTTCTTGACTATCACGGAAAAATAATATATAATACAGCTTAATGATTAAATTGCAGGAGGAAAAGACCATGGCATATTTAAGCGATATTGAAATTGCACAGCAGTGCAAAATGCAGCACATAACAGAAATTGCAAAAAAGGCTGACGTTGACCTTAAGTACATAGAACAGTACGGCAATTACAAGGCAAAAATCGACCTTTCACTTCTTAATGATTCAAAGGATAAAAAGGACGGTAAGCTCATTCTTGTTACCGCCATTACCCCTACCGCTGCCGGTGAAGGTAAAACCACAACAACAATCGGACTTGCTGACGGTATGAGCCGTATAGGCAAAAAGGTAACCGTTGCCCTTCGCGAGCCTTCTCTCGGCCCCGTTTTCGGCGTAAAGGGCGGTGCTGCAGGCGGCGGATATGCCCAGGTTGTTCCCATGGAGGATATCAACCTTCATTTCACAGGTGACTTCCACGCAATCACAAGCGCAAACAATCTTCTTGCCGCTATGCTTGACAACCACATTCAGCAGGGCAATAAGCTCGGCATTGATGTGCGCAGAATCACATGGAAGCGTTGCCTTGACATGAATGACAGACAGCTCCGTTTCATCACAGACGGTCTTGGTGGAAGAATCAACGGTACTCCCCGTGAGGACGGCTTTGACATCACTGTTGCTTCTGAAGTAATGGCAGTTCTTTGCCTTGCTTCCTCAATCACAGACCTTAAGGAAAGACTTTCAAACATCATCGTCGGCTATAACTATCAGAACGAGCCCGTTACCTGCGGTCAGCTCAATGCAGCAGGCGCCATGACAGCACTTCTCAAGGACGCTCTCAAGCCTAACCTTGTTCAGACCCTTGAAGGCACACCTGCTTTTGTTCACGGCGGACCCTTCGCAAACATTGCCCATGGCTGTAACTCTGTTATCGCGACAAAAACCGCTCTCAAAATGGGTGACTATGCAATCACCGAAGCAGGCTTCGGCGCTGACCTCGGTGCTGAAAAATTCCTTGACATCAAGTGCAGAATGGCAGGACTTACACCCTCAGCAGTTGTTATGGTTGCAACAATCCGTGCACTCAAGATGCATGGCGGACTCAACAAAACTCAGCTTGGCGAAGAAAACCTTGAAGCCCTTGAAGCAGGCATCCCCAACCTTCTCAGACACGTTTCAAACATCAAGAATGTATATAAGCTTCCCTGTGTTGTTGCTGTTAACCGTTTCCCCACAGATACTGACAAGGAAATTGAATTTGTTATTGCAAAATGTAAAGAGCTGGGCGTAAATGTGTGCCTTTCAACCGTATGGGCAGAAGGCGGCAAGGGCGGCGAAGAGCTTGCAAAGGAAGTATGCAGACTTTGCGAAGAGGAAGACAACTCAGGCTTCACCTTCTCCTATGATGTGAATGATACCATTGAAAACAAAATCAAGAACATTGTAACCAAGGTTTACGGCGGCAAGGATGTTGCAATTCTTCCCTCAGCACAAAAGCAGATTGCAAAGCTTGTTGAAATGGGCTGTGACAAAATGCCCGTATGTATGGCAAAAACACAGTACAGCTTCTCCGATGACCCGACAAATCTCGGTGCACCCGAAGGCTTCACCGTAACCGTAAGAAACGTAAAGGTTTCTGCAGGTGCAGGCTTCATCGTTGTTCTCACCGGTGACATTATGACAATGCCCGGTCTTCCCAAGGCTCCCGCTGCTGAGAGAATTGATGTTGATGCAGAAGGCAAGATTACAGGACTTTTCTGATTTAAAAATACACATACAAAAAGCAGTCAGTTCGTGAACTGACTGCTTTTTTGATTTTACAGTGTTTCAATTACACTCAGAAGCTTTTCAACATCCTTTTCGTCTGTTGCCCAGCTTGTGCAGAAACGGACAATGTACTTATCGTCCTTTCTTCCCCAATCGGAGAAAACAAAATCCTTTGCCAGTGTGTCATACTGTGCTTTTGTAAGAACCGGGAACTGCTGATTTGTGGGTGAAGCGTAATAAAGCTCGATACCCTTGCTTTGGAAAGCAGACTGAATTTTTTCCGAAAGCTCCGCAGCATGCTTTGATATTTTATGATAAAGCCCGTCTGTAAAAAGAGTATCAAACTGCAAGCCTAAAAGTCTGCCCTTTGCCAGCATTGCGCCCTTCTGCTTTTCTATGTAACGGAAATCCTTTTTACATTTATCGTTTGTAATAACCAATGCCTCACCGAAAAGTGCACCAACCTTTGTGCCGCCGATGTAAAAAGCATCGCAAAGAGAGGCGATGTCGGCCATTGTGAGATCATTTTTCTTGCAGGCGAGGCCGTAACCGAGCCTTGCACCGTCAAGGAAAAGAATAAGCTCCCTTTCCCTGCATACCTCAGAAATTGCAGTCAGCTCCGCTTTGGAATAAATTGTTCCGTTTTCGGTGGGGAATGATATGTAAACCAGCTTCGGCTGAGTCATGTGCTCAAAATTAGAATCTGCATAATGGGCATCTGTAAGAGCTGCCACCTGTTCTGCCGTAATTTTTCCGTCTTCAGAGGGAAGTGGCAGAAGCTTGTGTCCGCAAGCTTCAACAGAGCCTGTTTCATGAACATGAATATGACCTGTCTCAGCGCAGATTACACCCTGATGGGGTCTGAGCACGGAAGAAATAAAGGTGAAATTGGTTTGTGTACCGCCAACGAGAAAATGCACGTCGGCATCCTTCATATCAATTTCTGCTTTAATCTTTTCCTGTGCGGACCTGCAGTATTCATCCATACCGTAGCCCGGTGTCATTTCCATGTTTGTTGCAACAAGTCTTTCTATAATTTCAGGTGTTGCACCCTGAGTGTAATCACTTTCAAATCTTATCATTGTTATCACTCCTTGATAAATAAAAGGAGCGGCAGCCTACCGCTCCGTAAAAAAATTCAGTTCTGCAAATATTAACCGTATATTCTTTTGACTCTCGGCATAAAGGTACAGATAATTTCATAAGAAAAGCTGTGACACAGTGCGCCTATCTCCTCCGCCGTGATTTCAGCATCACCGCTTTTGCCGAGAACAACAGCTTTGTCACCCGCTTTTACATCAGGGATATCGGTGACATCAACCATAATCTGATCCATACAGACCTTGCCGACAAGAGGCGCTTTTTTTCCGTGTATGAGCACATATCCCTTACCTGTAAGGCAACGCTTGAAGCCATCGGCATAGCCTATGGCAACGGTTGCAATTCGCCTTTTTTCCTGAGCTGTGTATATCTGACCGTAGCCGACTCCCGTACCTTTTTCAATATCCTTGACATGAATAACATGGCTGATAACCTCCATGGCAGGAGTAAGCTTAACCTTGCTTTTGTCAACCTCATCTGAAGGGAAAAGGCCGTAAAGCGCTATTCCCAGACGCACCATGCTGTAATTATCGCTGAATTCAATTGCACCTGCACTGTTGCTGATGTGTTTGAGAGGAATTTTCACGCCGTAGCTTTCCGTGAGTGAAACAAACTCATCAAACCTTTTTTTCTGTTCAAGAGCAAAGGTTTTGTCTTCACAGTCAGCAGTTGCATAGTGGCTGAAAATACCTTCAATTTCTATATTATCAAAGCGTGAAATATCCCTGACAGCTTTTGCACCGTCCCCGTCATCTTTAAAGCCGATTCTGCTCATACCCGTATCAACGGCAATGTGCACCGTTGCAATTTTACCGAGCCTTTTTGCAACATCGCTGAGCTGCTTTGCCTCCTGCACATTATACACGGTGGGAATGATATTGTTCATAAGAAGCTGCTCATATTCCATAGGTGATGTGTAGCCGAGAATGAGAATGGGATTTTCAATGCCCGCATTCCTCAGCTCCAGCCCTTCACTGAGGGTTGCAACAGCAAAATAATCTGCTCTGTTACGAAGCACCTTTGAAACCTCAATGCTTCCGTGACCGTATGCATCAGCCTTTACAACTGCCATTGTCAGGGTCTTATCCCCTATTTTTGCCTTAAGACTGTCAAAGTTACCGATAATTGCATCAAGATTAATCTTTGCATAAGCTCTGTGATAACCTGTCATGGTATTTCACCTCACTTTCATCCGGAATATTATAAACCTAAAATTCCGTCTTGTAAATAGCCGGAAGGCTTAAACTTCTGTTTCCTGAGTAAATTCTCTGTGAACTTCCTGCTGTATTTTTAAAAGAAGCTCCCTTGCTTTTCCTCCTACCCTTCTGCCATCAATTTCTTCGGCAGAAAGGCCCAGTGAGCCGGCAGATGAAATCAGAATTTCGTCTGCGTCAAAAAGGTCTTCAAGAAAATATTCTCTTTCCTCAACGGGTATGCCTAATTTTTTGCATGCCTTTATAAGGTGAGCTCTGGCAATACCTGCAAGAATAAGATTATCCGTGGGGGCCGTTATAAACACTCCGTCCTTTATTATATGAACATTACTGTGGGCACATTCCGTAATTCTTCCGTTTCTGTGATAAACCACCTCATCACAGCCCTCTTCCTTTGCTTTTTGCGATGCCATAACGGCGGGAATAAGATTGAGTGTTTTTATGTTACAGTGAAGAAAACGGGTATCCTCCATTGTAATGAGCTTAACGGGCTTATATGTATCAACAATATTCTTGGGTGTTACCGTAATCCATATATTCGCCTTTTTTCCGTCACAGGGGAAAGCATGATTTCTTATTCCCGTACCTCTTGTTGCCTGCCAATAAACAAAGTTGCAGTCAGAATCTACCTTTCTTACCATTTCATTAAGCAGGTCCTTCAGCTCCTGTTTTGTGTAAGGGATTTCAATTCTAAGCTCTGCCGCACTGCGGTAAAACCTGTCCACATGCTCATCGAGAGTGAAAATTTTATAGTTTCTCGAATAGGTTGCATCGTAAACTCCGTCACCGAAAAAAGAGACTCTGTCTGACATGGGAATGTACATGTTTTCTATTTCATCAAATTTTCCGTTATAAAAACCCAAGGTCTTCATTAAAAATCGTCACCCTCTATGCCTAAAATCTGTGATGCCGCATCCTGCTCAATGGCTTCAACGCCCTTGAGCTTTTTCTGAATAATTGTATTTCTGCTCTGCGCTTCCTCAAGGCTTCTGCCTGCTTCGTCAATCTTCTTTTTCGCTTTGTCAAGAACAATGCCGAATTTATCGTACTGTACTTTTGCGGCGGCAAGAAGCTGACGGACCTCCTTAGCCTTTTCGTTGATTGCCATTGCCCTGAAGCCGATTGAAAGTGAGTTGAGCAACGCTGTAATTGTGCTGGGCCCTGCAATCATAACGGAATACTCATTATGGCACCTTTCGGCTATACCGTTTTTTGAAGAAATAATTTCACTGTAAAGCCCCTCTGTTGCAAGATACATAATGGCAAAGGGTGTTGTGTTAGGCTCATTGATGTATTTTTTGATTTCCTTTGCCTGGTCAAGAATTGTTCTTTCAAGGCTCTTTCTTTCGTAATCCACCATTGCGGAATCACCGCTGTCTGCCGCCGAGCAAAGACGGATATAGCTTTCAACGGGGAATTTTGAGTCAATGGGAAGGTATGTGATTTCCGTTTTATCCTCGCCGGAAGGAATTTTGACTGCGAACTCAACAATATTCCTTGAAGCAGGATTTGTCATAACGTTTTTATCGAACATACCCGGAATCGTTTCATTAAGAATACCTTCAAGCTGAACCTCAGCCCAGGTGCCTCTTGCCTTGACATTTGTGAGAATTCTGTTAAGGGAGGTTACATTTTCAGTAACACCTGAGGACAGCACCTTCATTTCACCAAGGGATTTATAAACATTTTCAAGCTGCTCACTTACTGCCTTGAAGGAAGAATCAAGCCTCTTTGTAAGGGTTTCGTTAAGCTTTTCATCAACAGTAAGACGAATCTGCTCAAGCTTGTTTTCGTTGTTTTTCTGCATTTCAAAAAGCTTTGCCGAAATAAGCTCTGACATTTTGAGGTTAAATTCATAGTTATCCTTTGTCATCTGCGAAAGCTTCTGATTCATACCCTCAATTGCGGCACCGATTTCCTGCCTTTGTGATTTCTGCGCACCTGCAGATTCAATTCTGCTCTGAGAAAACTCGGCACGGATAACATTATTCATATCCTTTGAAAAAGCGTCTACCTTCTGCCCGATTTCCTTTTCCTTTTCCAAAAGTGCTTCATATTCTTTGTTATTATTCTTTTTTAGCAAAATAAATAAGAGCACAATGCTTATAATAAGAAGTACCAGTACGGCACACAAAAGGAATACTACTGCTGTATTGTTCAAAATAATCACCCCGGTTATAATTTATTCAATTATACCACAAAGACAGCATTTTTATTTCGATTAAAGAAAAATAATGCATTTATGATAAATTAAGGATTGGAAAATTATGATTAAAAGAATTCTTGCCCTTATATTGGCCATTGGCTTATGTATAAGTTTTACCGCCTGCGGCAAAGAAGGCACCGACTCACAGATAATATACCCCATTGACAGCGACCCGAGATTTCTCGACCCTCAGATTATTTCCGATGTGGGTGCAAAAAACATTATTGCAAACTGCTTTGAAGGCCTTGTTACAATTGATGCCGACGGCAACATTGCACCAGGCTGTGCCCAAAGCTGGGATATTTCCCCCGACGGTCTTACTTATACCTTTAATTTAAGAAAAGACTGTGAGTGGCGTGTTTCAAGTTATGCGGGAGCGCTCATCGGAGAAGATTACAAAAGCTCCTTTGACACAAAAATCACTGCTGAGGATTTTGTTTTCGCCTTCAGAAGAGCCCTCAGACCCGAAACCCTTTCGCCTTATGCAAAAAGTCTTTTCAGTATTAAAAATGCCACAAACGTCAACAGCGGTAAGCTGGCTGAAGAAAAGCTCGGCGTTACGGCAACAGGAAATTACACCCTTGTTATCACACTCGAATGGGCTGACCCCGATTTCCTTTACACCCTTCTTGAGCCGGCATGCATGCCCTGTGACGAAAGATTTTTTGAAATTACAGGGGGAAAATACGGCCTCGGAATCAAGTATCTGCTTTATAACGGCCCATTTTATATAAGCAACTGGGCAGATGACACGGCAATTACCTTAAGACGCAACGAAAAATACTATGATACAGCCTCAGTAAAGCCCTCATCTGTATATTTTTCCATTAACAGTGAACAAGTCACAAGGCTTGACAAAATCAAAAACGGCACCTACGATGTTGCACCTCTTACCGGTTTACAGGCAGCAGAAATTGCAGACAGTAACAAATACTCTCTCAGGCAGTTCACAAGCTCTGTTACATCCCTTGTTTTCAATTGCAAGGATGAAAATCTCTCCAACGTGAACATAAGACGCGCCATCACCTCAGCCTTTGATGTTTCTGTTCTCGCCTCACAGCTGGGTGCACTTACGGCAGAGGGTATTATCCCCTCTTCAATGGTGCTTTCCGGTGAGGCATACAGAAAGAATGCACGCAAAACAGAGCTTTATAAAAGTGAAAATCCCATGGAACTGCTTGAAAAAGGTCTGAAAAAGCTTGAGAAAAAGGATATAGAGGTCACGGTACTCTGCTCTCAGGACCACGAAACTGCAGTAAGAATGCTTATGCAGTCATGGCAGTCAGCACTGGGCGTGCGTTTCAATGTTTTTGTTGAAGCTGTTGACGATGTGACCTTACGCTCACGGGTTATTAAAGGCCAGTATCAGATAGCTCTTTGTCCCGTATCATTTTCCTCGGTTACCGCTTTCAACGGTCTTCTGCGCTTCACTTCAGACAATGCATACAACGTGTGCAATTTTTCAAGCTCCGCCTATGATAAGCTGATAAATGCAATCAAAAAATCAAACGGAAAAAAGGCAACCCTTGACGCCACCGTAAAAGCAGAAGAATATCTCGCTTCAAGCTGTGTTATCCTTCCGCTTTACGAAGAGCCTGAATATTACGGGCTGGGTAAAAATGTTGAAAATATTATCTTTAACCCCACAGGCGAAATCCTGTATTTCAAAAACACCTTATCAGAATAAACATAATAAAGGAGAGTAAAAAAATGAGCAAGGTAAAAAATGAAGCAAAAATTAAAAACCCCCTGATTGTTGCTGTCCGTGAACAGCTTGAACACAGAGCAACCTGGCTTTATCTGCTTTGCGACGAAGCACAAAAAAGAGGTCTTGACCCCAAGGATTTCGGTTCTGCTGCCGTTAAGCGCTGCGGACTTATGCAGGGACAGGGTCTTGTTGAAAAAGGCAAAACAGATTCTCTCAAGGGTCTGAGAAAAACACTTTTCACAAAGCCTGCTCAGTGGGTTTTTGAAATGGACATCAAAAACTGCACCGATGATGAGCTTGAAATTGAATTCCATTACTGTCCCCTTGTCAAGGCATGGCAGAAGGCAGGCTGCTCCGACGAAGAAATTGCAATGCTCTGCGACATCGCAATGTGCGGTGACAGAGGTATCGGTGAAAGATATTCCTCCGAGCTTGACCTTCCCAAAACAATAGCAAACGGTGATGATGTTTGTCATCTGAGATATCACAAGGTGAAATAATTCTCAAAAGAGCTGTCGCTACACTGACAGCTCTTTTTTGTTATGACAGCAATCACTTCAGAATTCTATTTAACAATTACCTATTGAATTATGCTGTTTTTTTTGATATTATTAATACTGTATAAAATAATTTACAAGGAGAAAAACGATGAGCAATCAAAATTACGAGAAAATTCTTGCAAAACTTACCCTCGATGAAAAGCTTCTTCTTCTTTCAGGTAAGACCTTCTGGCTTACAAACGATATTGAAAGAGTTGGGATCCCCTCTGTATGGATGAGTGACGGCCCTCACGGACTCAGAAAAGAAAAGGTTTCCGCAGGTACAAATATTATGCAGGCATCGGAAACATCAACCTGCTTCCCTACTGCTGTCACCACTGCTTCCTCATGGGATACAGAGCTTATTGAACAGGTTGGCGCAACAATTGCAGACGAAGCAAAGGCCCTTAAGGTTACAACCGTACTCGGTCCCGGTGTCAACATCAAAAGAAGTGCCCTTTGCGGAAGAAACTTTGAATATATTTCAGAAGACCCTTATCTCACAGCACAAATGGGTGCAGCCTTTGTTCACGGCGTTCAGAAGGAGGGCATAGGCGTCAGCCTTAAGCATTTCTGTGCCAACAATGAAGAGCATATCAGAATGTGCATTGACACCGTTGCCGACGAAAGAGCAATGCGTGAAATCTACCTTCCTGCCTTTGAGCACATTGTAAAAACAGAACAGCCCACAACAATCATGTGCAGCTATAACAGAATTGAAGGCACTTACCTTTCAGACAACAAGCGCTACCTTACAGACATTCTTCGCGGTGAGTGGGGCTTCAAAGGCATTGTTGTAAGCGACTGGGGCGCAGTTAATGACAGAGTTGAAGGCATCAAGGCAGGTCTTGACCTTGAAATGCCCGGTAACAACGGCATGAACAATGCAAACATCAAGCTCGCCCTTGACCGTGGCGACATCACAATGGAAGATATTGATAAAATTGCCCTTCGTATGATTAAGTTTGCTTTTGAGTGCAAGGAAAACGAAGGCAACGGATATGACATCGACTTTGATTCTCACCATGAAATTGCAAGAAAGGCTGCATCAAATTCAGCAGTACTTATGAAAAACGAAAACGACATTCTTCCCCTTAAGGGCCATGAAAGCATTGCCGTTATCGGTACACTTGCAAAGAAGGTACGCTATCAGGGTGCAGGCTCAAGCCACATCAACCCCTACAAAACTGTTTCATTTGTTGATGCCCTTGAAAGCACTGCACAGGCCTTCACTTATGCCCCCGGCTACACACTTAAGGGTGACGGATATGATGCACAGCTTATTGCTGATGCAGTCAAGGCAGCAAAAGGCAAGGATAAGGTTGTTGTTTTCATCGGTCTTACAGATGCCTTTGAAAGCGAAGGCTTTGACAGAAAGCATATCAATATGCCCGCATCGCACACCCTTCTTGTTGAAGAGCTTTCCAAGGTTAACGAAAACCTTATTGTTGTTCTTTCCTGCGGCTCTCCCGTTCAGATGAAGCCCTGGGACAATAAGGTAAAGGCTGTTCTCAATATGTATCTCGGCGGTCAGGCTGCAGGTGAAGCATGCTACGACATTCTTTACGGAAAAATCAATCCCTCAGGTAAGCTTGCAGAAACCTTCCCCATTTACAATGAAGACAACCTTGCTTCTGCTTACTTCCCCATGGGTCCCAGAACTGTTGAATACCGTGAAAGCATTTTTGTCGGCTACAGATATTACGATTCGGCCGCAAAGGCTGTTGCATACCCCTTCGGCCACGGTCTGTCATACACAAGCTTTGAATACAGCAACATTAAGCTTTCAAAGAAAAAAGTTAAGGAAGGCGACAAAATCACTGTTTCCTTCACCCTTAAGAACACAGGAAGCCTTGACGGTGCCGAGGTCGCTCAGGTCTATGTATCAGCTCCCGAAAGCAAAATTTACAAGGCTGAAAAAGAGCTCAAGGGCTTTAAAAAGGTATTCCTTAAGGCAGGAGAAGAAAAGACCGTTAAAATTGAGCTTGACGAAAGAGCTTTCAGCTATTACAACGTAAATATCTGTGACTGGCATGCAGAAAGCGGTGAATATACTGTTCTCGTTGGTGCTTCATCAAGAGACATCAGACTCAACGCAAAGCTTAGCCTTACAACAGCTAAGCCTGATGTGGCAGTTCCCGATTACAGTGAATCGGCTCCCTCATACTATAACCTCAAGAATGTGAACCGTATCCCCGACGGTGAATTCAGAGCTGTTCTCGGCAGAGAAATTCCCGATAACAGTGAATTCAAAAAGGGCGATCTGACAATCAACTGCTCTGTAAGTCAGGTTGCTGTAAGCACCTTCGGCAAGCTTCTTTACGGTGCACTTACAAACGGTGCAAAGGTTGTGGCTCTCACAGCTGAAAATCCTGATATGATAACCGAATCAATCAAGGATATGCCCCTTCGTTCCTTCAGCGGATTTACAGGCGGTATTCTTTCACAGGAAAGTGTTGACGGCCTTCTTGACCTTTGCAACGGTACCAAGGGTGGCTTCAAAAAGCTTGTCAAGGGCTTCAAAAACGGCAGCAGCGGAGGAAGCTTCATATGAAAAAAAGAATAATTCCCCTTCTGGCTCTTGTTATTGCTTTTCTTCTCATTTTCACTGCATGCTCACAGGAAAAGGCAACAGACGGTAATGCAGAAGAAACAACAACAGCAGCCCAGACAGAAAAAGACGATGACACAAAAAAGCCTGTAAGCGACAAACCGGGACTTTTCGGAGCCTTTGAAAGCATTGACATGACAGGCAAAAAGGTTGACTACACTGTTCTTCAGGGCAAAAAGCTTACAATGGTCAACATCTGGGCGACCTTCTGCGGACCTTGTATAAACGAGATGCCCGACCTTGAAAAAATCAGCAAAGAATATGCCGACAAGGATTTTCAGATTGTAGGCATTGTGTGTGACGTTACTCAGACTCAGGATGGCTCCTTCAGCAAGGCGCTTATGGAAGATGCCCAAGAAATTGTTGAAAAAACAAAGGTAAGCTACCAGAACATTTACATGAGCAATTCTCTTGTTGATTCCGAAGCGGGTCAGGTATACTCCGTTCCCACAACATACTTCCTCGATGAAGACGGAAACAGAGTCGGTGAGGTTTATATCGGTTCAAGAAGCTATGCAGACTGGTGCACAATCATTGACGGTCTTCTTGCTGAATAAAGCATAATACAACAAAAGCTGTAAGCAATACGATTGCTTACAGCTTTTTTAACTTACAATATATTAACCACCTGTGATTTTTCTTACAACTCTTTCAGAGCTTTCACCGTCAGCATAAGTGAAATTGAAGCTTCTGAAACGGTTGTTTTTTTCTGTGTCAAAATCACCCTTTACCTTTATGGCAAGGTCCTCAAGAGTTTTTGCAACTTCACCGGGAACATAGGTCTCATAATCGAAATAGAAATCTCTTTCCCTTATATATTCTTCAAGATCATAGGCAAAAAACACCGTCTTTTTTTCAAGAAGAGAAAAGTCCATGCAAATTGAGGAATAGTCCGTAATGAGAATATCACAGAAAAGAACAAGCTCTCTCACATCCTCATAATCCGTTACATCAACTGCATCTGTGAGCTGTCCTGCTTCAACATGAATCTGCGGATGCAGGCGGACAAAAATACAGTAATCCTCGCCCATGAGTGACTTGAATTTTTCAGTGTCAAACTCTTTAAGTATATCCTTGTTTCTTTCCGGGTTATCTCTGAAGGTCGGTGCATAGAGAACAACCTTTTTGCCCTTTGTGTGAGGATAAAGCTTATGAAGCTTCGACACTGCTTTTTCCTTATTAGCTTCATTAAAAAGAAAGTCTGCTCTGGGAGCACCAAGGCAAAGCACCTGCTCCTTTTCCACTGCAAATGCACCTGCATAAATGTCTCTTATTTCCTCACTTGAGCATACAACATAGGTAAGCTTTTTATTACCCTCAAGCTCCCTTTTTCTCAAATCCGGATTCTGAGGAATGTGCATACCGAATTTTTTGAAAACGCCCTCTGCATGCCACAGCTGTGTAATTACCGTTTCTTTTCTGAAATTGAGTTTTCCCATGGGCATAAAATTATCGTTGAGAAAAACATATTCAGATGTTGCAAGAAGGCGGGATTTTACAAAAAAGAAGGAAAGCAGTCCGGGTATATTATTCAAAGATAAATCCTGTCTTGTAATAAGAACAAATTCAAAGCCGCCTTTTTCCTTCATTTTTTCATAAACACAGCCAAGGGAGTCTCTGAAATTTTCATTGTGCATTGAAACAAAGGCTACTCTGTTTTTCTTTAAGGGGAACAGCACCCGGCTGATGTTAAAAAGCAGTGCATAGAGGCTGTAAAACAGTTTTTTCATTTATTTCACAATCCTTTTTGTTAAAAGAAAATCGATTCCTCTGAGCATTACGGGGAAAAAGATTTCCTTTAAGATATCGGGAATTTTCTTGAATCTGTAGGTCAGTCTGAAATCTCTTATGTCAAGCTTTCTCGGCTTTCTGAAAGCAACAACTCTTTTGGCTTTTGCTGCCTTTCTTGCTTTTTTCATATACCCCTTATCGGGAAGAATGCGAAGATTTTCCATTGCAAGATATTTTTCGGGTATAAGGCCCTTGTCAACCATACTCTGCGGTACAATAACCTCAAACATGGGACAAATCTGCTTGTAAAGCGAATCAAGAAGCACCGTCATGTCATGGCCTGATTTTCTGATAATTACGGAAATGCCGGGATTTTCGGCAATTTCTTTTTTGGTGCGGAAAATATTTTCAAGGTGAAGGTCGGCATCTGTCAGCTGCATAACCTTAAAGCGCTTTTCCGTCATAAGAGAGCGCAGTCGCTCAAATTCTTCTGCACAGTAGGTCATGCAGTTATCGTCACTGTGCCAGCACAGGCGGTAAAACTGTGAAAGAAGAATATAGGCAGTTTTGTATATGACCTCCTGAAGATACTCCTCTTTATCAAAGGTGTCGGGAGCCTTGGAGACAGCCTTCACAGCCTCATCGTAAATCACCTGAAGTGAACCGCTGAAGGAACGTGCAAGGTCTTCATTCACGGTCTGACTGACAGAAAGCCCCTCTTCCTCGGTGTGGCGGCGGTATTCAAGGCAGGCACCCATTGTGCCGGCAATTTTTGCACCGGTGTAAACATATGACATGAAAAAGGCGCCCTCTTCCGAATACTTATAAGTGGGGAACCTTACACCGCTTTCTATAAGCCTTTCCCTTTTATAGCACTTGTTACCCACAAGAAAGCTCCACAGAAGAGTTATGTCAAAGGTATCCACGCTTTCCATTGCGGCAAGCTTATCGGCAAAGAGATTATATTTGCTTACGGTGTTTTTTCCGAAGGTTCTAAGTCTGCCGAGCACGAGGTCTGCCCCCGTTCTTTTTGCAGTTTCATAAAACGCCTCAAGGCTTCCGTCGCTGTAAAGGTCATCGGCATCCTGAAAAAGAACGTATTCACCCGTTGCCCTTTCAAGGCCGTAGTTTCTTGCCCTTGAAACACCACCGTTTTCCTTGATGTATGATTTGAAGATACTGCTCTTTTTGCAATATTCGTCAATAACCCTCTGCGTGCCGTCGGTGGAGCCATCGTTAACAACAATAACCTCTATATCCTTAAGGCTCTGATTGAGAAGGTTTTCCAGGGTTTCACCCACAAATTTTTCACTGTTGTAGGCAGGAACAATTACCGATATTTTAGCCATTGCAAATCTCCCTTAAAATCTTATTCCCCATTTGAGGAAATATTTTATAATTGACTGAATGTGAATAAGAAGAAGCTTTTTGTTTCTTTTGCTCTCCCTTTCCCACAAATGATAAACCGTTGCCATGGGATAGTGAAGAGCCTTGTATTTTTCACTCACGCGCCTTGCAATATCGCAGTCCTCAAGATACATGAAAAATCTTTCATCAAAGCCGCCCAGCTCAATGAAAACCCTGCTTCTGAAAAACATGAAGCAGCCCGTTGCGTTGGTAATTTCAAAGGGCTTGTCCGAGGGATAATCGAGCATACAGTATTCCGTCATAAGCTTATTAGGCTCATCACCCTTATGAAACCAATGATTTCCGAGATATCTTACGGTGGGATTCCTTTTTGCGAGCATCTGAAGTCTTCCGTCCTCAAAGCGTATCTGAGGTGAAATGAGACCGATGCTTTCATCCTTTTCGGCATACTGTGCCAGCTCTGTTATAACGTCATCCTTTAAAAGTATATCAGGGTTGATTACAGCGTGATAGTCGGAATCAAGAAAAGGTATAACCTTGTTATGACCTGCTCCGAAGCCTGCATTTTTTCCGCTTTCAACCACAACAACCTGAGGATACTTTTCTTTTATAAATTCTGCAGTACCGTCCTCAGATGCGTTATCAACAACATAAAGGGTGAAATCAACGCCCTTGGTTTTTTCAAGCACCGATTCAATTGTTGGGGAAATTTTATCTTTTGCGTTGTAGGTTACAATACAACCGCTGACTTTGATTCTTTCCATTTCAACACCCTACCTTTTAAGGAATACACGTTTATATAATTTCTGAATAAGATATCTTCTCCAGCGAAGCTTCTGCTGTGTTGTGGTCTGACCGCCCGTAACATTCTCACCGTGCACACGGTAATAAATCAAGGGCAGGTCAACAAGCTTCACCGTACCGTAAATGTCGCAGATGATGCCAATCCACTGGTCGTGCATGGGAATATGCTTCGGTATAGGCATAATAAACTTAAGCATTTTTTTGTCAAAGGCCATACAGCAACCCATATAAGAGTTTTTCAGAACATTTCTGAAAATACCTTTTTTGCTGTTTCTTTCAGCAAAAAAAGAATGCTTGACTATATTCAGCTCGCCGTCTGTAACATAGGCATTGTGCAAAACAAGGTCTGCGCCGTTTTCAAATTCTTCCATAACCGTTTTAACCTTGTTTGGCAGCCACACGTCATCCTGGTCGCAAAGAAAAATTTTGTCACCCTTGCAGTGCCTTATGGCATTTATAAAATTGGAAACAACGCCCTTACCGGGTCCTTCAACATAAATAACACGGCTGTCCTCACCGGCTATTCTTTTAACAATTTTTTCCGTAAGCCCTCCCGGCTTATCATCGGAAACGATGATTTCATCATCATAAGACAGCTGACACAAAATTGAACGAAGCTGCTGTTCAATATATTTTTCACCTTTATATGCGGCAAGTGCAACAGAAATCATATTTTCATCTCTTTTCCGTGTGATGTACAAGATTACATAATCAGTTTATTTTAACACAAAACAAACGCTTTTACAATACACTTGACAGCTTTTAAGCTAAAAACGCAAAGTCCCGCAAGTCATAAAACTTTACGGGACTTTACTTGATATTAGAGAATCAGAAGTTGTCATTTTTATAAGTGTTTCATAAGACTATAATACAACACAAATGACAACTTTGGAATAGTTCGCAACGATTTTTAAAAAAGTGTTTAAAAACTATTCATATAACAGCAGATTTTCTGATTAAAGAGATTTGCTTTCGGCAGACACGGCTGAAATCGGCTTTATAATCTTTTTGTAAACATAAACGAAGCAAACAAGTGTTACCACAACAGACATCAGCTCTGCAACAGGGAAGGCAAGCCACACATTGTTGAGAACTCCTGTTTTTGAAAGCAGATATGCAACAGGAAGAAGCACAACAATCTGCCTTGCAAAGGAGACAATCATGGAAAAATAACTTTTACCCAAAGCCTGGAAGGCCGCGCCGAGATTTATGCTTACACCCGCAAGAACAAAGTGGGTGCTTATGATTCTGAGTGCGGGAACACCTATATTCATCATGTCATCGCTTGCATCAAAAAGGCGGAGCATGGTTTCGGGCATAATCCACATAAGAAGTGTGCCAAAAGCCATAATTGACACTGCTATAACACAGCTGAAACGAAGGCACTGAGTAATTCTTTCTTTGTGACGGGCACCGTAATTGAATGCGATAATCGGTATCACACCGTTGTTAAGGCCGAAAATCGGCATAAATACAAAGGATTGAAGTTTGAAGTAAACACCGAAAACTGCCGCAGCCGTTGAAGAAAAGGCAAGCAGAATTTTATTGAAGCAGAAGGTCATGAAGGAACCGATTGCAACCATTGCAATTGAAGGTACACCGATTTTATAAATATTGCCGATTATCCTTATATCGGGTCTGAAGCCTTTTATACGGAAATTAACCTCTTTATTGTATTTTTTGTTAAGAATTATGCCCGCGGCAAAGGCAAGGAACTGTCCGATAACCGTTGCAACGGCGGCACCCTTTGCTTCAAGTCTCGGGAAGGGCCCGATACCGAAAATGAACAGAGGGTCAAGAATAATGTTTGCAATGGCACCGATGAGCTGAGTTGCCATTGAAAGGGTTGTTCTGCCTGTTGCCTGCAGAAGTCTTTCCGTTGTTACCTGGCCGAAAAGACCGATTGAGCAGCCGCACACAACCGAAAGATAGTCCACTCCGTAAGAATAAATCGGTGACGATGAATCAACCTGAGATGCAAAGAAAAGACCTGAGCCGAAAACACCGAAAAGCATGAACACAAGTCCGCTGAGAACAGACAAAAACAAACCGTTTTCAGCAATTTTGTTAACCTTGTCATAATTTTTTGCACCAAGATTTCTTGAAAGAAGAGCATTGATACCAACGCCTGTTCCCGTTGCAACACCAATCATAAGGTTCTGTGCAGGGAAAGCGAGGGATACAGCCGTAAGTGCATCCTCACAGACCTGAGAAACAAAAATACTGTCAACCACATTATAAAGTGCCTGAACGAGCATTGACACCATCATCGGCAGCGACATTGAAATAACAAGCTTCTTTACGGGCATAATACCCATTTTATTTTCCTTTTGCATCTTTTTCCTCCACTGTTATTAATCCGATGTATATTGTATCACTTTAAACAAATTAAATCTACCTTTTAAGAAAAAATTGCTTATTCAAAATGCTGAGTTTTATCAGCGTTTTTTTGTTGAAAATGCAAAAACTCTTATGCTTTGCTTACAAAATACACTGCCGAGTTTTGGTTGAGTTTACAAAATACAAATTAAATACTTTTTCTGTTTAAAATTTTACATAAATATGTTAAAATATATTGTCATATAAAACTCTTTAATAAGGAGGAAATAAACAATGAAACAATTCAAAAAAGTTCTGTGCATACTTTTAACCCTTTGCCTTCTTTTCGGAATGGTAAGTTCAGTTTCCGTTGCACAGACAAACAACGGAGCAGTTAAAAGTGAGCTTTCCTTTGCAACTCTTTCCGATACCCACTATTTCCCGAAGTCACTTACGGGCAACGAGTGTCAGGCATGGCTTGATTACTGCGGAATCAACGCAAAGCTTTACCGCTACTCAGATGAGATAGTCAGAACTGCCCTTGACACAATGCTTATCCGTAACCCTCAGCTCAAATACATTTTCGTTCCCGGAGATCTGACAAAGGACAGCGAATATGAGGCTCATGTTGAGCTTGCAAAAATCTTCGGCGAATATGAGGCTGCCTATGATGTTGAGTTTATTGTTATTGCAGGTAACCACGACATCAACAGCCCGCGAGCCTCAACCTTTGTAAACGGAAAGCAGGAGCAGGGAAGAAGCATCACTGCCGCTGAATTCCGTGAGGTTTATGCAGACTATGGCTACGACCTTGCAATTTCCGAATATGCAAAGCCGGGCGACAATGTTCAGGGTCAGCTTTCCTATGCTGTTGACCTTGACGATAATTACAGACTTATCGTTATTGACTCAAATGTTTACTCCTTTGACGAAAACCAGGAATACCACACTGAAGGTATGGTAACAGAGGAGCTTATGGCTTGGATTGAAAATCTCGCCAAGGAAGCTGTTTCCGACGGTAAAGAGCCTATGGTTATGGTTCATCACAGCCTTGCCGCTCACATGGAGGTTGAGCCTTCAATCACCTTTGCATTTGTGCTTAACGATTATATTGATGTTGCCGAAAAATTTGCTTCCTGGGGCATTAATTATGCCTTCACGGGACACCTTCACACAGATGATGTTGCTGCCACAATAAACGATGACGGTGAAGTGCTTTATGACATTGAAACTGCATCTGTCACAGGCTACCCCAACACTTACCGTGAGCTTACAATCAGAACCTTTGAAAACGGCGAAAGCGAAATGGATATTGATTCCATAAATTTCGACGCTGCCAAAAAATTCACCTTTGAAGGCGTTACCTATGACAACAACACCTTCAGAGAAACCGCCTTTGCACTCGCTTACGGCGGTGTTACAAGCGACACCGGCTATGCAGACTGTAAAGAATTCCTCATGGGTATTGTCAAATCCTATGCAGACGGAATTGTCAGTGACATAAGTGAAGCAGGCAGTGTTGACGCATATCTTAAAAGCCTTGACATTGACCTTTCATCTATCATAGGCGGATTCCTTGAGCCTTATATCGGCAGCGGAATTGCCCTTGGCGGTTACAATATTTTCTCTGTTGATAACATTATGTGGTTTATCAATGATCTTCTGGGACAGGTTTACGATCTTTATATCGAAAATCCCGATGACCTCTATAATCTTCTCGATTCCCTCGTTGACGGTCTTGTTTCAATTCCTGTTTCAGACCTTCCCTGCACAAACTTCATTGATACTCTCCACTTCGGTGACAGAAACCGCCCCGGTAACCTTGGCGACCTTATTCTTTCAGCCATGACATATTGGGTTGAAGGTAACGAAGAGATTGAAAATGATGCCTTTGTAAAGGATGCAATTGCTAAATTTGAAAGCGGCGAGAATGCACAGAAGGTATGGGATACCCTTATCGACCTTCTGCTTCATGACCTTATTGAAGACAGTATCCTTGCAAAGCTTGAAATCAGACTCGACAAGCTTCTTAACGATGATGAAATCGGCAACCGCCTCGGTGAAGGTATCAACTATCTTCTTTCCTATGTGCTCAAAAACGATTTCACTTATATGAATCTTGTTGACACCTTCTTTGCTCTTGAGATTCTTCCCTACAAAGACCTTTACGATGTGCTTGATGAGCTTCTTATCAGCAAATATATCACCTTCAGCCAGATTGAAGGTATCGGTGTATACATCGCTTATGTTCTTAACGACTTCTCAAGCGACTTCAATCCCCTTTATAAAGGCGACTACGGTGTAACCTATTCAACCGAAAAGGTTGATGTTCCCGTAACAAGGGAAAATTACCGTCTTCCCACTGCAGTAAGCGTTACACTCGGCGAGGATAACGGTACAAGCGCAAACATCAGCTGGTATTCAAAGTCAACCCTCGGCGGCGATATTGAAATTTACAAGGCAGATGCAGAGCCCGCTTTCACAGGCGAGGCCACAGCTTCTGCAGACTTTACAATTGATATTGAAAGTGAAACCGTGACACGCTCCTTCCCCGGTATCGATATCGGCTTCATCGGCTTCCTCGCCTACGAATTCCCCGCAAACAGACACACCGTTAAGCTTACAGGCTTAGAGCCCGGCGCTACCTATTACTACCGTGTGGGTGATGCCGAAAGAGATTGGTGGAGTGAAACAGGCACAATCACAACTGCAGACGGAAGCAAGGATGTTACCTTCTTCCACATGACAGACCCACAGAGTCAGAACGAAAAGCAGTATAACAGAGCTTGGGCAAAAACCCTTGACGCTGCCTTTGCAACACTTCCCGATGCAGACTTTATTGTAAACAGCGGTGACCTCGTTGACCACGGTGACAACTTCAAGCAGTGGGCATGGATGTTCAACACAGGCTCCGACGAGCTTATGGATACATATATGATGCCTGCAACAGGCAACCACGAGGGCATGGGCACAAATGCCACTGTAAATTACTTCGTTCTTCCCAATGTTCCCGAACAGAGCACTGAAAATGGTGTGTATTACTCCTTCGATTACAACAACACTCACTTCGCTGTTCTGAACACAGAAGACCTTGACGAAAACGAGGCTCTTGCATCAGCACAGATTGAATGGCTGAAAAATGATATGAACGCAAGTGACGCTCAGTGGAAATTTGTTGTTCTTCATAAAGCTCCCTATTCACAGGGCTCACACTATAAAGATGACGATGTTTGTGCAATAAGAGACCAGCTTTCAGTTCTTATGCCTGAGCTTGACATTGATATGGTCTTCCAGGGTCATGACCACGTTTACATGAGAACAGGCGCTCTTATCAGCAACGCCAAGGAAGCCTATACAAAAGCATATCTCAACTTTGACGGTAATGTTTACAGAACACAGGTTCAGCCTCAGGGTACAAGCTATGTAATTTCAGGCACAAGCGGTGTTAAAACATACATCCAGAACGACCCGTCCCTCACAGACGAATACTTCCCCAGAGCTGAAAAGATTGTTTCCGTTGATGCTCCCATGTTCTCAGCAATCCGCATTGTTGACGGAATACTTTACTTTGATGCCTACAAGGTTACCGAAAACGGTGCAGAAAATGTTGACCGCTTTGCAATTCAGAAGGATACAACCCAAGGTGACATCAACACTGAGTATGTAGACGATGAAGAAGCAGAAGAAAACAACGGTGATGCAATTGGCTCAATGAACAAAATTCTTGAAATTCTGTTCAGGATTCTCAGAGTGCTTGTTAACATTTTCGATATTTATATTCTTGATTTTATCAAATAAATCACAATAACAATCACTATAAAAGTCACGGAAAATTGTTTCCGTGACTTTTTGTTTTGCCTTTACATCGTTGCCGATTAAGTGAGCCGGTGCTTACCTTAACTATGTTCCATTTCACGGCAACCTTCCCTGGAGCGCTCATGCCGCTAGGGCACATACTTTGGCACAGTCAGGCGCCAAAGTATGCAAAGCGCCCTTTTTTGTTATACGCATGGTTTTTCCTTTAGCCTTATATCCGCCGAATTCACCGCATACGCCCTTCGGGCTTACATACGGGTAAGCGTCTTATTATCTTATATTGAAAATTCGAGCAAATATTTTTACTCTGCATACTGCAAAATCCGGTAAATTCAGCGGACAGATTGTGCCTATATGCACTGTGGATCGGCGCAATTTTGCACTTTGCATTTTGCATTCTGCATTTAAAAAAGATATCATCACAAATTTTAATCAAAACATTATGATGCTGACACTTATATAAGCCCGAAGGGCGTAAGGTTAAGATAGGTATCAACTTGGGTGAAAACAACAAACAACAGCTTTGCAAAAATAAAAGAGCAATCCAATTTCATCGGATTGCTCTTTACTTTACATATACATATTATATAATCTTCTTTCACGCGCTCGCCGCGAGGCGTTACTTTCTTGAAAGAAAGTAACCAAAGAACTTTTAATTTTCTTGCGGTTAATTGTTTTTCAGATTGCAAATTTACTTTATTCCAAGTCTTTTGAGTATCACAGGGTCACAGATGTCGCTCATGGGTCCAACCTTTTCCCAAAGTGCATCAGCCTTCTTTTTCCATTCCCAATATCCGTCAGGAGTTTCGGGATACTCTTCATAAAGCTTTGTAATTTCTGAGCTCTGAAGAAGTCCTGTTACAATCTTTTTGACAGTGGAAGGTCTGATTTTGCCTGCTGCAACACCAACAGCCATACCTGACACAATCTTCGCAATGTCAGCAACGCCTATCTGAAGGTCTTCGCCGCCGCCACCAAGTATTTTTTCACTGAAGATGATATCCTTTTTAAACATATATTCAGCTTCGTCATAAGAGGTTGATACAACCCCCTTGAGAAGTGCCCTCATTGAATCAAAGGCTATGCCCTGCTGTTTAAGATATTCTTTGTTTATGCACCACATGTTTTCCTTTGTAAGTGCCTCGCCCTTGCTAAGAAGTCCGTCAATAACATCAACGGCAATGCTGCACTGAACAAGTGAGGATGTGCAACCCTCACCGCAGGTCGGCTTGGTAAGGCATGCTGTATCTCCAAGAGCAATAAAGTTATCATCCACAAAAGAATAAATACCTCTGCGATAGGGCGTCATACCCTTTTCTACCTTTTCAACGGTATATCTGGGCCAGGGTACATTCTTTCTGAAATCCTTAAACACTTCTTCAGAATACTCATACCCGTAATTTCCGCCTATACCGAGAATTGCACCGTGAGGATTGCCTGAAGGAGCTGACCATACAGCCTTGTAATTCAGGAATGAGGAGTGAAGGTCCATCGGGTTTACATCTTCACTTTCATAAACTGCATAGTAAAGCACAACATAGAATATGTCTTCCGGTGTAAGCTTATAGTTTTCAACCGTTGAATAGTCGGGCATTTTTGTTCTTGCCACTGCAGGTATACCTGTGCAATCTGCTACAAGCTTCGCATAAACCTCTTTTATGCCATCCTCAGTTTTATACCTTGCACCTGCTACCTTGCCACCGTCTTTTATAAACTCTGTAAAAGCGGCACCGTAGCGGATTTCTGCCCCTGCCTTTTCAGCATAGTCATTCATGAGCATTATGTATTCGTGCTTGTGAAGACCGACAATTGTGTTGGGAACTGTTTTCTTGGGATAATTACCGTAAGGTGACAGCATGGGAGCTCCTTCAAAGAAGAAGCCGAATTCCTTTGAATCCTCCGCAGGAATTTCGAGGCCGAACTGCTCCATTTCTTTTTTACTCATGTGAAAAATATCATAAGCACGGGAAACATCTTCCTGCTTTTCCTTTTCAATCACAAGCACCTTATGACCTCTTTCAGCCATTCTTCTTGCAAACCATGAGCCTGTTGTTGAACCGCCGATAACCAGAATGTCAAACTTTTCCATATAATCACTCCTGTAAAATATTTTCTCCTTTTTGATTGTAACACTATTAACATATTAATACAATAAAAAATTATAAAAAAGGTGCTGTAAAAAAACGAAAGTTTTTTACAGCACCTTAGCTGATTTTACCATTTAGCAGTTGCTTCTTTGCCGAGGTAAGTCCTGAGATATTCAAAAAGCAGGTCATTGGCAATTTTGATGTTATCTTCATCCTTACCTAGCTCATGGCCTGAATTTGGATAGCTGTTGAAATAATGTGTTACACCGTATTGCTTGAATTTTTCAACAATAGATGTTGCATTACTGTAGGGTACAATAGTATCCTTTTCACCGTGATTAATCACCGTAGGAACAGAGCCTTCATCAACATAATAAACAGGTGAAATCGCCTTGAGTGCTTCGGCTGCATCGGCTCTTTCGGCATAGGTGAACTTCTGTCCGCAGGCATATGAGAATAAAAGAGAAACAAACTCTTCGTCGCCAAGGTCATTATTGATATAGAAGTTTTCATCTGTTAAATCTGTAGGGCCGCAATTGCTCACAACAGCCACAGGCGTAATCGGCGCTCTGTCCTTTTCCGAATAAGCATAAAGCATTGAAAGGTGTGCACCTGCAGAAGAGCCGGTAAGTAACACCTTGTTAATTGCAATACCCTTTGATGCTGCTGTTTCTTTTATTTTTGCAAGAGAAGACTCTATGTCATCAATAATGTCGTGCATATCAACAGTTTCCGAAATGTAACGGTAGTTAATTGCTGCCGCCGCATAGCCCAGGTCATTACAGGCAGTTTTCAACGCACTGTCATATTCATCCTTATCTCCTGCAATCCAGCCACCGCCGTGTATCAGAAGAACAAGACCGACTTCACCGTCGTTTTCTTCGGGCAGATATAAATCCATCACCTGTCGTTCATGTGAACCGTAGGCAAAATCCTTATACACATAATCTGAATTTCCCGTATTCATGTCAATTCCGAACAGACCTGCCAGAAAGGCAATAATCGACATGAAAAAAGCCACTATTCTTTCCCACATAATTATCATCTCCTTAGTATTAATAGTTTGTGAACATGTCACATTTTTATTTTACATTTCACAATGGCTGTTGTCAATACATTTCTGATTCAAAACATAAAAGCGGCACCCTCACAAAAAGGTGCCGCCCGTTATATCAGCGTATATTTACTTATTCCTTAACAATACCGAGAGCTCTTACCTGAGCTGCATATTCGCTCTGGAACTGTGTGTTAACCTTGTTGATCTGGTCAAGGTTTGTCATTGCAATACCCTGATAGCCTGCAAGGCTGTTGGCAACAAAGTTGCGTGCACCTTCAACAACAGATACAGCATACTGTCTTGCCTGCTCCTTATATTCGTTGCAATCTGCAGTTGCCTTTGCAACCATAGCCTGAGTTTCTCTTTCGCAGTTTTCCTTGATTCTTTCTGCTTCTTCTCTTGCCATCTTGTAGATGTTGCTTTCTTCAACCATTTCCTGAGCCTGCTGTTTTGCTCTTGCGATGATTGATGCAGCATCGTCCTGACCTTTCTTGACTGTGTCTGAATAGTAGGTCTTTGCCTTGTTTACGGTTTCAACTTCCTGTCTGTGAGCTTCGGCAAGGATAGCGTCTCTTTCATCCTTTGCGGCTGTAATGATTTCGTCTTCCTTTTCAAGAATTTCTCTTGCAGCAATGATTTCACCGGGAAGCTTGTTCTGAATGAACTGAACAAGATGGGTGATTTCTTCACCGTTAACAACTCTCTTTTTCTTTGAGAAGAAGAGATACTTTTTGCTTGTTGCAATCATGTCTGCCATTTCAGCAACGAGCTGTTCGAAATCGAGGTCGCCCCACTTTGAATCAGCATCAGCTTCATCATAAGCACCGAATTCGGAAATCTCCTCATATTCTTCGTATTCTTCGCCGGAAGTTACATCTTCCACTTCAAGGTCTGTTTCAAGATCATAAAAATTTGACATATTAACTTACCCTTTCTTTAACTTTTCAATTATTTCGTTTTTAATTTCTCCCGGAACAAACGGGGATATATCACCGCCGAGCTGACAAATCTGCTTTATCACACTCGAGCTTAAAAACATGTGCTCAGAACTTGCTGCCAGAAAGACTGTTTCAACTTCCTCATTAAGCTTTTTGTTAACAAGAGCCTGCTGAAACTCATCCTCAAAGTCTGAAACAGCTCTCAGACCTTTGACAATTGCCGCCGCATTCTTTGCCTTGGCATAGTCGGCAAGAAGTCCCATATATGAATCAACGCTGACATTATCCAAATCACCTGTGCATTTTTTGATAAGCTCCACACGTTCATCCACACTGAACGCATAAAGGCCTGTTTTGCGGTGATTTGTCATAACGACAACTATAATTTTATCGAAAAGCTTTGCACTTCTTCTGATAATTTCAAGGTGTCCCTCTGTCACCGGGTCAAAAGAACCGGGATAAATTGCTATTCTTTCCTTCAATTTATATTTCCACCTCTTCGGAGAGTCTGTAAAGGAACAGACCTGTTTTGCCGTATCTGTACTTCCTTTTAAGCTCAAAATCGCCTGCTTTTTCGGGAAGCTCGTCTGTGAAGGGTGCTTCGCATATAATCACACCGCCCTGATTCATCACTGCGGCAACCTTGGGCAGCACCTTTTCAATAAGACCTTTTGAATAAGGAGGATCAAGAAGAGCAATGTCATACTTTTCCGATCTTCTTGAAAGAAAGGCCTGAGCATCGGAAAGCACAACTACGGCTTGTTTTGTGAAGCCTGTTGTTTCAAGGTTCTGCTTTATGACCTCAATACTCTTTTTTGAGCTGTCAACAATAACAGCATCCTTGGCACCTCTTGAAAGAGCCTCAATAGCCAGCTGTCCGCAGCCGCCGAAGAGATCAAGAACCTTTCTTCCTTCAATTTCAAACTGAATGATGCTGAAAAGAGCTTCCTTGACAATATCCGTTGTAGGTCTTACATCGGTGCCCTCAAGGGTGATTAAACGTCTTCCTCTTGCAGAGCCTGTAATAACTCTCATCAAGCACATCCTCCTTGGCATAATAACTTATGATAATACTATCATATTTTTTATGTAAAAACAACTGTATTTCGATTTTTTCTACCTTTTTACTTAATTTTCCACGGTAAAAGATCATTTTTTTGCTTTGTGTTACCAATAAATGTAAGCAGTCAGGGGAGAGAGGTATAACCGTAATGTGAATACTGCAGGAAGAAATTACCCTTTGCCTCTTCATTTCCCTGCAAATCAGAATTCCGGATTCCGAATTCTGAATTTATTCAAGGTTTGCCTTTGGCTTTGACTCTTTTCTGCCGTGGTTATAAAGCTTTCTGTTATCAAGTGCCCACTGTCTTGCAGTGAATTCACCTGTATGCACCTCAGACACTGCTGAGGTGATTTCATAAATTGTGGCATCAAGCTTATCAAGCTGACTGAGAATTTCTGCTTCAAGGAACATGGGTCTTACTGCCGCACCGAAATCGGGCTCACCGTGGTGGGAAATTATCATGTGCTGCAAAAGCATGCTTTTTTCTTCACTGATGCCAAGCTCCTTTGCTTTTTCTGCCACCTTAACAGCGCCCATAACAAGGTGACCTATCAATTCACCCTTAACACTGTATCCTGTTACAAGACCTGCAGAGCTTAAATCGAATTCATCAATTTTGCAAAGGTCATGCACGATTGCACCGCAGAAAAGAAGGTCCTTATCAACAGAAGGGTAAATCATGCACACTGCCTGAGCAAGCTTTATTATTGAAAGAGTGTGATAGAGAAGTCCGCCCCTTATTGCGTGATGAAGCTTGAAGGCAGCAGGCCAGTGAAGAATATCCTTTTCTCTGTCCTTCACAAGGGCGTATGTAAGGCTTTTCAGCTCCTCATCTTTAACAGCTGCAATAATGTTCATCACGAGTCCCAGCATCATTTCACCGCTGTACTCTGCCGAAGGAACAAAGTCGGAAACATCTACTCCGTCATTTTCGTTAACTTTTCTTATTTTATCAATTCTCAACTGGCTGTTACCGTTGAAAACAGTAACACTGCCACGGATTTTTACAAGGTCTCCCGCAGCATATTCACCGTGTACAGGCTCACTGTAATCCCAGAGCTTTGCGTTCATTTCGCCCTCTTTATTACAAACGGTGATATCAAGATATGCGGCGCCTTTGACATTCACCTTTTTTTCGGCTGTTTTAATAAGCCAGAAATTATCGTTTGAGCTGTTTGCATTCATAAAATCTGTCTCCTTTCATGCACCTTGGTGCAATTGATGTTCCTCAGGTCAATTCAAGCACGAAGGGTGCAATTCATGACGAAGAAAATTCATTTATTATAAAATCATTTATTACTTCAGTTCAGTTTGTAAAGCCTTCACCGATAACCTCGCCTGCATCACATATAACGGTAAAAGCTCCCGGGTCTGTTTCTTTTATTATTCGGTTGATATTCCGCACCTGAGAGGCTCTGACAGTGCACCACAGAACCGTTTTTTTCTTATCCGAAAAGCCTCCCCTTCCTTCAAGAAAGGTAACGCCTCTCATAAAATCCGACATTATGACATCTGCTATCTCTCTGTTCTTATCCGAAACAATCATAAGCATTTTACTGTGTTCGGCACCGTAAAGAACATAATCAATAACTCTTGAAGTAAGGAATATTACAATAAGAGCATACATTATTGCCTCAATTTCTCCGTAGGTAACACCAGAAAGCAAAACAATGAGTCCGTCCAGAACCAGCATGGTTTTGCCCATGGAAAAATTGGGCTTCCTGCTTTTTATAAGCATTGCAATTATATCTGTTCCGCCCGTTGTGGCACCTGTAAGAAAAACAAGGGCAAGACCGAGTCCTGAAAGTATTCCGCAGAAAATACAGGTGAGCATTATATCTCCCTTGTATGCAGGAATGAAGGCGGCGCCGATATCAATAAACGAAGAAAATATCACCGTAGCAACCACCGTTCTTGTAAGTGCCCCTTTTTTAAGAAAAAGCTTTGCCGAAATGAACAGCGGTATATTCATAAGAAAAATGAAGGTTCCTATGGGTATTGACGGGAAAAAGTGGTTAACTATAGTACCAAGTCCCGTAAGACCGCCAAGAACAATATTGTTCGGTACCGCAAACATATTAAGGGCAACACTGAACACTGCAGAGCCTGCAACACAACAAAGCAAATCAATAACCGTGCGTCTGAAATTCATAAAAACCTCACAGGAAGCGGATTTAAAGCAAACGCAGATTAAGCTTCAGGGCAAAAAAGAAAAATTATTCTTCTGCTATCATTTCGAAAATTTCACGGAGTCTTTCAATTTCACCGTTGAGATAAAGGTAACCGAAAAGAGTCTCAAGCCCCGTTGCATAATGGTAGTCAATCACATCTGCGTTTTTTGCCTTGTGATTAGTATGGGCATTTCTGCCTCTTTTAAGTACAGAAAGTTCTTTTTCAGTCAGCTTATCGGAAATTTTTATAACCGCCTGAGCCTGAGCAGAAGCCTTTACAAGCTTTGTTGCACTTTTGTGAAGCTTGTTTACAGGTCTGTTTGCCTCACAGACAAGCTTTTCCCTTACAAAAAGGTCAAAGACCGTGTCGCCCACAAAAGCAAGATTCAGGGGGCTTAAATTATTAACATCACAGTTTTTATCGTATAATCTCATAAATGTCCTTCTTTTTAATCGTGACAGAAATTCAATTCAGAATATGAGCGTACTGTTTCAGCTTCTCTGTGCGTACTGTAGCCTTCAAGCTATCAATCTGACCCGATATTCCGAATTCCGAATTTATTTTAGTTCATAAACTCAAATTCAAAATCGTAAATACTTACAATATCCCCTTCCTGAATTCCTTTTTCACGAAGGGCATCAATAATACCGCTGGAAATAAGAACTCGCTGGAAATACTGAAGTGATTCATAGTCATCAAGGTCTGTGCGGCAAAGAATTTTGATAAGCCATTCAGCCTCAACAATGTAAACATCGTCTTCAACAGTAATTGTGAAGCCTGTGTCCTGCTTTTTAAGAAGAGTTTCCATGGGTATTTCTTCTGTTTCGTATCTTCTTACGGGTGGCAGAGTCTGCAGCTTTGCAGCAACAGCATCAATAACCTGCTTTGTGCCCTCAAGAATGGGGGCACACATTTCAAAATACTGATAGCCGAGGTTTTCAATATAAGCTCTGAAGCGCTGTCTCTGCTCATCTTCTGCAAGGTCGATTTTATTACCTACAACAATCTGAGGCCTCTGAGCAAGCTCAGGGTTGAAGCGCTCAAGCTCAAGATTGATTTTTTCAAAATCTTCAATCGGGTCTCTTCCCTCACTGCCTGCAACATCAACAATGTGAACAAGCATACGGCAACGGTCAACATGTCTTAAAAAGGCGTGACCGAGACCTACACCCTCACTTGCACCTTCAATAAGGCCGGGGATGTCGGCAATAACAAAGGAAGTACCTTCACCAAGGGAAACCACACCTAAAACGGGGGTAATTGTTGTGAAATGATAGTCAGCGATGATGGGTTTCGCCTGGCTTACAACGGAAATAAAGCTTGACTTACCTACATTGGGGAAGCCTAAAAGGCCCACATCTGCAAGAAGCTTTAATTCAAGGGTTACCTCCCACTCCTCACCGGGAGTGCCGCTTTTGGCAAATCTCGGAGTCTGGCGTGTGGGGGTTGAAAAGTGGCTGTTACCCCAGCCGCCTCTGCCGCCCTTTGCAGCAATGAAGCGATCATCGGTGGACATGTCTGCCATTACAACTCCGCTTTCTTTTTCACGGATAACAGTGCCTCGTGGCACTTTAATGATAAGATCTTCTCCCTTTTTGCCGTTTCTTCTGCCGCCCTGACCGTCCATACCGCCCGGTGCCTTATACTTTCTTTTGTACTTGAAATCGGCAAGAGTTGAAAGGTTATCGTCAACAACAAAAACAATGTCGCCGCCCTTGCCTCCGTCACCGCCGTCAGGTCCGCCTGAGGCTACATATTTTTCTCTGTGAAAAGCAACGGCTCCGTTACCGCCGTCACCCGCTTTGATTTTAATTATAGCTTTATCTACAAACATTTACAGTCCCTCCCGACTTTTACATTGATATTATGGCATAATCAATTTATTATACTATAAATAATGCGAAAGTTAAAGTGGTTTTAACAAAAAAGTTGTCAATACAAAAAAACAAACCACTGCAAATAAGCATTTGCAATGGTTGTCAGTATTAAAATACAGTCCTGATTATTCAGCTTTTATATTCTCATGCTTTTCGCTTTCAAGCCCATTGAACATCCTCACAAGCACCACAAGAGCTATCATTGAAAGTACAATTTCCGCCACGGTCTGTGCCCAGGCAAGTCCGTAAAGGGGGAAGAAGTGGTTGAGAATGTATATTGCCGGTATTTCGAAAACAATCTTTCTGAGTATGGCGAAAACAAGAGCCTTTTTACCCATTCCGCAGGCTTGGAAAACGCCGACAGCAATAAAGTCCATGCAAAGGAACGGAAGACAAATGCACATTCCCTGAAGGAAGCTTCCCGAATATTCAATAACGGAAGCCGTGTCGATAAAGATCGATGAAATCTGCCTTGAAAAGAAGAAGTATATAACAGCAACAGCGGACATAAGAACAAGAACAATCTTTGTGGAAAAAGTGAGAAAGCCTTTCATGCGCTTGTAATTTCTTGCCGAATAGTTGTAACTGATCAGGGGCATTATTCCCTGAGAAATGCCCAGTGCCACCTGCAATGGTATCATATTTACCTTGTGGGCAATACCCATTGCCGCAACTGCATCAGAACCGAAGACGGCAGTGAAGTTGTTGAGAATTGTCATGCCCGTAACGTTGAGAAGGTTTTGTATTGAGGCGGGAATACCCACAGCAAAAATGCCTGCAATGATATTTTTTCTTAAACGGAAATTGCGTGGATTTATGCACACAACGGTGCTTTTCTTTTTTACAATTGTAAGCACAAGGAAATATGCACAGGCAAAGCAGTTTGAAATGAAGGTTGCAAGACCTGCACCGGCCGCTCCCATACCAAGTCCCCAGGGCATAATTAAAATCGGGTCAAGAATGATATTCAGTATACATCCGCTCATTGTGCCTATACTTGCGTGAAGTGAAGCACCCTCAGAGCGTACCATATACGCCATTACAACATTGAGAATTGACGGTGCGGCACCAAAGGATACCGTCCACATCAGATACTGTGAGGTGGCTTCCCATGTAGATTCGTCAGCACCAAGCACTGTGAGTACAGGTGAGCTGAAGACAGTAAACAGCAAGGAAAACAGCACCGAGCAGGTGAGTGCACAGTAAAAGCCGATGGCTGAGGCTGTTTTTGCTGTGTCTTTATCCTTTGCGCCGAGAGCCCTGCTCATCATGCTTGAAGAGCCCACGCCGAAAAGATTGTTCACAGCGTTGAAGGCAAGAAGTAAGGGCGCCGCAAGGGTTACACCTGCAGTCTGCACCGGATCATTGAGCATACCCACAAAAAAGGTGTCTGCAAGGTTATATATTACCATAACAAGCGAGCTGATTACCGTGGGCACTGACATTGAAACCACAGCCTTCGGTATGGGCATGCTTTCAAAAAGCTCTGTTTTTTCTGAATTTTTCATTTCAGTATGCTACCTTTCAAAAAAATATATATCGTTATTCTTGTTTTTCCCGCAGAAAATTATATCAACTTAAGCACACCTTGTCAATTACAGCAATTATTTATTTTTCTTTATCTTTTTACTTGCAAGGACAGGTAATACAATGTATAATATATAGAAATGCACATCTGGAAGTGAAAAAATGATAAATCACAGAACATCCGGTGTGCTGATGCACCTGACCTCTTTACCGGGCAAATACGGTGTGGGCGTTATGGGTGAAGAAGCACTCCGTTTTGCAAAAAAAATATGTGATATGGGTTTTCATCTGTGGCAGGTGTTACCGCTTACCCCCGTTGACGGGAGCGGCTCACCCTACAGCTCATGCAGTGCCTTTGCAGGCAACATCATCCTCATCGACCCGAGAAGCCTTTTTAACCTCGGTCTTATCACAGAAGAGGAGCTCAGTGAAAACGAGTACAGCGGCAGTGTTTACAGCACGGATTATGCCTTTGCCTATGAAAAAAGACTCTGCACACTGAAAAAAGCTTTTGAAAAAATCAACGATGACACAAAAGCTCTTATTGATATTTTCACTCAGCAGAATTCATGGGTAAGTGACTACGCATACTTTATGGCGCTGAAAAATCACTACAGCGAAAAGCCATGGTGGCAGTGGGATGAAATCCACGCAAAATATGAAAATGCAATAAAGCACAAGGAAATCTTCAGAAGTGAAATTGATTTTTACATTTTTACTCAGTATGTTTTCTTCACTCAGTGGAGACGCCTTAAAGAAGAAGCCAACAGTATGGGAATACGCTTTTTGGGTGATATGCCCATTTATGTCAGCCGTGACAGTGCAGACGTGTGGAGCAACAGAGAGCTTTTTCAGATTAACTCACAAAGCCTTGCACCCACTCACGTTGCAGGTGTTCCCCCCGATTATTTTTCCGAAGACGGTCAGCTGTGGGGCAATCCCCTTTACGACTGGGACAGAATGGAAAAAGACGGTTTCAGCTGGTGGATTCGCCGCATCGAAAGCGCCCTCAAGCTTTATGACAGTGTGAGAATTGACCATTTCAGGGCCTTTGCATCCTATTGGGCAGTACCCGCCGAAAGTAAAACTGCAAAGCAGGGTGAATGGATTGACGGACCCGGAATGAAGCTTTTCGACAAAGTAAAAGAAGCACTCGGTGATGCAGACATTGTTGCAGAAGACCTGGGCACCTTCGGTGAGGATGTTGTGAAGCTTCTTGAAGATTCAGGCTTCCCCGGAATGAGAGTTATTCAGTTCGGCTTTGACCCCAACGGTGACAGCACTCACCTGCCCCATAACTACCCGAAAAACAGTGTTGCCTATGTTGGTACTCACGATAATAACACAATCCTCGGCTGGCTCTGGGATGCAGCTGCTGACGAAAGAGCCTTTGCCCTTCGCTATTGCTGCTTCGGCGGTAACAACTGGGGTGACGGAGGACCGTACAGCGGCTCTTGCAGGGCAGTGATTGAGGCTGTCTGGCGCAGCAGTGCAAACACAGCAATTGTGGCAATTCAGGATATGACAGGCTACGGCAAGGATGCGAGAATGAACATTCCCGGCACAGACAAGGAAAACTGGACCTTCCGCATCGGCAAAGAAGGACTTGACAGTATAGATGAAGGGTATTTCAGGGAGATAAATCGTATTTACAGAAGGTAAATTAAATTCGCAATTCACAATTCGCAATTCGCAATTATACGAAACACCGAATATCTGCTGAATAATAAAGGAAAAACAATATGAAACAGGAAAATATAATTGTTGACAAAACAAAAAAATTTGCCCTGCGAATAATCAAGCTTTATAAATATCTTACAGATCAGCAAAAAGAATTTGTTCTGTCAAAACAAATTTTGCGTTCAGGAACAAGCATAGGAGCTATGTAAGAGAAGCTGTAAGAGGACAAAGCACTGCTGACTTCTATACAAAACTGAACATAGCATTAAAAGAAACAGAAGAAACTATGTACTGGCTGGAGCTTTTACATGAAAGTGAATATATTGAAACTTCACATTTTACTGATATTTACAATGATTGCAAAGAAATAGTAAAAATTCTGATGGCTATAACTAAAAGGCAAAAATCAAACGGTAATTAATAATATAATAAACAGCAATTTCTCTCGGCGGTAACATTATACGGCAACGAATTTGTTTCCCGCGATTGCGCATTGCGAATTGGGAATTGCGAATTAAAACGAAAGGAAGTATTTAAATGCTCGAAATAATAAATCACGGTGTTCATCTTGTGAAAGGCAGAACACTTGTTGACGGTACAAAAGAAGAACAGAAAGCAAAGCTGTCTTCAATGGGTCTTTCTCCCCGTGAAGACAGAAACGGTACCATTGCCTATGGAATTTTAAATGCACATAACACAAAGCCCGGTGACGAAAAAATGAGAATCAGATTTGACTCTCTCATTTCTCATGATATCACCTATGTGGGCATTATTCAGACAGCAAGAGCAAGCGGACTCAAGCAGTTCCCTATCCCCTACGCTCTTACCAACTGCCACAACAGCCTTTGTGCAGTGGGTGGCACAATTAACGAGGACGACCATGTTTTCGGTCTTTCCGCCGCTAAAAAGTACGGCGGTATCTATGTGCCTGCAAATCAGGCTGTAATTCATCAGTATGCAAGAGAAATGATGTCAAAGTGCGGCAATATGCTCCTTGGCTCTGACAGTCACACACGTTACGGTGCCCTCGGCACAATGGGCGTTGGTGAAGGTGGCCCTGAGCTTGCAAAACAGCTTCTTCAGAACACATGGGACGTGAACCCCCCCGAGGTTGTTCTTGTTTACCTTGAAAATGCACCAAAAGCAGGCGTAGGTCCCCACGACGTTGCAATTGCACTTTGCGGTGCAGTGTTCAAGGAAGGTCTTGTTACAAACAAGGTTCTTGAATTTGTGGGCCCCGGTGTGCAGAATCTTTCAATGGATTTCCGTATCGGTATTGATGTTATGACAACTGAAACTGCCTGCCTTTCATCCATTTGGGAAACTGACGAAAAGGTCAAGGATTTCTACACAATTCACGGTAGACCTTCAGATTATAATAAGCTTATGCCCGAAGAGGTTGCATATTATGACATGGCAATCAGAATTGACCTTTCCAGAATTGAAAGCATGATCGCCCTGCCCTTCCACCCCTCAAATGCTTACACAATTCACGAATTGCAGGATAATCCCGACATTCTTTTTGAGGTTGAAAAAGCTGCAAAGGCTCAGTTCGGTGACAAGGTAGACTTCCGCCTTCGTGACAAAATCAAAGACGGTAAAATTTATGTTGATCAGGGAGTAATTGCAGGCTGTGCCGGCGGTATGTTTGAAAACATCTGCGAAGCCGCCGCAATCCTTGACGGCAAAAGCACCGGAGACGGATACTTCAACCTTTCAGTTTATCCTTCAAGTGTACCCGTTAACCTTGCACTTATCAAAAACGGTGTTCAGTCTAAGCTGCTTGAAGCAGGTGCAGTGTTCAAGCCTTGCTTCTGCGGTCCCTGCTTCGGTGCAGGTGATGTTCCCGCAAACAACGGCCTTTCAATCAGACACACAACCCGTAACTTCCCCAACAGAGAAGGCAGTAAGCCCGGTGACGGTCAGCTTGCATCTGTTGCCCTTGTGGATTCACGTTCAATTGCGGCAACAGCACTGAATCACGGTGTTCTCACCGCTGCAACAGACGTTGAAATTCCCACATATGACAACACTTACAGCTTTGAAAAAGGCGTTTATGAAAAAAGAGTATATCAGGGTTTCGGCAAGGCTGACACAGACGCAGAGCTTCGCTTCGGCCCCAACATCACAGACTGGCCGAAGATGTACGCCCTTGAAGACAACCTTCTTCTCAAGCTTGCATGTGTTATCCACGACGATGTTACAACAACAGACGAATTAATTCCCTCAGGCGAAACCTCTTCCTACCGTTCAAATCCCCTTAAATTGGCTGAATTTGCCCTTTCTCGCCGTGAGCCCGACTATGTTCCCAGAGCAAAGGCTGTGGCTGCTGAGGAAGCAAAAAGACGTGACGGAAACAGCAGCACTGAAGTTATTGAGGTTCTTTCTAAGGTATGCGACAACGCTGAAGCCACTGCAGCAAAAACTCAGTTCGGCTCATGTGTATTCGCCTGCAGACCGGGTGACGGTTCCGCAAGAGAGCAGGCCGCTTCCTGCCAGAAGGTGCTTGGCGGCTTCGGTAACATCTGCTATGAATTTGCAACAAAGCGTTACCGTTCCAACTGCATCAACTGGGGCATTCTCCCCTTCACAATTGACAAGGACAGACACTTCAATTATGCAGACGGTGATTATGTTTACGTTCCCGGTATCCGTGAAAAAATCAAAAACGGTGTTGAGGAAATCCCCGCAAAGGTAATCACAAAAGACAGTGTTGAAGATATCACCCTTTATGTCAAGGGCCTCACCGAAGAGGAAAAAACAATCATCCTCGAAGGCTGTCTGATGAATTATTATAAGGCACAGATGAAGTAAAAGTAGTCAGTAGTCAGTAGTTAGTAGTCAGGAAAAGATGCTTGCAGAAATTTCAATATAAGAAAATGCGACGCTATCCCGTATGTAAGCCCGTAAGGGCGTATGCGGTGAATGCGGCGGATATGAGGCTCAAGGAAAAACCATGCCTATGACAAAAGAGGGCGCTTTGCTAAGCAGAAGAATACCGAAACCAATATGCTCGAAGTTGTTTTCTTTTTGTATTGTCTGTAGTTTTTGGCGTGGAAATTTTTAGGCGCAACAAGGAAACAAACGCAGAAAGGCTGACGCCTTTCAAGGCTTTTTGACGAAGTTGCGACAAAAATATGCCGACAAAAACCATGTTGGATTCGGTATTCTTCTGCTTGTTTTGGCGCTTAATTGTGCCAAAGTATGTGCCCCGGCGGCATGAGCCGTCCTATGAAATTGCAGTGAAAGGGCATAAGGTTAAGATAGGTATCTGCTTGAGTGATAAACAACAAACAACAGCTTTGTAAAAAAAAAAAGAGCATATCGCTTCAATTGCGATATGCTCTTTTTTTATCATTCAATTACTTCAACCAAACAGAATGCTTCAAGTCCGTTGAAGGTTCTCACTGTGATAACTGCTGAGCCCTTGGAAACACCTGTTACCTTACCGTTGGCATCTACCTTTGCAATTTCGGGCTTATCTGACACCCATGTGAGTGTTTTGTCATAAGCATTATCGGGAGTCACCTCTGCCGAAAGAGAAACCTCTCCGCCGATTTTGAGTACAATTGAGGCTGTGCTTATCTGCACATCCTCGGGTGACTGATTAACTGTAACCTTGCACTGAGCATATACCTCAGATTCAAGGCTTTGCACAGTGATGATAACCTCACCTGCAGCATGGTATGTAATAAGACCGTCCTGTGTAACTGTTGCAATGCTTTCATCGCTTGACAGCCATCTTACGGCTTTATCTGTTGCATCGGCGGGGCTCACACTGTAAGCGAGCTTGTGGCTGAGTCCTGTATAGGCCTGTGCGGTTTCACCCACACTGAAGCTTATACCCTCAACACTCTGCACAACTGTGATTTCACAGGTTGCCTTTGTACCTGATACATCTGAAATAACCGTTACGGTTGCTGTACCGGCTTTTTTTGCTGTTACATTACCTTTGTCATCAACTGTAAGAACATCCTCGTTTGATGATGCAAAGCTGAACTTTTCATCATGCTGTGAGGGCTCCGCAGTAACTGTAAGAGGCAATGATGCACCGGTTTTAATGGAAATTGCGGGAAGAGAAGCTGAAAGGCTTTCAATTTCTCTGAGCACCTTAATGTCACAGATTGCATATTTACCCGAATCAACAGATGTGCATATAATTTTTGCAGTACCTGCGCCGATGGCTTTAAGCTCACCCTTGTCACTTACGGTTACAACCTTTTCGTCGGTGCTCTTCCAGGTTATGTCTTTAACTGTTGCGTTATCGGGAGTGATAAAGGCTCTGAGAGTTTCAGTATCACCTTTTTTCAGTGAAAGCTCTGTTTCGCTGAGCTCTATGTTTGTTACAGGCTCTTTAACAGTAACCTTGCACTCTGCATAGGCTTTATCGTTATCGGGTGCAGTTGCTCTGATTGTTGCAATACCGGATTTTTCACCCGCTGTGACAGTACCGTCAACAACCTTTGCAATTGCTTCGTCTGTTGATGTCCAGATAAGGTCTTTTTCTGTTGCATCCTCAGGAAGAATGCTGACCTTGATTGATGCACTTTCCTTTTTAGAAAGTGTTATTTCTGTTTTATCAAAAGCCACAGAGTCGATACCGCGCTTAACGGTTACACGGCAATAAGCAACATATCCGCCGTCAACGCTTTCAGCTGTGATAATCACACTGCCTGTATCCACAGGAGTAACGTTACCCTTGTCATCGACCTGTGCAACTGTTTTGTCGCTTGTTGACCAGATGAGCTTCTGATTGGTTGCATCAACAGGATTGAAAATAACCTCAAGGCTGAAGCCGCGATCTACATAAACTGCTTTGCTTGTTTCCTTCATGCTGATGCTCTTGACTGCCCTTGTGACAGTAACAAGGCATTTTGCCTTAATTGAAGGATTAGCCTTACTTGTTGCAATAATTTCTGCCGTACCCTTTGAAACAGCTGTTACAACACCGTTTTTATCAACAGTGGCAACATCATTGTCTGATGAAGACCATTCTGTTTCGGTCTCAGTTACATCTGAAGGGCCGTAGCTGACACTGAGCTGTGCTGTTTCTTCTTCAACGAGAGTAAGCTCTGTTTTGCTGATAGTGATTGATTCGGGCTTCTGAATTACGGTGATTTCGCATGTGTCACTCAGACCGCCGTCTGTGGAGGTTGCAGTAATCACTGCAGTGCCTGTGCCTACAGCTGAAACAGTTCCGTTTTCAACCTTAACAGCCTTTGTATTGCTGCTTTCCCATGTAAGACTCTTGTCTGTTGCATCTTCGGGAAGCACCTTTGCAATAAGAGTGGCTTCGGTGCCCTTTTCAAGAACAAGAGAATCGCTGAGAATGTTAACTTCACTTACATGCTTGTTAACCGTAATTACACATTCAGCCTCAACGCCTGTATCCTCTGCCTTTGCAGTAATTGTTACCGTTCCGGAATCAACTGCAGTTACAACACCGTTTTCAACGGTTGCTATTTCTTCATCAGAGGATGACCAGATTACGTTCTTATTTGTTGTATCGGCAGGAGTAAACTCCGCTTTGATTACAAGTCTGTCACCGCAGTAAATTGTTGCTTTTGTTTTGTCAAGGGCAATTGCCGTGCTTCTTACATCAACGGTTACCTCGCATTCGGCAAAGACACCGTCTGTTGTTGTGATAGCCTTAACCTTTGCCTTGCCGCCGTTTACGCCTGTTACAACACCGTTTTCGTCAACGGTTACAACATCTTCGTTGTCCGATACCCATGTGAGCTGCTTTTCAGTTGCGTCCTCAGGAAGAATAACGGGAGTAAGAGTTGCAGTTTTGCCCTTTTCTATTATAATAGAGGATTCTTCGAAGGTGATTGAATCAACAAGCTTTATAACACGCACTTCACATTCAGCCCTGATACTGCTGTCTGCTGAAATTGCAGTGATTGTTGCAGTGCCAAGCTTTTTGGCGGTAACAACACCGTTTTCGTCAACCTCTGCAACTGCTTCATCTGAGCTTTCCCATGTTACAGCACGGTTGTAAGCATCTTCGGGAAGTACTGTTGCAGTAAGAGTAAAGCTTTCACCGATTTTCATTGCCTTGTCTGTTCTGCTGAGTTCAACGGAGGTTATCTGCTGAAGAACCGTAACTGTAAGCCTGCCTTCTGCAGTGCCGTAAACAGATGCGGTAATAATATCGCAAGTGCCTGCCTTGATACCGGTTACAACACCGTTTTCGTCAACGGTTGCAACAGCTTCGTCGCTTGACTTCCATGTTACGGATTTATCTGTTGTGTCAAAAGGAAGCACCTCAGCTGTGAGAGCTTCTGTTTCACCAACCCAGATGTCTGTGCTGCTTGCTGTAACAGATATGCTTTCTGCCTTCTGAATAACGGTGAGCTTCACACTGCCCTCAATGCCACCGTCTGTGGCTTTGGCTGTGATAAGAGCTTCACCTGCCTTGATACCGGTTACAACACCGTTTTCATCAACGGTTGCAACCTCTTCATTATCAGAAGTGAAGGTTACGTTTTTATCGTTTGAGTTTTCAGGAAGCACTGTCCATGTGAGAGCAAGTGTTTCCTTTGTTGCAACACTGTACTGCTTTTCGCCGAAAAGGATTTCCTCGGGAAGCTGACGCACCGTAAGCTTACATACAGCAGTGAGTCCGCCGTCCTGAGCAGTTACAGTAATGTATGCAGTACCCTTGCCCGTTGCGGTTACAAGACCTTCTGAAACGGTAGCAACAGTTTCGTCACTGGTCTGCCATGTAACATTCTGATTGCTTGCGTTTGAAGGATAAATTGAAGCGCTGAGCTGTAATTCTTCACCCTTATTAAGAGTGGCATCTGCTTTATCAAGCTCAATTTTCTGCACAGGCTCATGAACTGTAACTTCGCAAAGGGCTGTTATTCCGCCCTCAACTGTTTTTACGGTAATATTTGCTTTACCGGGATTAATGGCTGTAATAACGCCGTTATCAACAGTAGCAATGCTTTCGTCATCGCTTTCCCATGTTACATCCTTGTTGAAGCTGTCTTCGGGAAGCACTGTCCATGTGAGAGTGTGCTGCTTACCTGTGTTTACGGTAACTGCACTTTCGCTGAGCTTTACGGAAGTGGGCTTCTGCAGGCAGGTAACAGTACAGGAATCCTTGAAGCCGCCGTCATTTGTTGTAACGGTAATAACTGCTTCACCGGATTTCATGGCTGTTACAACACCTGTTGATGAAACCGTTGCCACAGACGGGTCTGAGGAAGTCCACATAACGGTCTTGTTGTTTGCATCGGTAGGTGATACAACAACGCCGAGAGTGAATTTGTCGCCGACAAAAATTGTGGTTTCTTCCTTATCAAGAGCAACTGCAGTTACTGGCTCTATAACAGTGACACGGCAGGTTGCTGTCTTTTTGTTTTCGTTGGATTTTACGGTAATTGTGGCTTCACCGCCGAGCTTTGCAATAATATGACCTGTTGCCGTTACAAATAATGTTTCCGGGTTTGAAGACACAAAGGTGTATGACTTATCCGATGCATCTGAGGGTGAAACGGTAACCTTAAGGTCAGCCTCATCGCCTTTTCTCATGCTGAGCGCCGTTTTATCAAGCTTAATTGATGTAACATGCTGAAGAACCGTTACCTCGCAGCTTGCCTTGAAGCTGCCGTCTGCAGTTTTGACAGTTACGGTTGTTTTGCCTGCCTTCACACCTGTTACAACACCGCTTGTTGACACCTTGGCAATTGCTGAATTTGCAGTTGACCATGTAACAGCCTGATTGTATGCATTTGAAGGAAGAACGGAAGCCTTGAGAGTGAGCTTTTCACCTGCATAAACGGTTGCGATGTTTTTGTTGATATCAACACCTGTCACGCTCTGTCTTACCGTTACCTTACACTTATATTTAAGTCCGTTTTCCGTGGTTGCGGTTATGGTTGCCGTACCGGGAGCTACCGCCTTGATAACACCCTTGGAGCTTACAGTTGCAATTTTGCTGCTGCTAGTTGTCCACTTCAGGGTTTTATCTGTTGCGTCAGAGGGCTTGATTGTAGGCTTCAGAGTCAGGGTTTTACCGGTGTAAAGAGTTGCCGAAGATTTATCAAGCTTTATGCTTGTAACGGCCTTCTTGACTGTTATCTTACAGTAAGCCTTGAAGCCGCCGTCCGTTGTTTTAACTCCGATTGTAACCTTACCGGGCTTTACGGGTGTAACAAGACCGTTCTGGTTAACCTTTGCAATCTTTTTGTCGCCGGAATACCACTTAACGGTTTTTACCGTTGCATCAGAGGGCGTGATGATTGCATCAAGGTCGAAGGTCTTTCCAAGGTAAACTGTTGCGGACTTGTGGTCCATTTCAACGTCCTTTACCTTTTTGACAACACGTACGGTACACTTTGCCTTATAGCCGCCGTTTACCGTTGTGCAGGTAATTGTTACGGTGCCTGACTTAACACCTGTTACAACACCGGATGATGATATCTTTGCAATTTTCTTGTTGCTTGTTGACCATTTAACGTCCTTGTCACTTGCGTTTGAAGGCGAGACTGTGGGCTTGAGGGTGTATTTTTCACCGGCTTCAACAAGAAGACTGCTCTTGTTCAGCTTAACGCCTGTTACAGGCTGAATAACAAGCACCTGACACTTGGCTGTTTTGCCCTTGTCCTTTGTTTTTGCCGTGATAACTGCGTAGCCGGGTGCCTTTGCAACAACCTTACCGTCTTTTGTAACTGTTGCAACATCATTGTTGTTTGAAGTCCATGTCACGGTTTTGATTGAAGCATCAGAGGGCTTGATTTTCGGGGTGATAACCGAGGATTTGCCCACATTTATTGTCATTGAGGTCTTGTTAAGTGAAATGCCTGTTACACTTCTGATAACCTTAACCTTGCATTTTGCAGTTTTATTGCCGCTTACGGTTGTTGCGGTAATTGTTACGGTACCGGGTTTAATGCCCTTTACAACACCGTTTGAATCAACAGTGGCAATTTTCTTGTTGCTTGTTGACCAGATTACCTTTGCATTGGTAACATCTGCAGGCTTGACGGTTGCCTTGAGTGCCCTGAGCTGTCCTTCACGGACATTCATTGATTTATACTGCAGGCTGATACCTGTTGCCGGCTGATTTACCGTTACCTTACAGGTGGTTTTAACCTTGCCGTCTTTACTTGTACAGGTAATTGTAGCCGTACCTGCTTTAACTGCAGTGATAACACCCTTTGATGAAATCTTTGCAACAGAGGTGTTTGAGCTCTTCCATTTTACGGTTTTATATGTAACCGTTGAGGGTGAAAGAGTTGCAGTCAATGTCTTCGTTTTGCCCACATCAAGGGTAACACTGGAATAATTGAGCTTGACTCCTGTTGCATACTGAATAACCTGAACAACACAGGTAGCCGTGTAGCCGCCGTCCTTACTTGTTGCAGTAATGTTGGCAGTACCCTTTGACCTTGCAGTAATCTGACCTGCCTCATTAACCGTTGCAACTGCAGTGTTGCTTGATTTCCATGTTATTCCCTGATTTGATGCGTTTGAAGGAAGCACGGAAGCTGTAAGAAGTCTTGTTTCAGTTTTGGGAATATCAACCTTGCTTGCACTGATTTTAACTCCCGTTACAGGAACATAAACGGTGAAGTTACAGGTTGAGGTGTATCCGCCATCAGAGGTTGTTGCGGTAATTGTTGCATTACCTGCACCCTTTGCCGTTACAACACCCTTTGAGCTTACCGTTACAACGGACTTGTTTGAGCTTTTCCATGTAACAGCCTTGTTTGTTGCGTCAGACGGGAAAACGTTTGCAACAAGAGTTTTTGACTTGCCCAATGCAAGATTAACGCTTGAAGCATTGATTCTTACACCTTCAACAGGCTGTACAACCGTAACCTTACACTGCTTCTGATAGTTACCGTCAACGGTTGTTACGGTGATAATTGCAGTGCCGGGCTTTCTTGCCTTGATTTTACCGCTTTCGTTGATATAAACAACCTTACTGTTGCTTGATGACCACACAAGTCCCCTTTCACTTGCATTGGAAGGAGAAATTGTTGCCATGAATGTGTAGTATTTACCTACTGCGATTGTTTTTGATGTGGTGTCAAGTGTAACACCTGTTACAGGCACTTTGTTTGTTACGGTTACACTGCAGCTTGCAGTGAAGCCGCCGTCAGCAGTTTTAACGGTAACTGTTGCAGTACCAAGCTTAAGTGCAGAAAGAGTTCCGTCAGAAGCAACCTTGACAACGGCAGAATTGCTTGATGACCATGTCACATCCTTATTGGTTGCCGTTGAAGGAAGCACCGTTGCAGTCAGCTTATAGGTCTGACCGAGGTACATGCTCATTTTTGATTTTTCAACGGTAACACCGGTGCAGCTTTCAAGAACTGTTACCTTACAGCTTGCAGTGAAGCCGCCGTTGCTTGTTTTTACGGTGATTGTAGCTGTACCGCCGGCAACACCTCTTACAAGGCCGTTACTGTCAACAACGGCAACAGAGGAATTGCTTGTTGACCAGCTTACGCTTTTATCCGTGGCATTTGAAGGTGTTACAGTGGGAGTGAGCTGAACTGTTGCTCCCTTCCAGATTTTTGCCGATGTTTTATTGAGAGTTACACCTGTTGTCTGAACGGAAACGGTAACAACACAGCTTGCCTTGTAGCCGCCGTCAGAGGTCTTACAGGTGATTGTTGCCTTGCCGACCTTCTTACCTGTAACCTTACCGTTTGAATCAACATCTGCTATATCACTGTCGGAGGAGGACCATGTTACCTTTTTGTTTGTTGCATAAGAGGGCTCAAAGGTGGGTGTGAGGGTGAAGGTTTTTCCCACATAAACGCCCTTTGACGTTGGCAATGAAACGCCCTTTACAGGCTGAGTGACCGTTACAACACAAACAGCACTTTTGCCTGTACCGTCAATTGCAGTTGCAGTAATTACTGCGGAGCCGGGATATTTTGCAGTAACAACACCGCTTTGTGAAACCGTTACGATTTTTGTGTCAGATGAGGTCCACTGAACATCACCGTAGGTTTCGCCGTCAAGGGTGGTTACCGTAGCACTGAGAGTATAGGTTTTGGGAACTGCAAGGGAAAGTGTTTCGCGGCTTATTGCAATTGTGGAAGCCTTTGCGGCAACACGTACCTTTCCCGACACAACAATGTTACTGCCGTCTGATGTTGCGGCTGTGATTGTTGCCGTACCTGCAGCATGAGGCACAAGTGTGCCGTTGTAATCAACTTCACAGACCTTCGGGTTATCCGATGACCATGAAAGCACCTGATTACCGGCATTTGAAGGTTTGATAACTGCAGTGAATTTTTCACCAACGGAATCAACTGTTATAACCTTGCTTGAGGGTGAAAGAGCCACAGACGAAATAAGAGGTCTTACATCAACCGTGAAGCTGCCGCTTTTGCCTGAACCGTCAGTAGTTGTATAAGTGATTGTGGCCTTACCCTCTTTAAGGGCATTGATTTTAACGGAAGCTATACCTGATTCCGATGTTGTTGCGTCACTTAAGGATGCAACGGATGTATTTGAGCTTTTCCATGTGAGAGTTTTGATGCTTGCATTTGACGGAAGCACGGTTACTCTGAAATTCTTGCTTTCAAGAGCAGTCATGACAAAGGTACCGTCTGTTGTGATTGTTATGGGCTGAAGTCCGCTTACAAGCACCATCTTTTCAACAGTGATGTTACATTTAGCAGTGTAAACCTTTTTGTTGTCCGTTGCAGTAACGGTAATTACACAGCTGCCGGGAGCCACAGCAGTAACAACACCGCTGTCTGAAACCGTTGCAACAGCTTCATCGTCTGTGCTCCATGTATAGAAAACATCGCCTGTGGGCTTGTTTGAGGAATCAATTCCGTAGGCTGAGGCTGTGAGTGTAATCTGTTTGCCTTCATAAAGCTCGGCTGAGCTTTTGGAAAGCTTTACACCGCCAAGAGGATTGAGCACGGTGAGGGCACATGAGGCGCTGTGTCCGTTTGAGGTTGCAGTGATTGTTACCTTTGAGGATGAGTACTTGTTGACTGTAACAACACCGTTTTGTGTAACGGAAGCTACAGTTGAATTTGAAGATGACCATTCAACACTGTCTGCAGCATCTGCAGGGGTAAGGATAGCTCTGAGGGTGAAGGTTTCACCAACAGCAGCAGAGTGAGTCTGCTTATTGAGAGCAATATCCTTTGTGTGATACTGAAGACCGTCGAGGGCGTCCTGAAGACTTTCAGTACACGCATCAACATCACTCTGGTCAAAGTTCTCGTGCTTTTCAAGAACCAGAGCTGCATATTCATATGCAATTTTGAGTGCCGACGTGTTTATGTACTGATCCCATGTTGACGGATCCGGCACCTTGTTGAAAACCGTCTGCAGAGCTTCAATATCTGCAGCAGCAGCCTCCATCACAAAATAGTCTGCCAAGGGTGCACAGGGTACAGTACCCACCACCATCAGCGCACAAAGTAACAATGCCAATAACCTCTTTTTCATTGTCAAAACCTCATTTCTTACTTTTTTCTCATTCAAATTTACTGATATGTATCAAGCTTTAGTATTCGCAATAAAATTATTTATAATTATTATATATAGCAACAGAGCGATACTGACGCTATTATAAGTACTAATCATTATAATGCAAAAAGTCAACGCTGTCAACCTAAGACCTGTATTGTGTTGAAAAAGTTTACAATTTGTGCTAAGATATTGCTGAAAACAATATCAACTCTCACGGAAGGATGAATAAACCATGAAAAAATTCATATCCTGGAACGTTAACGGAATAAGAGCCTGTGTAACCAAAGGCTTCCTTGACTCATTCAATACGCTTGATGCAGACATTTTCTGCCTTCAGGAAACCAAGCTTCAGCAAGGTCAGATTGAACTCGATTTACCCGGCTATTACCAATATTGGAACTATGCCGAAAAGAAGGGCTATTCGGGCACTGCAATTTTCACAAAAGAAGAGCCACTATCCGTTTTCTACGGCCTCGATATACCCCGCCACGATACGGAGGGCAGGGCTATAACCCTTGAATTCGATAATTTTTATTTTGTTACCTGCTATACCCCCAACGCTCAGGACGGTCTGAAAAGAATAGACTACCGTATGGACTGGGAAGACTGCTTCAGGGAATATCTTGTGTCCCTCAGCAAAAATAAACCCGTCATTGTCTGCGGCGACCTGAACGTTGCCCACAATGAAATAGACCTCAAAAATCCGAAATCCAACCGTGGAAACGCAGGATTTTCCGATGAAGAACGTGGTAAATTTTCACTACTTCTTGAATCAGGCTTCACCGATTCCTTCCGTTATCTTTACCCTGACACGGAAGGCGCATACTCCTGGTGGAGCTACCGCTTCAAAGCCAGGGAAAAGAATGCAGGCTGGCGTATCGACTATTTTATTGTATCAGACGAAATTAAAAACAAAATTAAAGGCGCTTCCATACACAGCGAAATTTTCGGCTCGGATCACTGTCCCGTTGAGCTGCTGATAGAGCTTTAAAAGCCTTGTAAAATAAGGATTCTCGGTTTTCGAGAGTCCTTTCTCTGTTTTACGGGTGGACTGTTTTTATTACAAACCGTAAAATTAAAGCAGCTGAAAACGAAAGGTGCTGAAAAACATGCAAAAGAAAACATTAGGTTCTTTCCTCGCTGAACTGAGAAAAGAAAAAGGTATTACCCAAAGGGAGCTTGCAGAATTTCTCAATGTTTCAGACAAAACCGTAAGCCATTGGGAGCGTGACGAAAATTCACCTGATTTAAGTGTGATTCCCATTATCGCCGAGTTTTTCGGAGTGAGCTGTGATGAGCTGATAAAGGGTGAAAGAAAGACTGAAAACAACTTTTCGGATTCACACCTTCCTTCAAATGTAACACAGGATTCTGAAAACTTTGTGAAAAATCTCAATAAAGAAAAAATTTCCAAAGCATACGGAAAGCATAAAATTCTTTGCGTATCATCCGTATTTATTTCTTTTTTCTCCCTTATGCTTTTAGTGGGAATTATTCTTTTGGCAGAGCATCTGACGGGCTTTGACTTTATAAGGGAAGCCGTTTGTGTTGCCGTTGCATTCGCTCTTACTCTCTGCCTTCTGATAACCTTTATTTCAAAACAGAGCTTTAACACTGTTATCAACACAACGGAAATTACTGAAAATGAAAAAAAGAATCTGAGGCTGAAGGGGTGGCTGAGTTGTACTTTCCCTTTTATCTTTGTTGCCCTTGTGCTTTTTCTGATTTTTATGGTGCTTTACCCCATCAGCTCACCTAGCTCAAGCATACCGCTTGATACCATACCTGTGCCCTCAAGCGTTGAGCCTGACACAAGTTATTTTGACGCTTCCGTTGAAATTTACGCCGAAACTTCGGAATTTATATACTGAAAATGCCCTGAAACAGGCAACTCTCAGATTCTGAGAGAAGATTTACCGTCTTCTTGGTGTACAAAAACATCCTTTGCAAGTTAAAATCAGGTTGTAAAAAGCAAAACCCAAGAAGAAAAGGAGAAAATGAAATGAAACAGAATCTCGTCGAATTTATCGCACAGTTGAGAAAAGAAAAAGGCGGCGAAAATAAAAAAATAAAAAATTTCAAAAAAACTATTGACAAACGGATTTCACTTGTGTATAATAGCCGATGTTGATTGACACGAGAGCGTTCAAAGCGCATCGGTAGTCGGTGTTTTTAGCGATGAGGGTCCACCCGTTCCCATCCCGAACACGGTAGTTAAGCTCATCAGTGCTGACAATACTTGGCTGGAAGCGGCCCGGGAAGATAAGGCGATGCCGACACAACATTAAC
>JAZSHC010000012.1:0-53302 GCA_045533065.1 Acutalibacteraceae bacterium
GCTGCCTGAGCTGCAGCGAGTCTTGCGATGGGCACACGGAAGGGTGAGCAGGATACATAGTCGAGGCCAATCTTGTGGCAGAATTCAACTGATGTGGGGTCACCGCCGTGTTCACCGCAGATACCGCAGTGAAGCTTTGCGTTTACGGGCTTACCAAGCTTGATGGACATTTCCATAAGCTTACCAACACCTGTCTGGTCGAGCTTTGCGAAGGGATCGTTTTCGAAGATCTTTGCATCGTAGTATGCATCAAGGAACTTACCTGCGTCGTCACGGCTGAAGCCGAAGGTCATCTGAGTAAGGTCGTTGGTGCCGAAGCAGAAGAAGTCAGCTTCCTTAGCGATTTCGTCAGCTGTGAGAGCTGCTCTGGGGATTTCGATCATTGTACCAACTTCGTACTTAAGGTCTGCGCCTGCTGCTGCGATTTCAGCGTCAGCTGTTGCAACAACAACACTCTTAACGTACTTGAGTTCCTTAACGTCGCCTGCAAGAGGAATCATGATTTCGGGAACGATGTTCCAGTCGGGATGAGCCTTGTTTACGTTGATAGCTGCACGGATAACAGCTGCTGTCTGCATCTTTGCAATTTCAGGATATGTAACTGCAAGACGGCATCCTCTGTGACCCATCATGGGGTTGAACTCGTGGAGAGAAGCGATGATGTTCTTGATTGTTTCAACGCTCTTACCCTGAGCTGCTGCAAGAGCTGCGATGTCGGCTTCTTCAGTGGGAACGAACTCATGGAGAGGAGGATCGAGGAAACGGATGGTAACGGGGTTACCTTCAAGTGCTTCGTAAAGAGCTTCAAAGTCGCCCTGCTGCATGGGAAGGATCTTAGCAAGAGCTGCTTCTCTTTCTTCAACTGTATCTGAGCAGATCATTTCACGGAATGCTGCGATTCTGTCAGCTTCGAAGAACATGTGCTCTGTACGGCAAAGGCCGATACCTTCTGCACCGAGTTCGCGAGCCTTCTTAGCGTCAGCGGGTGTATCTGCGTTTGTTCTAACCTTAAGTGTTCTGTACTTGTCAGCCCAAGCCATGATGCGGCCGAATTCACCTGCGATCTGAGCATCAACTGTGGGGATGATACCGTCGTAGATGTTACCTGTTGAACCGTCGATGGAGATTTCTGAGCCTTCTGTGAAGGTCTTACCTGCAAGAACGAACTTCTTGTTTTCTTCGTCCATAGCGATTTCCTGGCAACCTGATACACAGCAAGTACCCATACCACGGGCAACAACAGCTGCGTGTGATGTCATACCGCCACGTACTGTGAGGATACCCTGTGAAGCCTTCATACCTGTGATGTCTTCGGGTGATGTTTCAAGACGAACAAGGATAACCTTTTCGCCTCTGTTGTTCCAAGCTTCAGCGTCTTCAGCTGTGAATACTACCTTACCGCAAGCAGCACCCGGTGATGCACCGAGACCCTTACCGATGGGAGTTGCAGCCTTAAGAGCCTTCTGGTCGAACTGAGGATGAAGAAGAGTGTCAAGGTTTCTGGGATCGATCATTGCAACTGCTTCTTCTTCTGTCTTCATGCCTTCGTCAACGAGGTCGCAAGCGATCTTGAGAGCAGCCTGAGCAGTTCTCTTACCGTTACGTGTCTGAAGCATGTAGAGCTTTTCGTTTTCAACTGTGAATTCCATATCCTGCATGTCATGATAGTGGTTTTCAAGGAGCTGACAAACTTCTGTGAACTGCTTGTAAGCAGCGGGGAATTTATTAGCCATTTCAGCGATGGGCATCGGAGTTCTTACACCTGCAACAACGTCTTCACCCTGTGCATTTGTAAGGAATTCACCCATAAGCTTCTTTTCGCCTGTTGCGGGGTCACGTGTGAAAGCAACACCTGTACCGCAGTCTTCACCCATGTTACCGAAAGCCATAGCCTGAACGTTAACAGCAGTACCCCATGAGTAGGGAATATCGTTGTCACGACGGTAAACGTTTGCACGGGGGTTGTCCCATGAACGGAAAACAGCCTTAACAGCGCCCATAAGCTGTTCTTTGGGATCTGTGGGGAAGTCTTCGCCGATCTTTGCCTTGTATTCAGCCTTGAACTGTTCTGCAAGTTCCTTAAGGTCAGCAGCTGTAAGCTCAGTATCCTGAGTAACGCCTCTTTCTTCCTTCATCTTGTCGATGAGTTCTTCAAAGTACTTCTTACCAACTTCCATAACAACGTCGGAGTACATCTGAATGAATCTTCTGTAGCAGTCATATGCCCATCTTTCGTTGCCTGACTTTTCAGCCATAACCTTAACAACTTCTTCGTTAAGACCGAGGTTGAGAATTGTATCCATCATGCCGGGCATTGATGCACGAGCACCTGAACGAACTGATACGAGAAGGGGTCTTTCAAGGTCACCGAACTTCTTGCCTGTGATTTCTTCCATCTTTTCGATGTTTTCCATAATCTCAGCAACAATTTCGTCGTTGATCTTACGACCGTCTTCATAATACTGTGTGCAAGCTTCAGTTGTGATTGTGAAGCCCTGAGGAACGGGAAGTCCGAGGTTTGTCATTTCAGCGAGGTTTGCACCCTTACCGCCGAGAAGCTCTCTCATTGTTCCGTTGCCTTCTTTGAAAAGGTATACCCATTTCTTAGCCATTGGAATCTCCTCCTAAAAAAATAATTTACTGAATAATTGTAACTGAAAACATTACAAAAAATGCATATGTTTTCACTCCAATAAATTTTAGCAAATTTGAAAACAAAAGTCTATTGTTTTTTTACCTATAGATTGAATGAAAATACTGTCAATTTTGTCGAAAATTACTGTACTTTTGAAACGGATAATACTCAGTGATAAAAAATGTGTTAATTTTTGTTCCTTATAGTGGAATTTAATGTTTGTATATGGTACAATGATATACTGTTAAAATAGTATTATTGCGTTTTTATGCAAGCTTATCGGGAGGTACAGACTATGAAGAAAATTATATGTGCAGTTCTTTCACTTGTGTTGGTTTTTGCTCTTGCGTCCTGCGGTAAAAAGGATGACGGAACTCTGGTGGCATACAAGGACGACGAGGGAAACCTCGTTACGGAATACAGAGAAGAGCCCAAGAATGACGGTAAGGATGAAAACAATATAGACGATGAAGTTAAGATTACGATTCCTCTTGTCTTCATTGACGAAAAATTCGGCAAGGATATAGAAGCCTATTGTAAGGCTAACAGCTTTACTTCCGGCGAAATCAATGAAAAAGAGCAGACAGCCACAATCACAATGAGAGCTCTTACATACGACCTTAACCTTGTGAGAATCGGCACTCAGGTAATGTCAAGCATCGGCAATACCATCGATTCCGGTGAATATCCCTATGTTAAAAACATTGAAAGCTATTCCGATAACTTTGATGAAATTGTTATGCTGGTTGACGGTGAGGGATATAAAGCCGATAAGCAGGGCTCACTTCTTGCTTACTTCATTGGTGAATGCGGCATGTTCTATCAGGTGTACACAACGGAAAACGAGTATGAATGTACTGTTAAGCTCAAGGATGAAAAAAGCGGTGAAATAATTTTCGAGAAGACCTACAAAACAGATAACAAGGGTCGCGAATATTAATTTGTAAAATTAAGTAGACAGTTCAGGAAAATCAGGTGACAGATAATGAGTTTTATAGAATTTGATCAGGTATACAGAAGATATCAGACAGGTGAAATTGTAATTCCCGCAGTTGACGGAGTGTCCTTTTCCATTGAGAAGGGTGAATTTTGTCTTATCGTGGGTACATCCGGTGCAGGTAAATCAACGGTTCTGAATATTCTGGGCGGTATGGATACCTGTGATGACGGTAAGGTAAGAGTTGCAGGTAAACCCATTAACGACCTTTCAAAAAATCAGCTTGTGGATTACCGCAGATACGATGTAGGCTTCATTTTTCAGTTTTATAATCTTGTGCCTAACCTTACGGCACTTGAAAATGTTGAGCTTGCAACACAGATGTGCAAAAAGCCCGTAAAGCCGGAAAAGATTCTTGAAAAGGTCGGTCTCAAGGACAGAATGGATAACTTTCCGTCACAGCTTTCCGGCGGTGAACAGCAAAGGGTATCAATTGCAAGAGCACTTGCAAAAAATCCCAAAATTCTGCTTTGCGATGAGCCTACCGGTGCCCTTGATTACAAAACATCAAAGCAGATACTTTCTCTGCTTCACAAAACCTGCCGCGAAACGGGTACAACCGTTGTTGTTATTACTCATAACAGTGCCCTTGCACACATGGCAGACAGAATAATTACCATGCGTTCGGGTAAGGTGGTTCAGATTGCTGTAAACGATCATCCGATTCCCGTTGAAAAACTTGAATGGTAACATGGTGAGAGGCTATTATGAAAATTAACAGAATTTTGATTACCGATGCCATACGCACAATTGAGCGTACGTCGCCCAGGTTTATTTCAATTATTGCAATTGTTGCACTGGGTATCAGCTTTTTTGCAGGCATGAATGCAACGGCACCGGATATGTACGATACCATGGCTCAGTATATGGATACCTCCAACTCCATGGATATTCAGATAGTATCAACTGCCGGTATTACCGATAATGATATTGCTGTTATTTCGTCTATCAACGGTGTTGAAGCTGCTGTGGGCGAAAAGTTTGTTGACGGTGTTGTAAAGGTCGGCGGTGAAACGGTCAGTGATATTGACGGCTCTGAAATGACAATCAGGGCAATTTCACTTGACATAAACAAGGTTATCAACTGTGCCAACGGCAACGATGACCCGACTTATCTCAACAGACCTGAGCTTTTGGAAGGCAACTGGCCCACATCCTCAAACCAGTGCCTTGTTGACGAGAGCTTCCTTTCAACTCCGGAGGAATTCAAAATCGGTTCTGTCATTACAATTGAAGGTGACGGAACAGACATTACGGGTTCGTTGCAGAATACGGAATACACAATAGTGGGTATTATCCGAACACCTCTTTATATTTCTTATGAAAGAGGTAACACAACGGTAGGTACGGGTAAGCTCGGCACCTTCTTTTATGTGCCGTCAGAAAATTTTCTGAGTGAATATTACACTTCAATGAGCGTAAAGCTTGAGGGTAGTGATAATTATGACCCCTATTCACAGCAGTACGACGATTATGTAAAGTCATATACCGATTATATTTCATCAATTTCAGCAGAGCTTCTGTCTTCAAGAGTAGAGGCACTTAAGGCTGAATACACCGTTAAGGTTGCAGACAGTGAAGCAGAATATGCTTCAACAAAAGCTCAGATTGAGCTTCAGCTTCAGGAGGGCGAAGCACAGGTTGCCCAGATTCTTGACATGGCTGAAAACGGTGACAAAAACATTGCCGAATACAAAAGGCAATATAACGAAAAGGCTACAGAAGCCGCAAATGCAATCGACTCTAGTAAGCTTGAGCATTCAACTCAGTATGCTGCATGGGAAGAAAAAAGAAATCAGTATAACGAAGCCAAGCAGAAGGTTGAAGAATATAAGGGTGCTGAGACTCAGCTCGCAAATGCACAAACTGAATACAATGTTGCAAACCTTCAGGTTGAGACTATGCTCACAACCGTAAACTATTTTGAAAATCTTGTTGCAACAAGCCGTTCTGCCATGGATCAGTTCAACAAGACTCAGGATAGCGGTACTCAGGGCATTATTGACCGTTTCACTCAGTCAGGTCTTGTGGGCACTGAGGTTGATCAGATTGTGAACACCATCAACAGCTTAACTGCTGTTGGTACCGCCGAAGAAATCATGGCATATATGGAGCCGCAGCTTCAGACCTTTGAAGTGAAGCTTGCTTCTTCAAAGCAGGAGCTTCAGCAGGCAAAAACCGTTCTCGCAGAAAAAAAGGTTGAGCTTGAAAAAGCTGAAAAGCTTGTTACAAAGCTCAAAGAGGTTGAAGCAGGTCTTTCATCAGCTGAGGAGCAGCTTGCCCAGGCTGAAAAAGAGCTCACCAATGCAGGCTACGATATTCAGCTCGGTCAGCTTGAGGTGCTCAGCCAGCTTTCCGATATGAAAAATCAGATAACCACCTATGAGACCAATGTCATTATGGCAAAGTCAAAGGCAAAAACCATTGAAGCAGAGTTTCAGCAGGCTAAAAACGAAGCTAATGATAAGCTTGAAGTAGCGAGGAATCAGCTTGACGATGCTCAGCAGTTCCTTCTTGGCCTTGACAATGCAAGGTGGTATGTCAACAGCCGTGACGATGCTCTTTTAGGCTTTGAAGAATATGACCAGACAGCAAAAAGAACAGCGGCAATATCTCTGATTTTCCCTTGGTTCTTCTTCCTAGTTGCTGCCCTTGTGTGCCTTAACACAATGACAAGAATGATTGAAGAGGAAAGAACAAGACTCGGAACCTTCAAGGCTCTCGGCTTTACGGATAAGGAAATCATGTTCAAATATCTTGTTTACGCTGCACTCGCATCGGTAATAGGCTCTGTTGCGGGCTCCTTCATGGGCTTTGCACTGTTCCCTGTTGCAGTTACAACAGCTTTCAGGATTCTGTTCGATGTACCGTCAGTTGTCATATCCTACCGTTTCCTTTATGCTGTGCCGGGAATTCTGATTTCCGTTGCCTCAACGGTGCTTGTTACTTATTACACATGCCATAAGAGTCTTACGGTTGTTCCGTCGGCTCTCATGCGTTCAAAGGCACCTAAAGGCGGCAAGCGTGTTTTCCTTGAAAAATTCCCCTTTATCTGGTCGCGCCTTAGCTTTACCTGGAAGGTGACCTTCAGAAATGTTTTCAGAAACATGAAGCGCTTTGTTATGGCAACAATGGGTGTTGCCGGCTGTACATCACTGCTTCTTGCAGGCTTCGGTCTCAATGATTCAATTAACAGCACAATAGATAAACAGTTCCTTCAGTCAGACAGTGTGTGGAATTACGATATGCAGATTGTTCTTAACGGCTCCTATGATACAACTATACAGGAATGCGAAGCTTATACAATCGTTAATGACAAGGCGGCAGTGTCAACGGCTCTTCTTAATTACATGAAGGTTTATGATGCGCATTCGGATAAGTCCGATGAGGTTCTTGAAACATATCTGCTTGTTCCTGAAGATGCATCAGCTCTTGGCTCTTATATAAATCTGCAGAACAGAAAAACCAAAGAGGTTTATACCCTTTCAAATAACGGCGCAATTATAACGGAAAAGCTGGCGGATGCACTTAATGTTAAACCGGGTGATGAGATTTCTGTTGTTGTTGACGATGACAGAAACATAAGAATTCCCGTTTCTGCCGTTGTTGAAAATTATGCTTTCCACTATATCTATCTTTCAAAAGACCTTTATTCCATGCTCTTCAGTGCAAATCCTGCATATAACTATATAACTGCAAATCTTGCCGTTGAGAACATGGAGCAGGAAAAGAAAAACGAGCTTGCGAAAGAGCTTATGAGCGAATATGAAATCAGTGCGGTGGCTTATACCAGTCAGATTCTGAACAGCTTTGAAAATATAATGGATTCAATAGGTGCCATTGTTATTATTTTCATTGTTTCGGCGGGACTTTTAGCCTTCATTGTTTTGTATAATCTGTCAATTATCAACATTACGGAACGAATAAAGGAAATTGCCACAATCAAGGTTTTGGGCTTTGATGACGGAGAGGTTTCATCCTATATATTCAGGGAAAATATCATTCTTACGCTTATAGGAATTATTGAAGGTCTGCTTACGGGTATATTCATCCACAGGGTGGTGCTTTATATGGCAGAGGTTGATATTCTTATGTTCGGCAGAAGCATATCATGGCTCAGCTTCCTTTATGCGGCAGTACTCGCTTTCGGATTTTCAATGTTCGTCAGCCTTGTGCTCCACAATAAGCTTAAAAAGGTTGATATGGTAGAAACACTCAAATCCGTTGAATAACTGAATTTGAAAACAATAAAAAGATCGGAGTGATAGAATGCCTCTCGTTAACATGAAAGACCTTCTGGCAGATGCACGCACAAGAAATTATGCTGTGGGCTCTTTCAGCATTGCAAACATGGAAATGGTCCTTGGCGTAATCAAAGCAGCTGAGGAAACAAAATCGCCTGTTATTCTGCAGATTGCTGAAGTCAGACTCAATCATTCGCCCCTTGAACTTATCGGACCTCTGATGCTTGCGGCGGCAAAAAATGCAAAGGTACCCGTTGCCGTGCATCTTGACCACGGCACAACGGTTGAATGCATCGGACATGCACTGCGTCTGGGCTTCACCTCCGTTATGTTTGACGGTTCACATCTTAATTTGGAAGAAAACATTGAAAAAACAAAGCAGGTAATTGCCCTTGCAAAAACCTACGGTGCAGCGGTTGAGGCTGAAATAGGCTGTGTCGGCGGAAGTGAGGACGGAAGCGTTGACATTGCAATGCGTTGTACCTCGCCTGAGCAGGCAAGAATCTTTTATGAAAGAACAGGCGTTGATGCACTTGCAATTGCCATCGGCAATGCCCACGGTTTTTACAAGGAAGCTCCTCAGCTCAGGTTTGATATTCTTGATAAGGTTGCAGCCACAGTTGATGTTCCGCTTGTGCTTCACGGAGGAACGGGTATCAGTGAAGAGGATTTCATCAGATGCCATCAGCACGGAATCAAAAAAATCAACATTGCAACGGCAACCTTTGCTTCTTGTGAAAACAAGGTAAGGGAAGCTTATGAAAAAGGCGAAATAAAGGGCTACTATGACCTTCATCAGAAGGAAATTGAAGGTGCCTATGAAAACGCCAAAAAACACATGGAAATATTTTATTCTGTTTCAAAAGCAGACTGAACCATCTATATATGAAAGGAAGAAAATACAATGAAATACGTTGAATTTGACAACAGCAAGCCCCTTGATGTTATCCCCATAGGCAGAGTTGCAATTGACTTTAATCCCACAGATATGAACAGACCTCTTTCTGAAAGCTGTAATTTCAACAAGTATGTGGGCGGCTCTCCTGCAAACATTGCAGTGGGTCTTGCAAGGCTCGGCAAGAAGGTAGGCTTTATCGGTAAGGTTTCCGATGACCAGCACGGCGACTTTGTTGTAAATTATTTCAAAAACGACGGTATTGACACTTCACACATTTTCAGAGCAAAGAACGGTGAAAAAATCGGTCTTACATTCACGGAAATCAAAAGCCCCACCGAAAGCTCAATTCTCATGTACAGAGATGCAATTGCAGACCTTATGCTTGAGCCTGAGGAGGTTGACGAGGAATACATAGCATCTGCAAAGGCTATTGTAATTTCCGGTACAGCCCTTTCAATGAGCCCTTCAAGAGATGCAGCTTTAAAGGCAATGATGCTTGCAAAGAAAAACGGTGTTGTGGTAATTTTTGATATTGACTACCGTCCTTACACATGGAAAAACAAGGATGAGATTTCTGTTTACTACCAGATGGTCGCAAGAAATGCAGATATTATCCTTGGTTCAAGAGAAGAATATGACCTGACTGAAGCAATCACGGGCGTTTGCAAAACCGACGAGGAAAGCGCAAAGCTCTGGCATTCTTACGGTGCAAAAATTGTAATCATAAAGCACGGTAAGGACGGCTCAACAGCATATACAAATGACGGTATGAGTTATTCTATCAAGCCTTTCCCCGTAAAAGCCATGAAGGGCTTCGGCGGCGGTGACGGATATGCTTCTGCATTTATTCGCTGTCTGCTTGAAGGCTGGGAGATGATTGATGCTCTTGAATTCGGTACAGCATCCGCTTCAATGCTCATTTCCGCACACAGCTGCTCTGCTGCGATGCCCTCAGTTGAAGCAATTGAAAAGTTTATAAAAGAAGAAAAAGAGCTCTATGGCGAAATGGTTGCAAGAGCATAAAATAAAAACGCGGCACTTGTTAAAGAGTGCCGCATTACTTTTTTGTGCTGTTTTTTGTTCAATATTGTAAAAGGTGGTTCAATGTGGTATAATACCGTAAACAGATTATTATTTTAATTTGAAAAGGAACTGACATGAAAAAAAGAAAGTTTTTTGATTTGTCTGCAACACAGTTGGTTATGCTGGGCTTTGCTCTTACGGTTTTTATCGGCAGTGTCCTTTTGTATCTGCCCTTCAGCTCTGCAGACGGAGAGGGAGTAAGTTATATTGATGCCTTGTTTACCGCAACAACGGCAACCTGTGTTACGGGTCTGGTTACTTTACCCACAGTTACAACCTGGAGTGTTTTCGGCCAAGCGGTAATTCTGATTCTGATACAAATCGGAGGCCTGGGGGTTATAACAATAATGAGCGGAGTTATGCTCGCCCTCAAAAAAAAGATGGGGCTTTCAGACCGTCTTATTATTCAGGATTCTTTTAATCTGAACACTATGTCCGGTCTTGTGAAATTTGTTAAAAGGGTTCTTTACGGTACGTTTATTGTTGAAGGCATAGGCGCACTGCTTTATATGACAGTGTTTGTGCCTGAATTCGGAATGAAAGGCATCTGGATATCTGTCTTCAATTCAGTTTCAGCATTTTGTAATGCGGGAATTGACATCATTTCCGAAAACAGCCTTTGTAATTATGCGCTTAATCCTGTTATCAATGCCGTAACAAGTGCGTTGATTGTTCTTGGCGGTATAGGCTATGTTGTGTGGTGGGATGTTCTGCAGACTCTTAAAAATTTTTCAAAACAAAAATTCAGGTGCTTCAGAAGGCTTACCTTACACAGTAAACTTGCACTATGCACAACAGCTTTTTTGTTGGCGGCAGGTACAGTTGCTTTTTTTGTTTTTGAATATAACAATCCTCTTACTCTTAAAGGAGTTTCGTTTTTTGATAAAATTCAGGTTTCTGCTTTTCAGTCTGTAACCACCAGAACGGCAGGCTTTGCAACAATTCCTCAGGAAAATATCACAAATGCATCTGCAATAGTTTCTCTTTTGCTTATGTTCATCGGCGGTTCTCCCGTGGGAACAGCAGGCGGCATCAAAACCGTCACCGTTGCAGTGTTGTTGGTGGCGGCAGTATCAGCAGTGAAAAATAAAAATGAGGTCAGTATATTTAACAGAAATATATCAAGGAAGGCTGTCAGTAAGGCACTTGCCGTTGTTAGCATGTCCTTTTTCATCATGTTTGTGTCAACGGTGCTGCTTTCGGCTGTTACCGATGCGGATGCATTGGATATTATTTATGAAACAGTCAGTGCAACAGCCACGGTAGGTCTTACAAGAAATCTTACTCCTTCACTGAATGCCTGGGGTAAGCTGATTATAACAGCCACCATGTATCTTGGCAGGGTAGGCCCGATTTCCCTTGCGGTGGCGTTCAATTTTAACAGACAAAATCAGAATATAATTAAAAATCCCACAGAGGAAATCAGTGTGGGATAGTAACAGAAACAAGAGAAAGGAAGAAAATGATGAGTATATATAAAACCTATGCAGTATTTGGCTTAGGCAGATACGGCCTGGCAGTTGCAAAAGAGTTGTCGCTCAGTGGTGCAGAGGTGCTGGCGGTTGACATTGACGAAAACATTGTTAACGATGCGGCAAATTATATCCCCGTTTGCAAATGTGCAGATGTTACCGAAGAGGATGTTCTCAGACAGCTGGGAATTTCCAATGTGGATGTGGTTGTTATTGCTATGGGGGGAAACCTTGAAGCGAGTGTTATGGCCACAACTCTTTGCAAAGAGGCAGGAGTTGAAAAGGTTTTTGTAAAATGTTCCAACGAAATGCATTGCAAAATTTTAAAGCGTGTGGGTGCTGATGAGGTTGTTTTCCCTGAAAGAGAATCGGGTGTCAGGCTTGCAAAAAATCTGCTCAGCTCAGGCTTTATTGACATTATTGAGCTTTCAAAGGATGTTTCCGTAATAGAAATAGGCATGAGGCCCGAATGGGTCGGAAAAACCTTGGTTGACCTCAAACTCAGAAAGAAGTATTCAATTAATGTTATAGCCATCCGCAGAGGAGATACTGTGTGTTGTGAAATAGATCCTTTGCAGGCACTTGACGAAAAAGCGAAGCTGATTGTGGTTGCAAATCCCTCCAGGCTGGATAAATTAAAATAATCAAATCAAAAACGGCGACGGAGCCCGCAAGGCTCCTGTCGCCGTTGATGTTTATTTTTTTACCCACGTTGAGGGTGAAAGGGTAAGAATAAGAGGATATATTTCAAGTCTTCCGAAAAGCATTGCAAAGGACAGAATGATTTTTGCAAAGGGGGAATAAAGGCTGTAGCTCAGTGTTGGCCCAACGGCACCGAATCCGGGTCCGATATTGTTAAAGCAGGCTGCCGCTGCAGAAAGGTTTGTTTCAAGGTCGAAGCTTTCAAAGCCCAGCAAAAGAAGCAGTGCACAGAAGAAAAGAGTATAAATTGCAAGGTAAGAGCTTACAGACCTTGTTGTGATTTCGTCAAGTCTTTTTCCTTCAAATCGGATAACGTCAACGCTTCTGGGATGAAGCAGCTTTTTGAGCTCTCTTTTTACCGTTTTAAGAAGAATTATAACTCTGGACACCTTGATGCCACCACCTGTTGAACCGGCGCAGGCACCTATAAACATAAGAAGCAGCAGAATTGTTTTAGAAAATTCTGGCCAGGCATCAAAGTCTGCTGTTGCATAACCGGTTGTTGTTATAATTGATGCAACCTGGAAGGAGGAGTCTGTGAAGGCTCGGGCAAAGGAATCGGAAAGGGGAAGAATGTTAATTGTGATTGCGATTGACGATGCTGTCACAATGCCTATATAAATCCACATTTCCATGCTTTTGAAAACAGCTTTGAATTTCTTTATAAGTAAAAGATAATATAAATTGAAGTTAATGCCAAAAAGAAGCATGAAAACTGTAATTACCCATTGAAGATAGGGACTGTAAGAAGCTATGCTGTCTGATTTGATGCCGAATCCGCCGGTACCTGCTGTGCCGAAGGCGTGAATGATACTGTCAAACAAGGGCATGCCGCCGGAAAGAAGCAGCACGGTTTCAATCAGTGTGAGAGCGATGTAAATTATATAGAGAATACGGGTGGTCTGTTTTATTCTGGGTACAATTTTGCCTACTATGGGGCCGGGTACCTCTGCACGAAGAATGTGAATTGAGCGGTCTGAGAGAGAGGGTATAATTGCCATAACAAAAACCAAAACACCCATGCCGCCTACCCAATGAGTGAAGCTGCGCCAGAAGAGAAGACCCTTGCTCATGGCTTCAACATCGGTCAGAATTGAAGCGCCCGTTGTGGTAAAGCCACTGACGGTTTCAAAAAAGGCGTCAATATAATTCGGTATTTCACCGGAAAGAAAGAAGGGAAGCGCACCGAAGGCGGAAAGCATAAGCCATGAAATTGCTACAATAACAAAGCCTTCACGGGCATAAATTACCTTTGTTCCCGGTTTTGAAATGAGTGTCAGAGCAAAGCCCGCAACAAGGCAGGCTGCAATGGAAACAAGAAAATCTTTAACACATGCTTCTTTATAAATAAGAGCACAGACTGTGGGCAGCAGCATAAGAAAAGCTTCCAGCTTAATAACAGTTCCCACAGTATATAAAACCATACGTCTGTTCATAGCTTCATCACCTTATGATATCTTTGAGGGCGCTGAGTCTGTGTTCCGCAGAAAGAACTATGACACGGTCTCCCTCTTCTATAATGTCGTCACCTGAAGGGATGACAGCTTTTTTTCCGGGCTTTATAATGCCTGCAATAAGTATTCCGCGCTTGATTTTAAGGTCCTTAATAGGAGTTCCTATAACTATTGAGCCTGTAGTGACCTTGAATTCAAGGGCCTCAGCCTTACCGTCCATGATTTTGTAAAGGGATTCAACACTGCTTCCTATAGAGTTTTCCAAAGCTCTTGTATATCTTGAAATGATGTCGGAAGTGACGGATTTTGTCGAAACAATACAGTCCAGTCCAAGCTTTTCTGCCATCAGCACCATTTCACTGCGGTTAATTTTTGAAATAACCTGAGGGACATTCTGGCTCTGGGCATAAATCGAGATAAGAATATTTTCTTCATCCATGCCTGTGAGGGCAACAAAAGCATCAAGGGAACGGAGTCCTTCTTCAAGAAGAAGCTCCTGCTGTGAGCCGTCACCGTTGATTATAACAGCACCGGGAAGAATATCGCTAAGATGCTCGCACCTTTCAAGATCCTTTTCAATAATTCTCACGTCACTGCCCGATGCCAGAAGCTGCTTTGCAAGGTAGTAAGCAGTTTTGCTGCCGCCGAGAATCATAACATTTCTTGAGCGTTTTTTCAGCATACCGTAGCTTTTAAGAAGCTTCTGCATGTCTGAAGGTGCGGCGGTAACAGAAATAATATCGCCTGCCTGCAGCTCAAAGTTACCGTCGGGGATAATCACATTACCATGCCTTAAAACGGCACTGATAAGGAAATCAGTTTTCTGCTTTTCACGCAGCTTGCAAAGCTTCTTTCCGCAAAAGGGTGAGTCCTCCTTAACGCGAAGCTCAATCATTTCAAGATTGCGCCTTGCAAAATACTCAACCTTAAAGGCTGAGGGAAGCTTGAGAATGTTGTTCAGCTCCTGTGCCATAAGACGCTCAGGGTTAACAGCCATTGATATATTAAGCTCATGACGCATGAAATTCAGTGATTCGTCATTGTATTCAGGGTTTCTGATTCTTGCGATGGTGTGACTTGCGCCCATCCTTTTGGCAAGAAAACACGAAAGCATATTCAGTTCGTCTGAACCTGTTACGGCAATAAAAAGTTCTGACGCTTCAACGCCTGCCTCATTGAGAACATCGCAGTCGGTACTGTTGCCGCAAACGCCCATTGCATCATAAATGTTTGTAATTTCTCCTATAACCTCAGGAGAGTTATCTATAGCGGTAACATCGTGGCCCTCGGCAAGAAGGGTTGAAATAATAGCTGTGCCGATTTTACCGCAACCTGCAACAATTATATTCATAGCTTAATTTACCTTTACTTTCTAAAAAGTTAAATAATAATGCAAAGTGATTGTACTCTATTTTTAATCTGTTTGCAAGTATTATTTACACAAGAATCCCCTTCATAGTGTCAGAAGGGGATTCTTTTATTGCATTTATTCTTCTTTTTCTGAAATTACGGCTTCCTCTTCTGTTTGTTCAACGGCTTTTTTCTGTGCTTCGGCATTTTCTCTTGCGGGTGAGCGCCAGATATTTATGATGCCTTCGTCATTGAGAAGCTTCAGCATGATGATAAGCATTGGGGCGATGAAAATACCCATGAAGCCAAGGAACTTGAGACCGAAATACAGAGCGAAAATTGTTACAATCGGTGAAAGACCGAGCTGGCCCGCAACGAGCTTCGGCTCAATTATCTGCCTTATAACAGTGACAACGGCATACAGGATGATAAGACCGATTGCAAGACCGTAGTTACCCACAATAAGGCTGTAAGCGGTCCAGGGCAGAAGAATTGTACCCGTACCGAGCATGGGAACGATATCAACTATGGAGGTTACAATTGCAAGAATCAGAATGTAATTTGATTGCAGAACACCGACGAGCTTAAGGATTGTAAAGCCTGTGAATACCTCAAGGAAGGTGATGAGCATAATAAGAAGGTATGCCTTGAACATTTTTGAAAGGGAGGATTTCAAAAGGCTTTTTGCCCTGTAAAGATCTTTCCTTTTTTCTTCGGGGAACTGAAGAACAACAAAGTGCTTCACATTGTCATATTCCGATGTCATAAAGCAGGTGGCAACAAGGGTGATAACAACAGCGATAATAATGGAAGGAATTTCCTTTGCTGTTGTGATAACGCCGGAAAGAGGCGTTGTTATCCATGAAAGGTTGAAGGAGCCTCCGAGACCGTCGGTTATCTGTGTTGCAAGCTCGTTATTGGTGCCTGCAAGGAATTCTCTGAGCTGAGTGAATACGGCGGAAATGCTTTCGGAAACATTTTCGGAAACAAAATCAGGCAGCTTCATAATGAATGCCATTATGGAGTCTTCAACGGTGTTCACAAGAACATCAATATTCTGAAACTGTAATGTGATGTAATTTATGAAGCTCTTTACCTCTTCGGCTGCTCTTACACCTATCAGCACGAACAGTGCAAGAACAACAAGAATAAGACCGAATACACACACAGCCGATGCAAATCCGCTTTTAAAAAAGGTTTTTCTTACAATAAAATTCTTGGGCCTTTGCAGCAAGGCTGCCGTAACAAGGGCAAAAACAACAGGAAAGAAAACTCCCATTGCATACCTCAGAGCAAGGAAACCAAGGGCGATAATTATTGCATAATAGACAATGTTGATTATAAATTTTCTCTTTTTTTCAACGTCAGTCAATTGTAACACCTCTCTTTATTGCTGAGAAAAAAGTTATATATTTGTACCATATTTATATTATACTAACCCATAACGGTTATAAAATCAATGTATTTAACAAAAATTAAAATTTTTTCTTCCAAAACCTTTTCATAAAAAACAAAATGTGATATTATTATGCTATATTTTTTTTCGAACCAAAAAAGATGAAAGGGGTATGAGAAAATGAACGTAGCAGTTATGGGCTTTGGTGTGGTCGGTTCAGGTGTTGCGGAGCTTATCACAAAAAACAGTGCTTCTATTATAAAAAACAGCAATGTTGAGCTCAGGGTTACACGCATTCTCGATATCAGAGATTTTGAAAACAATGAATTTGAACCCCTCATGACAAAAAACTTTGAGGATATAGAAAATGACGATTCAATTGCAGTTGTTGTTGAAACCATGGGCGGTGTTAATCCTGCTTTTGATTTTGTAACAAGGTGCCTTAAAAAAGGCAAGCATGTTGTTTCTTCAAACAAAGAGCTTGTTGCAACAAAGGGCTTTGAGCTTTTGCAGACTGCAAGGGAAAATAATGTCAATTTCCTTTTCGAGGCATCTGTCGGTGGCGGTATTCCCATTATAAGACCGATAAGCCGTTGCCTTGCAGGTAATCAGATAAGTGAAATTGCCGGTATTCTTAACGGCACATCAAACTTCATTCTGACTAAAATGATAGTAGACGGTATGAGCTTCAGTGAAGCGTTAAAGCTTGCACAGGATAAGGGGTATGCTGAAAAAGACCCCACAGCAGATGTTGAGGGCTTTGATGCACTCAGAAAAATCTGTATTCTGGCATCTCTTGCTTTCGGCTCACACGTTTATCCCGACGGCATTTACACTGAGGGTATTTCAAAAATCACCCTTGAAGATGTTGCTTATGCTGAAAGCTATAACAGCTCAATCAAGCTTATTGCAAAAACAAAAAAGCTTGAAGACGGCAAAATTCTTGTTATGGTTTCACCTTGCTTTGTTTCAAATGAAAGCATGCTTTCAGGCGTTAACGGTGTGTTCAATGCCTGCCTTGTAAGGGGCGACGCAACGGGAGATGTGCTTATGTACGGCAAGGGTGCAGGTAAGCTTGCAACTGCTTCAGCCGTTGTGGGTGATGTTATCGATTGTGCTGCAAACGATGACAAGCGCAAATTCTTCGGTTGGGATGACGCAAAGGAAAATATGCTTGCGGACTATCTTGACTGTGAAACTGCCCTTTATATCAGAACAACACAACCTGATAAGGCAAAACTTGACAGCATTTTCGGCGGAGTTACCTTCCTTGAAAGGGAAAACCAACCTGAAGAGGAAATCGCCTTTGTTACACCTGTAATGAAGGAAAAGGAACTCAGAAAGCTTATTGAAGCAAACGGACTTAATATTGTTTCGTGCATCAGAGTTGCCGATTATTGATAAATTACTACTGGAGGTAAACTATGGCACTTATAGTTCAGAAATTCGGAGGCTCCTCTGTGGCTGACGCAGAAAGAGTTTTTAATGTTGCCCGTATCATAACAGATACTTACAAAAAGGGTAACGATGTGGTGGTTGTTGTTTCCGCTCAGGGCGATACAACAGACGACCTTATTGAAAAAGCAATGGAAATCAATCCCAACGGCTCAAAAAGAGAAATGGATATGCTTCTCACAGCCGGCGAACAGATTTCAATTTCACTTCTTGCAATGGCTATTGAAAAGCTCGGATACCCTGTAAGGTCCCTTCTGGGCTGGCAGGCAGGCTTCAAAACCAATTCCGTTCACGGCTCGGCAAGAATTCATGAAGTTAAAGCAGAAAGAATTCAAAGAGAGCTTGACAGCAAAAAGATTGTTATTGTTGCAGGCTTCCAGGGTCTTAATAAGTATGATGACCTCACAACCCTCGGCAGAGGCGGCTCTGACACAAGCGCAGTTGCAATTGCGGCAGCCCTTCATGCTGACAGATGTCAGATTTTCACCGATGTAACAGGTGTTTTCACAGCAGACCCGAGAAAGGTTGAAAATGCACAGAAGCTCAGCGACATCACATACGATGAAATGCTTGAGTTCGCAACCTTGGGCGCACAGGTATTAAATAACCGTTCAGTTGAAATGGCAAAGAAATATAATGTAGAACTTGAAGTCCTTTCCAGCCTTGCAAGGGAAAGCGGCACCATAGTCAGGGAGGTAGCAAATATGGAAAAAATGTTAATCAGAGGCGTAACAAAAGATACAGACGTAGCAAGAATTTCTGTTGTAGGAATGAAGGATATTCCCGGCAACGCATTCAAAATGTTCTCAAAGCTTGCTCAGAAGAATATTAACATTGACGTTATTCTTCAGTCAGTAGGCCGCGACGGAACAAAGGATATTTCTTTCACCTGCCAGAAGGCACTTGCTGAAGAAGCAGTTGCAATCCTCAACGATATTTTCGCTATGGAAGGCGCAGTGGTTTCAAGTGATACATCAATTGCAAAGGTATCAATTGTCGGTGCCGGTATGCAGAGCCATTCAGGCACAGCATCAAAAATGTTCGGTGCACTTTATGAAGCAGGCATCAATATCAGCATGATTTCCACAAGTGAAATCACAATTTCCGTTCTTATTGATAAAGAGCTTGCTGATAAGGCTGTTGCAGCAGTACACAAGGCATTCTTCGGTTAAAAAAAGCCCTTCGGGGCTTTTTTTAAATGCAGAGTGCAGAATGGTTTCCGATAAATCGGAATTCTCCGGAGTACACATTAGCTTGACATTTTTCTACCTAAGAATGAAGCATTAGAATGGAGGGAAAATGAGTATGAGTGGATTTGAATTACATAAATATTCAGGGATGGCTTACGAATCCAAACAAATTATTACTTTTTCAGAGAATCCATCCAAGGCATTACCTGATATTGATGAAGAAATGAAATTCCACATAGGAGTGTCGGCGGTTAAAGTTTGCAACTTGACACAGAAAGAATTCGACTATTTTGTTAGCAATTATGGTGATAATTATGAATCAATTTACTTTTTTCATAACACAAAGGTTAAGGATTTATCCGCGTTGTCTAAATTGAAGAAAGTAAAGTATCTGTTGTTTTATAATGTTCGAGGTACTGATTTGTGGGATATGAGCGAAAATGAGTGCTTGAGAGGAATCATGATTTCCAACAGCAAGAAGATGCTATACAATCTTGAACAATTGCAATATGCACCGAATCTAGAAGAATTGCTTTTGTTTAGTTCAATGTTCAACAAATATCCTGTGAAAACAATTACTCCATTGAAGAATTGTAAAAAACTGAAACGATTATTTGTGGACTTTAATACAGAAGATAAAAGTTTCTTTCCGGAAGAATTTGATTTCTTAGATGAGTTCAAATATCAATGTGACAGAAAAAGGAATTTTACATATTGATGTTGCTAAATTCCAATTTATGAAGGTGTATAAAATGAAAAAGAATAACAAAGGCATGATGAAAAAGTGGTTCATACCTTATTTTATCAAGCATAAAAGGGTTATGATAATTGACCTTATCTGCGCAGGTCTTACAACGGGATGTGAGCTTGTGCTGCCCATGATAGTAAGAAAAATCACGTCAACTGCCACAACAGATCTTTCACTTCTTACGTTGGAGGTCATTCTTTCAATGGCAGGTGTTTATGCCGTGCTCAAGCTTATTGACATGGCGGCAGGCTATTATATGACATATATCGGCCACGGAATGGGTGTCAAGATTGAAAGAGACATGCGTGAGGACATGTTCGCACACCTTTTGAAGGCACCGTTTTCTTATTTTGATTCAACAAAGGTCGGTCAGCTTATGTCAAGAATCACAACTGACCTTTTTGATATTGCGGAATTTGCACATCACTGTCCCGAAGAATTTTTCATTGCAGGATTGAAGGTGACGGTAAGCTTTGCAGTTTTAACAAGCATCAACCCCTTACTGACAGTATCAACCTTTGTTGTGATTCCGCTTATTTTCTTCGGTACGGTTTATTTCAGACGGAAGATGCGTAACGCCTTCAAGGAAAGAAGAGTCATTTCCGGTGATGTTAATGCACAGACAGAAACCACACTTCTCGGCATAAGGGTGGTAAAATCCTTCGGCAATGAAGCTGTTGAAAAAGAAAAATTCAACAATGAAAGCCGCCGCCTGAGCGAAGTGCAGACGGATTCCTATAAGTATATGGCAAGGCTTAACTGTGTAGTGCGACTTTTCGACGGTCTTATGTATATAGTTATGATTCTTCTCGGCGGATATTTCCTTGTTACAAAGCAGATCACTGCCGCCGACATGACAGCATATCTTCTATATATCGGTATGCTTATTGCTGCAATCAAGCGTATTGTTGAGTTTACCGAGCAGTTTGAAAAGGGTGTTACGGGTATTGAGCGCTTCAAGGAGGTTATGGAAGTAAGTCCAGAGCCGGGCTACAGCTGTACTTCTCAAATCAGTGACGTTGAAGGAAATGTTGATTTTGAAGATGTCACCTTCAGCTACGAAGAAGAAAAGGGTGATGTGCTCACCCATATAAACCTCAACGTAAAAAAAGGTGAAAACATTGCAATTGTAGGCCCTTCAGGCAGCGGAAAAACAACACTTTGCAGCCTTCTGTCAAGGTTTTATGAGCTTAAATCAGGCTGCATCCGCCTTGACGGTGAGGATATCAACAGTCTCAGCCTTGCATCTCTCAGAAATGCAGTGGGTGTTGTGCAGCAGGAGGTCTATCTTTTCTCAGGCTCTGTGATTGAAAATATTCTTTACGGATGTCCTTCAAGGTCAAGAGAGGATGCAATTGAAGCGGCAAAAAGGGCGGGTGCTCATGAGTTCATAATGTCTCTTCCCGACGGTTATGATACCTATGTGGGCGAAAGGGGCGTTATGCTTTCCGGCGGTCAGAAGCAAAGAATCAGCATAGCAAGAGTTTTTGTCAAGAATCCGCCGGTGCTTGTGCTTGATGAGGCTACATCGGCTCTTGATAACGAAAGTGAGCAGTACATTAAAAAATCCCTTGCAGAGCTTACAAAGGGCAGAACAACCTTCACAATTGCTCACCGCCTTTCAACGGTTAAAAATGCAACACGAATCATTGTGTTGACTGAAAAGGGAATTGAAGAGCAGGGCACTCATGAAGAGCTTCTGCAGCTTGGCGGCATATACAAAAGGCTACACGATTCCGACAGACAAATATAAAAAAAGCTTACCGTAAAAAACGGTAAGCCTTTTTGTTATTTAAAAGCAATATAATTATAGGTGACATTGGAAATATTAAGAAGAGTCTGTGTTGCACCCTCTTCAAACTGAGTTACGGAAAAGCCGTCGGAAAGAAGGTTTATACCCTTACTTCTTTTTGTGCCCGAGGTGAAGCCGATATAGTTTTTCTGAACTGCAGCGGAGGCGTCATACTCAGTGGGGTGATAGGAATTCCTGAATATGAACAGAATTCTTGGCTTGAAGCCTAAAGTTATTGCATGCTCAAGGTCACTGCCAGAGCCTGTGTATGAGCCTGTTACAAATGGCTCACTGAGATAATTATGCTCCTCTTCGGTTACATGGACAGTGGTATCGGTTACATGGGTTTTACAAAAGAAGTTTTTGGGAACGGTTACAGCATCACTTGTGGAGCCTTCTGCAGCGCAGGTCTCATATTCAAAATAAATTCTGCTTGTAACCTTAAAGGCATTCACAACATCGTCATACTCAGTGTCTCCGATAGTGAAGCTTTTGATTTCATCAGGGAAGGAATCCACAAGAAAGTCCAGAACGGTTTCTGTAAGAGCGTGGGTTGCAACGGATTTTCTTCTCAGCGGTGCATAGCAGTTAAGACGGATAATGATTGAGCATCTTTGGCAGAATTCCTTGTTTTCATTCTCAAAATAGGTTAATTTGTGCTCCTGTGGGACCAGTGAGAAATAAGTGGTTTTAATAGGTATCGGCAAGGTGTTTGCTTCATAGCCTTCAATTGCTGTGCACAGAAAGTAAAGACCCAGGTCTTCATTTATGCACTTAATAAGGCGGCGGATAATTTCTGTTGTGTAAATCATTAAGCCTGTTTACTCACAACTGCCCAGTAATAATAAGGCTCTTTGCCGAAATATACCTTTTCGCAGTGGTCCACACTGTATTCATGACCGTCAAAGGTAAGTACATAGGAGTTACCGTCAATGAGATGAAGGGGAGCATCGGGTTGAGCAACCAGAAGATATTTCTGCAGGCTGTCATACCCAAGCTCTGTGGGTACACCGCTGAGGTATATTTTGTTTTTATACCTCAGCGGTTGAAGGAAGGCTTTGAAATATGAGTATTCACCGCCTGAAATTATAACGGTCATGGTGATACCCATTTTTTCAAACAGTCTTTTATCTGCCACGGAAATAGAATCCCTCGTCTGTAAGAATTGAAGCCGCATCGGCTATTGCCTGTCGGCGAAGCTCCTTTTCCTCCTGATACTGCTTATGCGGATTCTGCTTAACGGTTATGTCACCAACCTTATAGCTTTCGTATTTGTCAGGCTCTGCAAGCTTTCTGACAAAGAAAAAGAAATGGGAAATTGCTGCTGCTGTACGGGCTATGAGAGGGTCATTTTCGTCGGCTGTTTTTTTCAGTCGGTTCAATACCCAGTTAAGTCCGTCCTCACAGCAGGGAAGAAGCTGTTCTTCGGTAAAATCTTCCGTGTCGGAATAATTACATAAAAGAGTATACACATCGTTGACTGAAATCATGGCGACCTCCGTCAGTTGACATTCATAACAACAGATGCATCTCTGAAGATTTTTGCAAAGCCTGCTGTTGCTGTTACGGATGCTCTTTCAAGCTGTCTGTCGATAAGCTTGTCAAATTCAGTTGTAATACCGCCTGCCTGAACCTTTTCAAGGGCATAATTGCGGTCAAGTGCAACCATGGAAATTTCAGGCATATTGTCGTATCTGATAAGCTCGGCACCGAAGGGTGTGAAGAGCTTGCCTGTGTAATCAAGGCATGAAGCTGAAGCAGAGTTCTTGAACTCGTCAAGTTTAAGGAATTCCGTAAGAACATAGGGTGAAGCGATGAGAGTTGTCATCTTATAAGGATGAAGGCTGAGCCAGAGATTAACAACATCGCTGTATGTAAGACCTGACTGAGTTGTAATAACCTCTGCCGGATTACTGTTGCCGTCACCGTCAATAAGAATTTTAACAGCGTCTCTGATTTGTGAGCGTGCAATTGCAGCACCAATCTGCTTAAGTGCAACTGTAAAAACATCAAGGCGCTGAAAACGGATTGCTTCATAGGATGCAGTGAGCATTCTGCCCCTTTTGAAAAGGGGGATGAGTGTGTCCTGTGTTTTGATTTTTGTTTCGGGAATTGAAGCACCCTCACCAACAACCATAAGGTCATCCTTGCCGATATCTGTTGAGCAGGTTATGGCACGGTAATCAAGACCGTCAATGTTTGTGGTTGTTGCAACAATTGAGCTGAGGATATCGTTTTCCTCCATACCCTGCTTAACAGCACGGGAAATATATTCGGGGAAAAGAGCTGCTGAATCTGTTGTACGGAAGAATTTTTCAATACAGTCGCTGTTGTTTCCGCTTACCTTGATATCAAAACGCTTGAGCTGACGCTGAAAGGCGTCAAGACCTTCAAGAGAAGAGCCTGCGTAATTTTCGCTGGGGTCAATACTTTCAAGGGCTTCCGTAAAGCTTTTGCCGAGAGTGTAAAGACCTTTTTCGAGTCTGATATTATCGTAACTTGTCATAGTTAAAAACCTCCTTAAAATTAAACGATGAGTTCAAGTGTCATTGTGTCTGCATCAACACTGACAACAAGGTAATCCTTACCTGTGCTGTCATCAACCTGAATGCCTCCGACTTCATTGACACTGAGCTTGTTATAGCCGATTGAGGGTGCAATGCCGTTGAAGCTTGCTCTTGCACAGCCGTGAAGCACAACTGTTGCATAGCCGTCCTTAACGCTTGAGCATATTCCGCAGAAGTCCGAGGCTTCTTCGGGCACATACACTGTGGAATCTTCCATAATCATTACTGCAAGACCGGGTTTTACTTCAGGACTTGCTGTAAAAGTAAGTTCGTTGGTTTCAAAACCTGTAAAAACTGAAGTCATAAATATTTTCCTCCTTAAATTTTAAATGAAGTGTTGTTCTGCTTTTTTTCTTTTGTTTCTACTGATTTGAGCTGAGGCCCCATGGGGAGCTTTTCTCTCACCTGGGCATCGAGACCTTGTCTGAGCTGTCTGAGCTCGTCTGCGCTCATGCTTTCACATGCAACGATAAAGCTTTTAAGGTTTACCTTGGGAAGTGCAATAAGTGCAAGCTTTTCAATCTCTTCAGTGAGATGCTTTTTATATCTCTGAACTTCAGCAGCATCCTTTTCCAGCTTTTCAACATAGCCTCTGATGCTCTGAATTTCTTCGTCACTCAGACAGCGGTCGGGAGTCATTGATTTGATAATTTCAAAAGATTCGGGCAAACTGATTTCCTCCTTCGTAATAAATGATTTTGTAACACCTGCATTACGCTGTGCGGGAACAGCAACAAATGACCATTCATAAGCATCTGTGGGAGAAGCCAGAACAGCGTGACATTTTTTACCGTTATAGCTTCTGCCCTTTATATGCTTACATGAATGAGTCTTCATGTCACCTCCGCATATTGAGCAGGTGCTTTCTGCCATGGAACAGCTTATGCTTACCTCTTTTTTGATGCCGCCTTCAATTTCCGAAATAAGACTGCTGTTTTCGTCGGTGCGAAGCATGTAAGCTCTTGCCTTGAGCGCTACATAGGGCTCACCGAGGACGTTCTTTTTTGTTTTGTCTTCAGTGACGAAGGTGTGAAAAATTCTTGCCATCTGGTCCTTGGAGCGCATGCTGTGATCTGAAATGCCTGTTTTCCCGATGAAAAGACCGGCAAGCTCTTTCAGTGCTTTTTCCGTGAAGCGTTCACAGTCACGGTCAATATCGTTATCGCACAGTGTAACAGTGAAGCAGAAAACCTGTTCCGCCGTAAGAGGCACTGTTGCATGGCTGTTGATAAGCTCCAGCTCCTTTTCTGAAGAAAGACTGTTATGCATTTTTTTCACCTCCTATTTCACTGAGTATTTTTTCACTCTGAGCATCGTAGTATCTGCTTCTTGAAAGCTCGGTAATGTCCTGAAGAGTAACATTACTCCACTCAACGGTGAAATTGTCACAAAATCCGTTGAGCCTGAGCCATAAATCGCAGATTTTTCGTATTACCGGTGTGATTTCACGGCGATAGTAATCGATTTCACTTGTCAGAATATCAGCCTGCTGAAAGCTCATTCTTTCTGTAGTTGACCAGCTCAGGCCAAGAAGGAAGGGCGGAATGCCAAGCTTCGCAACAATCTGCTCAAGCATTTCTCTTACAGGGATTTCACTGTCGAGAACCTGATTGTCCGCACCTATTACCTTGATGCCCACATCACCCACACAAACAAAGTCCTTGACGCTTGAGGAGTCGTTTATGGTTTTGCTCCATTCCTCAGCGACCAGCATGGCTCTTTCTTTTGCATAGGCTTTGTCAACGGAATCGTTTGAAGGCTTGTATGTAACTGCGAAACGGACGTTTCCTACCCTTTCCCAGTTAAGGCCGATTGTGTTGAAGATTTTCATAAGGATATCACTCACAAAGGGTAAGCCTTTCAGTATTGAGGTACCGTAAATCTGTCCCGGCTCAGGATTCAGCACCGAAAAAAGTATCAGCTCCGGATAAGGTACAGCCTCAAAATTACCGTTGCCGCTGTCGGCTTTAACAACAATGTCAAGGGGCGACGAGCCTTCACAAAGGCTTACTGCTTTCAGGTCAGCGTTGTAAAGATGACTTACGGTGCTTCCGTCAACCACCATTTCACCCACTGCAGTGCCGTAGGTGAGAAGCTGTTCCAGAAAAGTTGAAACGAAGGCATTCATACCTTTTCTTGTGGAATTTACGTTAACCTCTTCAAGGAAGCCTCTGATGGCTGCAGTTGCTTTTTGGCTTTCGCAGGTTACTTCAAAAGTACCCATGAGGCGTATAAGCTTGAATATTGCGGCGTCGATAATGGGCACAGCTTCTCTGAGAGCTTTATAAACAGACAGGTCTGCGGCAGTCTGAGGCATATATGTGCTCAGTGAGTGAAAGGGATGACTGCTTTTGCCTGTTTGCGGTACGGAAACAACATTTTTTTCCGGTGCGGCTTTTTTGTGTTTTCCTATTGCCAAGTTTTTCTCCTTTCCGGGAGAGCCGGTTAAAGCCTCCCTGTTTTTTGCTTCTACCCATGTCTTACTGCGGCAAGGGCAAAGAAGCTATCATCCGGTTGTGACAGAACAGTTGATACAAAATATCTGATTTCATCCATGGCATGGTCATGCTCTTTTTTCGGTGTATCCTTCAGCGCCTTTTCGTCCCAGCGGTAAAGAGAAAACTCCTTTGCAGCCGCCTTGCACGAGGGCGAAATGCGGATTTTTCCGTCTCTGAAGGCACCCTGTACCTTTCTGATTCCGTCTGTCACATCGTTTTTTGCGGGGATTACTCTGAATTTTCCGTGACGGTGTATGCATTCAATAAAGGAAGCAGCTGACGGGTCAACAATCACAGCTTCAATTTTTTTGCCGTCGGCAAATGTTTTAAGACAGTTGTAATATTCCTCGTCAGTTTTCTGCATACCTTCATCACGGGAGGAGTAATAGAATTCGTCAAAACGGTACCACACTCCCTTGTGTAATCCCCATATACCCATTGAGGTCGGGTTAACAGTACCGTAGTCGCAGGAAATATAATATTTGTCAAAATTCTGACAGGGAGGAGTAACAGTATATTTCCCGTTTGCAGCATCGGGATAAACAAGACCGTCAACTGCAATCCAACGGCCAAGAACAAATCTCTCATAAAAGGCGCCGGAATATAGATTTTCATAGCGGCGCATAACCTTTCTTGAAAGAGAAGGATTGTCTTTCATAAGAAAATGAAGATAGAGGCAATTCTTTTCGTCAGCCTTCTTAATCCATTCCTCGTAAAACCAGTGCATCGGATTTTCAGGGTTACAGTTGAACCAGAAGGTTGAACCCGTCAGAGAGCATCGTGCAAGGGCTTGCTCAACAAAGGAGCGTGGCATAAGTGCAACCTCATCAAGAAGAATGCCGCCGAGAGTTATACCCTGAATGAGTGCCGCCGAGCCCTCGTCACGTCCTCCGAAGAGATAAAAACGGTTGGTTTTGTTCTTGTGGCTTATTTCCACAATGTTTCTGCTGAGCTGTTCCTTGCAATCAAACCCCAGCTTTCTCAGAGCTGGAAGAAGTGAAGTTAAAATATTCCGCCTCAGAGAAGTTACGGTTTTTCCACAGATTGCAAAGTTTGTGTCGTCAAACCTGTAAAAAGCCCACAAAACAAAGGAAATGGACATACAGGTTGTTTTTCCGCTTCTGACTGCACCGTCGCATATAAGTCCGTCACAGGAACAAAAGGGTGAATTTTCATGCCACCAGGAAAGAGCAATGAGCTGCTTTTGTGAAAAGCTTCTGAATTCAGGACTGCTCAAAGCAATTCTCCTTTAAAGCGGCTGCACTTTTTTCAATTGCCGAATAAAACGAGTTATCATTGTTATCTGTTGCGTTGTTGATATTCTGAAGCTTTTCCAGGGCCTTAAGCCTGTCGAAAAACTTGATTTCAATATCTCCGCCCTTCTTTCTTTTGATTTCGGCAATGTTAAAAAGGTCAAGTCCGTCAACAGTTTCCGGGTCAATATTATCTGAAAACATGAGCCTGATTGCGTCTGAAACACAACCGAAGGCCAGCCTGTAAAATCCGGAAGCGATGTTGCTCCAATCGTTTTTGTGCCTTTTAAGGTTTTTTTCAATCTCATTTTGCACGTCCTCTCTTTTCAACAGCTTAAGTCCGCTTTTTTCAGGAAAAAGATATCCTGATTTTGCGGCAGCTTCCTTTGCACTGTTACCGAGGCTGTAATAGGTGCAAAAAAGCTTTTCTTTTGAGTTCAGTTCTCTGATAAGAATTCTCCTTTCATTTTTTGATTTTTTAAAGGTCCTCCCATATATAAGGCGAAAAAATGGGGGTTTTTGCAGTTTTTTTGCAAGAAAAAGGTAAAAAACGGAAAAAATATTTTCTGAATATTAAAAATGAATTTTTTTTGAATTAAATATTGACATCCCATAAAAATACAGATATAATATATGCGTACATCAAAGTATTTTGCTTTGATTCAAATCTTAAAAGGAGGAAAAATATAATGGGTAAATTTGGTGATTTCCTTAAGGAATACTGGGCAGAAATCGTAGAGTTCATCGATGCTCTCTATGCAAAAATCAAGGAATATTTTCTTGCACAGGAAGAAGTTTAATAGTTTTTCCTGAACTGTTTTAAAATTTGAAATTTTAAAATTGCGGAGCCGTCTTTTAAGACGGCTTCATTTTTTGTTGAATACTAAAGAATTATGTTGCAGAATTAACAAATGTGAATTATTTTTTAATTTTATGTTGACAAACTATAAAAACGGTGATATAATAAACGCGTATTAAGGAAACCCCTTAAAAATTTAATTATCAGGAGGATTTTACAATGGGTAAATTCGGAGATTTTCTTAAAGAATACTGGGCAGAAATCGTAGAGTTCATCGACGCTCTCTATGCAAAAATCAAGGAATATTTTCTTGCACAGGAAGAAGTTTAATAATTAAGCATCACACATGCCGCCCTTTGAGAGGGCGGTATTTTTTTGTTTTGAATTAAAGTTATATAAAAATGAATTTTTTTTGAATTAACTATTGACATTGTTTAAATGGTGATATATAATTGAACCAAGCTAAGGGTATAACCTTAAGTAAATATTAAAAGGAGGATACTTCCATGGCAGATTTCATTACAGAAAACTGGGCAGCAATCGTTGCTTTCTTTGACAAGCTCTATGCTATCATCAAGGAAATTATCGGCTAATTTTATTGTTTGCAATTTTAAAATTTGAAATTTTAAAATTGAAGCCATCCTTTCGGGTGGCTTCTTTTTTTGAAAAAAATCAGGTTCTACCCTTTATTTTGTGAAAAATATCGTATATAATATAGTTAATAAAAACAGTTACACCCGATAAAGCTCTATCGGGTGCATTGTCACGTGAGGTAAAGGCTATGTCAGGTTTTTCAGGTGTTCTTAAAGGTACAATTGAATATGAAAGCATAAAAAATGCCCTTGAAACCGAGCGCCTTCCGATGGGCGTTATCGGTCTTTCTCAGGTTCATAAGGCGCATTATATTTCATCCCTTTGCGAAAGCCTTGATAAAAGGGCAATTATTGTGTGCCATGATGAAGGTACTGCATCAAAGCTTTGCGATGACCTTAATGCACTTTCGTCAGGGGCATTTCTGTATCCTGCCAGGGATTTTTCCTTCCGCAGCGCCGACAACAAATCCCACGAGTTTGAGCAGAAGAGGATAGGTGTTCTGTCACGTATTATCGATAATGATTTCAGATATATCCTTTGCAGTATAGAAGGTGCTTCTCAGCTTACATTGCCGGCCTGTGAACTGAAAAAAAGAACACTGACACTTGCAGTTGACGATGAGATGAGCACTCATGAAATTGTAAATATCCTCATTTCTGCAGGCTATGTAAGGGCCGAATTGGTTGACGGTGTGGGACAGTTTTCGCTCAGGGGCGGCATACTTGATGTGTTTGCGCCAAACTATACCCAACCCTGCCGCATTGAGTTCTGGGGTGACTGTATTGACTCAGTTTCTCTTTTTGATACGGAAACTCAGCGCAGAACGGAAAACCTGAAGCAAATAAGAATAACTCCCGCTATGGAAGTCCTTTTTGATTCCCACGAAGCAATGAAGGCGAAGCTTCAGGAGTTTCTGTCATGTGTTAAGGGCAAGGGCTCTGTTAAGGCAAAGCAAAAAATAGGTGAGGATATTGATGCTCTTGAGCATTTTATTCATGTGGGAGCACCTGATAAGTATCTGTCTCTTGCTTACGAAGAGCTGCATTCTCTTTTCGACTATATGGAAAACAGTCTGCTTTTTGTGTGTGAAAGCTCATCAGTTAAGCAGAAATTCAACACAACAAATCAGCTTCTTCAGGAAGATGTGAGGGCAATGTTTGAAGAAGGTGTGCTGACAAAGGGCCTTGACAGATATGCTCTTACATGGTCGGAAATACTTTCTGTTTACGAAAAGAAAAAGGCTGTTTTTGTTGATAACCTTGCAAGAGGTTCCTTTGATGTGCCTGTTAAAGAGCTTGTAAGCATAAACTGCCGTCAGCTTTCCCGTTGGGACGGAACACTGTCATATCTTATGGAAGATTTGACACCGGCTTTGAAGCAGGGATATACCGCTGTTGTTATGGCGGGTACGGAAAAAAGTGCAAAGGAGCTTGCTTTTGACCTTGAAACGGAAGAAATCAAGGCTCACTTTTTCCCTGTTGTACCTGCAGAGTTCCCAAAAGGTACTGTGTCTGTTGTAAGCGGTACGGTGTCATCAGGCTTTGAGTATGCTTCTTCAAAGTTCATACTGTTTTCTTACGGTAAACAGGCAGCAAAACAGAAGACAGAACGTAAAAAGAGATTCAAAACCGGCAGGGGACTGACCTCTCTTGAGGAAATAACAAGAGGAGACTATGTTGTTCATGCCGTTCACGGTATCGGTATGTTTGACGGAATTAAAACGATGACCGTCGGTGGGAAGATAAAGGATTTTATTAAACTCAATTTCCGTGGTTCAGATGTGCTTTATATTCCCGTTACTCAGCTTGATCTGATTGCAAAATATATATCTCCGAAGGATACTGATAAACCCGTAAAGCTTAACAGACTCGGTTCTGATGAGTGGAAAAAAACTCAGTCAAGGGTACGTGCTGCTGTTAAGGATATGGCAAAGGAGCTGACGGAGCTTTATTCAAAGCGTCTTAACACGGAAGGCTTTGCCTTCTCGCAGGATATTGACATGCAGAATGACTTTGAGCGCCGTTTTGAATTTGAAGAAACAGATGACCAGCTTGAAGCGGTGAACGAAATCAAGCGCGATATGGAAAGGCACAGCCCTATGGACAGACTGCTTTGCGGTGATGTGGGCTTTGGCAAAACTGAGGTTGCCCTTCGTGCTGCATTCAAATGTATTGCAGACGGAAAGCAGTGTGCAATCCTTGTGCCGACGACAATTCTTGCTTTTCAGCATTACCAGACCATTAAAAAAAGATTTGACGGTTTCCCTGTGGAAATTGAAATGCTGTCACGCTTCAGGACACAGGGCGAGCGTACAAAAATAAAACAGCGCCTTAAAAGAGGAAGCATAGACATCATTGTGGGCACTCATTCAATTATTGCAAAAAGTGTGGAATTCAAGGATTTGGGATTGCTCATCGTCGATGAAGAGCAGCGCTTCGGTGTCGCACAGAAGGAAAAGCTGAAGGAAAAATTTCCCCTTGTGGATGTACTCACTCTTTCTGCAACGCCCATACCAAGAACCCTCAACATGGCAATGACAGGCATAAGAGATATGTCAGTGCTTGAAATGGCTCCTGTGGGAAGACATCCTGTGCAGACCTATGTTGTGGCACATGAAATGGAAATTCTTGCAGAAGCCATGGAAAGGGAGCTCAGAAGAGGCGGTCAGGTATACTATCTGCACAACAGGGTTGACAGCATTGAGTCGAGAGTGGCACAGATTAAAAAGTATCTTCCTGATGCAAGAATCGGTATAGGTCACGGCAAGATGAACGAGGAGGAGCTCAGCGAGGTATGGAGACAGCTTCTTGAAAATGAGATTGATATCCTTGTTTGTACCACGATAATTGAAACAGGTGTTGATGTGCCTAATGTCAATACACTTATCATTGAAGAAGCGGATAAAATGGGCCTTGCTCAGCTTCATCAGATAAGGGGCCGTGTGGGCAGAAGCGGAAGACGGGCCTTCGCTTATTTCACATATAACAAAAACCGTGAGCTTTCTGAGGTTGCCCAAAGAAGACTTTCGGCTATCCGCGAGTTTACAGAATTTGGTTCAGGCTTCAGAATTGCAATGCGTGATCTTGAAATCAGAGGTGCAGGTAATATTCTGGGTGCACAGCAGCACGGTCATATGGAAGCTGTGGGCTATGATATGTACCTTAAAATTCTTTCTGAAACCATTGATGAAGAAAAAACAGGCACTCCCACCGAAGAAAAGAAGGAGTGCGTTGTGGATATTTCCGTTGATGCTCATATTCCCGAAACATATATTGACTCTGTTAAAAACAGAATCAGTATGTATAAAAGGATTGCGGAAATTCAGACAGGTGAAGATGCAATGGATGTTATGGACGAGTTTATCGACCGTTTCGGTGAGCCGCCTGTATCGGTTAAGGGGCTTATTGATGTTGCGCTTCTCAGAGCCAATGCGGCAAACTTAGGTATCTATGAAATCAAGCAGCAAAATGGAATGATACTTGCCTTTGTCAGCGAATTAAAGCCTGAGTTTGTTTCAGCAATCGGACATAAACTGAGGGGCAGGGCGATGATAAGTGCGGCAAAGAGCTCACCCTATATTTCTGTGAAGCTTCAGGGCAAGCCGCCGATTGATGCGATTAAAGAATTGATAACAGCCTTGTCAACAAAAGAATAACAAAAGTTCTTTGGTTACTTTCTTTCAAGAAAGTAACGCCCTGCGGCGAGCAATTTTGATTTCTTAGCCATCCTCGCTTTGCTTTATCGTCGGCAGGACGCGCTTTGGTGCCGATGACCTGCGGCAAGAGATATTTCATCTTCGTTGAAGTGATATATTGTCCTTTCGGGCAAATATTATGGGTCTGCGCCGCATAATAATTAAGAAAACCCATTGCAAGGAATCAATCCTGCAATGGGTTAAATATTTTAATCCTTTAAAGACTTCCTTATAACCTCAACCAGCTTTTTCACACCTACACCCAGCATCACAAATGCAAGGTGGAAGGCGGCAAGTGTAGGTGTATAAAGGCAAAGGACTTCCATGTCTCCGCTGAAAAAGGGCATAAATACGGAAGGAACAAACATCAGCACAACAACAAAGGTGAAAAGAAGCTTCGGTTTGAGCTTTATGGGAGTCAGTCCCATAATAAAGGAATTCAACATAGTGCCCATGTACATAAGGAATACAATACCCATAGTATCAGTGGGGCCTCCTGTAAGGGGCAGAAAATAGAAAAGTAAAAACTGTATAACACAAAAAAGAAGATATAGCATATTTTTCAGCCCTCCAATCTTTTTATCCGTATGAGTGATTGTGTCAACAATAAGCTGTTCGGTTTTTTCTTTTATTTCCTCGTCCGGGAATCTTTCGCCCATAAGAAGCTCATTTACGGAAATGTCAAAGGCCCTTGAAATCGGAATAAGAAAAGATATTTCAGGAATACCTCTGCCTGTTTCCCATCGGGATATAGCCTTATCGGTGCAATTGAGAATTTCGGCAAGTTCTTTTTGGGTTAGATTTTTTTCTTTTCTGAGCGTTTTTATAAATGTGCCGATTTTTTCTGCGTCCATGATTATCACCTCTTACAGCCTTATTTTATACCAAATACCCTCAAAAAAGCAACCTATGGAGCATAGAGTTATAAAAAAACAGGCAGATTCTCTCATAGAATCTGCCTGTTTGATAATTGATTTGTAAATCCGGCGGGCACAATATACTTTTTATTGAAATCTGACCCGTGATTGCGGCTTTACAGATTAAGTGCGCAGTTGTAGCCTGACTTTGTTGCTTCAAATACCTTGCCTGCCTTGAAGGAGTCTCCGATGTTGTAAACCTCGATTGTGGGACAAGCGGCCTGAATGTCAAGGAAGAGCTTTTCTGAAGGTCTTCCTCCGGCAGCCATAACAACAAGGTCGGCTTCGAGAATTTCTTCCTTCAGGTCTTCCTTAACCTTGGGAGCAAGGGGATTGAGAACGTTTTCGGGGAGAATGGGATTCCATGTAAGATAGGGATCGGGTACTGACTTGTGGCAGTTCTTAAGCACCTTTACGCCGCCTTCTGTGAAGGAAAGAAGCTTTGTGCAGTTGAGAAGCCTGATGTTTGCATCAAACATATATTTAAGAAGATAGCCACGGTTTGCTGTACAGGTGTGGTTCATCATGTATTCTGCCATTTCAACAACGGTAACATCCTTACCGTATTCCTTGTTGAGCATAAATGCAGTTTCGCAGCCTGTAACACCGCCGCCGATTACAACAACCTTTTTTGCATCCTTTGCTTTTTCGGGATGCTCAAGCACATCAACAGCCTGAAGCCAGTTCACCTTGTCATAACCGTCAACCGGAATTGTCACATCACTTGTACCTGCAGCAACAACAACCTTGTCAAAACCGTTCGACTTGATGTAGTCTGCATTAGCTTCAGTGTTAAGGGCAACCTTAAGGCCGTAGTCCTTCTGTGCTCTTTCAACTCTGCCGTAAAGCCATTCAACATAATTCTTGATATCGAACTTGATTTTCGGTGCTGAGCCGGGGTTAAGACGTCCGCCAAGACGGTCGCTCTTTTCAATAAGAGTAACATCGTGACCTCTTTGTGCTGCTGTTACTGCACATTCAATACCGCCGGGGCCTGCGCCGATAACGGCAACCCTGAGAGCCTTTTCAGCCTTGGGAGGAACTGCAGGATATACTTCTTCAAATGCAGTTCTGGGGTTAACGGCACACTGAGGATGTCCGCCTTCAACAAATTCATTAAGGCAGCCTTCCTGACAACCTATACAGGGAAGAATTTCATTAACTCTGCCTGTTCTTGCCTTGTTAGGCCATTCTGCGTCTGCAAGAAGGGGACGACCGAGCATAACCATATCGCATTTATTTTCACGGAGAGCTTTTTCTGCAAGGTCGGGATAACCGAGCTTACCAACACCTACAACGGGAACAGGCAAGCCCTGATTTGAGAGAATTTTTTCCTTTTCAAAGAAGTCCTTTGCAATTTTTGCAATGTCAAGGAAGCAGCCGGGAGGCATTGATCCGGGAGGATGAGGAAGCCACCAGTTGTCGTAACAGCCAAGGTCAACGTCAAACATATCAACGCCGGCTCTTACAAGGTTCTTCATATAATCAAGGGTCATTTCTATTGTTCTGCCGTTTCTGAACTTTTTGAGGGCTGAAACGGAGTTCATTCTGTCGCCGTAGGTTTCGTTAAGAGCGAGTGAAAGATCAATACGGTACATAATGGGGAAGTTTTTGCCGCAGCGTTCACGGATGCATTCGATAGCTTTTATACCGAAGGCCTGCCAATCCTTGAAGGGCCCCATAATGCGGCGGTTGAAGGCGGGGTTGGTGAGCTGTTCCATAAGGTAGCCTTCATGACCGTGAAGATAAATACCGTCAATGTTCATAGCTTTCGCGTCGGCAGCACACTGACCGATATTCTTTATGATTTTGTTGATTTTCATTGCGCTCATGGGCATACAGGGAACCTGAGGCATATACCAGCTGGGATTTGTTGAAGCGGATTGAGGAAGCTTCATTGAATTAACAAGGCACTGAGGATTACCAACACGTCCGAGACCGGGAGTTACCTGAATAAAAATTCTTGCACCGTAGGAGTGAACATTGGCAGAAAGGTCACGCCAGCCGGCAAAACAGGTGCGGCTTCTGTCAAGGCGGGGGAAGTATGTAAGCTTGTCAAGCTCTGTAATTGTGTGGTCGAGTCCGTGAGAAACGGGAACAAGGCCTGTTGTGATAAGACCAACGCCACCCTTTGCACGTTCTGTGAAGTAGGCTATCATTTTTTCGTTGGGACGGCCAGTTTCATCACACATAGAAATGTTGCCCATGGGAGCCATTACGATTCTGTTTTTAACAGTAAGCTTGTTGATCCGGATGGGTGAGAAGAGGCTTTCATAGGGGTAAAGGTCCTGAGTCATTTTACCGTCTTTAACGGTTTGCTCATTATCGAACCAGTTACCGTAAAAGTCCATCAACTCCTGAACTTTTGCGTCTTTTTTCAATTGTATTTCCTCCTTTAATGTCCCGTCCCTTTCTCGGGAAAGGCTTTAGTCTAATGAAATATTATACTCTTTTTATACATATTCGTCAATGAAAATGAAATATTTTAGTTGTATTTATATCAAATATTGTCATACCAGGCTTGATATAATAATACTTTACAAAAAAATACAATCGTGATAAAATAATTAAAATTGCTTACGGATGTGAAATTATGGAAAAAAGTATTTTTATAAGCCATTCCAGCAAGGATGCAAAAATTGCAAAAAAAATATGTGAAGCGCTTGAAAATGAGGGACTGCGTTGTTGGATTGCTCCCAGAGATATACCTTACGGTGTTGAATGGGCAGGTGAAATATCAAAAGCAATTTCTGCAAGTTCAGCTTTTTTGTTTTTGTCCAGCGGAAATTCTAACCTATCAGAACATGTAACCAGAGAAATACAGCTTGCATTAAAAAACGGGGTTACCATTATACCTATAAAGCTTGATGATTCGGATTACAATGATACAATCGGGTACTATCTTGCAACTATACACAGCATGTTCCGGTATGACGGTGGAAAAACTGAAAAGCTGGTTTCTGATATATCACATCTGCTTGATGCGGGTGCTGACGTGAAGCGTAACACCTTAACTGAAGGTGAAGGCGATAAGAATAAAAACAACAAAGAAAAAACAAAGCAGATGATAGCTGCCGGTATCTCTGTTTTTATTGTTGTGGCTTTTGCTGTGGCTATGCTTACAATAAAAGGTATCGGAAAAGAAGACAACAGCGCAACAACTGACTTGCGGACAAGTGAATCAGCCACAACGACCGAGCCTGATACAAGCTCATCTGCAATAACAACCGAGGATGATACAAGTGCACCCGTAACAACAACTGTGCCCGGCGGAACTACCGGGTATAATCCGCCACAGGTTACATATGTTTATCAGCCTGAAGCAAGTAAGTATTGTGACCAGTATGATATGTATGTAAGCGGATATTTTGAAGGTCAGGATTATGCAAAAATGCGATACGGACCAAGGCCGGACGGATATCAGGTCATACCGGAAAAGGTAATTTATAACGGTGGAAAAGTAAGGGTGGAATCCGTAAGCGTAAATGGCTGGACATTGGTTTACAGTGAAGACCATGGTATAGAAGGCTGGGTGAAATCAGCGTTTCTGTTCAAAACATATGAGGAATGCTTTAATAAAAAGGCTGTTGAGCCTGACAGTTTAACTAATGACACAGGTAGCTACAAGGTTGTTATTGAGCAAGAGTATGCGAATGAGCCTTTGAGAATGAGGAGTGGGCCTCATAAGGATTATGCGCTGGTTACTGAGGTTGCCAACGGTGAATATGTAACTGTTGTCGGAAGGTCCGATAGTACAGACGCATGGCTGTATTGCAGCTATAAAGGTCATACAGGATGGCTTTTGAGCAAATATATAGAATATTAACATATAAAAAGTTGAAAGAGGTTGAACATAAGAATCAACCTCTTTTTGTATGAAAAAGACAAACAAAAAGACCTCCGCTTTAAGCGAAGGTCAATTTTTTGTTTTCTGTTTAATTATTCTTCGATTCCAAAAGCCTTAAGAAGGAAGTTGATGAAACCGTCGAAAATTCTTGTAAGAGCAAGATATGCTTTTTCAATTACATCCCAATCCATAATGTAGCTCCTTTCGACTTATTATGCTGTGGTTGTTTTTTCGTCGTCGATGTTGGGGTAATCTTCGGGGGGCCATTCGCCGCCTGCAAAGATAAACTGAAGCCACTGCATTACTCTATCCATAAATGCAAGGAATTCATCCCATACTTCTCTGAATCCGTCCCAGTTCATATTGTAGCTCCTTTCGAAAATAGTTAGATTTTCGTTTATGGGGACACTATCCCCTTATTGTTCAAAGGTATTGTACTACTTAATTCATTTGTTGTCAATGATTTTTTTTCAAAAAATTCATCTTTGGTTAATTTGTACAGTTTTTGACAAGTTTAATTTACCTATGATTTAAATCGAGGAGCTGTTTTTAAACATTTTCATTATGTTTGTCTGATTTTTTCTTGGATTAATAATAGTAAAAATGCAGAATTTATTTGTGAAAAATACACCTTGTAACATTTGACAGGGCTATTGTATAATATAAATGGAAACACAAACAAAAGGAGGCGTTTTTATGAAGAAAAAGGTTATAACCGTCAGTCGCCAGTTCGGTTCCGGCGGAAGAAGCATCGGCAAGAAGATTGCCGATAAGCTTGGATTTGATTATTATGACGGTGAGCTTGTTGAAAAGGTTGCAAAGGAAACAGGCTTTGACCCCTCTTATATTGCAGATGCAGGTGAATATGCTCCGGGTAAAAGTATGCTTTCCTATGCTTTTTCCTCGGCTACACCTCACGGTCACGGAAGCTCAATGAGCGCTTCCGATTATCTTTGGGCAACACAGAGCAGAATAATTTCAGAGCTTGCCGAAAAAGGCAATTGTGTTATTGTGGGCAGATGTGCAGATTATATTTTACGCGACAGGGAAGATTGTCTTAATATCTTTATTCATGCTTCAAAGCAATACAGAGCAAAAAGGATTGTTGAGCTTTACGGTGAAACCAATAAAACTCCCATGAAGCGCCTTGATGAAAAGGACGGCAAAAGAAAAGTCAATTACAGATATTTCACCGGCAGGGAGTGGGGAGTAACTGAAAATTATCATATTTCCCTCGACAGCGGCGTTATAGGTCATGACGAATGTGTGGATATTGTTTGTGATATAATAAAGGATTGAATATGAAAAAAGCTGTTGCGTCAGGCAACGGCTTTTTTTAAATAAAAAGAAAAACAAAGCTCCTTTTTGGGGAGCTTTGTTTTTAATATTAAACGTAATTATGCTTCTGCGCCATCGCCTTCAGCTTCGCCTTCTTCTTCCTTCTGGGGGAAGAGGTCTGTGAAGAACTTCTTGATGATTTCAAGAATGCCTAAGATGTAATCAAATACTGTCTGTAAAGCTTCCATAGTGCACCTCCTAAAATAAATCGGATAATTCCGTAAATAAATCATACCAAATATTAACTGTTTTGTCAAGCATTAACACAAGGATAATAAAAACTAATGTTTTATTCAAATTTTATCAAAGCTTTGCAAAGCTGTATTTTTCTGAGAAGGCCTCATAGGTTTTCTTAAAGCCTTCCTTATCCTTCTTGACCTTGCTGAGATATTTATGAAGGTCCATTTCACCGATTGAAGATTCAATAACAAGGCCTGCAATGTTTGAACAGTGGTCGGAAATACGCTCAAGGTTTGTAAGAAGGTCAGTGAGCACAAAGCCTAATTCAATAGTACACTCACCCTTCTGAAGGCGTTTGATGTGACGGGCCTTAAGGCTGTCCTTAAGGTCGTCAACAACCTGCTCAAGTGGTTCAACAAGATGGGCCTTTGTAAGATCGTTAGAAACAAATGAATCATAGGAAAGGGCAATGATTTCCTCAACGGCATCAACCATAACGGAAAGCTCCTTCTGGCAGTCGCCTGAGAAGTTGAGTTTTTTGTCGTTGATTTCTTCTGCGGAATTGAGAATGTTTACGGCGTGGTCGGAAATTCTTTCAAGGTCGCCGATGATGTGAAGAAGCTTAGCAGTTTCTGCGCTGTCCTCATCGGAAAGCTCATAGGCGGAAACCTTTACAAGGTAGCTACCCAGCTTATCTTCATATTTGTCTGCCTTGCTTTCGTTTTTAAGAACTTTTTCAGCAACCTTTTCGTCATATTTCGAAAGTAGTGAAAGGGCACCGTCAATAGCGCCTTTTGAAATCTCTGCCATAGTTTCTGTTACGCTGCGGCAACGGTCAACAGCGACAGTGGGAGTTGCAAGAAGTCGTTCATCAAGCATTTCGTACTTTTCTTTTTCTTCTGTATCCTTGATGCTCATTGTAGCCATCTTTTCAAGAATGCCAAGCATCGGTGACCACATAAGCACACAGAACAGCTTGTAGGTAGTATTAACAATAGCAATACCAACCTCGTTGGCTGTGTCATTAAAGAAGTCGAATTTGAAAATTGCATTTGCTCCGTAGAAGAGAGCAAGAGCGGCAATTGTACCAAAGATATTGAAATAAAGATGTACCAAAGTTGCACGCTTTGCATTTTTATTGGCACCGATTGACGAAAGCACGGCAGTAATACAGGTGCCGATAGCCATACCCATAACAACAGGAATTGCGGTACCGAAGGTAATCACACCTGTGGTGGAAATTGCCTGCAATATACCTACGGAAGCAGATGAGGACTGGATAATAGCCGTAAGAACTGCACCGGCAAGAACGCCCAGAACGGGGTTTGAGAAAAGGGTAAGGATATTTGTAAATTCGGGAACTTCCTTAAGACCTGCAACGGCATCGGACATAGCCGACATACCTGTCATAAGAGTAGCAAAGCCTAAAAGAATCATAGCTGTATCCTTGCTCTTCTTTTTCTTGGAGAACATAAGAAGGTATATACCGATAAAGGCAAGAACGGGAACAAAGGAATCAGGCTTGAATAAATCCATAATTCCGCCGCCCTTGATAGCGGTAAGAGAGAGAATCCAACCGGTAATGGTGGTGCCGACATTTGCACCCATAATAGGACCAACTGCCTGGTGGAGGGTCATAATACCTGAGTTAACAAAACCGACAACCATAACTGTTGTAGCCGATGAGGACTGAATGACGGCAGTTACGGCAGTTCCAAGCAAGAAGCCTTTTATGGGATTGTCTGTCATTTTGCTCAGCACTGATTTAAGCTGACCGCCTGCTTTCTTTTCAAGGGAGTTGCCCATAATGTTCATACCGAAAAGAAAAAGGGCAAGTCCTCCGATGAGGGATAATACATCGAATACTGTCATAACATACCTCTCTGAATAAAAAGTCTTATATTAGTTTTGGTATCACACCATTCTAATAATAACAGAAAGTTAAATGTTTTTACAATACTAAAAGGACAAAATGTTGAAAATTGTATAAAAAGATAAAATCATTGCACAATTATGACGGTGTTTATGGTGTTCTGTATACAATTTTATTTTTTTTAGCATTGTAAGATTATACAAAATTACCCTTTACATTTCCGGGTGAAAGTACTATACTTACTCCTTGTTGAAATGAAGGAGATGGAAAAATGAAACAGTTTTACCTAAAACCGAAGTTTTTTTCTGTAATGAAAAATTATTCCGTACAACAATTCACAAAGGATCTGGTTGCAGGCGTTATCGTTGCAATTATTGCCTTACCGTTATCAATTGCACTTGCACTTGCTTCAGGTGTTGAGCCTGCCTGCGGTATCTACACGGCAATTGCTGCGGGCTTCTGTGTGTCTCTTTTTGGCGGAAGCCGCATTCAGATAGCAGGACCTACGGCGGCTTTTGCATCAATTGTTGCCGGTGTTGTTGCAACTCAGGGCATGGATGGACTTTTTATTGCCACAATTATTGCAGGTATGCTTCTTATACTTATGGGTGTGTTCAGGTTCGGTTCTCTTATTAAGTTTATTCCTCACACAATTACAACAGGCTTTACATCCGGTATTGCGCTTACAATTTTTATCGGCCAGATAAAGGACTTTCTCGGTCTTACATATGCTGACGGAGTAAAACCTATTGAAACAATTGAGAAAATTGAAGCAAATATTGAAGCATTGGGAACATTCAGCTGGCAGGCCTTGGTTGTTGGTGTTGTAAGCCTTGCAATACTTATAATTTACCCGAAACTTGAAAAAAGAATCCCCCCTTCACTTATTGCCGTTCTGGTGGGTGCTCTTATGGTGGCATTCCTTCCCGGCTTTGAAGAGGGTGTATATACAATCCGTGACCTTTATACCATTCCTTCCGGTCTTACGAAAGTGGATTTTGGCGGTATGAACTTCAGCTTCGAAAAAATTTCAGCCGTTCTACCCGATGCCTTCACAATTGCGGTTCTTGCGGCTATTGAATCTCTTCTTTCCTGTGTTGTGGCTGACGGTATGGTAAATTCCCGCCACAACTCAAACGCTGAGCTGGTTGGTCAGGGTATCGGTAATATTGCATCTGTGCTTTTCGGTGGCATCCCTGCAACGGGTGCGATACCAACAACGGCGGCAAACGCCAAAAACGCCGGCAGAACTCCCCTTGCCGGTATGGTGCACGCAGTTGTTCTTCTGCTTGTGCTTTTATTCCTCATGCCTTATGCGGGGCTTATCCCGATGCCTACCATTGCGGCGATACTGTTTATGGTTGCATATAATATGAGTGAATGGAAAAAATTTGTGCGCATAGTTAAAACTGCGCCGAAAAGTGATATACTGATACTGATTGTAACCTTTGTACTTACGGTTATTTTTGACCTTGTTGTTGCAATTGCTGTAGGTATGGTTCTTGCGGCGATGCTCTTTATGAAAAGAATGAGCGACGAGACCACGGTTAACGGTTGGAAGTACATCGATCCCGATACAGACAAGGACAGCATTGACCTCAGAGCAGTACCCAAGGATGTGAGAGTATACGAAATCAGCGGACCTTTATTCTTTGGTGCTGCAGATAAAATTCCCGAAATCGTGCTTAAGGACTATACACGTGTTCTCATTCTGAGAATGAGGGCGGTGCCTTCTCTTGATTCAACGGCATTGAATGCTCTTGAAGGGCTTTATGAAAAATGCAGAAAACAAAATGTAAGGCTTATACTTTCCCATGTAAATGAACAGCCCATGCAGGCAATGATTAAATCCGGATTGTACGGAGCCATGGGTGAAGAAAACTTCTGCGGTCATATTGATGAAGCGCTTGAAAAGGCGGGAGAGTCTGCTGAAGCTGTATAAAATTAAAAAACAGGTTCTGATATTGCACATTGAAAAATGCGATATCCGGACCTGTATTTTTTATTGTGCTGATTCTTCTGTGTTGACAGAGAAGTATTTTATGATACAATGAGATATAAAGAGCATAAAAGGAGCGATTATCATGTTCGATTTTTTAAAAAGAGCTGATATTATTGATGAAGCAAATTATGATTACGTAATGAAAACCGAGGTTGAACCGTATCTTGCAAAAAAGCGCAAGGATGATTTTTTCTGCACATCTGACAGTAAAAAGATTCATTATGAAGCATATGAAAAGAACCTTTCAAGGGGAAGCGTAATTCTTCTTCACGGATTCACGGAATCGGCAGAAAAGCTCAGGGAAATGTCATACTATTTTATAAAAGCGGGGTACAGTGTTTTTGCTCCCGATTTAAGGGGACACGGCAAGTCATACCGTGAATCTGCAAAAAAAGAAAGGGTTGAAACAGACTCTTTTGACACCTATGCCGAGGATCTTAACTCGTTCATACAGCAAGTCGTTAAGCCTGTAACAGGCGACAGAAAAATTTATATCTGGTCGCATTCTCTCGGCAGTACTGTTACACTTTTATACTTGATGAAATATCCTTATGCTGTTGAAAAGGCGGTTCTTTCGTCACCGATGATATGCGGAAATATGGGTATGCCTGTTGCTGTTGCCGGTACACTTGCAAAACTGATTTGCTTTTTTGGCGGAAAGAAAATATCTGCACCCGGCAGATGTGTTTTTAACAGTGAACAGAATGCTGAAAACAGTGATGCTTCAAGTAAAGCAAGATTTGAGTATTACCATGAAAAAAGAAAAAATCAGCCCTTGTACCAGGCGAGCGGTCCTTCCTTCGGTTGGGTGAAGGCATCCCTTGAAGCAAGGGACAGATTGCTTACAAAGGCTGCAACAGATATGATAAGAGCAAAGCTTATAATATTCATGCCGCAAGAAGATAAGCAGCTTCTTGGAGAATATACCGAAAAATTTGCAGAAATGGCCAACATAAAAATAAAAGAAGTAAAGAACTCAAGGCATGAAATATTTATGAGCGATAGCAGAGTATTAGAGTGGTATACAGAAGAAATTTTTGATTTTTTCGCTTAAAACTGAAAAGCCTAAGGTTATAACGGACAAAAAAGAAAAGAGGTTTTGAAAAACAGCCTCTTTTTATGATATGAATGGTAATAACGGACTTACCTGTTCGAAAATTCTGTCACTTAATAGAGTGAGTAGCGAAGAAGTAATAGTGAAAAAACTAAATCCCAAGTCCGTTAAGACTTGGGATTTCTGGTGGGCAGGGATGGATTCGAACCATCGAAGTCGTTGACGGCAGATTTACAGTCTGCTCCCTTTGGCCACTCGGGAACCTACCCATATAAAAAACTGGAGCTGGTGGACGGACTCGAACCCCCGACCTGCTGATTACAAATCAGCTGCTCTACCAACTGAGCTACACCAGCTTATTTTCGGTTTCGCGAGGTCTCCCTCGTTCAACGCTTGAATATAATATCACAACATCTTTTAATAGTCAATACTTTTTTTGAAAAAAAACAAAATTTTTTCAAAGCATTTAATTTTCTGCATATTTTGCTGTTTAATTCAGATATTTCTTGATTTTTGGTACATGTGTTTGATATATTTATATAAAACAAAAAAGATTTTTACGGGGTGTTTTTTATGACGTTTGAAATAAAGGGCAATCAGTTTTATAAAGACGGTATGCCTGTCAGGCTTATTTCCGGTGCAGTGCACTATTTCCGCAATATGCCCGATACATGGGATGATATATTCAAAAAAATGAAAGCCATGGGGCTCAACTGTGTTGAAACCTACTGCGCATGGAATATGCACGAAAAAAAACCGGGTGAATTTGATTTTTCAGGTATGCTTGATATAGCAAGGTTTATCCGTGCTGCAGGTGAAGCAGGCCTTATGGTAATTGTAAGACCCGGGCCCTATATTTGCGCCGAGTGGGAGTTCGGCGGTCTGCCATGGTGGATTCAGGCTGATGATGAAATGGAAATCCGATGTTCAAATGCCGCTTACATAAAATGCTTTGACCGTTATCTCGACCGCCTTTTAGGTGAGGTCAGACCATTGCTTTGTACCAACGGCGGACCTGTTATTATGCTTCAGTGCGAGAATGAGTACGGCTATTACGGTGACGATAAAAGCTACCTTAAGTACCTTTATGAGGGCTACAGAAAAAGAGGCATTGATGTACCCTTGTTTACCTCTGACGGCACAAGCAGAGAGAATCTTCTTGACGGTGCTATTGACGGTTGCCTTGCGACGCTGAATTTCGGCAGCAGAGTTGAAGAGAATTTCAAAGCACATGATGAGCTTTTCCCCGATATGCCTAAAATGTGTATGGAAATGTGGAACGGCTGGTTTGATGCCTGGGGTGACAGTGAGCACCACACAACAAGCGCCGAACAGTATGCCTCGGTTGTTGATGATATGCTTACTAAGGGCAGCCTTAATATGTATATGTTTATCGGCGGTACAAACTTCGGCTTTATGAGCGGCGCAAACCATTATGAAAAATTCGCCCCCGATGTTACCAGCTATGACTATGACGCAATGCTGACCGAGTGCGGTGACGTGACGGAAAAATACCGTCAGGTCAGAGAGGTTATCAGAAAGCACACAAAGGAGAACTTGCCTGAAATTCCCTGCGACAGAGAAAAAAGAGCTTACGGCAAGTTCACTCTCAACTCCTTCGGCGGTGTTTTCGATAACTTAGAAAATCTTTCCTCAGCTCAGCATTCCGATGTGCCCAAATGTATGGAAAAATACGGTCAGGGCTACGGATATATAGCCTACAGAACTACCCTTAACCGTGATTATAACGATGCTACCCTTTCCTTTGAAAGCCTCGGTGACCGTGCACAGATTTATGTTAACAAGGAGCTTATCGGTATTGTTTATATAAATGATAGCCTTGAAATTAAAATTACCGCCAAAGCAGGAGATGTTCTCACCGTGCTTTGCGAGAATATGGGCAGAGCAAACTTCGGCAGCAAAATGATGCGCAAAAAGGGTATTGCAGGCAGATGTCTTATCGACAACAAAATCCACTTCGGTTGGAATGTATACACTCTGCCTATGGATAATCTTGAAAAAGTTGTTTATTCAGAGCAGATGCCTTACGAAAAGTCCGTTTTCATCAAGGGTACCTTCATTGTTGATGAGCCCTGCGATACCTTCCTTAAGCTTGATAATTTCACAAAGGGCTTTGTTCTTATCAACGGCTTCAATATCGGCAGATATTGGGAAATAGGCCCTCAGCAGACTCTTTATGTTCCCGCCTCACTTCTGAAAGAAGGGGAGAACGAAATTGTTGTTTTCGAATCCGACGGGCTTAAAGGAATTGCAGAAGTAGAATTTGTTGATAAGCCGATATTAGGATAAAAAAATATAGCTACCAATCGGTAGCTATATTTTTTTATCTGTCCCAGAAGAGCTTGGTGTTATCAAATGAAGGCTTTAATTTGCCATCCTCCATCATATGAACAATTTCAACAACCTTTTTGTTGTAGGGAGTGGGTACGCCGTATTTTTCTCCGTATTCCACAACAACACCGTTGATGAAATCAACCTCTGTCTTTTTACCGTGCTCAATATCCTGAAGCATACTTGCCTTTAAAAGGCGGTGCTTTTTGATGCCGAGAGGAATAAGCATAAATGAAATTTTCTTTTTAAAGTTACCCTTGAAGCCGAAAAGAGCAGTAATATTCTTGCCCTGCACGGGAGCAATTTTGATGCCTGCTTTTTCTGCAACGTCAATACATTCCTTAATAATCATCTGTACCATGGGGCGGGAGATTTTGTTTTCTGCCGCATCACCGAAGGTGCCGCCGGTTACAACGGACATACCGCTGAAGGCTGCATTGATAAGAAGCTTTGACCAGCGTACACCGATGAAGTTATCCTCAACCTCAACGGGACACATTAATTCAAGAAGCTTTTTAACCTCAAAGAAGCGTTCATCCTGCTTGCCGCTGAAGGAGCCGAGACCGAAGGTGAGGGAGTCGGGCTCGCTTGTAAGCTCAACAACACCGGGCTCAAGAAGGGTAGCGCCCCAGGCAACGCTGCAGCCGAGAGTTCTGTCTTCACCGACTACCTTGGAGACGGAAAGCTCAGGAATGCCGTTCTGCATTGTGCAAACAAGACAGCCTTCGTTCATAAAGGGCAGTAGACCTTCAAGCACCTCAACATTATAAAGCTGCTTTGTCATAAGAATGATAAGGTCGTATTTTTCTGTCATTTCGTCGGGGGTAAGAGCCTTGACGGGAACGGTCATATCAACAGTGCCCACAACCTTTGCACCGTTCTTTTTTAGGGCTTCAACATGGGCCTTGTTTCTGTTGATAAGGTCAATTTCACCGCCGTTTTTTGTGATATAAGCACCGAGAACAGTGCCTAAGGAGCCTGCGCCGTAAATACATGCTTTCATATTTTTCATCCTTTCAGATATACTTTATAATAAACATTGTATCACACAATTAGTGCGGTTGCAATCAAAAAGTTTAACAACAGGTTTTTAATTAAAAATATTGACAATTTGTTAAATGTGTATTAAAATTAAAGTATAGGACCCAGGTCTGAAAATACAGTAATTTACAGGAGGATTAAAGAAATGAACAATTCATTCTCATCATTTGTTGATACCTATTACAACGATATCATTGCTTTTTTCCAGGCTTTGATTGCTTTTGTTCAGTCACTTTTCGGAAAGCTTAACAGTGGTGATGCAGATGAAACAACAGGCGAATAATTCGGCTTTGCATCAGTAATCTGCATAAGATTACATCCCAAAAAGTAAAAAACAAGAACAGGTGTTTTTCAGAGAGGTTTCGGCCCGAAAAACGCCTGTTTTACTGTTTGTTTCCCTTTTTTGTTTTGATACGGAGCTTATTCAAATAAAAAATCACCCGAAAAAATCGAGTGATCCAAGCTTTGTTATCAATTAAACTTCTGAATTTTCAATTTCAGTATTTTCACTTTTTTTGAAGAACGCAATCAATTTCATAATAAAATCAATCAAAGCTTTAAAATAGACCATATAATCAGGCATTTCCGTTCCTCCTTCAAATTTAGTTTCTGAATGTATAAGTAGTATATTATATTATTTTATTTTTGTCAACAATTTATTCAAAAAAAATTAATTATTTACTAAAAAACATAATAGCAAGAGCGCGGACACCGATTTGCACGGTTACCACGCTCTTTTATTATATTCAGTTGATTTCAACAGTCTCTTCCTGTGAAGAGGCTTCCTCTGCTGCGGTTAAGGGAGTCTCGGAAGAAATCTTTTCTGTTTTGCTCTTTCTTCTGAAGCGTTTTGCTTCATTTTTGCTTTCAGCAGAATCTGAAAGGGCTTCAACAACAGTTTCTTCCTGTGAAGGGGATTCTTCAGCTTCTGTTAAGGGTACCTCGGCAAGACTCTTTTCTGTTTTGCTCTTTCTTCTGAAGCGTCTTGTTTCATTTTTGCTTTCGGCAGAATCAGAAACGTTTTCAATAACGGGCTCTTTTCTGGGAAGGAAAAGAGGATTTTCGGGAGAATAGATTTCAACAGCCCTTTCAAGCACATGGATGCTTACATCGTGGTGATTTCCTCCGAATTCACCGTCAAGAGTCCAGGGGACATTTTCGTCGGGAGCTGAGATTTTAATTTTGCTTGTTTTAAAGAAGATGATTTCCTTGCCGTCATATTGCTGATTTCTGACCTTATGCAGAATCGGGAAAAGACGGGTCATTTTGATTTTAGGTACAAGAAGAACCTCAAAAACACCGTCGTTGAATTTTACCTCTTCCTTGGGAAGCTTGAAAAAACCGCCTACGGAAAGGGAGTTGGAAACAGCGCCGAACATGAATTCGCCTTCAATAATACCGCCGTCATGCTCAATTCTCATCTTGGTCGGGTGAATATCCGCAACCTCGGGAACTGCTGCAGCAATATAAGCGGCATGGCCGAACATATTCTTATACTTCTGGGGTGTGGCGTAGGATGCCCTTGAAAAAGCACCGAAGGAAGCAACATATGTAAAGCATCTGTTGTTGAACAGACCTACATCATAATCGTTGGTGTGACCGTCCATAATTATATCGGTAGCCTTTTTGATGTCCGAAGGAAGGCCGAGAGATGTAGCGAGGTCATTTGTGGTACCGGTTGGAATATAGCCGATGGGTACACGCCTTGGCATATCCATAACACCGTTGATGGTTTCATTGAGGGTGCCGTCACCTCCGCAGCACACAACCATGTCCTGTCCGTCAAGTTCACGCTTTACAATGTTTGTAGCGTCGCCCTGACAGGTTGTGGTCTGAATTGAAAATTCATAATCGCCTTTTGAGAATTTGTCAACAATTTCGAAGGTGCCTGCTCTTGATTTTGATTTGCCTGCACAGGGGTTAACAATAAGCAGAGCCTTTTTCTTTTTGTCAGCCATAATATTTACCGTGGCAATTAAAGCCGCCTTTCTTAAAAGAATACATACTATAACAGTATTAAACTATGCAACAATATTAACACTTAAGAAATCCAAAGTCAAACAAAAATTCTTAAATTTACATTTTAGTGAACTTTTTGTAAGAATATGTTTAATATAGGTGTCATTTATGAAACAGTTGTTAATGGTGTTAATTTTAAAATTACAAAACAGAATATTTGTGCAAATTAAACAGTTTTTTGCTTTTACTTTAATTAGTTTTAACCAAAAGAGAGAAACGGATTTTTTTGATAAAAAAGTGTTGATTTTTGCGTTTTCTTAGTGTATTATATGGGTGTACTCAAGAGAGAGTACAACGAAAGAGCGATAAACGCTCAACTTAATTTGCTTACTCCTCTATAATGTTTTCTTCATATTTTCTCCTTTTAAAAGCACTCGGTTTCTCCCCGGGTGTTTTTAATTTTTAACTGAAACTTATTGACTTTCCTTTTACAGGAGAGTATTTTTATCATATTGAAAGGAAAGGCAGAGGAAGGGAATGAAAAAGGTAATTGTTATAGGTTGTCCCGGCTCGGGAAAGACGACCTTTTCAGAAAAACTGAGTAAAATCACCGACCTTCCGTTGTATTACCTTGATGCTATATGGCACAAGCCTGATAAAACGCACATTCGAAGAGAAGAGTTTGACAAAAGAATAACCGAAATCTTTTCTGAGCCTGAATGGATAATCGACGGGAATTATAAAAGAACCATAGAAATCCGACTCAAGGAATGTGACACTGTTTTTTTGTTCGATTTACCTACAGAGGTTTGTCTGCAAGGTGTAACGGAACGAATCGGCAAAGGTAGATATGATTTGCCTTGGATTGAAACTGAGTTGGACCCTGACTTCAAGCAATTCATAGAAGATTTTCCGGAAGACACCTTACCGTATATATATGAATTGATTGACAAATATAAAGACGACAAAAATGTGGTCATTTTTAAATCAAGAAAAGAAGCTGAGGAGTATTTGAAAATGATATGAATGAGCATTACCGTAATTCTGCTTTTCATAAGCTGAAAGGGAATGCTGAGAAACAGCATTTTGTTCTTGATTATTAACCGCAATTGTTCTATAATAAAATGAGAGGTGATAATAATGGCAAAGGATTTATGCGAAAACTGCGCATACTTTGATTATGACGAGGAATATGACGAATACTATTGCTCTGTGAACCTTGACGAGGATGAAATGGAAAAGTATATGTCGGGCAATATGGATTCATGCCATTATTTCAGCGCCTACGATGAATATAAAATTGTAAGTAAACAGAATTGAGGAACAGCAATTATGACTGTGAATGATGATTATAGAATTTTCAAAGCATATATGTCTAATGATGAATATATTGTATGGAAGGGCAAGCCGGGAAAGGGAAAACTTTTTGAAGCTGAGGATATTTTTCTTATTCCTTTCAGCATTATATGGTGCGGCGGAGCTTTGGTCTGGACATCTATTGCCATATCTGAAATGATACTGACTTTTATACTTATCGGAATATTTTTTTCAACTGTAGGTTTATATATATCTGTTGGTCGCTATGTTCACAAAATTTACAGACGCAAAAATACAAGGTACATAATAACAAATAAAAAAGTGCTGACCTGTTATAAAAACAGAATTAGTACGCTTAACCGCAGTTGTATTTTTCAGATGAACATGAAAACATATAAAGACGGAAACGGAAACATAACTTTTGAAGATGATTCCCCCTTTTCAAAAAAGGAAGAAGGTTTTTTGGATTATCTGAGTGAAAAAGTTTCGCTCCAAAATATACCGGATGTTTATGCGGTATATAAGATTCTTATTGAAAAACCACAGTAAAAGTGAATTAAAGAAAAAAGGAGAAAACAATGAAATCACTTAAATACTTATATAAAATAGGAAGAGGCCCCTCATCCTCCCATACAATGGGACCCGATAAGGCGGCAAGATACTTTAAAAATGCCCACCCTGATGCAGATTCCTATAAGGTGATTCTTTACGGCTCACTTTCAAGCACGGGCAAGGGACATAAAACCGATGAGGCAATTCTTGATGTTTTTGAAAATGATGAAACAGAGCTTGTTTTCGGTGATATTGAAACAGATAATCTTCCCCATGAAAACACAATGGAGTTTTATGCTTACAAAGATGGTGAGCAAGTTGGCTTTGACAGAATTATGTCTGTGGGCGGCGGTCAGATTGTCATTGAGGGTAAGCCTGAGCTGAATGAAGAGGATGTTTATCCTCTTCGCACCTTCGGTCAGATTGCCGACTATTGTATGAGACACAATATGAGACTGTGGGAATATGTTGAAAAATATGAGGGCGAAGAAATCTGGGCATATCTTCACGAGATATGGAAAACGATGAAAAACGCCGTTAATGCAGGACTTTCCACAAGGGGAGTACTTGACGGCGGACTCGGTGTTGAAAGAAAGGCTCAGTACCTTTACAATCAGAGCCACATTGATGAAAGCGAGATTACAAGGGAAAACCGCTTGGTGTGTGCTTATGCGTTTGCAGTGAGCGAACACAATGCAGGCGGCGGTGTCATTGTAACGGCTCCCACATGCGGTGCCTGTGCAGTGCTTCCAAGTGTGCTGAAATATATGCAGGATAAAAAGGGCTTCACGGATGACCAGGTTTGCCGTGCACTTGCCGTTGGCGGCCTTGTGGGTAACCTTGTTAAAACCAATGCATCCATCAGCGGTGCAGAATGCGGCTGTCAGGCGGAAATAGGAACAGCCTGTTCTATGGCGGCGGCAGCTCTTTGCGAGCTTTTCGGTATGGGAATCGGTCAGATTGAATATGCCGCTGAGGTTGCAATGGAGCATATGCTCGGTCTTACCTGTGACCCGGTATGCGGTCTTGTGCAGATTCCCTGCATTGAAAGAAATGCCGTTGCCGCAATGCGTGCTATAAACGCTCTTTCTCTTGCCAACTTCCTTTCAACCACAAGAAAAATCAGCTTTGATACCGTTGTTGAAACTATGTACAGAACAGGCAAGGACCTGAATGCAATGTACAGAGAAACTGCTCAGGGCGGTCTTGCCGTACTTTATCATCAGGGCTGCTGATGATGATTCAAAATGAGGTGAATATATGCTGACTTTTGAAGAAGTCAAATCAAACGAAAAAATAAAAACATTTATAAAAAAGTCTGATGAGACCCTTGCGGCTCTCGGATACACAGAACACAGCTTTGCTCATGTTATGCGAGTTTCCGACATTGCAGGTAACATTCTTCAGGAGCTTGGTTACAGTTCCCATGAAATTGAGCTTGCAAGAATATCAGGCTATATGCATGATATCGGTAATATGGTTAACCGTGTGGAGCATTCCCAATCCGGTGGTGTGATGGCTTTTTATCTGCTAAATGAGATGGGCATGAAAACCGAGGATCTGTGTGAGGTTGTGGCGGCTATCGGTAACCATGACGAGGGCACGGGAGTAGCTGTAAGTCCCGTTGCGGCGGCACTCATTATTGCCGATAAATCCGATGTAAGGCGAAGCCGTGTGAGAAATACGGATAAAACCACCTTCGATATACATGACAGAGTGAACTATTCCGTTGAAAAATCAACTCTCAGAATAAATACTGAGGAAAAAACCGTAACTCTCCGTCTTACCGTTGATACTTCCTACGGCTCCGTGATGGACTATTTTGAAATTTTCCTAGGCAGAATGATTATGTGCAGAAAGGCGGCAGAAAAGCTGGGACTTGCCTTCAAGCTTGTTATCAATGACCAACCGCTGATTTAATAAGCGTTTATAAAACAAAAGAGGCTATTTTGACAATAGCCTCTTTTGTTGTTTACTTCAGCTTTGAATTAAGCTTCTTGCTTGTTGCCTTTACGCAAAGGTAAACAGTAATCCACACTGCAAAATATA
>JAZSHC010000049.1:0-21516 GCA_045533065.1 Acutalibacteraceae bacterium
TACCGCGGTAAATTCTGAGCGTCATATCCTTGGGGTTAGTGCTGATGTTGGATTTATCGTCGGTTGCTATGGGAATGATTGCGCCTTCCTTTGCAAGAACGGGAATGGATTCAATGCCGCGGTACATTTTTAGCATCTTGTTACCCTCGTAAATTGCACCGGTGTAAATGTCAGTCCATCTTCCCTCGGGAAGCCACACCTCAACACAGGCAAGGTTTGTTTTGGGATTAATCTTGCTTGTAATGGGAGCTACCATAAGCTCTGAGCCGAAGAAGAACTGATTTTTAACCTTGTATGCTTCGGGAGTTTCGGGGTATTCATAGTACATAGGCTCACAAAGAGCAAGACAGTTTTTGTGAGTACGGTAGTTCATTGAGTAGAGATAGGGGATAAGAGCGTGTCTTTCGCGAAGCACCTTTGTAACAACGGTTTCAGCAACAAAGGAGTGCTTCCAGGGCTCCTTGCCCATAAACTCGTTGCTTGTTGAATGAAGGCGCATAATCGGACTGTAAAGACCGTATTGTACCCATCTGATATATAATTCATCATCCTTTGCACCCATATGATGTCCGCCTATATCGTGACTCCACCATGTGTATCCTATGTTTGCGGCTGTGTTGGTGAAATAGGGCTGGAAGTCAAGACATTCCCAGCATATTTTAGTATCACCGGAAAAGCCCAAAGGATATCTGTGTGAACCGACTTCGGCGTATCTTGAAAGTATGAGAGGTCTTTTTGAGTCATCATCAGAGTCAACCAAGGTATGATAGTGATTAAGGGCCCATAAAGGATCAAGATTTTTGATTTTTGTGTTCTTTCCTTGCTGCCAATCAATCCACCAGAAATCAACACCGTCTTTTTCATAAGGCTTGTGCAACACATTAAAGTATGCGTCGATGAATTTAGGATCGGTTATATCAAAATTAACTCTTTTTTTAGTTTTCGGATCAATATCCATTTTAAGAGCCATTTCTTCATACATATCATCAAAGAATCGTACTCCCTGTGCAGGATGCAGATTAAGCGTGATTTTGAAATTCTTTTCATGCAGCCAGTTTAAAAAGCCTTTATAATCAGGGAAAAGATCTGTGTTCCAGCTGTAGCCGGTCCAACCGTCTCCCTGAAGAATAAAATCAGTCCTGCCGGGAATAAGGTTGAATTTACTTCCGCTTTTTCCGAAGCGCTTTTTTACGTCAACCCAATGCCAGTCCATATCGATTGTTGCAACTGTAATCGGAATTTCTTTCTTGAGAAATTTGTTCATAAGATCGATGTATTCCTGCTGAGTATATGCCTTATAACGGCTCCACCAGTTTCCAAGGCAGAATCTGGGTACAAGAGGAACTTCACCTGTTAATTTAAAAAAGTCTTTGAGACAAGCCCTGTAATCATGATTGTAGCAGAAATAGTACTCGTCTTTTACAGTTTTGCGTCTTTCGCCGATTGTACCGTCTTCATTTAACAATAATGAATTTGTGTCATCAATTACAGCAACGCCTTCCGTTGACATAATACCGTCACCAAGTGAAATTGCACCCGTAGTCATGTCAAGAGTACGGTATGTACCTTTAAGATTGCCTTTGTTGTATTCAGTAAGGTTTTTTCCGCCCTTCAGTGAAATGCCAATCATTTTACGGTTGACAGTATCATATCTGAATATTGTTTTTGTAGTCATAATAATTACTGTTCCGTTATCCTCAACCACTCTTATCTGAGGACTGCAGAAATTACGGTTGATAACTGTCTGAGTGGGGGAGTCCGTAAAAATACCGTCATTATCAATTTCAACACGCAGAAGCCTTTCAGTCAGTAGCGAAAGCCTAACATTATTTTTGATAATGATGTATTTGTCATCGGTTTTTTGTGCGTGTTTAATTCCAAAGGTTTTTACGAAGTATTCAGATGGTTGATTCATATAAGTTGCACCTTTCGTATTATTCTGTATTTATGATATATTAATTATTCCTCAAAAGCAACAAGCTTTTAAATATTTGGCAAAAAGCACAAATTATGACATTAATTTTCTACATATGACAATTCAAATAAAATTAAAAACAATAGAAAAATACTTCAATTTGTGTTAATATATATTTTATGAAATTATGTGAATTTCGGAGGTATAAAGATGGAAGAAAAGAAATATGTACCTAAAAAAGAATTGTCAGCTTTTTGTGTTGCAGGCATGGGTCAGGGTATGATTTACGCCTTGATGTCAAGCTATATCAGTGACTACTATCTTAACGTTCTGCAGCTTGCACCAATGTTTGTACTGCTTCTTATGCTTCTTGCAAGAGTATGGGACGCAATCAATGACCCTATGATGGGTATGATTGTTGACAGAAGTAATCTTAAAAGCGGAAAAATGAAGCCGTTTGTGCGATTCGCTCTTATTCCTATTGCGATAATGACCCTTCTTATGTATCTTAGTCCTAACCTTGATAAAACACAGATGATGGTTTATTCCGCCATTGTTTATGTGCTTTGGGGTATGATTTATACAGTTGGAGATGTTGCGTTCTGGGGAATTCCCAATGTTATCACACCATCTTCAACAGAAAGAAGCTCTGTTATTTCAATCAGTAAAATTTTCAACTCAATCGGTTCAGCCGTACCCGAGGTTCTTTTCCTTATAATCGGACTTGTCATTGCCGCATGGGTTGAGAATTCAGCTGAAGCTATTGACCCTCTTACTGTTCAGAAGAGAAAATATCTCCTTATGGCTATTGTTACTGTCGCACTCGGTACAGTGCTTTATGCTTTTGTTTTCAGAGTTAAGGAAAGAGTTAAAATACCTGTTCGTAAGCCTGTTAAGGGTGAGCCCTCACAGCTTAGCAGAATTTTCAAATGTAAGCCTCTTGTTCTTGTTCTTCTTATGGGTGTTCTTTCAAGTGGAAGATACATGGTTTCTGCTGCCGCAATCCATGTTGCAAGATATTCCTTCTATATCGGACCTGACCTTGCCACTCTTGCAACTGAGGCTGAAAGAATTGCCGCTGTTGAAGCAAGTATCTCTACAGTTAAAACTGTTTTCCAGATCAGTTCAATTATCGGTCTTTTCGGTGCAACACTGTTTATGCCTAAGCTTATGAAAAAAATTGATTTCAAAAAGCTTGTTATTGTTAGCTGTCTTGCAGGCTTTGCGGCAAGTATTGTTACCACTGTTGTGGGTTGGTTCACAATGAATCTTTACGTTTGCATTCCCTTTATTATCATTTCCTGCATTCCTCTTGGTGTTATAAATACGGTATGCTTTGCAATGATTTGCGACTGTCTTGATTACATGGAGCTTAAAACCGGCTTCCGTGATAATGCTCTCGGTGCAGCCTGTCAGGGCTTCATCAATAAGATCGGCAATGCTTTTGCAACATCAGGTATTGTTGTTATGTATATGGTTATAGGTCTTAAACCCGAACAAATGCTTTCTTCAACAGCAGTTGTTGCAGCTACGGAAATGCCTGAGAACCTTCGTTTTGCAATGTTTTCACTAGTTTCCATAGTTCCGGGTATAAGCATGTTGCTCTGTGCTATTCCGATGTTCTTCTATGATTTAACAAAAGAGAAAAAAGCAAAAATTGCTGAAGAACTCACTGTTATCAGAGCTGAGCGCGGAATCAGCATTGAAGCTTAAATTAGATTTAAAAATCGGAGGTTTTGTTTATGACTACATATTTATCACTTGCATTAGGTGCAATATTTCTTACGGTCTTTATGTTGATGTGTAACAAAAAAAGAAGTGTTCTCGGTGTATACATTAAGAATCTTACAAGTATATGCTTCATTCTTACAGCAGTTACAGGTGCTTTTAATAACACTGATTGTCCCGATGTTTGGAAATATGCTCTGCCTATTGTTGTTGGTGGTGTTTTCGGTCTCATGGGTGACATCTATCTGGACCAGAAATGGCTTTATCCTCAGCATAACAACCAGTATCTGAATATGGGCTTCATATCCTTTGGTATAGGACACTTTTTCTACATGAGTGCAATGTATGTTCATGCAAAATTCACTTTTAAAGATATGATTGTTCCCTTTATCATTGGTGTGATTGTTACGGTTGTAAATCTTGCACTTGAAAAGCCCACAAAGCAGAAATACGGTAAATTCTATGCAATTGTTACTGTTTACTGTCTTGTTCTTGGTACAATGCTTGGCACAGCCTTCTGGGGCTTTATTAAAACACGCCAGGTTTCATACCTTGTTTATACAATCGGTGCTGCATTATTCCTTCTTTCCGATGTTATCCTTTCACCTATGTATTTTGCAATCAAACAGGATAAGAATACTCCCGTTAACTTTGTTCTTAACCACGCAACATACTACATCGGTCAGTTTATGATTGCAATAACACCATTCCTTCTTGTTGCAAACGTGTAAAGTTAAACAAATTAGCGACCTGAAAATATTCAGGTCGCTGTTTTTATATGTTCAGTTGTTTGTGCCCCAGAATTTTCTGTCAAGAGATCTGTATTGAACTGCTTCTGAAACATGTTCGAATTCAATGTTTTCGCAACCGTCAAGGTCTGCAATTGTTCTTGAAATTCTGAGTATTTTATCATAGGCTCTTGCTGATAAATTAAGTGCAGTAAAGCATTTTTCAAGCATTGCTTTTGTTCTGTCATCAAGAACACAGTATTTTCTTGTCATTGACGGCGTCATTTTCGCGTTGCAAGTAACATCAGTGCCTTGAAAACGCTTGTTTTGAATTTCTCTGGCCTTATTAACTCTCTTCTTTATGCTTGCCGAGCTTTCGCTTTTTTCATCGTTTGAAAGCTTTTTAAAATCAACCTGTGGAACCTCAATGTGAATATCCAATCTGTCAAGCAGGGGACCGCTGACCTTTGAAAGATATTTAGCGGGAGCTCCTTTTGAGCATGTACAGGGCTTGGTAGGATGTCCGTAATATCCGCATGGGCATGGATTCATTGCGCAAACAAGCATCATCTGGCATGGATAAGTCAGTGAACCTGAAACACGGGATATGGTTATTTTTCCGTCTTCAACAGGCTGTCTCATAGCTTCCATGGAAACTCTTGAAAATTCAGGCAATTCATCAAGAAACAATACTCCGTGATGTGCAAGACTCAACTCTCCGGGTCGAGGTATTTTACCGCCACCTGAAAGTCCTGCAGTGGAAATTGTATGATGAGGAGACCTGAAAGGACGGGATTTGATAAGAGATATATTATCAGGCAACACGCCTGCAATTGAATACATTTTTGTAACGTCAAGGCTTTCTTCAAATGTCATATCAGGCAGTATGGAAGGAAGTCTTTTTGCGAGCATACTCTTTCCCGAGCCCGGTGGGCCTATCATCATAACGTTATGTCCGCCGGCAGCTGCAATTTCAAGGGCTCTTTTAACCTGATACTGACCTTTGACATCAGAAAAATCAGGTGTAAATTCAGCCGGACGCTCATATTCGCCGTAAAATCGCATATTTACTTTTTTAATTTTATCTTTTCCGTTAAGATGAGCAATTAATTGTTTAATGTTGATAACAGGATAGATATCGATATCCTTAACAACACAGCATTCGCTCGCGTTTTCGAGTGGAACAAAAACCTCTTTAATACCAAGTTCTCTTGCTTTTATTACCATCGGTAATGCACCTTTTACACGTCTTACTTTTCCACTCAATGAAAGTTCACCTATAAAAGCTGAACGCTTGATATCGCATTCAAGCTGACCTGATGCAATCATCAGTGCAATCAGAATTGGAAGATCATAAACTGGGCCTTCTTTTTTTATGTCGGCAGGAGTGAGATTTACTGTTATTCTTCCGACAGGATATTTATAATCGCAGTTTTTCATCGCAGAACGTACTCGGTCACGTGATTCACTTACTGCTGTGTCAGGAAGTCCGACAACATCAAAACGTGGCATTCCGTTGTCAAGTGATGCTTCAACTCCAACGCCAAAGCTGGTCATACCAAGCATGCCTATGCTGTTTACTCTAACGAACATTTGAACATCCTCCTTTTTTATCATTATACAATCATTTTTTTGTTTTGTAAATGCTTTTTTATTCACTTTCAAGTACTGTATTCTGATAAAAATGAGCCAGTATTTCTTTATAGTCACTGCCTTGTCGTGCCATAAAATCTGCACTGTACTGGCTCATCCCTACGCCGTGACCTTTTCCTTTCACCTTAAAAATATGAGCACCTTTTTCAAATTCGTAAGTAAAGTTAGTACTGTTAAGACCAAATATTTCTCTTGCCTGTGATCCGGTTAACTTCATGTTTTCAACAGTTAACTGAATTACATAACCGTTTTTGTTGTGTTTTATATCAGCTATTGTGTCTGAATCACATTTTTCCGGAACAGTAATTCCGTCTGTGTTTTTCAGCAGCTTAATAAATTCGTCATCAGTATATGTTACAGTTGTATCGGCATTTTCACTTAGCTTATCACCCGGAGCCGATACCGAAATCAGGTAGGGAAGGTCTTCATTCCAATTGTCATATGAGCTGTTGGTTTCACCGGCTGAAAGTGCATGGTATGCTGCTAATATAGGCTCGCCGTTGTATGTCAGATATTGTCCTAAGACCTGTTCAACCGCTGATTCAATTTTGCTGTAATATAAACTGTATTTTTCTCCCCATTTTTCTTTTAATTCTTCATCGCTGAGATATCCCTGATGCTTTTTTGAGTCGTCTGTTATTGTGCCGACGTCTTTATTTTGCATGTATTTGGCGTAGGTATAACAAGCTACAGCCTGAGCTTTTAAAGCTTCAGCATGAAATGAAGCCGGCATTTCATAGGCTACTGATCCGATTATATAATCTTTTATATTTATTTCTTCGGTTTTATCAGAATTAACACGTATTACTTCTATGCTTCGACTATCTGATTCATCTGTTGTTGAAATGATTGTTTTTGATTCTGTGTTGCTTTTTAGAGTTTTATTTGTCAAAGTAATCAGTGGAGTAAATAGCAAAAGCAGTACAATTACAGATGTCATAATAAAGTAATTTTTCATAAAATTCTACCGTCCCTAATTGTTTTTTAGAACATGGATTATTCATCAATTGTATTGACAATATAAATTGTATGTTATAAAATATACACTGATTACATTTTTATTGTATAATATTTTTTATTAACGGGAGGCAGCAAAATGCAAGACAAAATTAACCCTATTTCTCCTGAATTGCTTGAAGTAATGAGCGACAAAATTGAAAAAAAGAGTAAAATTGACCATGAACAGTTCTGGAAGTACGGTGTGAAAAGAGGACTCAGAAATCCAGACGGAACCGGTGTTATGGCAGGGCTTACAAAAATATGCTCTGTTGAAGGTTATTATATGGAAGACGGTGAGCGTGTACCTAAACAGGGTGTGCTCAAATACAGGGGTATCAATGTAAGTGATATTATTGAGGCGTGTGAAAAAGAAAACCGTTTCGGATATGAAGAAGTGATTTATCTTCTTCTTTTCGGCTCGTTGCCTACATGGTCACAGGTTGATCTGTTTAAGGAGGTGCTCGGTGCATGCCGCGTTCTTCCCAATACATATATTGAAGATGTTCTTATGAAAAATGCTTCAATTGATGTTATGAATAAGCTTGCCAGATGTGTTCTTACCTCTTATTCTTTTGATGATAATCCAGATGATTGCTCTGTTGAAAATGTACTCAGACAGTCAGTACAGATTATTGCTCAGATGCCTGTAATGATGTGTTATGCTTATCAGGTTAAGAGAATGAAATTCTATGGAAAAAGCATGTATTTTCACCCCGAAAAACGAGAACTCTCAACTGCTGAAACAATTTTGCGCTCAATCAGAGCCGACAGAAAATATACTGATGAAGAAGCAAAGCTTCTTGATATTTGTCTTATTCTTCATGCTGAGCACGGTGGTGGTAATAACTCAACCTTTACAACCCGAGTACTTACTTCCAGCGGAACGGATACATACTCTGCAATTGCAGCTTCAATCGGCTCTCTCAAGGGCTCCCGTCACGGCGGTGCTAATATAAAGGTCAGTCACATGATTGATGATATTAAGAATAATATTTCCGATATAACCGACGAAAATGAAATTGCAGAATATCTTGAAAAAATCATCCGCAAACAAGCAGGAGACGGAAGCGGTCTGGTATACGGTATGGGACATGCTGTATATACGCTGTCAGATCCTAGAGCCGTTATTCTCAAGAAAAAAGCAAGAGAATTTGCTTATAAAAACGGTTTTGAAAAAGATTTTGAGCTTATCAACTCAATTGAGAAGCTCACTCCTGAGATTTTCAGAAAAGTTAAAGGCAAAAACAAAATTATGTGTGCAAATGTTGACTTGTATTCCGGTCTTATCTACAGAATGCTAGGAATACCTGAAGACCTTTATACACCGATTTTTGCAACGGCCAGAATTGCGGGTTGGTCAGCTCACAGACTTGAGGAGATTATTACAGGCGGAAAGATTATCAGACCTGCTTATAAAAACATTGCTATTCAGAAAAAGTATGTTCCCATTGATGAGCGTATTGAAAACTACAAGCTTTCTGAAACATATATACCGTCAGATCAAAGAATGTATGAGGAAGATACAATATGAAAATTAAAAACAATTTCTCTTTAAATCTTAAGCCATTACCGATAGTTTTTTTGATTTCGGTTTTAGTTTCAACAATAATAAGATGTGTTCAGGTCTATAAATTTATTGATCCCGAAACAGGTTTTTCAATCGGAGGTAAATTTACTTTTATATTGCTTTATATTATTTTAGGTGTTACTTGTTGTTATTTTTCTTTTGCAGCATATTTAAGTAAATCTTCTCAAGATATTGATATGCATAAAATTAAAAATCCCATTGTGGGTTCTGCTTCTCTTTTATTTTCTGTTTCGTTAATATTTGATTCTTTTTCAAGCTTTTTTAACGGTGTCAACAGTCTTGCAGGCCCATCATCGGGTACAGGCGTTCAGGCAATAATGTCAACAGGCGGTCTACCCTTGGTGATGCAAAGCTTGTTTGCTTTTATTTCTGCAATTTATTTTATAACTGTGTCTGTTGATTTCTATAAAGGTAAAACAAAGTCCTCAGGCTTAAAGCTTTTGGCTATTGCACCTGTTGCATGGACAGGAATGAGGTTGATTTACAGATTCATAAGACAAATCAGCTTTGTTGAAGTTTCTGATTTATTTATGGAGCTTATTATGCTTGCTTTCCTAATTTTGTTCTTTATGGCTTTTGCACAAGTGAATTCAGGTGTATACAGTCAGGGCTTCGAATGGAGACTCATCGCATTCGGTCTTTCAGCTGCTGTCATTTCGGCAACATTATGTTTTTCAAGACTGGTTTTTGTGTTTATTGAAAGCGGAGCTAATATTAATGCTGAACATCCTTTTAACTTTTCTGATTTTGCTTTTTCTATATTTGCTGTTGCTTTTACATTTGAAATCGTCAGTAAGCTTAAGCATACAGAAACAAACACTGATGAAAATGAGGTAAATTAATTTGCAATTTTTAGAAAATCTTATATCTGCAACTACGCAGGTAGGTATTTTATATGTGATTGTTGCAGTTGGATTTATATGCGATAAAACAAAAATCTTCACTGAAAAAACTGCAAGAGCGACGGTGAGCCTTTTGCTTTATATCGTAACACCGGCAACAATTATAAATTCATTTATCAAAATTGAGATGAATGAAAACACTGTAAAAATGTTTTTCATCTCTCTCGCCATTGCAACTGCAACCCATGTAATTGCAATTATACTGAATATCCCTTTTTTCAGGAACAAGCAAGATGATGACAACCCGGTTTATAAATTTGCTTCAATTTACGGAAATGTAGGGTTCATGGCGTTGCCGTTGGCTCAGGCTGTTCTTGGTGACGAAGGCGTATTTTACTGTGCTAATGGTGTTGTTATTTATAATATTCTCTGCTTTACTCACGGCGCGGCGCTTATGAGCAGAAAAAAAGAAAAGCTGAACATTAAAAAGCTAATTCTTAACCCCGGTGTTATTTCTGTTCTTATAGGTCTTCCTATATTTTTGCTGGATATTAATTTACCGCAGGTTTTTTCAAAGCCTGTTGGGATGATGGCAGAGCTGAATACACCTGTCGCAATGCTTATCTTCGGAACATATCTTGCAAACACTGATCTTAAATCTATGTTTACTGAAAAACGTATATACAAGGCTGCATTTATAAAGCTTATTGTTTTACCGTGTATATGTATGGGTATATATTATTTGTGCGGTATTACAGGGCTGCTACTAACTGCAAGTATTATTACAGCTTCAGTGCCTTCAGCCAACAATACGTTTATGTTTGCAACGTTATATGACAGGGATGCATCTGTTGCTTCAAAAACAGTGGCTCTTGTCAGCTTTTTATCAATTCTTACAATGCCTGTTATGATAGCTGTTTCAAAGCTCACATGGTAAGGCTTTAAAGGGAGGAATTTATTATGACAGCTGATACTGTGCTGGTTGAATTTGCCGGTATCGCTAAACAGTTTACTGTTTCCAGGGTTCTCGATCTTGGTTTCACCGAAGTCAGATGGTACGGTGCAATAATAGCCTTCGGCTTTTTGCTTGCCGTGCTTTTTGGTGGCAGAACGGCTTATGTGTGGAAGATTAACCTTGACAAAATGATTGATGTTCTGCTTTACGGAACTGTTGCAGCAATTATTGGCGCAAGACTTTATTATGTTGCCTTTGAGTGGGATTATTACAGTAACAATCTGTCTGAAATTTTTAAAATCTGGGAAGGCGGACTTGCCATTTACGGCGGTATTATAGGCGGTATACTGGCGGCGTTTATTGTATGTAAGGTTGAAAAGCTCAATTTTTATAACCTGCTTGATATGGTCGGAATGAGCCTTCTTATAGGTCAGGGCATCGGCAGATGGGGCAACTATGCCAATCAGGAAGCCTTTGGCGGTTTTACTTATGCTAACTGGGGTATGATGAGTGACACTGTTGCTAAATACATTTCTGAAAACCCTGCGTCTTTCGGTCTTGAAGGTGTGGCTGATATTCCCGGTTATATTGCTGAAAATAATCTTTATGTACATCCTACATTCTTTTATGAATCCGTATGGTGTATAGCCGGCTTTTTTGTACTCTACATTATATTAAAAAAATACCGCAAGTTCAGCGGTCAGTTGTTCCTTACCTACGGTGTTTGGTACGGATTTGAAAGAATGATAGTCGAAGGCATGAGAACAGACAGCCTTTATATCGGTTCAACAACCATAAGAGTTTCTCAGCTTCTTTCCATGCTCATTATGATAGTTTGCGGTACACTTCTTATTATTTTACTTGCTAAATATAAAAAGAATCCTAAACCGATAGAAGGTATTGATTATTTCCCGCCTAAGACTGAAAAAGAGCTTGCGGCAGAAAAAAGAAAAGCTGAGCGTAAAGCTCAGAAGAGAGAAAATAAAAAATATAAAATTATTAACGGAAAGCCTGTTATTAAAGAAAAATCTGATAAAACGAAGACTGAGGTTTCTTTTGATGAAAACGAATCCTCAGATATTGAACCTGACGAAGAAAATATCGACACTTCACGTGAAATAATCCTTGAAAATCAGTATGATGATGGTTTTTTATACAAAGACAAAGCTGAAGAAGAGGTGTAAAAATGTTTAAAATTATTGACGGCAAGGAAGTTGCCGCTTTTACCAAAAACAGTGTTTTGGATGAAACTAAGAGTCTCAGGGAAAAAGGTATTGAAGTTTCTCTTGCAGTTATTATTGTAGGAAGTGATCCGGCTTCAAGAGTGTATGTTAACAACAAGAAAAAGGCCTGCGAAGCCACGGGCATCAAATCTGTTGAATATGCTTTACCTGAAGAAACAACAGAATACGAACTTCTTCAGTTAATCGATGAGCTTAACAATGATAAAAAAATCAACGGTATTCTATGTCAGCTCCCGCTTCCCAAACATATTGACGAAAATAATATAATCAAAGCAATAAGTACCGAAAAGGACGTTGACTGTTTTCATGCTCTGAATGTCGGAAAGCTTTGGCTTGGTGATTATGTTTTCAGTGCCTGTACACCTATGGGGGTTATTCATCTGCTTGATTATTATAATATTGACGTGTGCGGCAAGAATTGTGTTATTATCGGCAGAAGCAACATTGTCGGTAAACCTATGGCTTCCTTACTGCTTGAAAAGAATGCAACTGTAACTGTGTGTCATTCCAGAACCAAAGATCTCAGCTTTTTCACAAAAAATGCTGATGTTATCATCGCAGCCGTTGGAAAAGCAAGATTTTTAACAGCTGACATGGTTAAAGATGGTGCAGTAATAGTAGATGTTGGTATTAACAGGGATGAAAACGGCAAGCTTTGTGGTGATGTTGATTTTGAAAACGTAAAAGACAAGGCATCATATATAACGCCTGTTCCCGGTGGTTGCGGCCCAATGACAATTGCAATTCTCATGAAAAATACTTTGGCTGCTGCAAAAATGCAGAATCAAATATAAGGAGTGTTATTATGAAGAAGATGTATCTCAGCCCAAACAGAAAGCTTTTGGGAGTGTGCGGCGGTATTGCCGATTATCTTAATATCGATGTTGTTTTTATCAGAATTCTCTTTGTTCTTCTTTCTGTGCTTACTGCTTTTATACCATGTGTTGTTGTATATATCGTTGTTTCACTTGTTTTACCTGATCCGCCGTTGAATTACAATGAAATCGTGGTCAACACCGGAAAAAAGCTTCGTAAGGGCAACAGCAGGAAAATTGCAGGAGTATGCAGCGGCTTTGCAGAGTATTTTGGAGTTGATGATGCAATAATCAGAATAGCACTGCTTTTAATGACTTTGTTTGTCGGTTACGGTTTTATAACTTATCTGGTTTGCTGGATTCTGATGCCGCAGCCAATAACAGAAACAAATTAACCATGTTGTATATAGCATTAAAAGATATCTCTGATTTCAGCATTGCAGACGAAAAACTCCTTCGTGAAAAGTACAGGCCTTATTTTTCTGACAATGTGAATTTTAAAAGAAAAGAATCTGTTTTTGCCAAGGCTTTTCTTTGTGAAATCCTGCACGAAAGATTCAACCATACTGAATTTTTTATTGATGTTGATGAAAACGAGAAACCGTATATAAAAAATTCTGATATAAGCTTCAATCTCAGTCACAGCGAAAAATTCGTTCTGTGTGTATGCGGCAGAGAGAAGGTCGGGTGTGACATACAGATAATAAAAAATTATAATGAAAAAATATCAAGACGTTTTTTTACAGCCTCAGAGCATCAAAAGCTTTTGAAGTCTGACAATAAGGATGTAGATTTTACCCGTTTGTGGACTTTAAAGGAAAGTGTTCTTAAATGTATCGGTACGGGAATTTCCGGCGGACTTGACAGCTTTGATTTTTCTGAGTACTATATGCATGATGAGTTCTCTGCTTACGGATTTTGTTTTAATATAAAACAGATTTTCGGTTATGTTCAGTGTGTTTGTTCAGAAAGCGGAGTTTTTTATGACTGCACGTCTGAAATTGATTTATAAAGTTTAGAAAGGAATCAACATGAACACTATAAAATTTATAAAAAGTAAGCTTGGTTACGGCGTAGGTGCTGTTGGCCTTGATTTAAGTTACGGTATGTTTTATTCATTCCTTGCAAAATATCTTACGGACGTTTTGGGCTTAGGTGCAGGCTTTTTGCTTGTTCTTACACCTATCGCAAGACTCTGGGACGGTATCAATGACCCGATGATGGGTACAATTGTTGATAATACCAACACAAAGATGGGTAAATACAGACCTTGGATTTTAAGAGGCTCTATGCTTAATGCAATTGTGCTTGTTCTTCTTTTTACAAATCCCTTTAAATTGACAGGTGTTGCACTTTGTGTCTATGTAGCGGTTATGTATGTTGCCTGGGGTATGACAAATACACTTGCTGATATTCCTTATTGGTCAATGGTTCCTTCTTTCACAAGTGACCCTAAGGAGAGAAACTTGATTTCCACAGTTGCAAGAGCCTTTTCAGGCATTGGTCAGGGCATGGTATCTATACTTGCACCTATAATTATGACAGCAGTAAGTGTTACTACTGCAGTTAGCGACAGCGGTGAAACTGTTAAAGTACACGACGCAAGAAGCTATTTCATTTGTGCACTTGTTTGTGCGGTTATGCTTGTTTTCTTTGCCGGAACTTCTGTTGCCACAACAAGAGAAACTGTTACTACTAAGGCTGCTGAGAAATTTTCCTTCAAAAGAGCGCTTGAAATTATCAAAGCAAATGATCAGCTTATTGTTTTCATGGTCTTTGCAATGATTTCAAATGCAGGCTGGTACCTTACTTCAGGCGTTGCTACTTATTTCTTCGACGTTGTAGTAGGGGATGCAAGTAAGCAGTCTATGTTCTCAACCTTCCAGGCTGTCGGTTCAATTCTCGGTATGCTCCTTCTTCCTGTTCTTACAAAGTATATGTCTAAGAGAAAGGCATATCAGACATCATTGATTCTTGCCGCACTCGGATATATTGGTATGTCTGTAGGTGCATTCAGCGGTGTATATATGCTAATGAATATTTCATATTGCATCTGTTCAATAGGCATGTCATCAATGTTTATTGCTCAAACAATTTTCCTTGCCGATGTTGTTGACTATGGTGAAGTTAAAATGGGCTTCAGAGCTGAATCCATAACATTCTCCATGAAGGGCTTCCTTCAGAAAATGGCTTACACCTTACAGACCGTTATTCTTTTTGCAAGTCTCGGTATTTCAAAATATGACGGTGAGCTTCATGCACAGAATCCTGAAAGTGCAAAAGTTGCAATTACCATGATGCTTTCAGTAATTCCTGTTGTTCTGTTTGTTGTTTCTCTTGTTGTTTTCACAAAGAAATTTAAGCTTCACGGTGAATATATGGATGAAGTTACAGCCATTGTAACTGAAAACAGAAGAAAACGTGAGATTGAAGCTCAGGCTTAATTTTCATTATTTTATAAAGCGGTGCCCGACAGTTGAGCACCGCTTTATATTTTTGCCGCCTTTATAATTCTTTAGTTTACAAAATTCTGAATTTATGTTAAAATGTATGGTAATAAAAACAGTTATATCTCTTAGTTTTTTTTCATAAAAATTACTCGGTGATTATTATGAAAAAAGTGCTTTATCTTACCTTTAACTTTAAATTTTTTGTAACATGTTTTATGGCTGTGATTTTTGGTGTTTCTCTCACTTTGCTGATAGGATTTCGCAGTCAGACGGTAACAACCTCTGCCCCGGCAGACATTGCACCTATTATTATCGTAGACGCAGGTCACGGTGGTGAAGATGGCGGTACACAGTCTTCTTCAGGAATACTTGAAAAAGATATAAATTTATCTGTAGCGAAAAAAGTTAACTGTCTGTTAAAGTCGTTAGGTTATAAAACAGTTATGGTTAGAGATAACGATTCAATGATCTATGATGATGATTCAAAAACACTAAGAGAAAAAAAGGTGTCTGATATTCATAACAGGATGAGTCTTATTGAAAAATATCCGAACAGTATTTTTCTTAGTATACATCAGAATTATTTTAACGAGAGTAAATATAGCGGCGCACAGGTTTTTTATTCCAAAAACAATCCTGAAAGCCGCATTGTTGCCGATGTTTTGCAAAAGAACATTGTTGCACTTCTTCAAAAGGATAATACAAGAAAAGTAAAAAAAAGCGGAACAGAAATCTACCTGTTGCACAAAGCGCAAATACCCGCAGTTATGGTTGAATGCGGTTTTTTGTCTAATCACGGGGAAGCCTTATTGCTGAATGATAATGAATATCAGAAGAAAATGGCTTTGGCTATTGTGTCAGGTATTAATGAATATATTAAGGAGAATTAAAATGGCTCAGAAGTCTAAAACAGTATATATTTGTTCAAATTGCGGATACGAGGCCGCTAAATGGCTTGGTAAATGCCCTGAGTGCGGCGAATGGGCAACTATGGAAGAAAGCGTACGCGAAATAGTTTCAGCTGCAGGTAGAGCCAAAACCGCTTCAAAAGGCAAAAGCGTAACATCATATGCACTAAAAGATATTGATTCTGATAATGAACTCAGATATAAAACCGGAATGAAGGAGCTCGACCGTGTACTCGGAGGCGGAATTGTAAAAGGATCCCTTATACTTTTAAGCGGTGACCCGGGAATAGGTAAGTCAACAATTCTTCTGCAAATTTGTCAGTGTCTTGGAAAAAAGCTGAAAATACTTTATGTTTCAGGAGAGGAATCCTATAATCAGATTAAACTTCGTGCCACCCGTCTCAGGGTAAATACAGAAAATCTCTTCATTCTTTGTGAAACGGATGTACAGGCTATTTGCGAGCATATTAATTCAACATTACCTGATCTTGTTATTGTTGACTCTATTCAGACTATGAATTTTACAGAGCTTAATTCTTCACCCGGTTGTGTTACTCAGGTAAGAGAATCTTCGAATGTACTTATGAGAACTGCAAAAAGTCTTATGATACCAATTATTATGGTAGGTCATGTTAATAAGGACGGTAATATTGCAGGACCGAAGGTTCTGGAGCATATTGTTGATGCTGTTTTATATTTTGAAGGCGAAAGAAATCTTTCATTCAGAATACTAAGAGCTGTTAAAAATCGATATGGCTCTACAAACGAAATCGGTGTTTTTGAGATGCTTGATCAGGGTCTTCGTGAAGTTGAAAATCCGTCAGAAATGCTTATTTCAGCAAGACCTATGAATACTCCGGGAAGTTGTGTTGCCTGTGTTATGGAGGGAACAAGACCGATTCTTGCTGAAATTCAGGGTCTTGTTTGTGCCTCGGGATTCGGAAACCCACGAAGAATATCAAACGGATTTGACCTTAACCGTCTAATCATGCTTATTGCTGTTCTTGAGAAAAGGGGAGGATATTATTTCTCCAATATGGATGCATATATAAATATAGTTGGCGGAATGAAGCTTGACGAGCCTGCACTTGATTTGACAATTGTTATGGCTCTTGTTTCCTCCTTGAAGGATTATGCTCTGAGAGATGATGTTCTTGCCTTTGGAGAAATTGGCCTCGCCGGAGAAATACGGGGCGTTTCACATTGTGAGCAAAGAATTAAAGAGGCTTCGAGGCTTGGGTTCAAACGTTGCATTGTGCCTAAAAGTAATTTGAAGAATGTGTCAGCTTCAACTAAAAGCGAAATTGAGGTTGTTGGTGTAAAAACTATCCGTGAAGCTTTCGAGGCGTTAATTTTATGATGAGATTTATACTTCAGCCCAATTTGCCTTCTCATGATGTTAAGGTTGCCGTTTGCGGCACTGATGATATGCAGATAACAGATCTTTTTCAAAGCATTGGTATTATACTGCTTAAAAACGAAAAAAATCCCTATATTGATTCGTCTGTTTCATCTCACAGCGATATGGCACTTCTGCATCTTGGAAACGATAAAATAATAATTGATAAAAATCAGAATTTATTACGCAATACACTTACTGAACATGGTTTTACGGTTTACAGCACTAAAAATGAAATTATGGGAAGTTATCCTGATGATGTCAAACTGAATATTATCATTGCAGGAAATAACGCAATAGGAAATTTTAAGCATTGTGATGCCGATGTTCTTAAATTGCTAAAAGACAAAAGGCTCATTTCTGTAAATCAAGGATACAGTAAATGTTCGGCTCTCGTTATTAATGAAAAATCAATAATAACAGACGATATATCTATACATCGTAAAATTACTGATTTCGGCTTTGACAGCCTTTTGATAAGTAAAGGTGATATTTCCCTTAAAAACCATGAATATGGCTTTATAGGCGGTGCATCGGGAAAAATCGCCAAGGATAAAGTTGTGTTTTTCGGGGATGTTACCAAGCATCGCGACTTTGATAAGATTAACGAATTTCTTCTTTCGCACAATTGCTCTTATATATGCACTGATAATGGAAAGCTGCGGGATATTGGCGGTATAATTCCTTTATTTGAAGATGTGTATTGATTTTTGTTTAAAAATATTGTATAATATGTTTACCTGACATAAAGAAAATAATTGGTTTTCTGAGGATAAGGTGACAGTTTTTTAAGATTAATTAGATTAATTCTGTTGCTATACCTATTTGTCGGGTGTAGCAATATTTTTTTGGAGGTATTTATGGAAACAAGAGTTGCGGTAATGAGTATAATTGTTGAAAAAAATGATACGGTTGAGCAGCTTAATTCAATTTTACATGACTACGGAAGCTACATTATAGGTCGAATGGGAATTCCCTACAGACAACGTAATGTAAACATTATCAGTATTGCTATTGATGCGCCTCAGAACTTAATTTCTACTCTTTCGGGCAAGATTGGCAACCTTGATGGTGTAAGCGTAAAAACTGCTTTTTCGGGCGTGATTAGTAATGAACAGTGAACTCAAAATCATTGTTGACAAGCTGATTTCAAATCGCAGCTTATCTTTAACGGAGTATTCAAAGCTCATTGAACTTCGGGATGATGAAACTGCTGAAATTCTAAGAAGCGAAGCAGTCCGACTCAGAAAAGAGATATATGGTAGCAGCGTTTTTATCAGAGGCTTGATAGAAGTAGGTAATATTTGCAAAAATGATTGCTACTATTGCGGAATCAGAAAAAGCAATAAAAATTGTGAAAGATACCGTTTAACAAAGGAAGATATAATTTCTTGCTGTGAAACGGGATATGACTTAGGCTTTCGTACTTTTGTTTTACAAGGCGGAGAAGATTCATTTTTTACAGATGAATATCTGTGCAATATCATTTCAGAAATTAAAAAAACTTATCCCGATTGTGCAGTTACTCTTTCATTAGGTGAAAGAAGTACTGATTCATACAGAAAACTTAATTCGGCAGGTGCAGACAGGTATCTTTTAAGACATGAAACGGCAGATGATATTCACTATTCATATCTTCACCCGTCAAAGCTGCAACTGAAAAACAGAATAAAGTGTTTGTATGATTTAAAAAACATCGGATTTCAGGTCGGCTGCGGTTTCATGGTAGGCTCGCCTTATCAGACAAACGAAACCATTGCGAAGGATTTAAAGTTCATTGAAACATTTAAACCTGATATGTGTGGAATAGGCCCATTTATTCCTCATAAGGATACTCCCTTTAAAAATGAATCTGCCGGCAGTGTTGAACTGACATGCTTTTTGCTTTCGGTAATCAGGATATTGCATCCGCAAATACTTTTACCGTCAACAACAGCACTGGGTTCTGTTGACCCGACAGGAAGAGAAAAAGGTATACTTGCGTCTGCTAATGTTGTAATGCCTAATCTGTCGCCAACAGATGTCAGAGAAAAATATCAGCTATATAACAATAAATTGTCAACAGGGGCAGAATCAGCAGAGAAGTTGAATGAATTAAAAAAGATAATATCAGACATAGGTTATGAAATTGTTTGTGACCGTGGAGATGTAAATAAACATTGGAAAGGAAAATAATTATGGCAGTATATAATCCAAAATCATTAAAGGCTGAAGAATTTATCAATGATGCAGAAATAAGAGCGACACTTGAATATGCTGAGCAAAATAAAGATAATTTTGAGCTTATTGACCAGATTCTTGAAAAAGCAAGACCTAAAAAAACTGAAACTGGAACAGTCTGCAGCGGACTTACACATAGGGAGGCCTCTGTTCTTCTGGCTTGTGAGAATCCTGGCAAAATCAAAAAAATTTACGAAATAGCTGAGGAAATCAAACTTGCTTTTTACGGTAACCGTATTGTTATTTTTGCACCGTTATATCTTTCAAATTACTGCGTTAACGGATGTGTTTATTGCCCGTATCACTTAAAAAATAAACACATAGCAAGAAAGAAGCTCACTCAGGATGAGGTTAAAGCCGAGGTAATTGCTCTTCAGGATATGGGACACAAGCGTCTTGCAATTGAAGCAGGCGAGGATCCGAAAAATAATCCCATTGAATATATTCTTGAATGTATCAAAACAATTTACAGTGTTCACCATAAGAACGGTGATATCAGGCGAGTCAATGTAAACATTGCAGCAACAACCGTAGAAAACTACAGAAAGCTAAAGGAAGCCGGAATCGGCACATATATCCTTTTCCAGGAAACATATCACAAGGATAGCTATCTTAAGCTTCATCCTACAGGCCCTAAGCACGATTACGATTATCATACTGAAGCAATGGACAGAGCCATGGAAGGCGGAATTGATGATGTCGGCCTTGGCGTACTCTTCGGATTAGAGCTTTATAAGTATGAATTTGCAGGACTCATTATGCACGCAGAGCATCTTGAAGCTGTTCACGGTGTCGGACCGCACACAATCAGTGTGCCGAGAATAAAAAAAGCCGACGACATTGATCCTACAGCCTTTGATAATTCAATTTCAGATGAAATTTTTGAAAAAATCACTGCTTGTATCCGTCTTGCAGTACCTTATACCGGCATGATTATCTCAACCAGAGAAACTGAAGAAGTGAGAACAAAATTACTTCGTTTAGGTGTGTCTCAGGTCAGCGGAGGCTCAAGAACTTCTGTTGGAGGTTATACTCAGGAAGAACGTCCTCACGATACTGAACAGTTCGATGTTTCTGACCAGCGTACTCTTGATGAAGTTGTTAAGTGGCTTATGGAAAAGGGTCATATTCCTTCATTCTGCACAGCCTGTTACCGTGAAGGCAGAACCGGTGACAGATTTATGTCTCTTTGTAAAAACGGACAGATTATCAATTGCTGTCATCCCAATGCCCTCATGACCTTAACAGAATATCTTGTTGATTATGCAAGTGACGAAACAAAAGAAATCGGCTTTAAGATGATTGACGAAGAGATTGAAAAGGTAACTAAAGACAAGGTAAAAACAATTGCAAAACAAAATATTGAAGATATTAAAAATTCAAATCGCAGAGATTTCCGCTTCTGACGAGAGGTGAAAGATATGAGTTTAAGTTTAACGCCGTCCGGTGATAGGGTACACATAAGCTTTTTCGGCTTAAGAAATGCAGGTAAGTCAAGCCTCGTTAATGCTGTTACAGGTCAGGCTCTGTCTGTTGTTTCGGATGTAAAAGGAACAACAACAGATCCTGTTAAAAAAGCCATGGAGCTTTTGCCTATAGGCCCTGTAGTAATTATTGATACACCGGGTATTGATGATGTAGGTGCTCTTGGTGAACTCAGGGTAAAAAAAACTAAGGAAATTATTTCTAAAACTGATGTTGCTGTGCTTGTTACAGCTTTAAATAAAGAACTTACTGACACAGAAAACGCCCTTATTTCGCTTTTTAAAGAGAAGGAAATTCCGTATATTATCGCATATAATAAGGCGGATTTATGTGAGTTTGACGAGCAATTAAGAGAAAATGAAATTGCTGTCAGTGCGCTTAACGGTCAAAATATTTCCGAGCTTAAAGAGTTGATTGCAAAAATAACAAAAACAGTCGATAAACCGAAGGCGATTGTCAGCGACCTTTTATCAAGTGGTGACATAGTTATTCTTGTAACTCCGATTGATAAAGCTGCACCAAAAGGCAGATTGATTCTTCCTCAGCAAATGACAATCCGTGATATTCTTGATTCCGGTGCTGTTGCT
>JAZSHC010000028.1:0-14317 GCA_045533065.1 Acutalibacteraceae bacterium
AGGACATGTGCCTCAGCACTGTAAATATTTACATTACTTGTAATGTAGAAGGTACGGTCAATTTCAAAATCTGCAGCAATGCAGACTTTTTCCGCACCTGAAGCGAGAGCCTGTTCAAGCTCATCTGCCGAGGTAACGTTAGTTCCCAAAGCATCCTGAGCAAACACACTCATCGGAGCCACAGAGAAAACCATTACTATGGCTAAAAACAGCGAGAAAATTCTTGTTACATAATTATTCTTCATACCACATTTTCCTTTCAAAAATGATATAGCAAAACAACATGCTTATTGACATTATATCATTGTTATACATTTTTTTCAACAGCTAACAGAAAAATACATCGAAAAGCAGCCGCCATAGTCATCGGAAGGACGGTTCTGTGTATTAATTTACCAAAGAAAAGCTAATCCACGTCAATCTGCTTCTGACTTCAAATTTTTTCAAACAACTTTTTTACTTCAGTCAATAACAATAAATAACACAGCACCCCGCCGAAAGCGAGGTGCCGGATTTTTTTATTTTATGCTTTTTCTTAACACACGAAACTGTCGCCCGTGCTCAATTACCGTCAGGGAAGTTCTCTGATTTAAGGTAAAGACTTATTTTAGCACCTGGAACACCACGAAATTGCATAAATTAAATTTTTTATCTTTATTGTGCTAAAAAACAATTACATAAGCTTAAGATAAAGCTCTTTGATTTCCTCAACGCTTGTATCTCTGGGATTGCCGGGACGGCAAGCATCGTCAAAAGCTGACTGTGCGAGGAAGTCAATATCTTCAGCCTTTACAATATCTTTAAGGTCAGCAGGGATACCAACATCAACAGAAAGCTGCTTAACGGCATCAATAGCTGCCTTTCTTGCTTCTTCAAGAGTCATGGCATCTGTACCTTCAACACCCATAGCCTTAGCAATATCTCTGTACTTCTCACCGGTTTTAGGAGCGTTGTATTCCATAACTGTAGGAAGAATAATTGCATTTGCAACACCGTGAGGTGTGTCATAAAGAGCACCGAGAGGATGCGCCATTGAGTGAACGATACCGAGACCTACGTTTGAGAAGCCCATGCCTGCGATATACTGACCAAGAGCCATACCCTCTCTGCCCTCTGCTGTGTTTTCAACTGCACCGCGAAGGCTCTTTGCAATGATTTCTATTGCCTTGATGTGGAACATATCGCTCATTTCCCATGCGCCCTTGGTAATGTAGCCTTCGATAGCGTGAGTGAGAGCATCCATGCCTGTTGCAGCGGTAAGGCCTTTGGGCATTGAAGCCATCATATCAGGGTCAACAACTGCAACAACAGGTATGTCGTGCACGTCAACACAAACCATCTTTCTGTCCTTCTCAGCGTCGGTAATAACGTAGTTGATTGTTACCTCTGCAGCTGTTCCTGCGGTTGTGGGAACTGCGATAATGGGAACGCAGGGATTCTTTGTGGGAGCAACACCCTCAAGTGAACGTACATCAGCAAATTCGGGGTTAGTAATGATGATACCGATAGCCTTAGCTGTATCCATTGACGAGCCGCCACCGATCGCTACAATACAGTCAGCAGAGCTTGCTTTGAAAGCCTCTACACCTGTCTGAACATTTTCTATTGTGGGATTGGGCTTGATGTTTGAATAGATTTCATATGCGATTTCTGCACCGTCAAGAATATCTGTTACCTTCTTTGTAACTTCAAACTTGATGAGATCCGGGTCTGAGCATACGAAAGCTTTTTTAAAGCCTCTTGCTTTGATTTCAGTTGCAATTTCAGCGATTGCACCCTTACCGTGATAAGATGTTTCGTTAAGTACAAATCTGTTTGCCATAATTTTTACTCCTTTTGTTTAATAGAGGGTTACCTCTTTTTATATTTTACAACAAACCAGTATTGACCGTCAACTGTTTCATTGCAATTTACATTCATTATCTGCACACAAACCCCCTTCAGCTTTAGCAGAAAGAGGTTCGTGGGCTTTAGTGTATGGATTAGAGGAGATATCAGCTTAGATGGATGGGTATAATCTGAATCCTGATTAAAGCACAGAGATTGCGTCACTTATGGTTTTCTCAAGCGCTTCCTTTCCGTATTTATCAACCTCTGCCTTGTTCTTTTCACCGTGAGTAAGACAGCCTGCACCACCGATACAGCCGCCTACGCAAGCCATTCCTTCAATAAAATTGGCATCAAGAACATTCTTGTTCTTTTTAAGCAGTGCGATTCTGCACTCCTCAATACCGTCACAGGCTATCGGCTTAAGTTCAAAATCAATATTCTGCTCCTTAAGACCCTGTCTCACCGCATCGGTAAGACCACCCGAACGTGCAAATATTCTGCCGAAATAAGAGGCATTGTCAAGTACATCTTCCTCAAGAGCAGTTATATCAATACTACGGCTGTCATATAGAGCCTGCAGCTCCTCAAAGGTAAGAACGGCATCAACATAGGGCTTTACTGTTTCAAGCTGTGCTTCCGACTTTTTCGCAGTACACGGACCGATAAATACTATTTTAGCAGTTTTATCGGTTTCTTTTATATATTTGGCAAGAGTTGCCATAGGTGAAAGATTATGGGACACAAGGGGTAAAAGCTTCGGAAAAGCGGATTTTACATACTGTACGAAAGCCGGACAGCAGGAACTTGTGAGGAATCCCTTTTCAGAAAGCTCTTTTGATTCAGCATGAGCTACCATATCAGCACCGAGAGCTGCTTCAACAACAGTATAAAAACCGAGCTCTTTAAGTCCCGAGATAACCTGTCCCAGCTTGGCATAAGTAAACTGACTGGAAATTGAAGGGGCAACCATTGCATAAACCTTGTATTTCTTGTTGTTTTCGCTCTTTTTAATAAGGTCGATAACATTCAGAATAAAGGATTTATCCGTTATTGCGCCGAAGGGACACTGATATACACAGGCACCGCACTGAATACATTTTTCATTATCAATGGAAGCGGCATTGTCCTCATTTATAGAAATAGCTTTGACCTTACATGAAATCTGACAAGGTCTTTTACGGTTGACTATGGCTGCAAAAGGACACACCTTAGCACACTGACCGCACTCCACGCATTTTGATTTATCAATGTGTGCCACGTGGTTATGGTCAAATGAAATAGCTCCTTTTTTACATACATCTTCGCATCTGTGAGCTAGACAGCCGCGGCAGGAATCTGTTACCACATAGCCGGCAGCAGGACACTCGTCACAGGCTATGTCTATAACCTGAATAACATTATTGTTGTCCGTTTCACCACCCATTGCCATTTTTACTCGTTCGGCAAGAATGGCTCTTTCCTTGTAAACGCAGCAACGCATAGTAGATGTTTTTCCCGGAACAATTATTTTTGGAATATCAAGAATATTCTGTAAAAGAGTATCGTTCCATGCCTGGGAAGCCACTTCACGAAGAACTTTATATTTTAAATATTGGACTTTTGTATCAAATTTTCTCATTTTAAGCTCCTTAAAAATAGCTCACTTTAATTCTTTTACCCATCTTTTTCAAGCACTCGGAAAGCTCCTTAACAAGATTCATTTTTATGTTGAAATTAATGGGAAGGTCTGGATTCTGATGTGCAGGATTAATTGCTCTGCCTACATAGAAGTTTATGTCGGTAGCCTCTTCAAAAAGCAGTCTGCTTATAAGAGAAGCACCGTCACGCTTAAAGCTCCAATGCTCATAAAACTCGTTGTCACCAAGATAATCTTTAGCATATTCAAGCACCTTGTTAACTGTTATAACACCTTCGGTTACAAGGTCAACACCCTCGATTTCTGCTATGGGCGGAACATCACTTTTTTCAAAGTTAAGTGTTGCTTTCAGCTGTTTTCCCAGATATTTTGCCGCTATTGATGACGTTGTACCGCCACAGATAATGTGCTTGCCCTCTTTCGAGAAGAACAGTGACATCATACGGTTTGCATCGTCACGGTTTGAAGGAGGACCAAAAAGCATGTTCATCGGCTCTCTTTTTCTTATTCTGACAACACACGCTGTGGCATCATCACCGGGTTTGTTTCCGTAAAGCTTGTTGCATTCGTCAACAAGCATTGTGGAAAGAGTTTTCGCCGTGTAGCCTGCAGGTGCAAGAGTTTCGATAAAATCAATAATGTCTTCTCGCTTCCAACCAAAGTTGTACAGCATACCGATACCTGCATGAGGACAACCGTCACTCATAGCAACAAAAATATCGTTTTCCTGAAGATTTATAACTGATTTAAAAATCTTTTTACCGCCAATGTTCATTTCTGTTTTCGGATAATCATAATTCACTTCATCACGGATAATAATTACATGAGGATTATCATACTGAATAATCTCTGCCGTTTCATTATTTTTAAGATGCATAATAGTAAAAGTTGAATATGCTACTCCTCTGACAGAACAAACGGGAAGTGTTGCGGCAATTGTTGAAACACATTCTTCAATCGGCAAGCCCTCAGCCATCATTGTTGAAATGATTTTTGAAGTGAGAGTCGAAAGAATACTTGCCTTAACACCGCTTCCGAGACCGTCTGCAAGAACAATTACGGAAGAGTTTTCGTTTTCCTCAACAACATCTACATGATCGCCGCAAAGTTCTTCACCAAAATGATTTATACTTTTATATCCGATATCTGCACACAAATCATTCATCAGTTATCGACTCCTTAAGCTTTGAAAGTGCGATTTTTGTTTCGGCAGCAGTTTCACCTAACAGCGAAGCAATTTCCTGAACAATTCTCATTTGTTTATCAACAACTCTGTCAGCAACTTCAATTGTCTTGCGACTGATGTTTTCTTTTCTTTCGCGTTCATATTCTTCATCTGTAACATCGCGCATAATACCCACAAGAAGATGTGATTCTTTATCGTAAACAATAGTCTGTTCAACATAACGCTTATATTCAGCAAGGTATACTCTCTGATCCTTTACATCTTTACCGCTTGTAATAACATTCATAAATGCTGTCGGGTCGAGGATACGGATAACCTGATCACCCAGAACATCAGAAGCGGAGCGAATGTTCATAATCTTTCTTGCGGCTTCATTAATCTGCTGAACTTCGAGATTTTCATTAAGTACAATCAGACCGTTGGGTGTATTTTTAACTATTGTATCCGAAAAGCTTTCAGCCTTATCCTTAAGGAAGGGAAGACACATTGATATTTCTGCCTTGCCCTGACAAATAGCAATAGCCTTTTCACGGCAGGTATTGTATCCGCAGGAGCCGCAGTTGAGCTCATCGGAAGGCTTGAATTTACCCATCTGGCGAAGAGCACTTCCTATCTCAATTTCGGAGGGTTGAGGAAGTTTATGTTCAATAAATACAATGTGTTTTTTGAGTTCCGAAGATTTGGGCTGAAGCACGTCAAAATCTTTATTTCCTGCATAAGAGGCAACCTCAAGATAATCCTTGATGTTTGAGTCGTGGTGATACTTTTCAATAACGGGACCTCCCACACAGCTTCCCGTACAGGAAGACATCTCAATAAAACACTTATGTATTTTACCTTTTTCTATATCTCTTAAAACAGCCATACAGTTTTCCACGCCGTCAATGGCAACATAGGTGTATTTGCTGTTTTCGTTCATTGTTTTCAGAACTCCGCCTGTTGTGGGGAAGAATCTTGCACGGCTGTATTCATTGTAATCTGATTCAGCCTCAACTTCAATTTTTTCCTCCTTCATCCATTCGGTAAGCTCTTCAAAGGTTAGAACGGCATCAACAATACCCTCATAGTGGTCTGCTTCATCCTTTTTTGCCACGCATGGACCTACAAAGACAGTCTTTGCATCAGGATATCTTTTCTTTATGTCTGCACAGTGAGCCTGCATAGGTGACATAACATCAGCAAGATATTCAAGGCAAACAGGAAAATGCTTCTGAATGAGAAGGTTCACAGAGTGACAGCAGGAAGAAATGACTACATCTCTGTCCTCTTCTTCAAGCATTCTTTCATATTCATTTTTGACAATGGTTGCACCTATTGCAGTTTCCTCAACATCATAAAAGCCCATTTTTTTAAGTGCTTTTCTCATTGAGTTTATGCCTGCACCGTCATAGTTGGCAATAAAAGACGGTGCAAGAGAAACAACAACAGGGTCTCCGCTTTGTATAAATACTTTTACCTTTTCAGTTTCATCAACTATCTGCTTTGCATCCTGAGGACAAACAACGAAGCATTGACCGCAAAGTATGCATTCATCATCTATAATATGCGCTTGATTGCCCGAAAAGCGTATGGCTTTAACCGGGCAGTGACGGATACATTTATAGCAGTTTTTACAGTTGGATTTTTTTAAAGTAAGACAGTTGGACATTTAATGTCAACCCCTTTCTTTATTTATGACATCTAAAATGTTTTCCTTGAAAAATTCTTTGAAATTTTCCTTGGTGATACCCGTGTGAACATCATCGTCAACCTGAACCGTAACACCTATACGGTTACACTTGCCGATACAAAAACTGCCGGCAAGTGTTATTTCGTCTTCGAGATGATAATCAGCTACGGATTTCTGAAACAGCTCTACTATTTCGGGTGAACCCTTTAAATGACAGGAACTGCCCACACATACCTGAATTATCATATTTTTACACCTTCGCTAAAACTTCTTTTTCAAAGAAATCCTTAACTGTTTCGGGGCTTACTGAATGGAAGGCTTCATCAACCGTAACACATACACCCTGCTGACATTTGCCCATACAGAAGGTGCCGCCCAATTCAACCTTATCACCGATATTATTTTCTTTAATAAGATACTGAAGCTCTTCAACAACCTGACGTGAACCCTTGATATGACATGAAGAACCGATACAAACTGTAATTTTCATTTTTATCTCTCCTTTAATTATTCATAATCAACAACATTAACCCATGAAAGAAGGAATTCTCTTTCCTTCTCATTGCCCTTTACGGACTGTGATGCGGCAACGATGGGCATCCACTTCTGAACATACTGCTTTGCAGTATCACTTTTTGCGCAGAAAAGGTCAAGATATTTCTTTGCGCCGTCAATATCGCCCTGAAGCCAGAAAAGAAGATAAGTTCTTGCAACGTCTGCAGAAGCATTACCCTGAGTTGTGTGTGCCCAGTCGATAATATAAGCCTTACCCTCATCGGTAATAATCACATTAGACGGATTGAAGTCACCGTGACAAACCTTGTTGTGCTTGGGCATACCCTCAAGTCTTGTGTGAAGATCGTAGCGTGTTGTTGCATCAAGGTCTGATTGGCAGATTTTTCTGTTCATCTTATCCTTGAGCTTGCCCAAAAGAGGACTAATCTTTGAGTGCACTTCAAGCTGAAGGTCAACGAGCATTTCGATATATTTATCTTTATTTTCGCTGTCTTCATCCATAAGTTGCTGAAGAGTTTTACCCTTGATGTAATCGGAAACAATAGCCCATTTGCCGTCTATCATTGTAACTTCACGAACTTTGGGAATGTTAAGTCCTGTTTCTTCAATTCTTGCCTGGTTGAGAGCTTCTGAAAGAACATCAGCTTTTGAATAATCGTTATTAAACACCTTAACACAAACATCGCCGTCACGGTAAATTGTTTTGTTGTTTCTTACCGCAATTACTCTGTCAAGTTTCATTTTCTCTTCCTCCTTTTCTTATGCTTTCTTGCCAACACGGTAGGCCGACTTAACTGCATCAGGCTTAATGTTTTCTGCAATATCATCTGCTGTGGGCATTTCAGGTTCTGTGAAATGCTTACCGTAATAAGCATTAAGATACATTTGCTTGATTTCGCTCATAAGAGGATATCTGGGATTTGCACCGGTACACTGGTCATCAAATGCCTGCTCTACCATTTCATCAAGATTATCGAGGAATGCTTTTTCATCAATGCCGTAATCCTTGATGGTTTCCTTTATGCCTACAGTTTTCTTAAGCTCATTGATTTTTGCAATAAGACCTTCAAGCTTTTGTGAATCGGTTTCACCCTTTACACCGAGACAATCGGCAATTTCAGCATAACGGGCAAGAGTGTGAGGATGGTCATACTGTGAGAAGGTACCCATTTTCACGGGAGCTTCTGAAGCATTGAAACGGATAACCTCTTCAATCATAAGTGCATTTGCCACACCGTGAGGAAGATGGTGGAAAGCACCGAGCTTATGTGCCATTGAGTGACATACACCGAGGAAAGCGTTTGCGAAAGCCATACCCGCCATAGTTGCGGCATTTGCCATCTTTTCTCTTGCCTCAACGTCTGTTTGTCCGTTTTCGTATGCACGGGGAAGATAAGTGAAGATAGTCTTGAGAGCCTGAAGTGCAAGACCGTCTGTATAATCAGTTGCAAGCATTGCGGCATAAGCCTCAACTGCGTGAGTCACTGCGTCGATACCTGATGCAGCTGTAAGTCCTTTGGGGGCTGACATATGGAAATCAGTATCAATTATTGCCATGTTGGGAAGAAGCTCGTAGTCGGCAAGAGGATACTTGACGCCTGTTGATTCGTCTGTGATAACTGCGAAGGGTGTTACCTCGGAGCCTGTACCTGCTGAGGTAGGAACAGCGATGAAATATGCCTTTTCGCCCATTTTCGGGAAGGTGTAAACCCTCTTACGGATATCAATGAATCTCATCGCCATATCCATAAAGTCTGCTTCAGGATGTTCATAGAGCACCCACATAATCTTTGCAGCATCCATTGCTGAGCCGCCGCCGAGTGCGATAATGGTGTCAGGCTTGAATGTAGCCATCTGTGCGGCACCTTCTCTTGCAGAAGCAAGTGTGGGATCCGGAGCAACATTTGAGAAGGTAGTGTGTGCAATACCCATTTCATCAAGCTTATCTGTGATGGGCTTAGTGTAGCCGTTTTCATAAAGGAAAGTATCGGTTACAATGAAGGCTCTCTTTTTGCCAAGAACATTTTTGAGTTCATCGAGAGCTACAGGCAGACAGCCCTTTTTGATATATACCTTTTCGGGTGTGCGGAACCAAAGCATATTTTCCCTTCTTTCTGCTACTGTTTTGATATTCAGAAGATGCTTTACACCAACGTTTTCTGAAACGGAATTTCCGCCCCATGAGCCGCAACCAAGTGTAAGTGACGGCGCAAGCTTAAAGTTGTAGAGGTCACCGATGCCACCGTGTGATGAAGGTGTATTAACGAGAATTCGGCAGGTTTTCATTCTTGCAGCAAATGCTGAAAGCTTTTCTGTCTGTGTAACTTCGTTAAGATAAACAGAGGATGTATGTCCGTAACCGCCGTCAGCAACAAGCTGTTCAGCCTTTATAAGAGCGTCTTCAAAATCCTTTGCCTTGTACATAGCAAGAACAGGAGAAAGCTTTTCGTGGGCAAACTCTTCACTGATGTCAACGCTTTCAACCTCACCAATGAGGATTTTTGTTCCTGCAGGAACTGTTATGCCTGAAAGCTCAGCAATCTTTGTGGCTTTCTGACCAACGATTTTAGCATTAAGAGCGCCGTTGATGATGATTGTCTTTCTTACCTTTTCAGTTTCTGCGGCATTGAGGAAGTAACAGCCTCTTGCGGCAAACTCCTCTTTAACAGCACTGTATATGTTTTCCATAACGATAACCGACTGCTCTGAAGCACAAATCATACCGTTATCGAATGTCTTTGAGTGAATGATTGAGTTAACAGCAAGAAGGATATCAGCACTGTCATCAATAATTGCAGGGGTGTTACCTGCGCCTACACCAAGAGCAGGTTTACCGCTTGAATAAGCAGCCTTTACCATACCGGGACCACCTGTTGCAAGGATAATGTCTGCTTCCTTCATAACAGTGTTTGTCATTTCAAGTGAGGGAACATCAATCCAGTCAATGATTCCTTCGGGAGCACCTGCGGCAACAGCCGCTTCAAGAACGAGCTTTGCTGCGGCAATGGTACAACCCTTTGCTCTGGGATGAGGAGAAATAATAATGGCGTTACGTGTTTTAAGAGCAAGAAGGCACTTGAAAATTGCTGTTGACGTGGGATTGGTTGTGGGAATAACTGCGGCAATAACACCGATAGGCTCTGCTATTTTCTTGATACCGAAAGCCTTATCTTCTTCGATAACACCGCATGTTTTTGTATCCTTATATGCATTGTAGATATATTCGGCAGCATAGTTGTTTTTGATAACCTTATCTTCAACAACACCCATACCTGTTTCCTCTACTGCCATCTTTGCAAGAGGGATTCTTGCCTTATTAGCTGCAGAAGCGGCTGCAAGGAAAATCTTATCTACCTGCTCCTGAGTGTAGGCAGCAAACTCCTGCTGAGCTTTTCTTGTGCGTGAAATAGCCTCAAGAAGCTTTTCTACACCGTCAACAATTTCATAAGTCTTGCTTTCCATTTTATGTCCTCCTAAAATTACTTATTGTGTTAATTGGCTGTTGAGATAAGCCAACGATAAGGCCAAATTTTCCTGTCTTAAACATATTTCATCAGGGACATTCAATCTGCAGGGAGCAAAATTCCAGATTGCTTTAATACCGGATTTAAGCATTTCGTCGCATACCTGCTGTGCCGAACCTGAGCCTACTGTGATTATTCCTATTCTGACGCCGTTGCTTTCACAGAAAGTCTTGAAGTCGGTCATAGAGTACACAGGCATTTTGTTTCTTCCGAAGTAAAGTGTTTCCGAATTGCTGTCAAAGCCCGCAATAATTTTTACCCCATACTCCTGAAAACCGTCATATTCGAGAAGCGCTCTGCCAAGCTTACCCGCACCGACAAGAACTGCAGGAGTTGTTTTGTTGCTGCCGAGGCAAGCCTCGATATCATTTATAAGGTCTTTAATAACATAACCTATTTTAGGCTTTCCTGCGCCACTTACTGCTGCGAGATCTTTTCTTACCAGCACCTCTCCGAGAGACAGTGCCCCGGCGATGGTTGTTGCTGAAATATGTTCAACAGTACTTTTTGAAGTATTTTTAAGATAAGCAAGGTATTGAGGGAGCCTTCCTAAAGTTGCTTTTGAAAGAACTGTTTTTTCCATCTTTTTTCCTCCCTTATCTTAATTCCTCAGACATTTTATCAAAAGAAGACATTTTTGGGAATTATAAGAATGTTATATCGGTATTATGTTTATCGATATAACTATTATCGATTAGAAGAAAACTGTCCCGAAGGACAGTTTATATGTTATTGATTTTAAGATGTTTACGTCTTGATTCGCAAAGCTCAGTAATAAACATTTTATCAAGTTTTGTAAGTTTATATCCGTTTTTGTAAATAAGTACATCCTTATACACCTTTTTGTTATCAACACATTTTCTTTGAACCAGGTTATAACGGTCAAGTACTTTCTGCGGTGCAGGCGAAACCCACATAAATGTATCCGGATTTTCCGTAAGCAAATCAAACTGACTCGCTCTTTCAAAAATAAATATACGGCGACCGATATTGTCAGGCAATTCTTCCTTTACTACCTTTGATAAGGGCAGCGAAGGTACATAAGGGTCAGCATGAGCAATTTCTATATAGTTCATCAAGTCATCAAAAGTAATTTCATCAAGCCCGGAAAGCGGACTGTCTGCACTCATAATAAGGCTGTAGGAAAACTCCGTTACCATTTCATAGGAAAGGCCTTTCTCTTCAAGCATAGCCTTAAAATATTTATCGTAATTTTCAGCATAACGGATTATTCCCAGTTTGTAATCGTGATTCAGAATATTATTTATTGTTCTTTGTGAATTCGTTTCCTTATAAAAAATCTCGGCCGGTTCAACGGAAAGAGTTTTTGAAAACTGAGCAAATGCTTCCGAGATATAACAGGCACGTGGTACGGAAATGGAAAACTTCTGCTTTTTAGCCGCACCGTTTTTATAGATATCCTCAACCTGTTCAATCTGATTTAAAATATTTTTAGCATAACCGATAAAGATTTCACCTTCGGGAGTGAGGAACATTCCTTTTGAGCTTCTGTCAAAAATAGTAATACCTAAATCTGCTTCAAGCTCTTTTATTGAACGGCTAATGTTAGGTTGGGCAATAAGCAGGGTTTCGGCCGCTTTGTTGAGCGAACCTACTCTTGCAACCTCTACTGCATATTTCATATGTAAAATATTCATTATTCTACTTCCTTTATGCTAAATTCTGAATAATTATACCACAGCATTTGTAAATAATCAATCTTATTTGCCGTCAAATATTGACAACTTATGGAAAATTTGTATATAATAACAAAAAAACATAAGCAAAGGGTTTTACTATGAACAAAATAACAATCATCGGCACCGGTAGTGTCGGCTCAACAATCGCATACACTCTTACAGCAACAAACATTGCATCCGAAATTGTAATGATAGATGTCAACGATAAAAAAGCTATGGGCGAAGCGCTTGACATACGTCAGGGAACTCCTTTTTGTGCTCCCTGCTCCATTTATGCCGGCAGCTATGCCGATGCAAAAGATTCAGATATAGTTATTATTACATCAGGCGTGGCAAGAAAGCCCGGTCAGACAAGACTTGACCTTGCACAAATAAATGTTGATATTCTCAAAAGCATCATTCCTCAGATAACCAAATACGCTCCAGAAGCGACTTATGTCATCGTAAGTAATCCTGTTGACATTCTTACATACACCTTCTGCAAATGCTCCGATATCCCGGAAGAAAGGATTATAGGCTCGGGTACTATTCTCGACACAGCCAGACTCAGAAGCCGTCTTGCTGAATACTTTTCTCTCAGTCAGCAGAATGTCCATGCTTATGTTTTAGGTGAGCACGGTGATTCTTCAGTTATCCCCTGGTCAACTGCCAACATTTCCAATGTACCCGTCATGGAATACAGCAAATCTTTTATTAAGCCCGGAATTATCGTTCCCACACTTGATATAAATGAAGTTGAGGACTATGTCAGAAAATCCGGTGCAAGAGTAATTGAAAGAAAAGGAGCAACCTTTTACGCTGTGTCAATGTCTGTTTGCCATATATGCAAGTGCCTTTTAAGCGGTATTGATACAACAATGACTGTTTCAACTATGCTTCACGGTGAATACGGCATCGACGATGTGTGTCTCAGTCTTCTTACTGTTGTAGGACACAACGGCGCGCATAATAAGGTAATGCTGCCGTTAACGGAGAGTGAAATCAAGGCTCTTCATAAAAGTGCCGAAAGTCTTAAAGATATTATCAGACAGACAAAAATATAAAAAAAGACCTGCAAAAGCAGGTCTTTTTAGTTTTTTTATTCCCACTCACTTAGTTTTGCAAAAATTAGTTATAAAACGCTGTAAAACAGGGCCTTCAGAGGGGTCAAAACCGCCCTTTTAAGATATGGTATCACAATATCGCATCACGGACAGTATCACGAGAGACAAACATTCCCCTAAGTGGATTTTCAGGCCACTTGAAGCTCTGTTGGTTTACTATTGCAAATGAATTGTAGCATAGAAAAATGTAATTGTCAAGCTTTAAAGCGATAAAGTTTGATTGCAGAACAAATTCATGTAATTTACATTATGAGAAATTTCCTGACGGAACAGTGAAATGTATTGAAGATGAGATACCGTTTGATGTTCCTAATGGGTGGATATGGAGTAGATTTGCAACAGTATTCATCATAAATCCAAGAAACTATCTTTCAGATGATACAGTGGTGTCTTTTGTTCCAATGCCATTGATACAAGAAGGATACTCAAACAAACATACTTATGATGAAAAATTGTGGGGAAAAGTCAAAAGTGGTTTTACCCATTTTGCTAACAACGATGTTGGAGTAGCCAAAATTACACCTTGTTTTGAAAACAAAAAGTCTGTTATTTTCAAAGATCTTAAAAACGGCTATGGTGCAGGAACTACGGAATTGCATATTATCAGAACAATCGGAAATATGATTTTTCCAGAATACGTCTTGTGGAATATTAAGACTGATAATTTTATTGCTAATGGAAAAAAAGCCTTTTCGGGAGCTGTTGGACAAAAGAGGATAGGTAGGGATTTTGTTGAAAATTCATTAATTCCAATTCCACCGACAAATGAGCAAAAAAGAATTATCGAATGTATATCTTCAACCTTTATGTATATTGATGATATTGATAATTCAAAACAAGAGTTTAAATTAGATATACAAGTTATTAAAAATAAAATCCTCGACCTCGCTATTCGTGGTAAACTTGCACCTCAGAACCCTGATGACGAGCCTGCATCAATCCTTCTCGAACGCATAAGAGCCAAAAAAGAAGAACTTATCAAGCAAGGTAAAATTAAGCGTGATAAGAAGGAATCTGTCATCTTTAAAGGTGAGGATAACTCTTATTATATACGAGCGGGAGAACAGGTCGAGGATATTTCTGCTTGGGAACTTGATGACCTGCCAGACAATTGGGCAATCTGCGCTCTTGGTGAGATTTGTGATTACGGTAG
>JAZSHC010000013.1:0-23853 GCA_045533065.1 Acutalibacteraceae bacterium
AACTTGAGTACTTCTCCATGGTGTCGATAGACTTCTCTATAAATAAAAAAATGGCGGAGAGAGTGGGATTCGAACCCACGGTACGCAGGACGTACGACGGTTTTCAAGACCGTTCCGTTATGACCACTTCGGTATCTCTCCATAATTGCCTAATGATATTACCACATCAAATGCCTGTTGTCAAGGGTTTTGTGAAAAAATGTTTCTCTTTTTTCAGACAAATTAATGTAAAAAGTGCCGCCGCAGTCTGCGACAGCACTTAATTACTTATTTCTGCTTTGAATACTTGAGTCTGTAAACAACATTCATAAGAACGCTGTCAAGCTTTCCGATGGGCTTGGAGCCGCCGAAAAGGTCGCCTGCAAGAATTGCTTTGCAGTTCTTGTTCATTACCATTTCTGTTGCCTGTGCTTCATCCTTGTTGGGTCCGCAGCAAACAGCACCGTTATCCTTGAGAAGAAGGGCATTTCTGCTCTTTCCGCCAAGCTTCTTGGCAACCTTCTTGGATGATTTAAGAGTATTGTTGGGGTCAAACTCTGTGCATCTTACGGTAACACCGACAATCTGTGCAAAGTCATCAAGAAGAGGCTTGAGTGTCTTGCCTATCTTTGATGCAGCAACAATTGCTTCCTTATCGGAATGAATAATTGCGCCGATATCTTCACGCTTATTATAAATAGCCTTATGCATATCAGCTTCTGAAAGGTATTTTTCACCGATAATAAGCTCATCACAGCAGGGACAGAGACCTACTGTTGAAACAACATTACCCTGCTTATCAGAAAGAACAATTGCATCATCAATTCTTACACTGTCATAAGCTGTAAGCTTGGGTGACGGTGCGTCTGCTCTCTTTTTAACGCTTACGATATAATCGTAAACATCTGAGAATGTGTCTGTAACCTTATCTGTGAGAGCGGCATACTTGTCATAAATGTAGTTTGCACATACTTTTTCAACCTCAGAAGCAACCTTGAAAGCATCATCATAGTCTGTACCAAGGCAGACTGCACCGTGGCTCTTCATGATAACTGCCTTTGAATCTGAGCGCTTAAGGGCAGCCACAACACCGTCACGGAGCTTACCTGTGCCGGGAAGACCGTAGGAGCTGACAGGAATGTTGTCACCAACGATTTCCTTGCTTTCACCCTTAATGTTGTTGATGTCACATCCCATTGCAGAAACAATTGATGCATTTGCCTGATGGGTATGGATAACAAAATTAACCTCGGGACGAAGAATATAGCACTGTGCATGAAGACCCTTTTCTGATGAAGGCTTAATGTCACCATCGTATGTAAGGTCAGCAAGGTTTACAGTTACGATATCATCGGGAGTGAGTGAAATATAATCACGGCCTGAGGGAGTGATTACAAACTGAGTATCGCTGATTCTGCAGCTGACATTACCCCATGTACGGGCAATAAGGCCTGTTTCAACAAGCTGTTTACCTGCTTCAACAACGATTTTTTTAGCCTCTAAAATATCCATTACATTCACCTCATATTAAGCGAACATAAGGCAGACACCTGCAGTCTGCCCTATGTAGTTATATTTTTAATTATTCAACAACTGCAATGTTTGAGAATACTTTGTCGAAGCGTGCGAGTGCATCGTCGATCATTTCTTCATTGTATGCTGCTGATGTGTAAAGTCTTGAACCTGCAAGAGTTACAAGGCCTTCTGCCATGTAAGCAGCACCCATGTGGGTCATTTCTGTCTTACGCTTGCTTGTTTCCTTGAGAACGTTGGGAATCTGCCAGGGCTTGCTCCAATCAATTGAGAAGTGCATTGTTGCAACTGTTTCCATATGACATACTGAACCCTGGTTGAATGCTACGAAGGGAAGGTTGTACTTGTCAATGATGGTGTTGAGACCTGCAGTAAGTCTGTCACCCATGAGACCTGCCTTCTGACATGCGTTCTGCTTATCAATTTCTTCAAGAGTATAGTAACCTGCAACGCATGAAATGGGAGTAGCAGCCATTGTACCGCCGCAGAATGCCTTCTTAACCTTCATGCCGCTTGCATCAAGACCTGCGCCCATGTACTTCATGTATTCTCTCTTACCGCCGATACCGCCTGCACCGGGATAACCGCCGGCGATTACCTTACCGAAGATTGTGAGGTCGGGCTCTACGCCGTACTAGCCCTGAACACCTGCCATACCGATACGGAAGCCTGTAACAACTTCATCGAAGATAAGGAGTGCGCCATATTTACGGCAAAGTCTTTCAACGCCCTTGTTGAATTCCATATCAAGGGGACGTGTACCGCTTTCGGGACCGATGGGTTCAATGAATACAGCAGCTGTACCGCCGTTGAACTGATTTCTTCTGAGCTTCTTTTCAAGATCGTTAAGATCGTTGGGGAAGAATTCCTGTGTATCTCTCATAAGACGCATGGGAACACCGCTTGCCTGAGTGAACTTTGAGCCGGGAACACGGATACCGTAACCGAGCTGATCTGACCAGCCGTGATAAGCGCCACCCATTTTAAGGATGTGCTTTTTCTTTGTTGCAAGTCTTGCAACACGGCAAGCTACCATACAAGCTTCTGTACCTGAACCGAGCATACGGAACATGTCAACTGTGGGAACTGAATCAGAAATCTTCTTTGCAAGCTTGTATTCAAACTCGTGGAAAAGACCTGTTGAAGGACCGCAGGTGTTAAGAAGATCAATAACCTGATCACGGACAATCTTCGGGTTGGAGCCGAGAACTGTGGGGCCACCTGCCTGAAGGAAGTCATAATATTCGTTACCGTCAATGTCATAAAGCTTTGCGCCATCTGCCTTTGTGAAAACAAGGGGGAACGGATAGTTGAAAGCAAGGTTATGCTGAACGCCGCCGGGAATGATCTGCTTAGCTTCGTCGATCATTGCCTTTGATTTCTGGCATTTCTTTTCGAAGTATTCTTCTTCGTACTTTGCGAGAACGTCAGGCTTGATTGAATGCATGGGAAGGCTGATAAGGTGATCAAGCTTCTCTGTCACTGCCTTGGCGTCAGGATAATTTGTAATAGCAAATCTTGTGTCCATCTTAATACATCTCCTGAAATTTATTTTTTGGTGAGCGACCGCTCACCTATGTTCCCTAATATTATACAATATTTAACATGTTGTGTCAACTGTATTGAGTGTATAAAATATATTAAGTTTTTTGTGTAATTTTTTAAACTAAAAAGCACAGGAAATAAAATCCCGTGCTTTTTTACGCTTTTTACTTTGCCTGATAGCCGCACTCTCCGCAGAACTTTTCATTTTCTGCAAGAATCTTTCCGCATCTGAGGCACTTTCTCTCTCTTTGGATTTTTGTTCCGCACTCGTTACAGAATTTACTTCCCTCAAGCACAAAGTAACCGCAATTGGGGCAGGGACGTCTCATTGTTTTGGGTGCCTGCTGATTTTCTGCAGGGGCAGCCGCTTTGGGTTGAGCCTGCTGCACAGGGGCAGCCTTCGGAGCTGCTTTGGGAGCAGACTGAGCAGGCTTTGCCTGAGTGGCCGTCTGAGCAGGTCTGATTTTATCAAAATTTTCTTCTGTAACATAAGGATTCTGGCATCCCTTTGAGCCGAAATCCTTTTGGGAAGCATCTTCAATTTCGGGAATAATATCTCCAAGATGTTTCGCAACGGTTTTTGCAGCCTTTCTGCTGCTGTCGAAATCTCCCGGTGTATCGAAAATGAGAAGCAACTCTCTTCCGTCTTTGGCAATAAGCTTGATTCCGGGGTTAAGCTTTGATTTTTTAGTTATGTAAGGATAGATAGCCTTACTGAAGTCACTGAGAGGATACCAGCCGAATTCATTAGATTTTTCTGTAGCAGCTTCAGCCACAATCCTGCCCAAAAGCCCGAAGGCTCTGCCGGCAGTAGCTTTATTTTTCTCGCTCTTACTTACACGGCGGATAAAAAGATATTTCGGAGTAACGGTAATTTCGCAGTCACTGGCATCGTCGATGGTAGTGCCGCAAACAATTGAGGCAGGGGCAGTGTATAACTGTCGTCCGCAATCGGGACAGTATGAACCGTCATAGTTTTTTGAACAGAATCTACATGTTGACATTTTTATTACCTCTTATCATTTAAGTTCATATCCGCACTCGGTGCAGAATTTACTTGTCTCTACAACCTCAGTGCCGCATCTGAGACATTTTTTCGGCTTGGGAGCCTCGTTATCGGCAAAGGAGTCACCACATTGGGTGCAGAATTTATTTGCAGCATCAACCTCTGCACCGCATTTATCGCATTTTTTTGTTTTTACTTTTTCGTCTTCAAGGGTGTTGCCGCACTGAGTACAGAACTTATTGTTACCCTCTATAACTGCACCGCACTGATTGCATTTTACCTTTTCAGCATCTGCAGCAAGCTTTTCTGCTGCCTTAGCAATCGTTGCTGCCGCCTGAGCAATATTCACTGCAGGCTGAGCGGGTTTTGCGGCAGGTTGAGCAGGTTTTTCGGCAGGCTGAGCAGGTTTTTCGGCAGGTTTTGCAGCATTCGCCTTTGCCTTAGCAGGCGCTTCGGCATTACCTTCACCGCTTTTTGCACGCTTGTTTGCGGCAATTTTTTCTGCCAGAAGATGAAAGCCGAGACCTAAAGGAATGCAGACAACTGCCGCAGGAATTACACCTCCGAACAAGCATGCAACACCCGCATAAAGCACACATGCACCTATAATACTTACGAAGGTTGCAAGTCCGCAGCCCTTATAAATTTTCCAAGCTAAAATACCCATAATTTTCTCCTTTCACGCACAGAGCAACCCATTATTCCGTTGCCCTTACTTTGTAAATTATAGCAATACGGTCTATCTTTGTCAACACAATATCACTCTGTTTTTCAGCGCTTTTTTAAATCTGAAATCTTAGTGCAAAGCACCCTCAGTACATCTTTTAGGACTCAGAAAATCGATTTTTTGTTGACACAAGAGTATTTTATATCTAAAATTATATATAGGACCATTCCGCAGGTCTCACAATAACATTGCCTGTTTTCCGCTTTTGAGGCACACAAAACTGCTTTTATCTTCACGGATGAAAGGCGGTTTTTTATTTTTAGCTTTCGAAAGGAGAATTCATGAAAAACTATCTTATATATCCTTGCAAGGTAATGAGAATAACTCAGAGCTATGACGGCTCTGTTTCTCACAAGCCTCATACCCTCGGCACACCGAAGGACTATCCGATAGACGAAGCCTGCCGTGACTCAGGAAGAGAAGGTCTTTACTGCCCCTGCGACGAAATGAAGCTCATTATCAAATACGGTCAGGGCAACGGCGGCACAAACACACTTTTTCTGCAGTCAACAAAAAAGGTGCTTTTCGCAGACGGAACAAGTAATTATTTTTCAATGCAGGTAACACATCCCAATGATTCCGACATGAAAAAGCTGAAAAACGGTCAGCTTTTTAAAAGAGGCGAGCTTATCTGTAATGAGGGCTCTGACGGAGGTGTGGGAAATCACCTTCACATAAGTGGCGGCAAAGGAAAAATCAAGGGTAACGGTTGGGTAAAAAACACAAAGGGAAAGTGGGTTCTTAACCCCACGAAACACGCCTTCAAGCCTGAGATGCTTTTTTACATTGACAACACATTTACACAAATCATTGACTCAAAGGGTCTTATCTTCAAGCCGCTCCCGGAAGAAAAGAATGAATACAAAGCCGGAAACTACAAGGTAAGTGAAGCAACCCTTCTGCACGTCCGTAAGGGTCCCGGCATAAAATACGGAAAGAAGAGGTTTTATTCACTTACCCCTTCTGCAAAAAAACAGATTAAAGAGCTTATCGGCAGAAGCGCTGACGGATATGTTAAAGGCGTTGTTTTTACCGTTACAAAAACACAGGACAACTGGGGAAAAACTCCGTCGGGATGGGTATGCCTTGATTATTGCACAAGGCTGTGAGGTGAATTTATGAGTGAAACCGTACTTGTTGCACTTATCAGCCTTTTCGGCACCCTTGGCGGCACCTTCGGCGGTATCATCACCTCAGGCAAGCTTACAAACTATCGTATTGAACAGCTTGAAAAAAGGGTTGAAAAGCATAACCGCCTTGTTGAGCGCACCTATACGTTGGAAGAAAAAATTGAGCTTCACGAAGAAAAAATCAAGGTTGCAAACCACAGAATTGAAGACCTTGAAAACAAATGACACTTATTATAAGGAGAATGTACATATTGAACACAGAATTTGATTTTACTTTTATTATTGAGCTTGTAATCGCACTTGCATCTACCCTCATTACAACCTTTCTTATTCCTATTCTTAAAGATAAGCTTTCCATTGAAAAATATGAAAAGCTGAAAATGTGGGTCAGCGTTGCAGTCAAGGCTGCCGAGCAGATTTACGGAAGCAAAACAGGACAACAGAAAAAGGAATATGTTGTTTCATTCCTTCTTTCAAAGGGAATTGTTTTCGACATTGAGGAGGTCAATGCAATGATTGAAAGCGAGGTTTATAAGCTGACGGGAGAATGTGCCAACTAAAAAAAGCTGTACCGACAAGTGTCGGTACAGCTTTTTTGTTATTCAGTTGTTTTTAAGCCATTCGAGAATATCTGCGAGCTGTTCCTCACTCACACAGTCAACACCCTTTTCAAGGGCTTCAACTGCCTTTTGTCCGTCAGGGACATCAGTTTCCTTGAGCTTTGATTTCATCATCTTAAGCATCATGTTCATCATCATTTTATACATGCCCTTAAGATTATCAATATGAAAATTACCCTGAAGGGTGAACATAGGCTCTTCAACAGCATTTTTTGTTTTCAGCTCTGCGTCCTGCTTTTCACTTTTCATCATGCCAACGGGACATACCGCCTTGATCTCAAAAAGATCTCTTGCTTCCTTCAGACCCTGAACAACACCTGCCATAACCCATCCGATGAAAATTACCTGTGCATCAGCGGGAACTTCATTGGCGTTTGCAAAATCATAAACAGGGTAGCCTGTTTTTTCCGAAAGCATTTCGGCATACTGCTTTGATGAGCCTGTGTTTGATACATAAATTATAACTGTCATTTTTTTCGATCCTTTTTCAATTATCTTACGGGAAGATTGAAGCAATGCATCTGAAGAGAGGTGAGAAGTCTCAAAGGCTCTGCAGCCTTGAATTCTGTGCCCTCTGCAAACATTTTATTCTGAAGCATAATTGCAGCAAGAAGTGTAGGCTCTGCCTGTGATTTGTGACACTTGATTGACTTCATCTTAAGCTCTTCAAATTCAGTGATATCAACAAGAGTGTTGGGCTTATCTGTGTAATAGAAGCCAACGCCCTTTACTCTCCATGCATCAGTGCGAAGCTTTCCGTTGTCAAATTCAGGATAGAAGTCACAAAGGGCATCCATTGCGGCGTACTTGACAGCTTCACCAACCTTGATATGGTCACTGTGGCATTCGGTTTCAAGCTGGGGGTCAACGGTAAGCACATAGTCGGGCTGTACCTTTCTGATAACTTCAACCACCTTAAGAGATATTTCTCTTACCGAATTGTCATTTTTATCGGCAAAGCCGAGAAAACCTGCATTTTTCATGCCGAGACATCTCTGAGCAGCAAGGGCCTCCTTCTGTCTGAGGGTCTGAATATCGTTTTCTTTGCCGATATACTCGGGAACTGCATATCTGTCATCGGTAACGGTGAGCTCGTAAACCTCAACGCCGAGAGAACGGAGCCATGCAATTGTACCGCCGGCACCGATCTGGTTGTCATCGGGATGAGGCTGAACAAAAAGCACCCTTTTTGCCTTGCTCAGATCAGGCGGTGAGCAAAGAATATCATCGGCAGCAGTTGCGGCTGAAACAACGCTTTTTGCAGCAGCAAACTTAATTGATGAATTGCGTTTTTTGAAGATCTTTTTAATTTCCATATTTTCGCCTTCCTTGTAAATTTTAGAATACTTATTTATTTTATATCAAATTGCCTCTTTAGTCAACTCATCATCACAAAAAACTGTTTCAACGGTTTTTTCGCAGTTTTCCGGTGAATATACCCAACGGTCTATAAAATCGCTGTCATTATAATAGGTTACGGGCTCATTGGGATATTCCGCATCAAAGGAATCCACAATTATCAGCTTGATTTTCATTCTTTCGGGAATAAGATTTTTTATATACACACTTGCATGCTGACCGGGTACAACACCGGGAACATACTCTGCAAGTCCTGCAAGATTAGGCTTCAGCTCAACAAAAATTCCGTAACGCTCAACAGATCTGACTATACCCGGAACCGTCTCCCCTGCCCTGAACAGCGCGGCATTTTCCTCCCACGTTCCGAGAAGCTCTTTATAGCTGAGAGTAATTCTTCCGCTTTCGTCAATGCTCTTGACCACGGCTTTAATTTTCTGCCCCGGAATAAACCGTGCGGAAGGATGAGGAATTCTTGAAACAGATATTGAATCAATGGGCATCAGGGCAGAAATACCCGCTCCGATATCGGCAAAAACGCCGAAGGATTCCATATGTGTCACAACAGCATCAATAACACAACCGGGTGTCAGCTTTCCGATATAGTCTCTCATGCAGTCATTCTGCACTGCTTTTCTGCTTAACACTGCAACGGTTTCGCCGTTTTCATCGGTCTGAAAATCTATGATTTTGCACACAACGGGCTTATTGACCCTTGATATGATTGCGATATCTCTTACAGACCCATCGTCAATACCTATTGCCCCCTCGTTTCTGGGAATTATACCGCGCATAACGCCCATATCCACATGCAGATTGTGCTCCTTATCACACACTGTGGCTCTCACTTCAAGAATCTTACCGCTGTAAAAGGCTTCCTTGATTGCCGCTTTTGATGAGAGAATGTTTTTATTCTCCTGAGTCAGGATAAGATAGTTTTCCGGATAATACTTTTTCATTTTAAAAACCCTTTCTGTATTACACATTATGTTTTCATTTATATGCTTATTTTTAATGATTTATTTATTTTATTTTGACATATATGATTGATATTCCCCCTTGTTATATGGTATAATTATTAAATACAAACTGATTTGGAGGCTTAGGCAATGGATATTCGTGTCGGTGATACCCTCATCATGAAAAAGAACCATCCCTGCGGAAACAACGAATTCACTGTTGTGCGTTCCGGCATGGATTTTAAGCTCGAATGCAAAAAATGCGGGCATCTTGTTATGACTCCAAGGCTCAAAGCCGAAAAGAATATAAAAAAAGTTATAAGAGACGGTGAAATACTTTAGCCTTTTTTTCAATTACATTATGATTATTGAATTAAAGGAGACTATTTATGCTTAATAAATTAACTTTGGTTGAAGAGCGCTTTGAAGAAATCAACAGCCTTCTTTATGACCCTGATGTTGTTTCGGATATGTCAAGATACTCCTCACTTATGAAGGAGCACAAAAATCTTGAGCCTGTTGTTGAAAAGTTCAGGGAATATAAAAAAACTGATGAAGAATATCTCTCAGCAAAAGAAATGCTTGACGAGGGCGGCCTTGACAAGGACTTCCGCGAAATGGTGTTTGAAGAATACCAGAATGCAGGCGAAAAAAGAGAAAAAATTTACGAGGAGCTTAAAATACTGCTTCTTCCCAAGGACCCCAACGATGACAAAAACGTTATTGTTGAAATACGTGGCGGTGCAGGTGGCGAGGAATCGGCACTTTTTGCAGGCGTGCTTTACAGAATGTATACAATGTATGCCGAAACAAAAAGGTGGAAAACGGAAATCCTTTCTTCCAACCCCACAGAGCTCGGCGGCTTCAAAGAGGTTTCTTTTATGATAAGCGGCGAAGGTGCTTATTCACGCTTTAAATATGAAAGCGGTGTTCACCGTGTGCAGCGTGTACCCGAAACGGAAACACAGGGACGTATCCACACCTCAACGGCAACCGTTGCAGTGCTTCCCGAAGCTGAGGAGGTTGACGTTGAAATCAACCCCGCCGATTTGCAGATTGACACCTTCCGTTCAAGCGGTGCAGGCGGTCAGCATGTTAACAAAACTGAATCCGCAATCCGAATCACCCACATTCCCACAGGTACAATTGTTGAATGTCAGGACGAAAGAAGTCAGCACAAAAACAAGGACAAGGCAATGAAAATTCTTCGTTCCAAGATTCTTGAAGCTGAAATGCAAAAGCAGATGAGTTCAATTGCCGACGAAAGGAAGAATCAGGTAGGCACCGGTGACCGAAGCGAAAGAATCAGAACCTACAACTACCCCCAAGGCAGACTTTCAGACCACAGAATAGGTCTTACAATATATAAACTTGAGCAGATTCTCAACGGTGACCTTGATGAAGTTATCGATTCCCTCATCACCTATTTCACTGCAGAAAAGCTCAAAAGTTCAAACGAGTGATATAAATGGAAACAAAAATCTTTAAAATAAGCTCCCCTGAGGATACACAGATATCCGAAGTGGGACATATCTTACGTCAGGGCGGTCTTGCTGCAATTCCCACAGAAACGGTATACGGTCTTGCGGGCAATGCCCTCAACGGTGACTGTGCAAAAAAAATATTTGAAGCAAAGGGCAGACCCTCGGATAACCCCTTGATTGTTCATATAGCAAAAATTGAAGAATGGGCACCCCTTGTAACAGAAATTCCTGAGGCGGCAAAGGAGCTTGCAGCTGCATTCTGGCCCGGCCCTCTCACAATCATTCTGCCCAAAAGCGACCTCATTCCCGAGCAGGTGAGCGGAAAGCTTACCACCGTTGCAGTACGCATGCCTGAAAATGAAATTGCAAGGGCAATTATCGAACAAGCCAAGGTTCCCCTTGCAGCACCATCTGCAAATCTGTCAGGCAAGCCCAGTCCCACATCGGCAAAGCATGTAATTGACGATATGGCAGGAAAAATTGATGCAATTGTTGACTCCGGTGAGTGCTCGGTAGGTGTTGAATCAACCGTAATTTCCCTCGCCGTGAATCCCCCGAGACTTTTAAGACCGGGAGGAATCACACCTGAAATGCTCACCGATGTATTGGGTGAAATAGAAATTGATGACGCGGTTTTCAACAAGCTCCCTGAAGGTGCCGAAGCAGCATCGCCCGGTATGAAGTATAAGCATTATGCCCCTGACGCTCAGGTCATACTTATTAAGAGCAATCTTGAAAAATTCAAAGAATATGCAGAAAAGAACAAGGAAGAGGACAGTGTTGTTCTCTGCTTTGAGGGTGAAGAGGAAGGCATATCGCTGCCTGTGCTCACCTACGGCAGAAAAAACGATCCCGCTTCTCAGGCGAAGCATATTTTTGATGCCCTCAGACAGCTTGATGAAATCAAAGCCAAAAAGGTTTTCGCAAGACTTCCCGAGCAAAGCGGTGTTGGCCTTGCTGTTTTCAACCGGCTTATAAGGGCGGCAGGCTTTAATGTTATTGAATTGTAAGGTGATAATATGTTAGTTCTCGGTCTTACGGGAAAAACAGGTGCAGGAAAAAGCACTGTTGCCGAATTTCTTTTGGAAAAGGGATGCTTCATAATTGACGGCGACAAAATTGCCAGAGATATTCTTCTGCCCGGAAAGCCTGCTGTAAAGGAGCTTGCCGACTTTTTCGGAGAAGACATTATTCTCGAAAACGGAAGCATCAACCGTTCCCTTGTGGCACAAAGGGCTTTTTCTTCAGAAGAAAACACTGCCGCACTTAACAGAATCACCCATCCTCATATAAAAAGACAGTTTGAAAATGATTTGAAAATGGCAGAAAAAGAAGGCTTTGGGACTGCGGTTATTGATGCCGCAGCACTTCTTGAAAGCGACTGTAAAGACCTTTGCTCTATAATTGTTGTGGTTTCTGCCCCTGAAAATATCAGACTTGAAAGAATCCTTGCAAGAGACGGAATTTCTCACGAAGCTGCCATGACCCGCATAAACGCTCAGAAAAGCGATGAATATTACTTCAGTCAGGCACATATTATAATCAGAAATTACAAACCCTATGAGCTGAAAAGCGAACTGAAAAAACTTGAGGAGCTTCTTAATGAACAAAAGTAAAAGGTTTATCAGCTTTATTTTGTTTTTATTTGTGAGCCTGTCGGTAATTTCTCTCGGCACGGTGTCAATACTTAGGGTATTATATCCGACTTCATACGGTGATTTTGTCGAATTCTATGCAAAAGAAAATAACCTTTCGCCATCTTTCGTCTTTGCAGTGATAGAATGTGAAAGCGGTTTTGATAAAAATGCAGTGTCTTCTGTCGGAGCACGGGGACTTATGCAGATTATGCCCGAAACTTTTCAGTGGCTTCAGACCAAAACAGGTGAAGCTCTGTCTGACGACAAATTATTTGATCCCCAGACCTCCGTAAAATACGGTTGCCTCTTTTACGGTATACTTATGAGGGAGTTTGCCGACGAAGCCACAGCCGTTGCCGCCTACCACGCCGGCATGGGAAACGTGCAGAAATGGCTGAAGGATGAGCGGTACTCACCTGACGGAAAGGTTCTTTCCGATATACCCTTTCCCTCAACGAAAAGCTATGTTAATAAGGTTATAAAAACCAAAATTATATATGAAAAACTATATTATTGAAAGGAAGAATAATTTATGGAAAAAGAAAAAAATGCTGCTGAGCTGCTCATGGATAAGCTGGCATTCAAAAAAGAACATTTCAGCGTTGCCATGAGCGACGAGGAAGTTGCAAAAGCAGACGAATTCTGCGAAGGCTACAAGCACTTTCTTCAGGAAGGTAAAACAGAAAGAGAATGTGTTGAATTTGTTCTGAACAAGGCTGAAGCCAACGGATTTACAGAATTTGATAAAACCAAAGCCTACAAGGCAGGTGACAAGGTTTACGTAAATAACAGAGGCAAATCTGTTATTCTTGCAGTAATCGGTAAAAAAGGCGCAAAGGAAGGCGTTAAAATTGTTGCTTCTCACATCGACTCCCCCCGCCTTGACTTAAAGCCCACTCCCCTTTACGAGGACAGTGAGCTTGCATACTTCAAAACACACTACTACGGCGGAATCAAAAAGTACCAGTGGGTTGCAATTCCCCTTTCACTTCACGGTGTTATGATTAAGGCTGACGGTGAAAGTGTAAAAATCAGCATTGGTGAAAAGGAAAACGAACCCAAGTTTGTTGTAACAGACCTTCTCCCCCACCTTGACAAAGAGCAGGGCAAGCGTACACTTCTTGAAGGCATCAAGGGTGAAGAGCTCAATATCCTCATCGGCTCAAGACCCTTTAAGTCCGATGCAGGCAGTGAGCTTGTAAAGCTTAACATTCTCAGCATTCTCAATGAAAAGTACGGTGTGACCGAAAAGGACTTCATCTCTGCTGAGCTTGAGCTTGTACCCGCCTTCCCTGTTTCCGATATCGGCTTTGACAGAAGTCTTATCGGTGCTTACGGCCACGATGACAGAGTTTGTGCATACCCTGCAATGGAAGCGGTGCTTGACTGCGACGCCCCCGAAAGAACAATTGTCACTGTTCTTTCAGATAAAGAAGAAGTAGGCAGTGACGGCAACACAGGTCTTAACTCCTCATATCTCAAGTATTTCATTTATGACCTTGCAGATATGGACGGTGTTAAGGGCAGGGACGTTCTTTCAAAATCCGAATGTCTTTCAGCCGACGTTAATGCCGGCTTTGACCCCAACTTCCCCTCAGTTCACGATAAGTACAACTGCTGCACACTCAACCACGGTGCAGTTATCACAAAGTATACAGGTGCAAGAGGTAAATCAGGCACCTCCGATGCTTCTGCAGAATTCATGGGTAAAATCCGCCGTGTTCTTGACAAGGCAAATGTTTCATGGCAGATCGGCGAGCTCGGCAAGGTTGACGAAGGCGGCGGAGGAACCGTTGCAATGTATATTGCAAACCTCGGCGTTGATGTTGTTGACCTTGGTGTACCTGTGCTTTCAATGCATGCTCCTTTTGAAATCGTATCAAAATTTGATGTTTACAGCACTTACAGAGCTTGTTATGAGTTCTATAAGGCTGACTGATAAACAAAACTTTTATAAACAATTTTATCCGACGGTGCAGTGTTAATGCATCGTCGGACTTTTTATGCATGGTTTTATATCTTTTATGCACAAACAGAGCTTATTTTTCACTTTTTGTATATCGATATTCACCAATTTTGCATATTTTTTCAAAAATCTTTGTTTTTTCTATTGACTTTTGCATAAAAGTGCGTATAATGATGTGCATACGAAAAAAACAGGGAGCAAATTCCCATTAAAGAAAGGAGTCGGCAAAGGCATAAAAAAGCCTCGCCGTATTAAAGAAAATGGCTAAGAAAGAAATCAAAAAAATTGTTCTCGCTTATTCAGGCGGTCTTGATACATCAATCATCATTCCCTGGCTCAAAGAAAACTATGAAGGCTGTGAAGTTATTGCAGTTTCCGGTGACGTAGGACAGGGCACAGAGCTTGACGGACTCGAAGAAAAGGCTATAAAAACAGGTGCTTCAAAGCTTTACATTGAAGACCTCAACAAGGAATTTGTTGAAGATTACATTTACCCCACTCTTAAAGCAGGTGCAGTTTACGAAGGCATGTATCTTCTCGGCACATCCTTTGCCCGCCCTCTTATCGCTAAGAGAATTGTTGAAATTGCAAAGGCTGAAGGCGCAGACGCAATCTGCCACGGATGTACAGGTAAGGGTAATGACCAGGTACGTTTTGAGCTTGCAATCAAGGCTTTCGCTCCTGAAATGGAAATTATTGCTCCCTGGAGAACATGGGAATTCAAGAGCCGTGAAGACGAAATCGAATACGCTATCAAAAAGAACATCCCTCTTAAAATTACAAGAGAGACAAACTATTCAAAAGATAAGAATATCTGGCACCTTTCACACGAAGGCCTTGACCTTGAAGACCCCGCAAACGAGCCCAAGTACGACGAAATTCTTGAAATGGGCGTAACACCCGAAAAGGCACCCGATGTTCCCACATACATCACCCTCGGCTTTGAGAAGGGTATTCCCACCACTCTCAACGGAGAAAAGCTTGACGGACCCGCTATGGTTAAGGCACTTAACGAAATCGGCGGTGCAAACGGTATCGGTATTTCGGACATGGTTGAAAACCGTCTTGTTGGTATGAAGAGCCGTGGCGTTTACGAAACACCGGGCGGAACAATCCTTTATAAGGCTCACGAAATGCTTGAACAGCTTTGCCTTGACAGAGACACTGCACACCTTAAGGAGCAGCTTGCAGTCAAGTACGCTGAGCTTGTTTACTACGGTCAGTGGTTCACTCCCTGCCGTGAAGCCCTTGCAGCCTTCGTTGACAAAACACAGGAAACCGTTACAGGTGAAGTTAAGCTCAAGCTTTATAAAGGCAACATCATCGGTGCAGGTATGACATCACCCTACTCACTTTACAGTGAAGATATGGCAACCTTCGACGAAGACGATTGCTACAACCAGGCTGACTCAGCAGGCTTCATTAACCTCTTCGGTCTTCCCCTCAAGGTTAAAGCAATGCTTTCAAAGGATTGGGACATTAAGTAAAAAAAGGTGCCAAAGGCACCTTTTTTTAAATGCAGAATGCAAAGTGTAAAATGCAAAATGATTTAATATATTGACAAATCAGTTGTTTTTTAGGATAATTGAAAATGTATTATAAATCGATTATAATCTAAACAAAATTCCGAATTCCGAATTCATAATTCAGAATTCATTTTCCGGAGGAAAATGTTATGCCACTTTGGACAGGACGATTCAAAAAATCACTCGACAAAAAAACTAACGATTTCAACTCATCAATTCCCTTTGACTGCCGTATGGCCGAGCAGGATATCAGAGGCTCTGTTGCCCATGCTACAATGTTGGGAAAACAAGGCATTATAGACAAAAGTGAAAGCGACAAAATTGTTGCTTCCCTTAAGGAAATTGCCGCAGACCTTGAATGCGGTAAGCTCGAAATCGATATGACAGCCGAAGATATCCACACCTTTGTTGAAGGCGAGCTTACAAAGCGTATCGGTGACAGTGGAAAAAGACTTCACACCGCAAGAAGCCGTAATGACCAGGTAGCACTCGATTTAAGGCTTTATCTTCTTGACCAATGCAAGGTGCTTGAAGAATCAATAAAGGCTCTCATTGAGGTTATTGTTAACAAGGCTGAAGAAAACTACGATGCTGTTATGCCCGGCTATACTCACCTTCAGCGCGCTCAGCCCGTAACCTTCGGTCATCACCTTCTTGCCTACGGTAATATGCTTTTGCGTGACCTGGACAGACTTTACGACTGTAAAAAAAGAATGGCTGTGTCCCCCCTCGGCTCAGGTGCCCTTGCAGGTACAACATACCCACTCGACAGAGAATATGTTGCTGAGCTTCTGGGACTTAACGGTGTGAGTGACAACAGTCTTGACGGTGTTTCAGACAGAGATTATGCCCTTGAGCTTCTCTCCACCCTTTCAATTGTTATGGTACACCTTTCACGCTTTGCCGAAGAGATTATTGCGTGGTGCTCATGGGAATTCAAATTCATTGAGCTCGACGATGCTTTTTCAACAGGCAGCAGCATTATGCCTCAGAAGAAAAACCCTGACATTGCAGAGCTTGTACGCGGCAAGGCAGGCAGAGTATTCGGTGATTTACAGACGCTTCTGACTGTTATGAAGGGTATTCCCCTCGCATACAACAAGGATATGCAGGAGGATAAGGAAGCCGTATTTGACGCTCTTGACACTGTTATCATGTGTCTTGACACCTTTGCACCTATGCTCGACACTGCAACGGTCCTTCGTGATAACATGAGAAATGCAGCGGCAAAGGGCTTTATTAACGCAACAGATGCTGCAGACTACCTTGTTTACAAGGGGCTGCCCTTCCGTGATGCATACAAGGCAACCGGTATGCTTGTTGCCATCTGCATTGATAAGGGGCTCACCCTTGAAAGTCTTCCGATTGAGGAATACAAGGCAGTGTGCGACCTGTTTGAAGAAGATGTATACACTGCAATTGACCTTGATGAATGTGTTAAAAAGCGTACCGTCAAGGGTGGTCCTTCACCTGAGTGTGTAATGGCAGAGGTTAAGGCGCTGAAAAAAGTAATGGAAAGCTGGTAACAATTAAAGTTCTTTTGGTTACTTTTCTTTCAAGAAAAGTAACGCCCCGCGGCGAGCGATATAAAAAACAACCGTTGAGTCAAATCAACGGTTGTAATTTTTTATGCTTCTATAGCTTCGTTTAACAGTCTTTCGATTTCAGCAGAAGCACTTTTATTTTCAGTTATCTTAATTTTCTTCTTACCGTAGCTTACAAAAAGCATTTCAACACAAATGTATAAGCTTCCTTCTTCATCATTTTCTTTTTCAACAAAAATCTCTGTCTTGTAAGAATAATTTTCCTTGGGGCGGTTGTTGAAGTCATCCTCATCGGTAAAATATGTCATTGAAGCGTCAATCTTTTTGCCATACAAGGAAGCCTTACTTTCATATTGTGCAGAAATCCTTTTAAGTGTATCCCTTGCAGACTTTTCTTTTTGTCTGACTTCGGTAAAGTCATATTTTACAGCCTTTGCATTTTTCTTTGAAAGCTTCTTTTTAAGCCATAAAAATGAATCATCTTCAATTTCTACGTCCCAATATTTTTTTAACATCCTTTTGCTCAAAGGCGTTTTAAAAATCTCCGAGCTGTGAAATATACTATGATATTTTGAACCTTTGTAGCTTTGTTCTTTTTTTGGAGTAATTTTATAAACCTTCCAGAAGCAATCCACCCAACTGCTTCTGTTATACCTTACATCCTGAACTACTTCTATCTTTTTGATGTCGTTCCATTGAAAATACTCCTTCACAAAAGGAAGATAATAAATTGATATGCCCTCTTCATCGGCAATATATAATTTTGGTATTATAACTATTCCGAAAATAAAAAGAAGGGTAACGGCACCGCCGAGGGTAACCGCAGGCAGAACATCACCGTCAATTATACCGCCATATGTCATTGCACCGAAAAAGCATGTGCAGAATATCATAAGAAAAAATCTTGGGTCAACAGCAAAGCTTTTCTTCATTTCAATCTCCTGTTTTTTATTTTTTATGATACTTCAATTTTATGATAAATTCCACTTAAAGTCAATGTGAACTTTGATACTATAGTCCCTAAAAAGTATCGGTTTTGATATTTTTCAGCATAAAAAATACCGTTGCACATAACAACGGTATTTCTTTTTTATCACTGCACTCGCCGTGCAGGCATTCTTTTCTTGAAAGAAAAGAATCAAAAGAACTTTACTTATTTAATCACTGATTTTACTCAGGAACGCCTGCAGTCTTTCCGTTCTGGGATTGTTGATAACATCTTCTGCCTTGCCCTCTTCCGCAATAACGCCGTCATCCATAAACACAATGTAATCGGAAACCTCTTTAGCAAAGGTCATCTCGTGAGTAACAATAACCATTGTCATGTTCTTTTGGGCAAGCTCTCTGATAACTCGCAGAATTTCACCCGTAAGCTCCGGGTCAAGAGCTGATGTAGGCTCGTCAAAGAAAAGTATCTTTGGCTCAAGCGCCATGGCTCTTGCAATGGAAACTCGCTGCTGCTGACCGCCGGAAAGCTGGCAGGGATAATGGTCAATTTTATCTGAAAGTCCCATATCGGCAAGAAGCTTCAGAGCCTTTTCGTCAATTTCTTTGAGAATCTGCTTTTTGTTCTGCTTGTAATCAGGTCTTTCCTTTGCCTTGAGCTTTACTGCAAGGGTAACATTGTCAAGCACATTGTACTGAGGAAAAAGGTTAAACTGCTGAAAAACAAGACCGATTTTAAGCTGCTTTTCTCTTGTTTCCTTTGCCTTTTGCTTTGACTTGTTGTCACCGTCAAAAAGCACATCTCCATCAACAGTAATCATTCCGCTGTCGGCAACTTCAAGAAAGTTGATGCAACGAAGAAGCGTTGTTTTACCGCTGCCTGAAGAACCGATAATTGACATAACCTGTCCTTCGTTAAGAGAAAGAGAAATGCCTTTGAGAACTTCGTTTTTACCGAAGCTTTTTTTAAGGTTTGTAACTTCAAGAATAGACATATTTTCCCCTCCTTATGACTTGAAATAATCCAGCTTCTTTTCGATTTTGCCGAAAACAACGGTGAGAAGTCCGCAGAAAACAAGGAAGAATACACCCGTGTAGAACAAGGGCCAGATAATACCCTTTGCCGAAAAGCCTTCTGCAACCATAATAATGTCAACAACAGCAATAACTCTTGCCAATGATGTATCTTTGATAAGAGTCATAAACTCGTTACTCATTGGCGGAACAATATTCTTGATAACCTGCAAAAGGATTACCCTGAAAAAGGTCTGTGTCTTTGTCATGCCCAGCACCTGTCCCGCTTCATACTGCCCCTTGGGTATGCTCTCAATACCGCCACGGTATATTTCCGAAAAATAGCAGGCGTAATTTATGATAAAAGCAATTGCTGACGCAGTCATTCTCGGATCTTCTCCGGGAATATGCAGATCAAACAGCAATCCGGGCACATAAAAAACCACAAACAGCTGAAGCATAAGAGGTGTACCTCTTATCACCCAAACAAAACCCCTTGTTACAAGCTTGATGGGTGTAATTTTGCTCATTGACCCAAAGGCTATTATAAGACCCAAAGGTAATGCCGCAATTAAAGTTATGCCAAAAAGTTCAATGTTTTCCAGAAAACCCTCAAACAATTTCGCATTTACAACACCGAAATCCATATTAGTTCCTCATCTTACTTCTTTACTATTACACAACCAAAATGCCGCCCGGAAAAGACGGCATTTTGTTCTTTTAAAGTTTAATTATCTTATTTTGCAATAAGCTGTTCTGTAAGCTTGTAGTTTGCTGCAATCTTAGCGAGCTCACCGTTTTCAACAAGCTTTGTGATAGCGGCGTTAACTGCTGCTGTTGTGTCACTGTCCTTACGGAATGCGATACCGTACTGTTCATCTGCGAATGCAAGAGAATCAACAACAACGAGATCCTCATAATCTGTACCTTCACCGATCATACCGATTGAAAGAACATAGTCAACAACGCAAGCTTTTGCTGTACCGGCCTTAACTTCCTTAAGAGCTGTTGCCTGGTCCTTAACAGGTGTGTACTTTGCTTCTGCAAAGAATGCATCTGACTGAGCAACGCCTTCGCCTGCTGATTCCTGCTCTGCAACAATAGCTACATCCTTCATATCTTCAGCCTTGAGATACTTGTCAGCGTTTTCTTTCCTAACGATAAGAACCTGCTTGTTTGCCATGTAAGGTGTGGAGATTGACATTGCAGCTTCTCTTTCAGGTGTGATTGTCATACCGTTCCAGATACAGTCAATGTTCTTACTTGCAAGCTCTGTTTCCTTTGCTGCCCAGGAGATAAGCTGGAACTTTGCTTCAACGCCGAGTTCTGCACAAACAGCCTTTGCAAATTCTGTTTCAAAGCCTGTGAGATTGCCTTCAGCATCTTCATAGTTCATGGGAGCGAAGAGTGTGTAACCGATAACGAGCTGGCCCTTATCCTTAATGTATGCGAGGTCGGATGCTGCATTACCGTCTGTTGCGTTACCGTCTGTTGTCTTGTTGCCGCAGGCTGCAAATGCAAAGCACATTACAACTGCAAGTGCTGCGAGAATTAATGCAATAATTTTCTTGTTCATTTTGTTTTCTTCCTTTCAAAAAATACATAAAATTTATCAAGTGATTAGTTTTATCACTTTAGCGTGGTAACATATTAACACAGTAAATCATTAGTGTCAATACCTTTTCTTAAAAAACTTGGAAAGTTTTTTAGAAGTGCAAAAGGAAAAATGTAAAATTAAGGCTGCGAAACAGAGATGCTTTGACCTTTTAATACTCCGCCGCCTAAAACTGTTTGATTTAACGGTAAGGATATATATATAAGAAAAAGACATCTGAAAGTCGAGTTCAGATGTCTTTTGTTTATGGAGTGTTAATTCAGCGGGTAGAAATTACCCTTTAAATACAGTGCTCGGCGCAATTCTGCATTCTGCATTTAATTTTACGCTTCGCTCTTGCCCTTTGAAAGAATGATATTTGTAATAATACCGAGGATAAGCGCGCAGGCAATTGAAGTAATTGTAATGTTGCCGAAGTTAAGTGTGAGTCCTCCGATACCTGCAATAAGGATAACAGAAACGGTGAAGAGGTTCTTGTTATCTTCAAGGTTTACATCCTTAATCATCTTAAGACCGGAAACAGCGATAAAGCCGTAAAGAGCCATACAAACGCCGCCCATTACACATGAGGGAATGGAGTCAACAAATGCAACGAAGGGTTCAAAGAATGCAATAAGGATTGCACCGATAGCCGCTGTGATGATTGTGTAAACAGAAGCATTTCTTGTAATAGCAACGCAGGCTACAGATTCACCGTAGGTTGTGTTGGGGCAACCGCCGAAGAATGCACCTACCATTGAGCCGATACCGTCACCGAGAAGTGTTCTGTGAAGGCCGGGCTCTTTAAGAAGGTCTTTTTCAATAATTGAAGAAATGTTCTTGTGGTCAGCAATATGCTCAGCAAATACAACAAATGCAACGGGAAGATATGCGGCGGCAATTGTTGCAATATAGCTTGCATCAACATCCTTTATGCCCCTTGCGGCGGTAAGGAAGGTGAAATCAGGAAGCGTAAATACACTGATTCCGCTGAATACGCTGAAATCAATAAGCTTGAGTGCATCGTTACCTGTTGCACCGCCGATAAGTGTGAATACAACTGCAACGGCATAGCCTGAAAGGATACCGATAATAAAAGGAATGAGCTTTATACCCTTTTTACCGTAGGTTGAGCAGAGCATTGTTACAAAAAGAGCAACAAGACCGCAGAGAATTGCAATAAGAGGATTAGCAGCTGAAACATAAGATGTCTGGTCTACAATCTGGCCGTCTGCAATAACCTGAGTCACAGCTTCAACCATAAACTTACCCTTCTGAAGGTCACCGATTGCATTGCCTGCAAGGGAAAGACCGATGATTGCAACAGTGGGGCCGATAACCTGCTTGGGCATAAGCCTGTCAATCCAGTTAACGCCTGCAATTTTAACAACAAGAGCGATGCCGACATAAACAAGGCCTGCAAATGCGGCACCGATAATAAGACCTGCATAGCCTGCGGCTACGGAAGCAGCACCTGCAAATGCGGCACCCATTGAGCCGAGGAAAGCAAAGGATGAACCGAGGAAAACGGGGCTGCTTGCCTTTGTGAAAAGCACATAAACAAGTGTACCTACACCTGCACCTAAAAGAGCTGCAGAAGGCTGCATTCCGTTGCCGATAATGATGGGCACAACAAGGGTTGCCGCCATAATGGCAAGAAGCTGCTGAACTGCGTAAATTATAAGTTGGGGAATTTTGGGTTTGTCTTTGATGTCATAATAAAGTTTCATATTTAAACCTCCTTTTTAAATAAAATTTTATCATACAGAAGGGTAAAAGTAAATAGAAAAGCCGACAGAAATTGACATTTTGCGTGACAAAAAGCACAGGCTGTTTTTGTGCTTTTTGTCACAAAAACCTTCATTGACACACTACATATGCTATGCTATAATTCTATTGTAACAGAAAACAAATATGAAAGGCGGTGTGAAAATGAAAAAAATCAAAAACTTTGAAATCACCAGCATGACGCTTCACTTTATTGCAATGGCCTTCATGCTCTGCGACCATCTGTGGGGAACAATTATCCCCGGAAACGAATGGCTGACCTGTATCGGTCGACTTACCTTCCCGATTTTTGCTTTTATGATTGTTGAGGGATATTTTCACACGAAAAATTTACAAAAATATATCCTGAGACTTTTCGTTTTTGCACTTATTTCGGAAATACCCTTCAATCTGATGGTCGGAAGCAGGGTTTTCTATTATGTGCACCAGAATGTGCTGTGGTCTTTCCTTTGCGGTATTCTGCTGATTCATCTGAATGAAAAAGCAAAGGACAGCGGAAAAATTATTTTTCGTATTCTCGCTCTTGCAGCAAGCCTTGTTATAGGCTTTGTTGTGGGACTTATGGGCATGGTTGACTTTATGCATACAGGAATTTACACCGTGCTTGTTTTCTATTTCTTCAGAGAAAGAAAATGGTGGAATTTTATTCTTCAAGCGATAGCTCTTTATTATCTTAACACAGAGCTTATCGGAGGCTACGGATACGAGTTGGAGATTTTCGGACAAAATATTTTTATCGTTCAGCAAAGCTTCGCTGTTCTTGCCCTCATACCAATCTGGCTTTACAAGGGCAAGCAAGGACCTTACAACAAATTCCTGAAGAATCTTTATTACTGGTTCTATCCCGTGCATATGCTGATACTGGCACTCATTAAAATGTATGTAATATAAACGAAAAAAGGCTGTTGCAAGTTGCAACAGCCTTTTCCGTTAACCGCTCACCCCTCATTTCTTACCGCATATATCAAAACTGTTGCGAGGATAATATTAAGGTGATATCATACAAGAGCAAGGATGTGCACAGCCTTTTGCGAAAGGAGACACAAAATGAAAATCACGCTTATACTGGACAAAGACAGGGATGAGGAAATTATAATCTATGCCCGTGAAAAAAATGAGCTTGTATCAAAAATTGAAAAGCTTGCAGAGGAATCCCCCCCTGACCTTACGGGATACAGAGATAAAGTAGGCGTTATCCTCAACCCGGACGAGATTTACTGCTTTATCGCCCAAGGCAACAAGGTCTTTGCCGTTACAGAAAAAGAAAAACTGCAAATGAAAATCCGTCTTTATAAAATTGAGGAATACGAGCTTGATTCCTTTGTAAAAATCAATCAGTCCTGCATTGCAAACTTAAATAAAATCGCAAGGTTTGATACCTCGGTGTCGGGCACACTGAAGGTAGTTTTCAAAAACGGTTATACTGACTATGTTTCCAGAAGAAACTTAAAAAATGTTAAAGAAAGGCTAGGTATTTAATATGAATAGATATTTAAAAGA
>JAZSHC010000027.1:0-27116 GCA_045533065.1 Acutalibacteraceae bacterium
TCAAAAAGCCTTGAAAGGCGTCAGCCTTTCTGCGTTTGTTTCCTTGTTGCGCCTAAAAATTTCCTCGACAAAAACTACAGACAATACAAAAAGAAAATAAATTCGAGCATATTGGTTTCGGTATTCTTCTGCTTAGCAAAGTGCCCTTTTTTGCTATACGCATGGTTTTTCCTTTAGCCTTATATCCGCCGCATTCACCGCATACGCCCTTCGGGCTTACATACTGGTAAGCGTCTTATTGGCTTATATTGAAAATCTCAGAAAAACTTTCTTTCTGAACAAAAAAATACATAACAGCAGTGAAATCAGCGAAGCTGTTGCGCCGAGCCTTATTCCCGGCACAGTATAAACGAATCTTATTTCATGCTCTCCCTCAGGGATAACCGCACCGCAGAAATAGTCTGCCATTTTCAGCATCTGTGCTTCTTCACCGTCAACATAAAGCTTCCACCCACCGTCATTGGGTATGGTGGTCATGAGGACACTTTCTTTTTCGGCAGTTATTCTGCCCTCAATTCTGTCTGTGTCAAAAAGGGTTATTTCCATACCTTTGTTCTGCAGTTCTTTTACCTGAGTTTCAAATTCGGCCTCATCATCTTCAACAAGGCTCAGCCACAGGGCTTCCTGTGTTTTTTCACCCGGTTTATGGTCAGACAGGGCAAAATCAACTATTTCATCACTGCAAAGGAACGCAAGCGGAAGTGCGTTTTTGTTTTCACTTATTGTGAAATCATACTTATCCTCACCGTTTTCGAGCTTCGTCTTTTTCTCTGTAAGAATGTGTCTTATACCGAACAGAGCATTGGTTATATCGCTCTGTTCATAATAAACGCTTACATTTTTTGCATATCTCGGCTGCCCAATAGCCTGAAAGAAATTATAGGCATCACCTGTCATTGTAGAGGAATAATAGGTAACACCCTTAAAGGAAAACTGCTGTGTACCGTTGTTCTTTTTCACATCGGCAAATTCTATCCTTTGAAAAGGAGCTTCATCCTCAAGAGGAACAAATTCACTCATAATGCTGTCATATCTGTTAAGTGAAGAAATTTTTGACGCCCAGATATAAGACGTTGTCTGCATAACACCGTTGGTGCACACCTCGAATATCAGAAAAGCGCACAGTATTTTAAGAGTCTTCTTTTTAAGGTCAGCCACTGCGATATATCCCGCAGCAAAGGACAGGGCAACAAAAACGAACAAAAAGCTCTGTCTGCCCGGAAGCTGATTCGGATAGTGAAAGCCGTGCCACACAAAGTCACCCATGTTAAGGCTCATTGTAAAAAGCATAAACAGTAAAAATCCACCGTCAAGAAGCTTGCTTCGCAATTGAAGCTTCTTAGAAAACAGGGCCATAAGCAGAAAAACAATACCGATAATGCCAAAATAAAAATTGGGCGCACCGTACTCAAGCGAAGGCTCTTTGAAGGGCAGAAAATTAACAAGCATTTCACCCAAGGTGTATCTGAATTCAAGCTCACCGCCAAAGCCCATATCACTTGCAAGGGTAAGCCCCAGAGCCTTATATACGGGTATCAGAACAACCGCCGCCATACCTGCACATAAAATTGAACAAAGAGCAAAAGCAGTACCCTTATGCAAAAATTCTCTGAAGCTTATTCTTTCTTTAAAGGTCAGGTAAAGAAAATATAAAACGGCAAAAATGCACACCATATAGCTGAGATAAAAGCAGGACCACATTGAGAGAAAAAGAGACACCGTATACATAACCGGCCTGTTTTTTCTGAAAAGGCTCTCCAAGCCCCAGACTGTAAGAGGAAGCAGCATAACAACATCGGTCCACATAAGCTGATTTATAAAAGCCAGCATGTATCCGCTCAGACCCCATGTAATTGAAAGCGAGGTAAAAACAAGACTCTTTTTAAGCTTCATATCTGTATTCTGTGTGTAATACAGCCTCAGATAGAAAAACAGTGCCGATAGGCTTAATTTGAAAGCGGTCAGCAGATTTATCCCCGCAAGACGTGCTCCGTGGGGCAATATATAAATAAGAAGCCAGAATGGGCTGTTGGTATAATAAGCACTTTGTGCCCACAGATTAAAGCCGAGAGCACCGTTGAAGCTGTACATAACCTCACCGTTTTTAAGGGCGTCAGCCATGTTTTCAAGCATAGGCCAATACTGTGAAAAACCGTCCATTGAGCAGATTGTTCTTTCACCGAAGGGTGCAACTCCCCTTAAGGCATAGCCGAGAAGCATAACTGCAAAGGGCACTAAAAAAGACACAGCCGCACCTGTTAAAAGGGTTTTATCAAGCTTTATAACCCGACTTTTCACATTATCACCTACCTTTGCTTTTTTGTTAGTATATCACTTTCAGAAGAATATAGCAAGAAAAGAAATTCGCAATGCGCAATTCGCAATTCGCAATCGCGGGGAAATATGGGGGTAAAGGATAATATTTACCCGCCGGAATTACCGTCCGACAAACCTATGTTTAATTTTATTTGTAGAGACCGGCGTCCCCGACGGTCCGTTGTTCACCTTTACATCCTTGCCGATTAAGTGAGCCGGTGCTTACCTTAACTATGTTCCATTTCACTGCAACCTTCCCCGGAGCGCTCATGCCGCTGGGGCACATACTTTGGCACAGTCGGGCGCCAAAGTATGCAAAGCGCCCTTTTTGCTATACGCATGGTTTTTCCTTTAGCCTTATATCCGCGCATTCACCGCATACGCCCTTCGGGCTTACATACGGGCAAGCGTCTTATTGTCTTATATTGATAATTTGAGTAAATATTTTTACTTTGTATGCGGTGCAGGTATCTAATGAACTCAGCGGGTAGATTGTACCCTTCACCACATTGTGGGGCGCAATTTTGCACTTTGCATTTTGCATTTTTCATTTTAAAAAAAGGACGACCGTTGGTCGTCCTTTTTTGTTTATTTATCAAGCATACCGTGATATCTGCCCATCCAGTAGGGAAGTGAATAGGTTGTTGAACCTTCCATTTCTCCCGGGTTGTGTGCATCATCAATATCAAAGGTTGAACCGTTGTATTTGTGGAATGCTCTTTCGTCGGGTGCAGCAACTTCGAATTCGTACTTACCAAGACCCCATACAAGACCTACCATCTTAAGGATATCATTATCTGAATTCCAGAAAGGAGGTAAGTATTTATCAGGATCAAGTGAAAGCTCGTTTGTTCCGCCGATGCCTACATCGTCAAGGTCAAGTTCAGCGATATCGTCACGGTTTTTGTTTGTTGCAAGATATCTGATAAGGTCAACGGGATGACGTGAAAGTGACCATGATGCAGTTTCTATAAGGCTGTTGCCGTATCTGTCAGTCTTAGTCTCGTTGGGATATGCAAGCTGATAAATATAATACCAAAGGGGATTTTCACTGTAGCTCATTGAGAACCACCAGTCTTCAAGTGCTTCTCTGTAATACTTAAGCAGCTCTTCATCATCTTCAAGCTGGAAGAGTGTGTAGAAGCCGAGCATTGCCATTTCTTCATCAGAATGGTTGAGAATAAGTCTGTAAATTGTGTCGAATATCTCTGTGCCTACAAGAGGACGAAGGATAAAGCCGAGAATGGGTGAAACATCGTTTGCAAATTCAAGGATTGAAAGGTGGTATCTTTCGAGCTCCTGAGTCATAACCTTAGCATACTCATACTGCTCATCAAGTGCAGCCATTCTGTATTCGTCTTCCCACTTCTGATCGCCTGTTACATGTGCAGCTACCTTGAAGGTTGCAAGAAGAACAAGAGTGTTAAGAGGAGCACCGCCGAGCACCTGTCCGTTGTGCATGTATATTCTTGCAAATTTACCCCATGTTGTAGGCTGACCTGAGCCGTCTACAAGGTTATATGAGTTATCAACAAGATGCTGTGCAAACTTGTCCATAGTGTTTCTGATAAGTGCTGCAAGCTCGGGGTCTTCGGGGCCGAGAATGTCATAAGCAAGCTTATAAAGGAAAACATGACCGATAATTTCATCGGAGCTTGTGTCACCCTTATAGAAAATATCTTCTACATCGTATTCACTGCCTACAAGGTCATTCCAGAGTCTTTCGGGAATTTCGCCTGTTGCGTCAACCTTGAGTCCACGGTAATTTTCACCGTGAAGAAGGAAGTCGCTGCCGTCACCGTAGGTTTTTGTTGAAACACCTGTTGCAGTGCCGTCGCCGGTATGGTTCCAGTAAGCAAATGAATCAAAGTCATCGTTTTCCCAGTCGAAGGAGTAGGTTCTTGCCCAGAAGCCTTCAAGAAGTCTTGTACGCTTTGCATAATCGCCTTCTGTTTCAAGGGGATCTGCCCAGCCCTCTGTATTATAAAGCTTAAGGTTTTCATCCTGATTCTGAACGTATGCGCGCTTGCCGTAAAGCATATAATCGGCGTTCATCTTGTCAAACATTGTTGCGGGACTTTCGAAAGGAATGTTCTGTGAATAGTCACCGCCCTTGAGCATTGCTTCACTTGTGTAATACTTACCTGTTTCAAGGTCAACAACAGTACCGCTTCTCTGTGCACGGTTGTAAGCTTCAACTGTGCCCTGACGCATTGAAATGTATGTAAGCAGAAGAACAGCCTCTGTTGAAAGGGTTGCGATTCTTCTTGCATTTTCAATCTGTTCAGGTGTTGCATCGGGGTCGTTTTTGAGAACTGCATAACGCATGAGCTCGCCGCCTGCATACATTGAAGTCCAAAGACCGTCGTTGTCGCTTTCTTCAGGTACCCATTCACCGTCAATGAGGTATGCGTCGGACACCATGCCGCGTCTTGCAACATACTTCCAGGTCTGCTCGTTCATGATTTCAGCCTTTTCAGTACCATCAATGTCAAGCATTTCGATGTGTGTATAGCCCTCTGCCATAACAGTCCAGATACCGTTTTTACCGTCGGCAAAAATTGCAAGAACCTTGCCGTCACCTGTGTCGGCAGAATAGAAATATCTGTCGCCCATAAAGCGCTGCTCTTTATCTCTTGCGTTTGTTGCGTTTTCGTCAACACGAAGAACACCGTAGTTTGTGATTGTCCAGACTGCACCGTCCTTTGTGGTTACTGTCTGAGCTTCAGCGTACTTGCTTTCGTCTTTTACGTCAGCAGGTACCTTTTTGGCATCAAGGTCATATCTTGTAACAATCTTCTGAAGGTTATCGCCTTCTTTAACTGCGCCGAGAGTATAATCTACCTTTTCAGCCTGCTTTTCGATTTTTGTTGCTTCCTTCACAACACTGAGTGTAACACTGTCTGTGAGGCCTTCTTCGTTCTGAGCAGTGATAACAGCTTCACCCTTTTTGAGTGCTGTTACGCGGCCCCATTCGTCAACCTCTGCAACATCCTTCGGCTCTGCAGACCATGTGAGAACGTGCTTTTCAGTGCCGTCGATTACCCAGTCAACAGTTCTTGAATCGCCGATATCCATTTCCCAGTTTTCGGGAACGATCAGGCGAAGACGTGCATTTTCGTTTGTGCCGTCATCGGCATAAGCTGTCAGAGGAACACAAACGCCGAGAAACAGTGTGAGTGTGATGAGAATTGCAATAATTCGCTTCATAATAATTCTCCTTTTTTAATGCTTAAAATCGGGATCCGACAAAAGAACCCCACTTTGTATATGATAACATTACTGCTAATTTCCGTCAAGATATCTGCGCCTGTTTTTACCGAATTTTAACAGTTTTCTTTCCTTTGGAACAGAGCATTTATTCTTTTCCACATTTTATCCGTCACCTTTGAAAAAACAAATGCAAGGCAAAGGCTGATCATAAGACACAGCGCAAAATATAAATACACATTTTCTGTCATAAGCTCAACCTTGCCGAGAAGTTTCATTGGTATTCTCTGAAGGATGTAAATTTCAAAAAGATGCTTTCCGCACCATAAAAGGACCTTGTTGTAAAATCTCACTCTCATTGTTGCCACAACAACAAGCGCTGTAAAGCAAAGCATTGAAAGAATATTCACAAAGCCATTTTCGTCATATTTTTTTGTAACAATGCTCGCCGCAGCAAGCATTACAAGAACAGCCACATAAATAACGGCATTTGACGAAATATATTTTTCAAAGTGTTTTCTCCATAAAGACCAGAACATGCCTGCACAGTAGCAAAGCACCGTGTCATACCACCAGACCTGCTTGATGTCGGTTTTTGCAAGAAACACAATATATCCAAGGCAGAAAACCGTAACTGCAGCTGCACCCGCAGCATTATACCTTTTGTCCTTTATAAATCTGAACGCAATATATGTCACTGCATAAAGAAGAAGTATATCAAAAATATACCAGTTGCTGTTACCCATGGACTCCCATCCGATAAAAGACAGAACCAGCTTCATAGGTTTTATTTTTTCGTTAAGCAGAAGCTTTATTGCCACAAAAAGCACAACAGCAATATCAAACCGAAAAATCAGTCCGGCAATTCTTTTTGACGGTAAAGCACGCACATAGCCGTTACCCTTTTTCTCAATTTGTTCCATAATGCCGTAGCCGGAATAAAACATAAAAAGTGTTACCATCCACTGCCCGATAATATTTACGGCATTTTCATATATCAGATCACTTTTCAGCTCAAAATCCACATAGGAATTGAAGTGGCTGAAAAACACAATCAGAATAAAAATACCTTTTATGGCCGTTGTTTCATCCGGCGACATATAATCTTCAAAGAAGTCCTTATTTTTTAACTTTACATTCACGCCCCAAAGGCATATCAAGGCAAAGGCCGCCACATAAATCAGCATAGACTGTCCCCTTTCTTTGTTTTTTCTATTCTAAAGTATAACGCAATATATTTCAAGAGTACAAACAAAAAATACCCGTGTTGCCACGGGTATTTTTTAATTAAGTTAATTTTATGCTGCTTCTCCGCCACCGAAAAGTCCGCCGAGGTCAAGCTCGCCGCTGAACAGCTTTCTGAAGAAATTGAGAATAATTGTAAGGAATCTCATAAATACGGAAAGCTTCTTTTCAACAGTGCCTCTTTCAATGATATCGCCTTCATCAAGACCTGTTACAGGAGTGAATGTATCTGTAGTCTTATCATATTTCATGAACTGAGGATACTCTTCATATGTATTAATTGTCATATCCTCACTGTTGAGGAAGGTGTTGATCATTCCGTCAACTGAAGGCGGGAAGTCTGCATGATAAAGATTCTTGAAGAACCATGTCTTTTCAGGAAGAAGACATGTTGAAGCATCAATCATATTATCCTTAGAGAGATATTTGAGGTTTTCTTCAGCAATTGCATCGATATACTTTTCACTGAGTGTTTCACCGAAGTTTGAGGTTGTGGCACCGAAGGATGTGAGTGATGTTGATGCTGTTCCGTCAGAATGTGTGAGTGCATCCTTTGAGAGCGGGAAGTTTGCATAGTTATACTTTGAAATAACCATAATGTCAATGCCCTTGTTTTCAATAAGGTCAAGCATTGTCTGACCCGCATTAAGCTGTACATTTTCATGATAGGATCTTGCCTTAGCAATAAGACCTGCATACTCCTGCTGAAGCTCCGGAGTATTGAACATGAAGGCAATCGCATCCTCAACATATTCGTCTGCTACCATTGACCAGAAGCTGGGGAAGGTACCGTAGGAATCACGGAGAATTCTTGCAAGTACATTATTTTTAACTGCATCAAGAATTGACTGTACAACATCTGCACCGTAACCGAGTACATAAACCTCGTTTGTGAATTCAACAATAGTCTTGAGCATCATGAAAAGGGAATCGCTTTCACCGTCGGCGTTACCGATTTGGTTGTTGTCTTCCATGGAGTATCTGACATAATTGTCAATAGCATTGCTGTCAAGATAAATTTCACCTGAGAAAAGTGCACCGATAAAATCAACACCGAGTGTTGAGGGGATGTACATAATAACCTTGTTAAGTCTTTTAAGGCTTGCCTCAGGTGCATTTTCAAGATAAGCAGAAATAATATTACCGCCAAGGCAACGTCCTATAAGGTTAACCTTTGTTGCCCCTGTCTTTTTCAACACGTTTGAAATGAAACCATCAAGAAGCTCCGCATTGTACTCAACAGAAAGTCTCCAGTCATAACGGAAATTGTATTGACCGCCGGTAAAATATCCTTTTGAATAACTAAGGTTTGTTCTGGGGTCGGAACCTGTACCGTGATAGAAATTACCGTTTTCATCAGTGCATTCACCGTTGTTGTCAAGCTTAACATCGGCATAACCGGGAGCCATAAGATTATAAAGCTTGTCGCAATAATCGTCATAATCCCCAAAAATCATACCCTTTGCAAGGTCAACAAGCAGTTCATCAAGAATTTCCTTGAGCTTATTGACAAGGTCAAGGTCAACATCATAAACCTGCTTGCCTGTTTCGTCATAAAGAGCCGAGCCGTAACCGCATATATAAACATTAGCAGTTTTGTCTGCGGCAAAGGCGCTCATGCCGGGCACCGCAACAGCCATGAGCATTACAACAGTGAGAATAATTGAAATTATTTTTTTCATTTTTGTTCCTCCTTAAAATTATTAGTCACGTGTCTATTATAATGCTTATTATATTTTATTCAAGTCTTTTTGTCTAAAAAATTAACAATCAATGTTTTGTTAGTATTTCACAGTCATTGATTTCATATAAAACAGGAGCAAAGCTGTCAACTGAAATTTAACTCAACTGAAAATTACTTAGTATCTTCAGGTATATTCTGTCACCCGAGCGCTACGTCCATTATCATCATAAGCATGAAGCCCGAGCCGAAAGACAGCGCAGAAAGTGGCAATTCTTCTCTTTCCGATTTTTCAGCTATCAGTTCATCTGCCACAACAAAAAGCATAGCGCCTGCCGCAAAGCCGAAAAAATAAGGCAGAAATGCTCCCGCAATGCTTGTTGCCGCAAGGGTGATAACAGCACCCAGGGGTTCAACGGCTCCCGAAGAAGCACCGATGAGAAAAGCCTTTGATTTTTTTACCCCTGCAGAATGAAGCGGCATTGAAATGATTGCTCCCTCAGGTATGTTCTGCAGTGCAATTGCCATTGCAAAAATGAAGGCTGCAGAAGCCGTAACACCCTTACCGCCGGATAAAAGTGATGCATACATCATACCGACAGCCATACCTTCAGGGAAGTTGTGCACCGTAACCGCCAGAAAGAGCATCCCTTTTCCCGCATATGCACTGCCTGAGTTCTTGTTTTTTTCTTGTGACATACAGGCAATAAAACGCTCAGACACGGTAAGCACAATAAAGCCCAGACTCATCCCGACCACTGCAGGAACAAAAGCAAACCGTCCCATGTCTGAGCTTTCTTCAACAGCAGGTATAAGAAGACTCCACACAGACGCAGCCGTCATAACACCCGCCGCAAAGCCTGACAAAACCGTGTGCAGATACGGTTTTCTTCTTTTTATAAAAAATACTCCCGCCGCACCTGCTGCAGTACCGATAAAAGGCAGAAGTATTCCGAATACAGCTTGTATCATTGTACCCACTCCTTCTTTTATCAATATATTCGTTTCCCACCGGGCGGTGAATAAAAAAGAAATCGTAGAGCGACACCTCGCAATACGATTTCTGTTAATTTGCAATTATTCAGCAGGGAACTATTTTTGTCACCGTAAGTCTTTCACCGTCAACCTTAAAGCAGATTTCATATCCTGCAAAGCTGAAGCCGTATACCCTTTCGCTGTCATTCTGATAAGAGGGTCTCGGGTCGCCTTCAAGAACTGAAATGAGTGAGGTGAGCTTTTCGTGGGGGAATTTTTCTTTTTCGCCCTCAGAAAAACTGACCCGTAGCTTTCTTTCTTCAAGCGTTTCGGTAAAGCCTCCCACAGCATCTGGAATGCTGTCCGCATAAGGCAGATAAGGCTTGATATCATAAATGGGAGTACCGTTCATTAAATCTGCACCGCTGACAACAAGAACGGGACCGTCATTTTTGCTGTATTCAACCTTCACAAGTCTGACAGCAGAAAGTCCGATATTGTTCGGTCTGAAGGGTGAACGTGTTGCAAAAACGCCCATCCTTTTGTTACCTCCCAGAAGAGGAGGTCTGACAGTAGGGCTCCATTCATCCTGTACTGCCTCGGAAAACTGCCACAAAATCCAGATATGAGAAAACTCTTCAAGTCCTCTGAAGGCCTCCGGAACTCTGTATTCCTTTTCAAAAATAATCCTGCCCGTAACCTCTTTATTAAGTCCGCTCTGGCGGGGAATACCGAATTTTTCCGTGTAATCTGTTTCAATATGTGCAATTATATTCATCTTATCTTACCCGTCTTGTCCCACCTGCGAGCTTTCCTGTATACGTATTGTACCGTCCGTGTTATATTCAGGCGTCCATACCTGTTCAAAAATTTCACAGATTTCTTCAAAGGTCACAGGCGTTTTGGGAATATTGTATTGAACATGAGCCTCGTGCTTTCTATCCACAAGAACCTTGATGACTGTTCTTACCGCCGGGTATTTTTTTGAAAGCATTGTCAGTGCCGCCCTTGTGTCAATCATATCGGCATCGGACATTTTCCGTATTCTTCCGAAGCAGAAGATGTAAAGGAAAATAAGGAAAACAACAAAGGCAATTGTTGACCACCACTTGTCTGCACTGCAGCAATAATCGTAAAATCCGTGGGCAAGCACAGGCATAAGAAGGCTGAATACAAGATCTCTCTTGCCTGAAAATTCAACAGCATTCTGAGGTATTGCTCCGATGCTTTTAAGCTTCACTTCACGCTCTCTTGTTATTTTTTTGATGTGATACCAGCTGAACCAATAGCCCATAATAACGGCATCAAACATGTGTCCGGGCACTGCTGTCACCATTCTGATAAGAGCAGTTGACATTCCGTATTCAAGGGAATAGAGAATATTTTCGAAGCCTGCAAAGCCCAGAGACACAAAAACGGCATAAATAATTCCGTCAAAAATACTGTTGAAATTCTTGTTATTCTTTGCAACAACAACAAGCACAAGCCACTTGAAGCCCTCTTCAACAAGAGCGATAACAATAAAGTTTTTCACAAGAGTATAAAGGTCAAAGGCAAATCCGTCAAGATAATGCACACCTTCTATTTCCGTTGTAAAGGGCAGAAATATACTGTTAACGGTTGCTTCAATCCACTGGCAGACCTCAACAGTGGGAAAGCAGATTGCAACACCTGCACCAAGCAAAGCCAGCAAAAGACCTATCGGCTCTTTTTCAGCCCTGTCTTTTTTAAAAATATAAACGCACAGAAACACTGCGGGAAACAGCGCCACTGCAATAAGAAAAAGTTCGTTTCCTGTCATTTTTTGTCTTCCCCTATTTTTTTTGCATTTTAAGCCTTAAGCTTCATCTGCAAAGGTTGTTTGCGTTTTCACGCATCAAACCTCGAGATTCACCTGTCATGTCCTTGATATCAGCTCAGGCTAATTCGGAGCCTGATGCAAATAAAGCTGTTATAAAATTGGTTACTATTCTGATTGCTTCGGCAATTTTTTGAACAAACTTCAAAACTGCATTTACAGTATCGGAATAAGGAATATCATATTCAACAGGCTCTGAGGATACCTCACCTGCCGTAACATAAATACTAACCTTCAGCTCCTGCTCTTCAGACATCTCATAATCTGCAGAATACGGAGACAGGGTTATATAATAACCGTCAACAAAGTCTATAACTCTGTAAAAATTGATTGCATTTTCATCGGTGAATTCCTTTGTGTACTTTTTGCTTTCACCGTTGGTGCGTGTGAGAGTATAGGTAATTGAGCTGAGACCTTTTTCAAAATCATAATCGCACTTATTGATTTTGATGCTCTTGAAAAGTGACTTGGTATATGAAACCTTCTTTGTGTATTCTGCATCAAGATATGAAAAACCAAGAATATCCTTACCGTTGTCATCCTCATATTCCCACACAAGCAGTTCATTGCCGTCAAGCTCATAAGAAGTCATTGCTATGCCCAGCTCACCCTTGATTTCGTTCTTCTGCTTTACTTTTGCAGTTTTTGTTGTTCCGTCAGCATAGCTGATTTTGAATTTTGCACCGGAAAGCTCAACATAATCTGCATCCTCATAAAGCTTTGACGGCACACCTGAAACGGGAGTTATGCTTTTGACAACACTGCTTACGGTTTTCATTTTAAAATCCGTTGTGAAGTCTCCGTCCTTGGTGTAATCCTCAAGAATGTTGCTGAAAATCTGACCCTTTACGGTTACATTGACATTTTTTGCACCCTTGTTTTTGGCTTTGAGATACTCATCCTTGGTAACATAAGCCTCTATTTCAAAGCTGTACATAGAGTTGATGTCATAAGAGTACATATCGTCACTGCTGACGGTAAAGGTTTTTCCGTTGGAAAGAGTCACAACAAACTCATAGTCAAGGTTTGAGTAACCTAAATCAAAATTGTATATTGATTCAATATATTCATTGAAATAACTGCCTTCTCCAAGGAGTTCATCAATGCTTCCGAACTGCTTTTCTAATTCTTCAATGGCTTCATCCACTTCCTTGTAATAGGCAGTCATTTCCTTGACGGAAACTGACTTGAAGCTGTTTTCGGAAAGTGTTACGTCGGTAATGGTGGGTGCTTTCAAAAAATCAAAAGCCGCAAAGGACTGAATTGAAAGCGCAGAGCAAAGCATAATCACCGTCATTGCAAGAGCAAATATTTTCTTTACATGTTTATTCATAATGTTTTCCTCCTTTATTATTGGAATATTTCTCCAATACGATAATACATCATACAAATAATTATGTCAATAAAAATTCACCGATGTAATAAAATCTTAAGGTTTTTAAGGCATAACAAAAGGAAGCCTTCATCCGTGAAGGCTTCCCGAAAGCACTTATCAATCACATTACGCCACCGTCAACAAAATCTCTTATGCTCTGCATCTCCTTATCCAGAACAGCACTCATTTCAGCACATTTCAGAAGCCTTTCGGCAGCATCCTTTGCAGTTTCTTCGTCAATTTCTTTTTTATAATAGATTTTATGCTCAAGGCTTGCCCACAAATCCATGGCAACTGTACGTATCTGCACTTCAACCTTCATCATTTTCTTTTCATTTGTAAGAAAAATGGGCACTTCAATAATAAGATGAAGACTTCTGTAGCCGTTTGGCTTGGGATTTTTTATGTAGTCCTTAATTTCAATCAGCCTGATATCGTCCTGTCTCAAAAGGCATTCAGCCAGCATATAAACATCATTTACAAAAGAACACACAACACGCACACCTGCAACATCACTAAGGTGGTCTTCAATGCTTTTTATGTCAGGCGGCAGATTTTTTCGCATAATTTTTTCATATATGCTTTCAGGTGATTTGAGACGTGAAGTTATGCTGTCAATAGGATTTCTTTCATAGCGCAATGACAGCTGTTCGTCAAGAACTCTGAATTTTGTTTCCACCTCAAGTATTGCACAGCGGTAACAGCTCATAAGCTGTTTGACATCAAGAAAATGAGCATGAAGCTGTTCCATTCCCCCGCGGTTGAAAAGCTCAACAAGCTGCTGAGCCTGTTCCTGAGCAACGATACTCTTTTTAAAAATTTTATCTTTATATGTTTCCCTTGTTTTTTTACCTTCCATTTGCGTTCTTTCCTTGCAGTTTTTAACTATACTTTACACCTTAACCTTAAAAACAACCTTACGGCAATTGGTTGACTTTCCCTTAACTCCCACACCGGGGCAGTGCAGGTCATTGGGATAAAGCACCATAAAAGAGCCTGCAAAAAGAGTAAGCGGCTCTGTTTTGCAATCATAAAACCAGACGTCATTTTCCTCTTTTGCTTCAACAAGAGTCTTCTTAGAGCCGATGGGTGCAACACCGATAATTTCTTCGCCCTCAAGCATACACTGAATGTCTATATACTTTTCATGGGCTTCGGCTACGGTTTTATCGGGGTCTGTATCATAATTCTGCACCATATAGAAAATATTGTCTGAGTCAAGCTCGTATCTGCCGAGCTCGATTTTTGTAAAATCTGTTTGTTTGAGGAATTCAAGGGCCTGATATACCCTGCCGAGTCCTTCATAGTTTTTTATGTTATCAACTGTATCGAAAATCATAGTATTACATCCTTTCCTTTATCTTACAGAATTATACAACAACCGTCCTTCCAAAGTCAACAGGCAGCCGCGTCGGTAGCAGCTGCCTGAACGTTATATGTTATACAATTCCCATTGCCATTTCAACAAGCAGCGCCACAACAACCACAAGTGCAGAAATTATGAAGCCGTGAAGCATCGGCCTTATGCCTGACTTTTTCATGCTTTTGAAAGAGGTGTTCAGTCCGATTGCGGCAAGAGCGCACACCATAAGGAATTTGCTTGCGCTTTTTGTTGCCGAAACAAATTCTGCAGGAACATTGAACACACTTGCAACAAGCGCCATCATAAGAAAGCCGAGAATAAACCAAGGAAAAATCTTTTTCACTGAAAACTCAGCCTTCATGCCTTCGGCATTTGCACCTGCGGCAACCGCTTCCTTCTTTTTAAGACGAAGCTGAACAAATGCAAAAGTTATAACTGTAGGGATAATTGCAAGTGTTCTTGTCAGTTTAACCATTGTTGCAAAGTCACCTGCGCCCTCAGAATAAGCATAGCCCGTTGCAACAACGGAGGATGTATCGTTAACTGCAGTGCCTGCCCATATACCGAATGCCTGGTCGCTCATACCCAAGGCCTCACCCATAATGGGAAACAGCACAATCATTGCAATATCAAACAGAAATGTTGCACTCATTGCATAGGCAATATCACTGTCATCGGCATCAATGACCGGAGCGATTGCCGCAATTGCAGAACCGCCGCAGATTCCCGTACCCGCAGAAATCAGGTTTGAAAGCTTCCAGTTGAGCTTAAGTGCTCTGCCTATGAAATATCCGCCGCCAAAACAGGTAAGCAGGGTAAAAATCATAACCGTCAGGGACATTTTTCCAACATTCAGTATTGTTGTAATGTTAAGAGAAAGACCGAGAAGGATAATTGCGAATTTGAGTATTTTTTTCGATGTGAATTTAAGTCCCGACGCAAGAATTCCTACATTGCCTGTGAAATGATTGATTATCATGCCCACAAACATCGCAATAACCGCGGCACCTATTACATGAACAGGCAAAAGGCTTTCAATAAACACGGCCAATGCCGCCACCGCAACGGATAAGGCAATACCCGGAAGAGGCCTCACAATTTTTCTGCACATTTCTTTCATTTCTCTCTATCCTTTACTGAGTTTTATCCTTAAGAATTTTACCACAAAAGCAAAAGACTTATCAAGATAAAAAACGACAAAAAAACCTAACAATCTTTTCTCTGTGTTGTGTATATTACATTGACATTTTTTACCTTTTTCTATATAATCACATTAGCCGGTCGGCGATGCAAATTTTTTTGCAATTTTAATACCCGACACAAAATCAAAAGGAGAGTTTTTATGAAAGCATCTTTAAAGAAATCACTGGCACTTGTTCTCACATTGGTTATGCTTTTCGGCTGTGCTTCTGCCGCTTCTGCCGCAGACCTCGGCACTGCAGAAGGCAAATGCACCTGTGAGCACTGCCCCTCAATTGTTATCCCCGGTCTTTTTCAGTCAAAGGTAAGATACCTTGACGAAAACGGTAACGAAAAGCTCAACTCCGACGGTCAGCCCTATGTGGGCCCCTTCTTCATGGAAGGCACAAAGGATATAGTTATGAGTGCTCTTGAAAAGGCTCTTATCCCCCTTGCAAGTCTTCTCATTTCTCAGCAGGATAAGGAAAGCCGTGCCGCAGAGGCTATTGCAGATGTTCTTGGTGAGGCTCTTCTTTCAAACCTTGAGCTTGACGAATACGGTCATCCCATCAAAAACATTCAGGCAGACAAATATGAAACAAGCCTTGCAGGTCTCACTGAGGAGCAAAGAGAATATGCCCTTGACCAGATTCCTCTTGACCTTTATGCTGAGATTGCAGGTATGGACCACCTTTATTTCTATTCCTTCCTTTCAACAGGCAACATGATTGACACTGCCGAAGGTCTTTATGAGCTTATTCAGATTGCGAAAAAAGAAACAGGCCACGATAAGGTCAACCTTGTACCCATCAGTCAGGGCGGCTCAATTGAAAATGCACTTATGCAGCTTTACATTGACAAGGGACTTGACTTCACTGACGATGTGAACAGAGTTTGTTATGTTGTTCCCGCCGCAGACGGTGCCTACACAATCGGTGATGTTTACCATTACGGTTTTATTGACGATGCCGATGCCCTTTACGATTATATGATACCCTCCCTTCTCGGCAGCGACCAGGAATATCTGGGATATCTTATCAACATTATTCTCAGAATTTTCCCCAACGCCGACCTTAACAATATTCTTGACAAGGCAGTTGATACTCTCATTGAAGACTACCTTGAATATTCAACCTGCATCTGGGGGCTTATTCCTTCACGCGATTACCCGGATTGCAGAGACAGATACCTTTCAGATCCCGAGGACAAATACATCCTTGAACAGACAGACTGGTATTACAATGCACAGGTAAATTCCAGAAAAAATATTCTTGACCTGAAGTCAAATGGCGTTGAATTTTTCAACATTGTTGACTACAACTGCTCAGACTACAGAATTTTCGATTCATGGAAAACAGAAAACGGTGACGGTGTAATTCACCTTGATTCCGAATCCTTCGGTGCCATAAGCGTTGCTGTTGACAAAGCCCTCCCCGAGGATTATGTTCAGGCAAACACCTATTGCACAGACCCCGCACATATTCACATTGACGAAGAAAGACTTGTGGATGCTTCAACAGGTATTCTTTGTGAGTCAACCTTCTATTTTAAAGATCAGGCTCACGTTTCAACAGCAAGCAACGATGTTATCATGCGCCTTGCTATCAGAATCCTCACCGATGAAAGCTTCAAGGATATTTATTCCGACCCCGGATATCCTCAGTTCAACTATGCAAGAGATTCCCGATCTGTTATATACAAATACAATCTGTGGAAGGATTATGACACATCAGCACTCAGTGCCGAGGATGCCGCAGAATTCATCTTTGCCCGTGATGAGCTCGGTGCCGCAATTGAAAGCACCTGTATGCCCACTGAAGACTTTGATGCCGCTGCCGAAAGATTCGACAAATGTATTGAAAAAATAGTCAGCAGTGACAATGACACACAAAGCGATGAAACAGGCAACTTCTTCATGGACCTCATTACAAAAATCCTTAAGTTCTTCAGCAAAATCCTGTTCAGAATCTTTGGTGAACAAGGCTTTTCCGATAAGCTTAAATAAGAAACAAAACCAAAAGCAACCGCTTTGAAGGCGGTTGCTTTTATTAAATCATTTATTCTGTTAAGGCTTCAATTAATCTGTAACACTATCTTCTTGCCCGTTATCTTCGTTTTCATCAACCTTGTTTTCCGATTTTTCTTTAAGAAAATATTCTATTGCATCATTTAATTCATCCGGTGTTTTTCCGTTAGTTACAGAAAGTCTGAAATACTTCTGCTTATTTTCTTCATCACCGGACATAGCATAAATAATAACGAGCAATGATGCAGCTTCAATTCCGTTGTTTTTGATTTCCAAAGCTTTAAGCGCATTTTTTTCTGCATTTAAATTATCATTCATCCTGAAATAACAACTTGCTCTGTTGGAATAAGCATAATAATTGTTAGGGTCGCACTCTATAGATTTATCAAAGTGACTTAACGCCATTTTATAATCGCCCTCACTTTGATATAAAAGACCGATATTACTGTGAGCCTGAGCATTTTTCTCATCTAACTCCAGAAGCTTATAGTAAGTTTGTATAGCCTGTTCATTGAACCCCATATCCGTATAGCAAAGAGCTATAAAAAGAAGCACGGGAATTGCATCACGCTGACTCTCTGCAGCCTGATAAAGCTCAAACAAGTATTTCAATGCTTTACGATAATTGGACTCATCATATAATCTTGCGGCACAAAGAAGCTTCTTTCTCATAAACTCCTTATTCTTAAACGCATGTCCGATTTCTTTTGAATATGCCATTTCGTAAACATCAATACTTTTTCTTTTCTGAGTGAAAAAAACACGTAAAAAAGACAAGGACAGAATAAGAACAATAGACACAGTACGGAATAAATTTTGTGCTATGGGAGTTCCGTTACAGACAACATCATAAATATAAAATCCTATAATCCCGACAATAAACAAAATGATTAAAATTCCTAATGCAGTATTAATAACCTTTCTTTTCATATTTGCATGTCTCCCCAAATTTTATTGTAAGCTGATAACATCAAATAAAATTAACTTATGAAACAACAATTCCATAAAAAGCGACCGACAGACGGTCGCTTTTTATCATATAATCCTGATTTTCTTTGCAAGCTGCTCTCCGTCAAAGGTTATATACATGTGACTTGTTTCATCACACCGTGCTTCAATTTTATGACCGTCGATTACAGCAGTAAGACTGTGCGGAAGCTCAACCAAGGCCTCATATTCATCATATACCCTGCCGTTAACCACAAGCTCATTGGTTTTTTTCACCCTGCGGTAAACAATGCGATAACCGGTGGCTTCAGCTTCAAGCAAGGTTCTCGCTTTAACATCCATGTCTGCCATCCTGAGAATGCTTGAATTTTCCGGCACAGGTGCCTCGCTATAATCTTCGTTTCCTTCCTCTTGCAAAGCTTCCGGTTCTTCTTCGGGAAGCTTTTTCATTTTGAAATATGTAACTATACCGTTTATAAGGCTGAAAATTACCCATACATGAAAGAGAATATCAAACATCATATCTGTGCTGAAGCCTGTAATTACAAACATTGCAACTGTGTCAATGCAGAACAGTACCGCTGCAAAAATAAGCCAACCAACCTTTTTCTTTCTTGCAAAAAGCCAGCTTAAAAGATAAATCAAAATCACAACTACGGCAATAGCAATTGTTACAATCAGAAATGACTTATCTAAAAATTCAACCTCACCAACATCATAATAATATTCCTCGGGATATGTACCGGTGTAATACATACCCAAATCAGCAACGAAGAAGGGTATAAAAGCTGAAAACAGAAAATAAGTATCCGCATTTAAAACAAGCAGCACAACATTTATGGTGCTGAATGCAATTACAAGCAGCAAATTACCAACACTGTTGTTATACTTTGCTTCAAGGGCTCCCCTCGGGGTTGCGGGTGCTTTTTTTTGCGTGTTACCAAACAAATTTGCCATAATATTCTCTCCTTTTTAACTTCCTTACCTTTATAATACATTATAGACACAATGCTGTCAAGTGTATAGCAATTCAACGTCTGTCACTTATATCAGTCATATTATACTCAATGTTTGAGTTGTTGTCAATACTCAATATCAGAGTATTGTATGATTTTAACGAGGTGATAACTATGGATTATCTTGATAAGCTTATTGCGCTCAGAATTGACAATGACCTTTCGCAAAAAGCTGTTGGTAAAGTAATCAACAAATCACAGCAGGGCTATGACCACATTGAAAAGCGCAGGGCAAAGCTTGCTGTTGAGGATTTGAAAAAGCTGTGTGAATTTTATAAAGTAAGTGCAGACGAATTGCTGGATATAAAATAACAAAATCCATCCGTAACGGATGGATTTTGTTATTTAAAGCTTTGAAAATCCGTGGCTGTTTATCAGTGCATCGATTTTAACGCCTGCCTTACACAAGGGACACTCGTGTGAGGGGTAGCTATGATAATCCTCAAGGTCGTTGGGGTCAAACACTGAGCGAACGGGAAGTCCGCCGCATTCCTTTGCTGTGGAGAAAATAGCCGACACGCCGGAAACCTTGCCGCCGTAATATCTTACAGCATCAACAGCAGACAGAGCCGTTTTACCTGAAGCCACTGAAACAGCAAGCACCATAACGTTCTTGCCTGCTATCATGGGCACAATATTGTCACGGAAAATAAACTGGTTACCGCTGGTAATTTCAGGTGTAACAACATAAATTGTTTTGTGGGCATTCATGTTTACAAAGTCTCCCCTTGAAAGACAGTCGGCAAGGCATGCGCCTATAACCTCAGTACCGTCAAGGCACAGAATAGTATCAACTACCGTATCTGCATAATAATATGAGCACAGTGCCTCGGCAACAGCTCTCGCTTCGGAAAGACGTGTTTTTTGTGCCACAACGTCAATGTAATAGTTACTGTGGCAGTTACTTGTGGCAAAATGTCCCACAGCAACTCGCAAATGCAGATTACTGTTCTTCGTTGCATATTTTATTGTTGGTAATGTTGACATATTCGTTCCCCCTTAGTGGTTTTAATGGCATTATACACTAAAAACATCAGATGTACAAGTGTTTTTTATATATTTCTTACTAAATATTAACTTATATTGTTGCATTACCATCTGTTTTCAACATATTCGCAGAAGGTAAACAAGTCCTTGATTTCAAGCTTTGTACCGTCGTCAAGGGTTACATCACCGTTCCAGATACCGTAAATCTGATGGCAGTTCATTCTGCCCACCTTGAAGTCAACATCACTGTGATTGTCGAGAGTGGGCTGCATTGTCATGTTGAATCTTCCGTCCTCTGAGATGAACCTCCAAGGCTCCATAAATCTTCCCTTGGGGAATTTTTCCACATCAACTGCACCGAATTTATGCACCCTTCCGTCATAGAAAAGGCAGGTTTCCGTGGCATTGCTTTCGTTACCGATTGCCCATGTGATTTCAAAGCCGAAAAGATGCTTTTCACCCTTTTCGTCTGTTATGTACTGGCTGCCGCTGCCCCAGTACCACACCATTTCATGAACAGTGTTTACCCTGCCCCAGTCAAGGGAGCAGAAGGCTTTTTCCTTTGAGAATTCATAAACATAATCACCGAAAACGAACTTGCCGCCGCAAGGCATACAAAGCTGCTTTGTGGTCATGAAATATTTTGTTTTATCCTCATCAAAGGGGAAGATTGTTGTGATGCTTTCAAGGCCTTCCGGTATTTCCATGGATGCTGTAACTTCAACGGCCTTACCCTTATATGAGCCCTTATACCAAAGGGTTCTTTCTGTTTCCTTGGTGTGAAAATCAAATTCCGTTTTTCCTATTTTATCCTTAAAGCGGCAAGGAGCATCAGGTGTTGAATGGGAAACATGCTTGTTTGCACCGGCAAAATACTGAACAGAATCGCAAATCACTTCACCGGTTTTAAGGTTAACGAGCTTTGCCGCAACATATCCGCCGATATTGATGTTAGCAAAACTGACAAGAATCTGCATTTCGTCATCAAAGATTGTATAGAAGTCCCATTCCTTACGGCTGATTAAGCCTTTTTTAACATAGTCTCTGTTATATTCAAAAACATTCTTTCTTGCCCAGCCCTTTGCAAGCAGGGTACCGTCAGGAGCAAGCAGAGGTGTTTTCTCAGTGTATTCAATCTGCTTTGATTTTTCCTTCCAATCCTTAAAAGGTACATAAGTTCTTTTAAGCTCATTACTCATTTATAGTCCTCCTTATCATTATTGATGTCTGAATAAATTATTCTATTGAATCAAGGTTTACGCCCTTTGTTTCACTTACCCTAGAAGCAAGTATAACTGCGGCAACTGCAACGCAAGGCAGGGCAACAATAAGGCAGGTAAGCCATACGGGTATTTTGAGCATACCGATAATGACAAGTATGTAACCCACAGCAAGGCCGATAATAACAAGAAGTCCCTCTGCGCCCACAACGGAAGCTCTGATATCAGTGGGCACTTTTTCCGTCATCATAATGTTCATATAGTCTCTGCCTATCCAGTAGCAGCCCTGATAAAGACCGCAGAAGCCACCGATAAGGTATGGGTTCCAGAGATTGTTGATTCCCACTGCAAAAAGTATGAAGCCTGTTATACAAAGCACACTTGCACCCACAATAAGCTTCTTTCGTCCGATAGCGTCTGCAATAAAGCCTGAAAACAGAGTAAGAGTTGCATAAACAATCGGCAGAACAAACATGGATTTTGTTATGTCTTCGGTGCTCATTCCTGCAATATGCATTGAGGATTCATAATAAAGGGCAATTGCAGGCATACCTGCATCAAAAATTATGTGGGATATTATCAGATGCTTTGTATCCCTGTTGGCAAAAATGAATTTTACCGCATTGAAAACACCCGACTGATTTCTCTGTGCCTTTTTCTCCTGCTTTTCCCTGAGCTTTCTTTCCATTCTTTCCTCATAGGGAATGGAGAGATATTCGATTCTTTCCCGCACAAACACCTTGGTATCCTTTGCAAAAAGAACAACCATCAGCGCCGCAACAATACCTGCAATGGCGGGAGCAAGAAAAATTTTTCTCCACTGAGTTGCATCATTGCCCATAAGCATATTGCGAAGCACGGGGATGCAGACCACACCGAAAATTCCGAGAGCCTTGAGCACGCTGTAAATCGCCGCCCTGAATTTATCGGGGGCTTCTTCAAGGATATAGATAATCTGTATGTCATGGCCAAAGAAGAAACCGATAACAGCGTAACCGAGAAGAAACATAACATAATTCTGTGAAAAATAGATAATAAGAAGTCCCACGCTCATACCAAGTGTTGAGATAGCAAAAAGCGGCTTTCTGCCCCATTTATCGGCAAGCGCCTTATAAAAAGGGGTTATTGCTCCCAGCACATAGCTGATAACACTTACAGAGGTGTGAAGAGAAAGTCCCTCTTCAAAGGTATAGAATTTACCGAGGAAGGGCTTGTTTACAAAAAACTCCGTAACAAAGGATGACTGCACTGAAACGGAAAGGTTACTCGTGACCTCATCAATTATGTTCACAAAGGCAATGATGAAAAGCAGAAGCAAAAAATACATACTGCCTGTTCCCTTTGCCGATTTCTTCTGAAGGGATGTGAGCTGCCTTTCTTCAAAGGCTCTGGCTCTCGCTGTTTTTCTTTATTTGGTTTTCATAATGTTCTCCTTTTTCCGTATATTACAAGCATATTGTATCACAAACAGCAAGCTGAACACAATAGTTAAATTTTATCTGATACAGCACAGTATAAAATGCCCGTAACCCCAAAAGGAGTTACGGGCATTAAGTTATTTTATTCAAACGTGTATTTGATACCGTCGCCACCACATGTACCGCATGTTTTGGATACCGCACATTCCTGATGAACAAGCCAGGTTTTACCGTTAGGTGTGGTGTGATAAACCTGACGGCTTCCTCTGCCGCCGCAAAGGCCGCAGGCAACCTTACCGTCACCGCCGCATGTTGTACAGCCTTCCTCATAGGACTTCAGAAGCTTCTCGAAATCCTCAATATACTTTTCAAGCTCGGCATAGTTTTCCACATTTTTCTTTATCCAAGTTTCATAGTTGTCATTTTCGTTAAGAGTAAGATTGTAAAGCAAATCATATCTTTCTGAATACTCTTCGTAAGATTTCAGCTTTTTGCAGGGCTTGATGGCTGCAATTTCTTTTTCAATTTCAGTAGCTCTGATATCAGCAAATTCATTTGCCTTGTTCATATATTCCTCAACTGCCGCCTTATTGGAAACAAACTTCCGAACAAAAGCATTTTCACGTGCCAGTGATTCCCTGTATTCTTCAATTTCATCAAAGCAGTTTTCGTTGATTTCCGTATCAAGCATGGTTCTCACTCTGTAGTTCACACCCCTTGCTTCATACATACCGTAGCCTATTATCCCGCCGATTGAGCCGATAATGCAAACAACGATAAGCACCGCAATTGCTGCAGTGATCTTATTTTTAAGAGCTTTTTCGCCGTTCTTTTTATCCTCTTCAAGTCTGTCTTTGATATTTTTGATGCTCCCGATAAAGCCTGTTCCGAATATCCATATAAAGAATGCACCTAATGCAATCAGTGCAACTCCGCCAAAAACTGTTTCACCAAGAAGCACAAGGCCGCCGATTGCCATAGCAATTCCGGCAACTAAAAGAAGAAAGAAAATTACTACATGCTTAATAAACCAGCTTGGTGTAGCGGTTTTCCATATGAGATCAGAATTTGTCTGTACGTTATTATTGTTTTCGTTCATTTTTTTACCTCCTGAATTATACTGCGCTGATATGTGTTTGTGTAAGAACAAAAGCTTATCGATGCACAATAGATTTAAATCTTTACTTTCCGAAATTATAAATATATCCGTTGTTGCAAGCGCCGCAGCTTCTTCTTGACCTTCCGCTTCCGTTACAGCTGCCGCAGGTGTATGAGGAATAGCTGGTTTCACCCCAGTCACCCTGACTGTACCATGTTACAAGCTTCTTACCGCTGCCGCCACAGCTGCCGCAGCTGCTGCTACTTGATCCGTCACCGCCGCAGGCAGTACATTTTCTTATGTAATTGCTGCAAAGAGAGTCAAAATCTTCGCAGTATTTTTCATAGTCGGCATAATTTGTCACAAGGCTGCGTACTCTTTTTTCAAAGCTGTCATCAGCGCTGAGTCTGAGAGAATCTATCTCATTTTTCTTTTCTGCATATTCTTCATAGGAGGAAAGCTTTGTACAGGGCTTGAGGTTGTTTATGCCCTCTTCAACTTCCTTTGCGCGTTCAGCAACAAAAGCGTCAGCCTCAGCTCTGAGCTGTTCAATTTCGTCCTTATATGAGAAGAAGAGCTTTGCAATCGGATCCTTTTCGCTGTAATACTCATCGAATTCTTCAAGATCTTCGAAAACTGATTCATCAACAACAGCTTCTTCAAGCATTTTTTCAGCCTTATAGTTAATGTACGACGCTTCGTTTGTACCGTAAATAGTGCCTGCTATAACCGCAATAAAGCTTACAGACAAAACTGCGACAACACCTGCAAGGATATACTTTTTCTTCAGATAATTCTTGCCTGCGGCCTTTTCTTCTTCAATCCTTTTTGCTGATGCTGTAACCTGAGTTTTCAGGCAAGCAATGAAGAGCCAGGAGAAAAATCCGGCAATAGCCGCTGTCATAAAGCCGCCGAATGCCTCACCTGCAATCATTATACCAATACCTACAATAACAGCCACAACAGCCACAAAAGACAGAGCTGCAAAGCCAACCGTATTTTTAAAAAGCTGGTCTGTGTTTTCCGCCTGAGCTGTGTTTGCTTTTTTTACCTGAGCTTGTGCAGGATGCGGTTTTTTCTCTGTATTCTGCACTGCAGTGCTTTCTTTTTTCACTTCGTTAAGAGGCTTTTCTTCTTTCTTTTCTTCCTTTTCAACAGGAATCAGCCAGCCGGCAGAAGTTTTTTCTGCTCCGGGAATTTCACCGTTGCGGCACATTTCTCTTACCTTGTTCTCTGTGAGGCCCCATCTGGCAGCGGCTTCTTTTACTGTAATTTTTTCCAATATTATACATCCCCTCGTTTTATACCTTATGAGCAGTATAAATAAAACTTTCTTTCCCGTGTCTGTACTCCAACAACACAGGTTAACAACATTGCAATAATATCATTTTAAAAATGCGTTGTCAAGCCGTAGCTGTAACCTATGGCACATCAGAGTTGCGTTATGTATGTTGAAGTACGGTTTTACATACTTGATTCATCTTGAAATGACAAAACAGAAAGCACAAAAAGTGTGCTTTCCGTTTTATGTTCTCACTCCGATTTTGAACCCTATTAAGTTGCTTTAAGCTTTGCAGTAAAAAGAATACACTCTAAACAAACTTAATTGTCCTCTACGCCCCAAAGATGCACAGGCTTAAAAATAAATGTGTACTCTTCAGCCTGATTTTTAACTTTTCTGCAGATAAATTCAATGTTTTGTCTGCAGCTTATACCCTGATAAGGCAACACGCGAACTGCTGTGCCAACAACCTCTCCGTCGACTGCAAGAGAAACCTCTATACTTCCGTCAATTGCCGCCTTTACTGCATTATCGTAGATTTTAAATTTCGAATCTCCATATACATCAACACTGATTTTCACAGCGCCCGTAGCTGAATTTTCAAATTTTATGACCTCAGGTCTGAGTTTAGACAGTAATATATTTTCATCTATATTCTCAATCAAGCGTTTTTGGTTTTTAACCTTTTCTTTTTCCCAATATTCGAGTTCATCTTCAGCCTCATGTTTTATTTTCCATATCTGTTGCAATTGCATAGTAATTACAGATGCAGTTGCGTTAAGTATTTTTTCATTATGTTCACGTTTTTCAATATTGCGCAGTTCCGTATTAACCGCAGCAGCAACACCTGCTCCCACTCCTGCAATACCGCTTGCAATACCACCGTGAACTGCCCAACTGCTTTCCTTCTGTCTGCTGTTTAAGTAAAAAGACTGACCGCCATTCATCACAGATTCAGCATCGGAATTGCAACCTGAAATTATAGCTTGATATTCCTTGATGTTTTCTTCGATAATCTGCTCGGACTTTTTTCGACCAATCAGATTTATATACTTATTATATTCAGCATCCAATGCTCTTTCTTCTTTTCTCGTTTTACTGTTTTTCTCTTTAAGTTCAATTCGTTCAATTTCACTTTTACCAATATTAAAATCACGAATTAAATCTTCTTGTGCTTTTTTGATACCATTATTTTTAGCTACCAACTTTAAACGAGCAATATTTGCCTTAGAATCAACATTTTCAATTCCTTCATCTCTCATCTTTATATAGAATTGCTCTTCTTCCCAATAAGGGTGTTCTTTTTTAAACTTTTCATACTTTAACCGATCTTTTTTTCTCTCTTCATCAACATATACTAAAAATTTTTCATATTCTCCACCTATGCTTTTTAACAGCTTTATTGACATAACACCAAAAAATCCGAAAAATCCTCCCGAAATTAATGCTCCCAAAATTAACACAGGAGTTTCAATAGCCATAACAATATTTACTAAAAAGCCAAAAACTGCAATTAGAAGAAAAACTGCACTTGCAATTTTTAATCCCTTTACAGTCGATTCAATTCCCTTATCCGAACTAAAAGTAAAATATTTTTGTGTTCTGGTGTACACCTTATTTTCATCAAAATAATCGTTCATAAAACATCCTCCTTTATATTGTATTATATTGTAACATAGATCTATAATGTAATCAAGAATAAATACTCTGATTCAACTCTTCGATGATGCAAAGCTAAAAAACATAATCCTACGAGCCAGATAAAAAATAACCAACCCGAACCTGTGACACCAACTCTTGCGGTACCCAAAGTTTCTTTGTGCCTTGGAGCGGCACAGAAACTTTGACCGCTGCGCCATCTCACCCTCCCTGCATCCGCCACCGGCGGCGGTCGGGTTCGATGCAGATAACAGCCGCG
>JAZSHC010000023.1:0-89333 GCA_045533065.1 Acutalibacteraceae bacterium
CGCAGGTTCAAGGTCTCGGCTGCCGCCTCGGTCGGTGCTTCTGTGCTGTGCACAGAGGTGTCCACCGGACACCCGCACCCTGTCGCCTCGACCAAAATCAGCAGTATCCGAAAGGGTGCTGCTTTTTTGTTTCCTGCGAGCAAAGCAGGCGCCTGCTTTGGGCATTATCGCCGAAGCGCGTCCGGTGGACGATGAAGCGAGGCGATAATGGCGCAGCGGTCAAAGTTTCTGTGCCGCTCCAAGGCACAAAGAAACTTTGGGCACCGCAAGAGGTGGCGAAGCCGAGGATACCGCAGGTTCAAGGTCTCGGCTGCCGCCTCGGTCGGTGCTTCTGTGCTGTGCACAGAGGTGTCCACCGGACACCCGCACCCTGTCGCCTCGACCATAATCGAACAAATCCGAACTCTTACCTTGTCGGTAAGGTGTTCGGATTTTTCTTGTTTCTGTTTAATTTTGCGGCTCAGGTTATATCCTGTTAACATATCTGTGCATTTCGCTTTGTGACCTGACGGAGCGTGAACCTTCAACAATGCTGTGTTTTTCATCTTCACTGAGCATGGCAAATTTTTTCATCGCCTCCGGATTTTGGCTGAGCGCCATTCCAAAGCCGATTGGCATCTCACTTCGTTTCATTAACAGACCTCCATTAGTTTTGTTATTATATTTTGCGTATGCAGTCTTGAACAATACATTCCTGTTTTTGCATAAATGACTTTTAAATGCAAACGCTAAATAAAAATCCTATCCGTTTTTGAGAGGTGTAATTTTGAGTAACAGACTGAACAACGAAAAAAGCCCTTATCTTTTGCAGCATAAAGATAACCCGGTTGATTGGTACCCATGGTGTAATGAAGCATTCGAAAAAGCAGAAAAAGAAAATAAGCCTGTTTTTCTGAGCATCGGATACAGCTCATGTCACTGGTGCCATGTGTTTGCCCACGAGAGCTTTGAGGATGAAGAAATTGCCCATATTCTGAATAAGCACTTCATATCTGTAAAGGTTGACAGAGAAGAAAGACCTGATATTGACAGCGTGTATATGTCTGTTTGTCAGGCATTCACAGGAAGCGGCGGATGGCCTACCTCTATTTTTATGACTCCGGATAAAAAACCGTTTTTTGCAGGCACCTACTTTCCCAAAACATCGCAAGGCAGAATGATTGGCTTCAAAGAATTGCTTTTAGCAATACAGGATAAATGGGAGACTGACCGAAGCTTCCTTTTCAGACAGGCTGATGATATTATCCGTCACCTGAAAAAAGAAGAGAGCTCCGGCAGCTCTGCTGACAAAGGACTGACAGAGGACGCTGTGAAGCAGTTCTCTTTGCTGTACGATGAAAAGCACGGCGGATTCGGGAAAGCACCCAAGTTTCCCACACCCCACAACATTTTATTTTTGCTTTCATATTATGAACGGTATAAAAAGCCCCACTGCCTTCATATGGCAGAGCACACCCTTATGCAGCTGTACCGTGGCGGCATTTTTGACCATATAGGCTTCGGTTTTTGCCGATACTCAACAGACAAAGAATTTCTTGTGCCCCACTTTGAAAAAATGCTGTATGATAACGCACTTTTGATTCTTGCATACTGTAAGGCATATTCCATAACAAAAAAGGTTCTGTATCTTGAAGTTGCACAAAAAACTGCCGATTACATTCTGCGTGAAATGGCCTCACCTGAGGGGGGATTTTACAGCGCTCAGGATGCCGACAGCGACGGAGAAGAAGGAAAATACTATTTGTTTCATCCGGAAGAGATTACCGGAGTTCTGGGAAAAGAACAAGGAGAAGCTTTTTGCCGTCATTTTGACATAAGCCACAGAGGTAATTTTGAAGGGAAGAATATACCTAACCTTCTTCGCAGTGATGCTTTGGCAAATCAATTTGATTCACTTCTTCCTACACTAAGAATTTACAGAAAGAACAGATACGGGCTTCACCTTGATGATAAAATTCTGACACTCTGGAACAGCCTGATGATTGCCGCAATGTGTGAGCTTTATCTTTACAGCCGTGACAAAAAATATCTTGATGCCGCCCGAAAGGCTGATGACTTTATAATAAAAAACCTGTGTGAACATGACACCCTCTTTGTAAGCCACACCGACGGCAAACGCGGTGTTAAGGGCTTCATTGATGACTATGCAGCCTATATTTTCGCACAGCTTTATCTTTATAAGGCAACATGGAACAACACATATATCGACAAAGCAAAGCTTTTTTGCAACAAAGCTGTTTCAGATTTTTCGGACAAAAACGGTGGGTTCTTTTTGTATTCAGAAAGCAGTGAAGAGCTTATTCTGCGCCCAAAAGAAACCTATGACGGTGCCATTCCCAGCGGAAATTCATTAATGGCATATAACCTTGTCCGCCTGTCCTTGCTTACCTCTGACAGCAAAATCACACAAGAAGCAAAAAAACAGTTGGATTTTATTGCTTCAGATGCTTATGAATATCCTGCCGGACACGGAATGTATTTAACCGCTTTGCTGGAATATTATGAGCCTGCAATGAAAATTACCGTTGTGAAGGGCGAAAATATCGACCCGTCCGAGCTTTACAATGTCCTTCCTTCAGATGCAGCTATAATTCATCTGAAGGAGGAAACACAGGCTTATCCCCTCAAAAATAAAAAAACAACCTTTTATGTTTGCAAAAGCCACAGCTGTATGCCCGCTGTAAATGATTTAAGCGAATTGAAGGGAGTGAATTAAACAATGGGCGAAAGATTCTTTGATGAAAAGGAACAAAAGCAAAACAGAAAACACCGTAAAAGCAATCATATTAAGCCGTCACAAATCAAAGGAAAAATTGAAGTAAGGGATACACGGGAACGAAAAGACGGTCCGGGAGGTAATTAACCCATATTAAAAGCGACACTCATCATAAAGTGTCGCTTTTGCTTTTTAATTGCTCCACACAATTTCACCGTTTATGACGGTAGCCTTAACGGAGGACTTTATTTCAAGGGGATTTCCGTCAAAAATCACTATATCGGCATCCTTTCCTTCTTTGAGGCTGCCCAAGCGATTATCTACCCTGCATATACGGGCGGCATCAATTGTAATTGCCCTGAGGGCAGCCTGTTCCCCCAGCCCCTCTTTTGCGGCGATACCTGCACACAATGGCAGATACTGTATTCTTGAAACAGGATGGTCAGTAGTTATTGCAACGGTCACTCCTTCTTTGTGAAGTACTCCCGCAGTTTTGAAATCCGACTGACTGACCTCATCCTTGTTGCGTGATGCAAGGGATGGCCCCACAATGCAGGGAAAACCGCTTTGTGCAATTTCTTTTGCAATAAGATGTCCCTCTGTACAGTGGTCAATTGTAAGATCAAGGTCAAACTCTTTTGCTATTCTGATTGCCGTGAAAATATCATCGGTACGGTGTGCATGTGCTTTAAGGGGTATTTTCTTTTCAAAAAGCTCTCTGTAGCATTCAAGGGTAAAATCCGTGCTGTTTTGCTGATTTTGAGAAAAATACTGCTTTGCCCGAAAAAGCTCTTCCCTTACCAAAGCGGCAATTCCCATGCGGCTTGAAGGCATGTTACCGTTAAGTCCGTAGCAGTTCATGGGATTTTCTCCGAAGGCAATTTTTATTGCACAGGGGGCAAGAACAACCATATCATCAATACATCTTCCGTAGGTCTTTATAAAAGCGAATTGTCCGCCAACGGCATTTGAGCTTCCCGGCCCTGCCATAACGCCTGTAACACCGGCGGCAACAGCATTGTGAAAAGCACTGTCCATGGGATTTATGCTGTCTAAGCCTCTTACTGCAGGCGTTACCGGATTTGTGTTTTCATTGCTGGTATCATTCTGCACCGAAATTTTTTCTTCCGCAATTCCCAAATGACTGTGAGCATCAATAAAGCCCGGAAAAACATTCAGGTTTGCGGCATCAAAAACCTCCGCTTGTGAAGATGTGCTGATGTTTTTTGCAATTTTCTTTATTTTTCCTTTATCTATAAGTATATCAGCATATATGGGCGTATTCTTTTCCATTGTGTGTAATAGACCGTTTTTAATTAAAAGCATAATATTCCCTTTCTGATTTTTTTGCTGTATGTATAGTTTGCCGCATTTGTGACAAACTATCCTTACAAAGTATTCAGGAGGTGAAAACATGAACAACCAGAACAACCAGAACAACCGCAATAATCAGAACAATCAGAACAACCGCAATAACAATCAGGACAACCAGAAAAACAACCAGAACAGATAATCTGTTACTGCATTTTTCGACATTCAGCATAACTGCAAAAAACAACGGCAGCTTGGGCTTGATTTTTCCCAAACGCCGTTGTTTTCATATTATTTTTTTGCTTTTATCTGAGTGAAAACAATGTGTCCTATTGCTCTTGAACCTTTTGTAATGTATTTTCCGAGGTTTCCGGAAATACCTGTAAGAACAGGACTTCTGAGATCCTTTTCGTCAATACCGTCGGCAGTGCCTTCTCTTACAGATATATTTTCCTTTGTGAAGGGCTTGACTTCACCGTTTTCAGGCGATACGGCAACAGCTCCGTCTGCAAAGGCACAAATCTCATCCCTTTCTTCTTGGGAAAGGCCCTTATCCGACATGGGATAAAGCCCGAAAATTGCAGTTTCGCTGCTTCCGTTATATGAAGGTGCAATACTCTTGCCCTGAGGGGTTACAAGGGTATACACGTCAAGAATCTGATCCTTTGCCCTGCCGTGATGATGCCGTTGTTTTCCGTAATAGGTTCCAAATGGGTTCATCCTTACGGTTTTATCTTTTTCAAGGCGCATGGGACAGTGTGCCATTGAAGACAGCACCTGTCTTGCGTTGGCAACAATAATACCGCCCTTTTCATCGTAAAGGCCGACAAAGCCTCCCGTAAGCTGATGATTGAAGGAAGCCAGCTCCTTGTTTCTGGTGTCACATTCGGGAATTGTCTGAGTCCTGAAGTGTGATACATCATCCATAAAATTACGCTTGATAACAGAAATATCACCGCTGAGCAAGGGAGTAATCTGAAACGGCACTGCCTCAGTCCATTTCATGTCGCTGTATCTTCCGAGAGCAGAGTTTTCCGTTGAAATAGATGTAGTTTCCGCAGTATAAGGATAATTCACCGTTGTTCTTGCAAAAACAGCATCACAAAAACCTGTTTTAAAGAAATCATAGGTGAAGCTTCCGCCTTTGATTTCATCAGGAAGATGAATTTCACCCTCAATCCTTATTCCCTCACCGTCACCTGCAACGCTTAAGGGCAGAACCCTTGTTTTTTCAAAATTATACTTCTTTTTGTTATAGGTAAGGAAGGACTGCAAAAATTCGTCATTTCCTATTTTTCTGCCGTCACTGTAAGCAAAAAGAATATTACCTTTATCGGAAAACATTAATGAAAGTCTGTTCGTTTCAAGAAGATTCCTGAAAACAGGCCTTTCCTTTTTGCCGTTGAAGCCAATTTCAATTTCATACTTTTTCAGCTTCTTTTTAAATCTCATCATCAGAAATACTGATGAGTTATTGCTGTCAGCAGGCACTGCAGCAAAAGCATCAAGGTGCTCTGCTTCAACTGTAAGACAGGATATATCTGTTATGCTTTTACATATTTCAAGCTGAACACACTGTAACAAGGAATCCGATGTGTTATACACTGTGAGCTTTTGGGCATGGGGCATGGCCGAAAGCTCATCACGGATAACAGCATCACTTAAATCAAGGGCAGTTTTTTCCCTTTGTATGTTCAGCACAGGTGTCGCAAGGCCAAAATGAGTGGTTGAAAGAAGCAGAACTCTGTTTCGGAAAGAAGGAGAAAGCATATCTCTTTCGCCTGTAATTTTTGCCATGGCTCTTGCTCTTTCCAGCCTTGTCCATACCTTTCTGTTAAAGGGCTTTTCTGCCCAGGAGGCATACCCCGTAAAATTACCGTCGGCAGTGTCGTGAGTGAAGTCAATTTCTCCCACGGGAGGGTGATTTTCAAGATATCCGCCGGGGGTATCAAAAACAACATAAGGAAGGTCCGCAACCTCTTCAACAAGGCCGTGAATGCCGTCTGTGTTCGCAATTTTGCCCTTAAGAGGGCCAAGGTCGAGAGTCTCCCAGAACACGGCATCGGCATCCATGTTGATAAACAGGAACAAATCCCTGTTGATAAGATTTTCCTCCTGCTTTTTACGAAGGGATTTTACCCAGGCACGAAGACAGCCTGCATCACAGACATCGGAGTTGCTGTAAGTGGGAATCACCGTCATGCTTTCATTTTTATATGTATAGGTAAGAGGATTGAAGGCTGCTTCATCTGAAAGCTTCGGCACTATTGTTCTGAACGCATCAAAGGGTACACAGCTGTAATAAAGGCAAAGAGCCTTAATGCCAAGCTTATTATAAAGGCTTACCTGAGAAGGTGTGAACATAACCTCCTGAGGACGGACAATTTTTTCACACTTGCCGAAAATATCAACAAGGCCGCTTCCGCTTTCGTTTGTGAGGGCAAGGTTGATGCTTTCGCAGAATTCATCCTCTGTCATGGCAGAAAGTGCACCGTTGTTGTATCCCATTATGATATTTTCGTCACCGTATTTTTCAACACGCTCTTTCATTTTCTCAATAATGTCAGGGGCATATTCGGGAAGTATTTTCTGCAATGAGAAAAAGTTTTCCGTATCCCACGTACCCTTTACAGGTATACCCTTTTCATTGAATTGAGTAAGAATATCAAGAATTTTTCTTATAATTCTGATATCCGAGCCGAAGCCGAGATTGTCGTTTGTGTCGCCACGGTAAGAATGATAGCAATTCACATGAAATCCGTAAGCTATATGTATTTTGTTCTCTTTCATAATTTTCTCCTTTAAAAAATTACAATTTATCTCTTTGTAAAAAGAACGGCATGGATTTTCCGTACCGTTCTTTTTTAATCAATCAGTTGTTCTTTTTAGCCATAACATTAATGATGGTTTCACCGTACCAGAAGGACTCATTACCAAATAAATCTTCTAATTTTTCAAGAGCAAACTTCATCCATTCATAGCTGTTTTTCATGGCAATATTTGTGGGGTTTTCTTCATGTGCCATTTTGAAATACATTGATCTCCAACTGAATCGTTCCTTGAATATTTCCATTCTCTCGTCATAATTGAGATTTGAAATATCCTTCAGATATCCGTATACCTTGATTTGTTTGTAACCGGTGGTGTACAAATGATGATATAACTGCAGCCCGGTATCTCTGTTAGCATTTCCCGGTGCTTCCTCTGTTTTATCCTGAATTTTTTTGACCAGTCCTTCATCACCGTAAGATATGGTCGATTTATCTGCCGTATTCCTGAACAGAACATATCCGTCCGACTTAAGAAGCCCTCTGCTTTTTCTTAAAAACTTAACGGGATCCTTGATGTGCTGCAGAACATAAGCACCGAAAATGAGGTCAAATCCCTCAATGTTGTATTTTTCCATAATCGCTTCAACATCTGAAACATAAGAATCAGAATCTATATCAGCTTTTTCAAAAACAAAAGCTTCACTGTCGTTAAAAAGACGGGCTTTTTCAAGAACGGGCTGTTTAATATCAATACCTACAACAAAGGCGTTTTCCCAATCGGAAAACCTGTCCTTCGAAACTGTTCCGTATCCGCAGCCTACGTCCAGGATATAAACCTTTTCCCTTGTTTTAAAAATTTCTTTCAGGTGTTCAAGCGGCGGAGTATCAGCGCCTTTTGTCAATCTGCCCTGCAGAGTAAGCCTTTTCAGCTCTCCTTCAAGCAAAGGATTATAATAAGAGGCTATTTTACCTTTTGTAAACTCTTCCGCACTTGTAATATCAGCTTCCTTGTCTACTGCTTCCGGTTGTGAATCTGCGTTCTGAAACCTTTCCAGAGCCTTAATCACAAAGTCGCCGACTTTTTCAACAGGGTCCCTTTTTATGTTGAAGGACTGATAGTGTCTGATAGCAGTGGGAACGCTTATCAGGTCAATGTCACCTATATATGTAATGATGCTGCCTTTTACAATGTTGGCAAGCAGATTCTGCTGATAATTCTGCCATTCGTATTTGCACCATTTAGACGAAAGGTATTCCGGTTCAGAGCCGATAACAACCATCATATTAACTTCATCCAGAGCATCGTCAATTGCATCCTTATAAGCAGACTCACCGAACTCAAGCAGGGAAACATTGCTGAAAAACACATTGATTCCTTTATTTGTAAGATATGCGTACAAGCTTTCACCAACCTGACTGTCTATGGTGCTTTGTCCGTTACTGGTGTTTTTGAAGGATAAAAAAACCTGATAGTTCATACATGAAGCTCCCTTCGTTTACCTTCTTGTTACAGATTATTGTATCACGAAACAATACAATTGTAAAGTTGTTTGCAAGCTCAAAACAGAAATTAACTTCTGTCATTATCTCACAACAATATTGCTTTTAATTTTTCAATAATGTATAATACTGAATTGCATTAAAAAATTAAGGATAGATAATATAATGTTCAGAAAAATCAAATGGGGCTTGCTCCCCGCAATTATGGCACTTGCGTGGCCCACCATGCTTGAGCAGATGATGCAGACTGCTGTGCAGTATATTGACACGGCAATGGTCGGCTCACTGGGCACACAAGCCACTGCCGCCGTTGGTGCCACAACCACTGTCAACTGGCTTATCGGAAGCTCTGTTTCTGCCCTGGGCGTAGGCTTTCTTTCCTATATTTCTCAGGCTCTCGGTGCAAAGAACAGGCAGGCAGCCGTTAAAGCCTCTTCTCAGGCAGTTCTTGTAGCTGTTGTTACAGGTCTTCTTTTCACCCTTATTACCTTGTCACTGAGCAGCCTCGTACCCATATGGATGCAGGTTGACGAGAATATAAGACAAATTGCCTCGGAATACTTCTTCATCCTTTACACTCCCATGCTGTTCCGCACTGCAAGCATCATTTTTTCATCCATACTCCGCGGAGCAGGTGACAGCAAAACTCCCATGAGAGTGGGTATAGTTGTAAACGTGATAAATGTTGTTTTCAACTTTTTATGGATTTATCCCACAAGACAGGTCAGTGTTTTCGGCTCAACCTTTACCGTGTGGGGTGCCGGCTACGGAGTTATCGGTGCGGCGGCGGCAAGTGCACTTGCTTACACCGTCGGCGGTATAATAATAACCGTAGCACTGTGGCATCATAAGGTGATTTCTCCCCAAAAGACCTCACTTCGTCCTGATTGGTCCGTTCTGAAGCCTTGCCTTAAGGTGGCAATACCCAATATGCTCCAGCGCTTCGGCACGTCCCTCGGTTATGTTGCCTTTGCTTCAATGATAAACTCCTTGGGTGAGGTTGCAACTGCTGCTCACACCGTTGCAAATACCGTTGAGTCCGCCTTCTATATCCCCGGCTACGGTATGCAGGCAGCGGCGGCAACTCTCACAGGTAACGCCCTCGGTGCTAAGAACAGGCAAAGGATGAAGGATCTTGCCATTGTCATGAACATTGTTGAAGCAGGTCTTATGATAGTTTCGGGCGGTCTGCTGTTTATATTTGCGTCGGATATGGTAAGCATTTTCTCAAAGGATGCTCAGGTTATCCGACTTGGTGCAACTGTTCTTAAAATGGTTGCACTTTCAGAGCCGGTTTACGGTATATCGATTATCATCGAAGGTATGCTTCAGGGTGAGGGCAACACAAAAACTCCCTTCATTTTCAATATACTCGGCATGTGGGGTGTACGCATTACAGGTACCTTTATCTGCACTCAGCTTCTGTCTATGGGCCTTGTGAGTGCATGGGGCTGTATGATAGGGCACAATGTACTTCTCTTTGTCATGTTCACCCTTTACTTTATTACAAAAACCAAGAAACAGGATAGGTTGGAAAAGCTGAAATGAATATAACGGAAAACAAAACCTTTGACGAAGAAAGAGCTTTTTATGAAGCCACGGACACAAAAGTAATAAACTGCCGTTTTGACGGAATAGCTGACGGTGAAAGCGCCTTCAAGGAATGCAGGAGCATTCTGACGGAGAATTGCTATTTTAATCTGCGCTATCCCTTCTGGCACGACATCGGAGTTGAAATCAGAAAATGTGAGCTTACGGAAAAATGCAGAGCCGCCTTATGGTATTCGGATAAAATAAGAATTTCAAACACACTTATGCACGGCATAAAGGCCCTCAGAGAGTGCAGAGACATCACCATGGAAAACTGTGACATCATTTCCCCCGAATTCGGTTGGTCAAGCAGTGATATCGCAATGAAAAACTGCACCGCCGAAAGTGAATATTTCATGCTCAGGGCCGAAAACCTCAGCATCAGTGAGCTTAAAATGAAAGGAAAATACTCCTTTCAGTACATAAAAAATGCAACATTGGACTCCTGCAGCCTTGACACAAAGGACGCCTTCTGGCACGCAAAGAATGTTACGGTAAAAAACAGCACAGTCAAAGGTGAATATCTTGGCTGGTACTGCGAAAATGTTACCTTTGTAAACTGCAGAATCATCGGCACTCAACCCCTTTGCTACTGCAAGGGCTTGAAGCTCATTGACTGCGAAATGATTGACACAGACCTGGCATTTGAAAAGTCAGAGGTTGATGCCACAATCAAAAGCCATGTTGTCAGCATCAAAAATCCTCTCAAGGGTGAAATCGAAGCTTCATCTGTGGGCGAGGTTATCATGGATGACAAAAAAGCGAAGGGTAAGGTCAGTGTAAAAAAATTGTGATGAATAAAAAAATTATCCCCACAGTTACCAAAAGCTGTGGGGTTGTTTTTATTTATTTTCCTCAAGCATCTGTGAAAGAATTTCAGCCACATCCTCAATCACACGAAGGCAGGGCCTTTTCTTATAATACTCAGCTGTTCTTTCGTCGGGTACAGCACCCTTGTTTACAGCAAGGTCCTTGAGCATTTCACGGCAGATGATACTGTTATGCCTTTGCCTGAAGCGGTCAGAAAGCTCTCTTACAAGCTCATAATTTTTCTGCTTGCTTTTTTGGTCAGCGCCTTCCTGTGCCGCAACAATAGCCCCAAGAACCATACTCGCCGCCGAAACTGCACCGCAGACCTCACGCTGTCTTCCAAGGCCGCCGCCGAGACCTGCGCTTATTTTTTTTGCAGTGCTTTCATCAATTCCGAACCGGTCACAAAAAGCCACAAACACCGCCTGAGAACAGTTGTAGCCTTCCAAAAATAACTGTATCGCTCTTTCCTTTTCTGTCATTTTGAGCCTCCTTAACATTACAGCTTTTATTTGTTAGCCTTGAGATAATTAATCAGCGCCCTTGCGGAGTTTTCGGGTAAGTCAAGGCAAAACTCAGGCTCACGCATATTTTCAAGATAATGAGCATCAGAGCTTCTGAGAATTGTCTTTCCCCTTGTGCCCTCATATTTTTTGAGATATTCGTCAGCATCAGCATTCGGTGTAAGCTCAAAGCACTTCACCTTAAGATAAGAATTGAAGTCGCCCAAAGCTGAAATTATACTGTAAGAGCTTCTGTCAATATGGGCAGGGTAGCATACACCGTCATATTGCTCAATGATGTCAGGCAGATATTCAATACTTATATCCGCCGCCGTGGTTAGAAGTATTTCCTCTTTTTCAACAACACCGTCTTCACAGTCCATAACAAGCTGCTCACCAAAAATATGCTCCTTGTTTTTTACGGGGGGCATTTTGCTTTTTACAAAATTACTGAATTCCATCGCCCTGTCCACATCGGGAAACAGACACACGCAGTGGATTTCCTCAGATGTGCAAAGCTCCATACCCGGCACAACGGTAACACCGATTTGTTGGCCGATTTTTACTGCGCTTTCGCAGTTTTTGCAGCAGTTATGGTCTGTAAGTGCGATAATATCATAGCCGAAAAGCTTTGCCATATTCACAAGGTTATATGGCGTCATTTCATTGTCGCCGCAGGGTGAAAGGCAGGAATGTAAATGCAAATCGTAATATACCTTCATATCAGCTTTGAAATTTCAACGCTCAGCTGATAAGCGTCTTTTTCACTTCGTAAAATGGTTACACCCTGTGCTTCAGCCTTGATTTTGGCTGTATCGTCAAGGGCAGCATTTTCCGTAAGGATAATACAGGCACAGTCACAAAGCACACTCACTGCAACAGCGTTTATGTTGCCCATAACCGTCAGCCAGATGTCACCTGCGCGCGCCTTTGACATAACCCATGAAAGCAGATCTCCGCTGTAGCATCCGGTGCACTCTGCCTCAAGGTCACCCTGAGTGAGAACCTCCAGAGCCAAATTATCCTTTAATTTCTTAACCTTCATCTGTATCACCTTCGTTTGTAACTTCGTTCATAACCTTGTTTCTGAAGGGCGCAGGAAGCCAGTCCTCACCCTTGCCGCTTCCGCCCACCTGAATGTGATGAAGCACGCAATCCGTTTCCTCTGCATAGCCTCTTACAATATCCTCTGCAAGAGCCCTGCATGAGGGCGCACCGCATATTCCGCAGTCAAGACCGGGCAGCTCTGCTTCAATTTCACGAAGCCTTGTCATCATTCTCATTGCCTTGATAACGTTATCGGCAAGCTTCATGGCAGGTGAGGGTGAAAGCTCCTTGGTCCAGCTTATTTCATCCCAATTGAAGCCTTCTGTGATGGTATTGCAGGATACGGGCATAAATTTGCGAAGTCTCTGCAGTCTTGCCTTGGCAACATAGGGGTTTTCAACAGTGAGCACACCGCCCACACAACCGCCTGTGCAACAGTTAAGCTCAATGAAATCAAGGTCATTCAGCTTTTCGTCCTCAAGCTCTTCAAGAACATTGATAACATTTTCAATGCCGTCTGCGGCAAGATATCTTTCCTTTAAAAGGCCTGCAGCCTCACCGCCGCTGCTCGCCCAGCCGACACCGATAATACCCGATTCATTAATCGGCTCAATTTCCTGTGTGTTCAGCTTATCCATGGTGCTGACCAGAACAGGATAGATGTCCTTAATGGCAATGGCACCGTTTATGCCATAGTTTTCGTGGCATAAGGGGTTACGGATTGCAGTTCTTTTTGCAGGGCAGGGTGTGATAAAAAACACACCGATATCCTCATCCTTGTATCCCGTTGCTTCCTTTGCCTTTTTCCTTGCAATCTGAGTGGCAAGGTCAATGGGCGCACAGGTGGGAAGAAGGTTGCTTATAAGGTTGGGGAATCTTGTTCTTATGAGTCTTACAACTGCAGGACAGGCAGAGGAAATAACAGGTCTTTGCAGCTCTCCTCTGTCCATCATCACCCTTGTTGCAGCACTGATAAGCTCTGCCGCCTTTGACACCTCAACAACATCGTCAAAGCCCATTTTTTTGAGTGCGGTGAGAATATAGTCCACATTTTCAAGGTTATTGAATTGCCCGTAAAGAGCCGGTGCAGGAAGGGCAATTCTGTATTTATAATCAACAAGCTCATTAAAGTGCTCACTCACCGCATATTTTGCATGGTGAGGGCACACTCTTATACATTCACCGCAGTCAATGCAACGGTCTGAAATTATGTATGCTTTTTTGTTTCTTACTCTTATTGCCTGAGTGGGACAACGCTTTATACAGTTTGTGCAACCCTGGCATTTATCGGCATCAAGACGTACCGAATGGAATATTACAGCCATGACTGTCTCCTTTTTAAACTATTGAATATACACCTTCAGATTAAGTGTAGTGCCGACACCGACCTTTGTATCAATGCCGAATTCGTCGGTGTATTTTTTGATATTGGGAAGACCCATACCTGCTCCGAAGCCGAGTGAACGGATATTATCGGGGGCTGTTGAATAGCCCTCCTTCATTGCAAGCTCAAGGTTTTCAATGCCGGGGCCTTCATCAGCAAGAGTCATAATGATTTCATTTTCCGTAATTTCAACATCAATTTCCCCGCCGCCTGCATGAATTACCATATTAATTTCGCCTTCATACATGGCAATTGATACGTTTCTTATCACCGAGGGGGAAACGCCAAGCTCTTTAAGCGTACGCTTTACATCACTTGACGCAGCTCCGGCTCTTGTAAAGTCGTCACCGGGAACAATGTAATGAAGCTTTATGCTGTCCATTATTTTCCGCTGCCTCCCCTCAGCCCCTGAGAATAGAGCTTTCCGCAGGCTGTGAACATTTCAAGCTCAGTGCAAAGCATAACCATATCTCTGTCCTCAGCCATTTCAATCATGTCAAGGGTAGGTCTTTTACCTCTTACAAAAATAATGCAGTGCATGTCCATCATTTCGGCAGTTCTTACCACCTGAGGATTCACAAGTCCGGTAAGAAGCGCCGCCTGCTCTTTTACATAAGCAAGCACGTCACTCATCATGTCACTTCCGCAGGCTGTTTTAACCTCGTTTTCAAGTAAGTCTGTATTGCAGATAACCTCTGCTTCAAGAATGTCCTTAATATCGCTGATTTTCATGTTTTCTCCTCCGAAAAATAAATTTAAACGGACTGAGAGACAGCCCTCAGTCCGTTGCTTATCCCGAACCTTTTCGGGTATGATTTTTAATTATTCTGTTGTGATAACCTTAAACTCTGCCTTGTCAATTTCCTTTTCAATAACATCAACAGCAAGGTTCCACACGGTTTTACCCACGTTCACAAAGCCTTCCTTATTTTTAACCGAGCAAAGCATTGCAAAGGCATCTCCTATATTCTGTGAAAGGTCTCCGCCCTTCTGAATTGCAAGGTAATAGAAGGTGAAGGCGGCACCGTTTGAAATGTTTGAATAAAAGCCCGGTGAATCCTCTTTGATTTTGTTATACATTGCCGTTATTGCCGTTGTTGAAACAACAGACACGGGAATTTCAATCTGAAGAAGGGTTTCACAGGCAAAAACAAGCAAAACCTTAATCTGATAAAGAATGTCCGGCGCAAAATATCTGGGGGCAAGGTGATCCTTCAGGTCAACAATAATACCCTCACCGTTTCCCGACGGGGTGATTGTTGCAAGGCTTTCACCCAAGGCTCTCGCTTTGTCGATATTGCCGTTTGTGCGGTGAACTATAACCGCATCGAAGGCAGAGGAAAGGTCGTTTCCGCTTTTGTTGAGTTCACTTTTGCTCTGATATATCTTTACATCGTTTTCGCTCATTGTTTTCTCCGTTCTTCAGTTGTGTTCTGATTTATTCCGCAACAGCTGCGGCTTCAAGCTTCTTTTGCTTTCTGCGTTTTTTTGCTTTATAGGAAAGCAGCTGGTTAAGATGATCTTCATCGGGTCCGTAATCACCCAATCTTATGGGATATGCATTGAAGGCACCGTGGAAATCGCTGCCACCCGTCATAACAAGACCGTTCTTTTTAGCAATTTTAATAAGCATTTCCTGCTGCTCGGGAGTGTTTTCGGGATGCCATACCTCAACACCGTCAAGGCCTTCCGGGATAAGCTCCTCAAACAGCTCGAAATTATCGTAAAATCCGGGATGTGCAAGAACTGCAATACCGCCGGCCTCATGTATAGCCTTGATAACCTCAACGGGATCAGGGTATTTTGTGTCCATAAGCACATTCATCCTTGATTCCTTTGAGAAAAGCATTTTGAAAAGGTCGCCGAAAATTGTTGTTGTGTAGCCACTTTCCATAAGAGCCTGCATGATGTGCTGCTTGTAAATGTTGGTTGAGCCCTGGCAGCATTTTGTGATAAATTCAGGAGAAACAGGGAACTTTTTGGCTGTTTTGAGAACCATCATCTGACCTGCTCTTTTTCTTATGAGTGAGTTGCTTTTGCACAGACCCTCAAGTCTTTCCGGCTTATCGGGAAGATAACACAGAATGTGCACCTTTGACTCTCTTTTATAATCCGTTGCCGAAAACTCAACGGCAGGGATAACATTAACGCCGTATCTGCGGCCGATAAGCTCAGCCCTTACAACACCTGCAAGGCAGTCGTGGTCCGTGATGGCGAGAGTTGTAACCCCACTGTTTTTGGCAAGAATGATAATATCGTCAATGCCCATTGTTCCGTCTGAAAGTTTGGTGTGACAATGTAAATCTGCTTTCAAAACCGTAATCCCCTTTTCCTGATTTCGCCCTTTCTCATAAAGTCAGCAAAAAAGGGCATACTTCCGCTATGTTAATACTTAATTTTATTATACTACCGAAAAAAATTTTTTTCAAGTCAATTTTTTCATTTTTTTGTATTTTTATTCACTCCAGAGGTCCTTATCACAAAGGTATCTTTCAAGAATATTGCCGAGAAGCTCTGTCAGACAAGCTTCCTGTCTTTCGTTCATTTCACGGTAGGTTTCGTATGCATCACCGTCTGCATCGTCACTGATTTTACGAAGGGAGAGCATGGGGATGCCGTTTTTGTCACAAACGCCTGCAATTGCCGCTGTTTCCATGTCAAAGCAATCAATACCGAAGGTTTCTTTGAAAAGTTCCTTCTTAACAGGGTCAGCAAGGAAGATGTCGCCTGTGCCTGCCTTTGCCGCAATGATGCCTGCACTCTGAAGCGCAAGGGAAAGGAGCTTTTCATCGCATTCGTAAAGGTATTTCTGTCCGTCAGCCTTCACTCCGAGACCGTAACCGATTGCAGTCAGGTCAAAATCGCATTCAATATATGTTGTAACAGCAACCATATCCTCTCTTTTAAGTCCGTGAACAGCGCCTGAAAGACCTGCATTGAGAATAAAATCTGCCTTGTCGTCAGAAATGAGAAAAGCTGTTGCCGATGCTGCATTAACCTTACCGATCCCGCACTTAACGCCAATAATTTTCAGCTCTCTTCCGTCCTTTGAAAGTGTGAGCTCAACGCTTTCGTTTCCGCGTCTTACGCTTTCCTTTCCGCCCTTCTCCTTTGCCCATGCAAGGAAGGGTCCGTATTCCATTGTGTCTGCAAAAATAAGTCCTGCTGTTTTTATCATAGGTTAAAAGTCCTTTCATTTTTAAGCTTTCAACAATTATAACCCAGAAAATCCCTTTATGTCAATCTGTAAGAAACTGCATAAACTGAATTGAGAGCGGTTTTTTACGCTTTTGCGGCAACCGTTACCGGTGACAGTAATGTCCCTGAGAAGCCGGTTCAGCCAAACAGCCGTTGCCGCTGTTATAGCCACACAGGGCAATGCTCTGTGTGGCGGCAAAAAATTGACACATTATCGTGAAACTGTTTAACTTTTTAAAAAAATACTTCCTTTTCTGGCGTCGGCGTATTGCAATGACTGTTATTATTTGGTATAATACAAAAGGTAACTAAAAAGTAAAGGAGTATTTATGAAAATGAAAATCCGTAACAAATTTATAATTCCCGTAATTGCAATCCTTATGGCAATTCTCATGGCAGGCTCAATGGTTTCAGGCACTGCGGCAGACACCTCGGCCTCAGAAACAGAATATAACCCTGCAACCCATCCCCACACTTACGTGCCCACAACACTTCCTCCCACATCAAGCCTTGATGAAGAAATTGATGCTTTCGTTTCTGAAAATCTCGGCGACCTTGCAGACGCAGAAGATGATGTGCGTGAATTCGGCGGCGCTATGGGCAACATTCTGAAGGTGTTCAAGGGTTTCATCGACAAAATCATTGCTGTCGCAGCAAAAATCGGTGAATTCCTTTCAGGCAATTGGCTCGGTATATATACCCCAAAATCATAATTAAGATCCCCTCTCAGTTCTGAGAGGGATTTTTATGCCCTTATTCTTCAGCTATGAAAGGTAACGCTTATGTTAAATTACATCAGATCAGGTCTTCCTTATTATAAAAGAATGATTGTGGTTGCTGTTCCGATTATGATTCAGAACGGTGTTACAAACTTTGTAAATATGCTTGACAACATCATGGTGGGACAGGTCGGAACTCTGCAGATGACCGGTGTTTCAATTGTCAATCAGCTGATTTTTGTTTTCAATCTGTGCATTTTCGGCGCAATGAGCGGTGCAGGCATTTTCACAGCTCAGTTTCACGGCAAAAAAGATAATGAAGGGGTTAAAAACACCCTGCAGTATAAGCTCATTTCCGCACTTATTCTCACAATTATAGGCCTTACGGTTTTTATCACCCTTGGCGATTTCCTCATTTCCGCCTATATTCAGAGCGATTCAAACCCCGAGGATATAGCCCTCGTTACTCAGTACTGTAAAAGCTATCTGAAAATTATGCTCTGGGGCAATCTTCCCTTTGCAATTGCCTCAGCCTATGCAAGCTCATTGAGAGAAACCACGGACAGGGTTGTTCCCATGATAGCAACGGTAACCGCTGTTTTTGTGAATCTTATTTTTAACTATATTCTTATTTTCGGACACTTCGGAGCACCTGAGTTGGGCATTGAAGGTGCTGCAATTGCAACGGTGCTTGCCCGTTTTATTGAATGCTCAATCCTTGTTGTGTGGAGTCATACCCACAAAAACAAATATCCCTTCATAAAAAGACTTTTCAGCAAAATCACCCTCACAAAACAGCAGATTAAAAAAATTACTCTTGTTTCAATGCCCCTTCTCATAAATGAAGCATTATGGTCAGCAGGCATGGCTTTTCTTAACCAGTGCTACAGCGTAAGAGGCCTTTCTGTTGTGGCGGCAATCAACATTGTGACCACACTTAATAATGTTTTCAATGTTTCCTTCATTGCCTTCGGCAGTGCAACGGGAATCATCCTCAGCCAGATGCTCGGTGCAAACAAAAAAGAAGAGGCAGGAAAGGCAGGCAAAAGGATGATTCTTTTTGCAACATCTGTTGTCCTCGGCTTTGCCCTTGTGATGATGTGCCTGTCACATGCTTTTCCGCTGATATATAAAACAGAAGCAGAGGTAAGAAGCCTTGCATCAACTCTTATTATTGTAATTGCCTGCTTCATGCCTGTTCAGGCTTTCACAAATGCCTGCTATTTCACACTGCGTTCAGGCGGAAAAACCTTTATCACCTTCCTTTTTGACAGTGGCTTTGTGTGGCTCATTTCCGTACCCCTTGCATTTTGTCTCAGCCGCTTCACCTCAGTGCCCATTGTTCCTCTTTATATCGCAGTTCTTTCTGCAGATATTCTGAAGTGTATCCTCGGCTACACCTTTGTTCATAAGGGTGTTTGGCTGAACACTGTTGTTGAATAATTCATCCTATAAACAAAGAGTCAGAAGTTCACGCTTCTGACTCTTTTTTTGTCTTTATAGCTTGTTGTTTTTATCTGCTGTTAGCCATTGTTACCATATCAAAATAGAACTGCTCAAAGGATGTGGGGTAATCCTCTGTGCCGCAGAAATCGAAGTGGTCCATTCCTACCATTGTGTCTGTGTAATACCATCTGCCGCTTGAAATTTCTTCACCTGCGGCAAGGGAGTCCTCATAGTCTGTTGCTGTGTCAGCATCAACTGTGGGATAAAGAGCCGATGCAAGAGGAACAATACCGTCATTCACTGCCCAGTCGCCTTCAATTTTAACGCCGTCTATTGTTGTACCCTCTGTCATTCCTATCATTGCTGAAGAAATATAGAAGATAGGATTAAGAGATTTCATTGGCTGCTGTTTACCGAAGCAGTTTGTTTCGGTTGTAGCAGTTGTGTATGAGTAATAGTAAGTATTTTCTGCAAGCTTGATTTTTTCGTTAAGCTCTGCAGCACCTCTGAGAGTCATATCATAACCGCAGTTGTCGTTGGATTTATAGAAGTTCTTCACGGCACCGAAATCGATTTTCGCCTTATCCTCGCCCTGCTTCGGAGTAAGACCGAAGTGACCGAGCTGAAGTGAGAACACCATGAAATCGTTACCGATTAATGCACCTACCATGTTGAGTACAAAGGAAATTGCATACATTGTAACACCGGGATCAAAAAGAAGATTTGCAACCTGTGAACCGTTATGGGGTGCAGAAAGTGTGATGCATGAATGTACTGCATCATGGCCGCCGATGAAAAGACCGCTTGTTTCACTGCCTGTTGCAGCCATTTCTTCTTCACTTCCGTAAGCAAGAAGAGAAGCAAAAAGACGTACGGTAGCGCCACCGAAGGAGTGACCTACAAGGTTGATTTTTTCTTCCATATCCCAGGGCTCACCCATTATAGCCTTACCTTCATAGCTGAAGCCGTATCTGTCATGTCCGTGTGCTTCGGCGTGTGCTGCACCGTAGTCAACAACGGTACCCATAAGCTGTGCATAAAGCTCACATGCTCTGTCCCATGCACTGCTGAGAGGTCCCACTGCGGGAGCATAAGCTTCAACACCCTGCTCATTGAGAATTCTTATCATGTCATCATCAGAGCCGGGGAGAAGTCCGCCACCCCAATAAGGTGATGTTGCATAGTAATCACTGCCGGGGGCCCAGCCACCCATACCGTGAACAAATATGTAAGGATAGTCTGTTTTAAACAAGCTCTTGTCAATTGTTACTTCCTTGCTTTCTTCAGCTTCCTGAGCAGAAGCACAAACTGACACAAGAGAGAAAACCATCAACACAGAAAGAATAACTGCGATAAGCTTTTTTGCTCTTTTCATAAATACTACCTCCGTAACAGAACAAAAATTTACAGATTATTATATACAGACTCATTATACACGGTTTGTTCATATTTGTAAATAATCTTTTAATTTATAATTCCTGCTTTTCTGTCTAAAAAACAAAACATCACCTTGCTTTTGCGTCAACGCACACAACGTGATGTTCTTATATTCTTATTCCTGCCCGGTTATCTTTTTCAGCTCCTCATCGGTGATTTCCCTGCATTCGCCCTCATTGAGACTGCTGTCAAGCTCAAGTCCGCCCATTTTAACTCTTCTGAGCTCCAGAACCTTGTTGTCGATGGAGGCAAACATCCTTTTTACCTGATGGTATTTGCCTTCACAGATTTTAATTTCAGCAACATTTCTTTCGCCCTTTTCAAGCACACGCACATGAGCTTCAAGGCACTCAGTGCCGTCTCCGAGGGTAAGACCTTCCCTGAAGCGAATTATATCCTCCTCGGTGAGCTCATCTCTGAGAGTTGCATGATAGGTTTTCATAATGTGGTTTTTGGGTGAAAGAATTCTGTGAGCAAAGTCTCCGTCATCGGTGATAAGCACAAAGCCCGTTGTGTCACCGTCAAGCCTTCCCGCAGGAAAAAGACCTTCTCTGAAAAGCGTGGACGGCACAAGGTCAACAACGGTTTCACGGCTTTTGTCATTACTTGCGGAAATTATACCCTTAGGCTTGTTGAGCATTATGTAAACATGCTTTTTATAGCTGAAGCTTTCATTGTCAATTCTGATTTCTGCAGCCGAAGGGTCAATTTTGACATCACTGCTTTTCGGCACTGCACCGTTAAGAGTCAATCTTCCCTGCTTTATGAGCTTTTTGACTTCACTTCTTGAATATTTGCCCTGAGAGGCAATAATTTTATCCAGTCTTTCCATAATTACTTTATCTGTGTAATTTTATTTCCCTTGACCATGAAAACTCTTTTTGCATAAGGGAAAAGAAATTTATCGTTCATTGAATCGGTGTAAAAATCATCAATCTGACCGTCGGGAAAGGCTTCAAGGAAGAAATCAATTTTCTTTTCTCTGAAACAGCCTCTTATAAACTTGCCAGTTTCAACATCGAACTCAGTACCGAGACAATGCTTGATGCCAAGTCTGCGGCAAATCTCCTTTGCCATAAAATTGGGCGAAGCTGTGATAATAAGGTCATCTTCCTTCTGAATTTCCTTGTAAAAGGGCTTTATCCTTTTTTCGTTCTTGTCCCAGAATTCCTTTACAACCTCGTCAAAATCCTGTGTCATATTCTTGAAATGCGCTTCAAAAATGTGGCCGAATTCATTGATGATATCATCAAACACAATTTTTTCCTTGTGATAATCACGAAGAATGGAAAGCACCTTGGGAAGATACTTTATCAGCTTAGGCTCCTTTTTAACATAAAAAAGGAAGAAGTGCAAGGAGGAGTCTCCTTTATAAATGGTATCGTCAAAATCGTAAGCGTTCATATTTTTCTCCTTTATTCAGGCTTCTTTAATTTAAGGTATTCGTCTTTAACAAGACCGATTTTTTTGAAAATAAGATGCAGAACAAGGCTCAGCACAGCGGGAGCAATAACATGCATAAAAACAATCAGAGCAAGGCTCTGCCATGTGCCGAAGCTGTCACTCATTGCAGAATAAGCACCGAACTGACCCACGAGTCCGCTTGTGCCCATACCTGCACCTGCAGGGGTATTTGTCATTTTGAACACACAGGTTGAAACGGGGCCGAGAATAGCGCCTGCAAGAGTGGGAGCAAGAAGAATCTGAGGACGCTTCATGATATTGCCGAACTGAAGCATGCTTGTGCCAACGCCCTGAGAAATAAGTCCGCCCATACCGTTGGCTTTGAAGGAGGTTACGGCAAAGCCTACCATTTGCGCCGCACAGCCCACAGCTGCCGCACCTGCCGCAATACCGTCAATACCCAGCATAATACACAAGGCTGCTGAGCTGATAGGTGCGGTGAGAGCAAGACCGACAAGCACAGAAACTGCAATGCCCATGGGGAAGGGATGAAGCTGTGTTGCCGCATTGATAACTTCACCGAGTCCCGACATCATATCTGAAAGGAAGGGGCCGCAGAAGGAGCTTACAAAGCCGCCCGCAACAATTGTTACAATGGGGGTTACAACAATATCAATTTTTGTTTTACCTGCCACAAGGGATGCAATTTCGTTTGCAACAACAGCAGAAACATAAGCACCTACAGGGCCACCGAGATCATAGCCGAAGGCACCGACTGCAATGCAGGAAAAAACAACCAGAGGCTTTGATTTAAGTCCGTAAGCAATTGCCGCACCGATTGCACCACCCACAACAGGAGACGAGGCTGAAAGCACTCCCGTAAAGGATGCCAGAATTTCAAGATGAGGTATTTTCGCAAGCTGACTTATAATAAGCCCCACAATAAGAGACGAAAACAGGCCCAATGCCATATAGCTCATGGCATCAACGAAATATCTTTTGAAGTATTTTTTTACAAATGACATTTTCACCAGTCCTTTATTTAAACATGAGGTTATTATACTACTTCAAAAACAAATAATCAACCTTTGAAAGGTGTTCTCTTGCATTTTAAAGGATTTTAAATTATAATTAAAGCACCAATAATAATATACACATACCTTAACTGAAAAGAGGCGGTCTTTGTTGATGAATAAACTTCGGGAATTCCTTGTGGGCAGATACGCCTGCAACGATGCCCTCAACATTGCAATTGCAGCCTTCGGCTGTATTCTTACTTTTGTTTTTTCCATTCTGCGTGTGAGATATTTTCATTTTATTACATGGATTCCCTTTCTTGTTGTGCTCATCCGTTTTCTGTCGAAGAATATTCCTGCAAGACAAAAGGAAAACATGAAGTTTCTTGAGCTCAGTGAGCCATGGCGTAAATTCATTATGAAAAAGCTTTCCCAATGGAAGGATACTGACCACAAGTACTATAACTGTCCCGGCTGCTCACGTACCCTGAGAGTGCCGAAAAACAGAGGTAAAATCAAAATTTCATGTCCCCACTGCGGCAAGGAATTCACAAGGCGGACATAAGACTTGAAAAAACACACCGAAAGCTGTATAATAAACTCAACTCAAAAGGAGGGTACTGCCATGAATATTCTTGTTACAGGCGGCGCCGGTTTTATCGGCTCAAACTTTATATATTACATGCTCTCAAAGCACCCTGATTACAGAATTGTGTGCATTGATAAGCTCACCTATGCCGGCAACCTTGAAACCCTGAGAGGTGCCATGGAAAACGAAGGCTTCCGTTTTTTCAAGGGTGATATCACTGACAGGGCTGCTGTTTACGGCCTTTTTGAAGAGGAAAGCTTTGACGCTGTTGTCAATTTTGCCGCTGAAAGCCATGTTGACCGCTCAATCGAAGAGCCTGAGGTTTTTCTTAAAACAAATATTCTCGGCACTCAGGTGCTCCTTGACGCTTGCAGAAAATACGGTAGCATCCGTTATCATCAGGTGTCAACAGATGAGGTTTACGGTGACCTTCCCCTTGACAGACCTGATTTGTTCTTCACGGAGGATACACCCATTCACACTTCCTCACCTTATTCGGCTTCAAAGGCTTCGGCTGACCTTCTCTGCATGGCATACCACCGCACCTACGGCCTGCCTGTTACAATCAGCCGCTGCAGCAACAATTACGGTCCCTACCATTTCCCCGAAAAGCTCATACCTCTTATGATTATCAATGCCCTTCACAAAAAAGAGCTTCCCGTATACGGTGAAGGCAAAAATGTCCGTGACTGGCTTTATGTTGAAGACCACTGCAAGGCAATTGACCTTATAATTCACAAGGGCAGAATCGGTGAGGTTTACAACATCGGCGGACACAATGAAAGAACAAACATTGAGGTTGTTAAAAAGATTATCGGCATTTTAGGCAGAGATGAAAGCCTTATCAAATATGTCACAGACAGACCCGGTCATGATATGCGTTATGCAATTGACCCCACAAAAATCAAAAATGAGCTCGGCTGGTATCCCGAAACAACCTTTGAAGACGGCATCAAAAAAACCGTTGACTGGTACCTTTCAAACAAGCATTGGTGGGAAAGCATTGTTAACGGTGAATATATGAATTACTACGAAAAAATGTATAACGGAAGATAAAAATAAGAAGGCATCTCACAAGAGGTGCCTTTACTTTCAGAAAGCAGTGAAAAACATGATTTTCAGAACTCCTTCATATTACAGCTCCTTTTCCTGCAGTGCTGACAGGTGCAGTGACAACTGCTGCATTGGCTGGGAAATAGACATTGACGAAAAAACAGCTGAATTTTACCGCGGAGTGAAGGGTGACTTCGGCAGAAGACTCAGGGAAAACATTTCATCCGAAAACTCCTTCATTCTAAAAAATGAGCGTTGCCCTTTTTTAAACGATAAAAATCTTTGCGACATTATTATAAGCTGCGGTGAAAATCACCTTTGTCAGATTTGCTCCGACCATCCCCGATTCTATGAATGGTACGGCAACATTAAAGAAGGCGGCGTCGGTCTTTGCTGTGAAGAGGCGGCAAAGCTTATTCTTACAGTTGAGGATACGACCTTTGCCCAAAGCGAAGTCAACGACACTCCTGAGGAAATTGACGAAGAGCTTTTTTCTTTACTTTTTTCTGCCCGTGAAGAGCTTTTTTCCATCACCGAGAAAAAAGACCTGACTGTGAAGGAAAAGCTTTGTCTTTTGCTTGACAGTGCGGAAAAAATTCAGCTTATTATTGATAATCCGCACCTTGCCCAAGAGCTTATGGAAAAAAGCGTGAGTATACCCTTGTCTGATAATGTCAGCCTGAAAGAGCTTGTAAATATATTTTCTTCTTTTGAGCCCATTGACGAAAGCTGGACAAAGGAAGCGGAAAGCCTGCAAAAAAGCCTTAGCGGTGAATGCTATTTGTCCCACACCTGCAAAACCGAAGAAAAATTTATTCTTAACCTTGTGAGATATTTTCTTTTCCGTTATTTTCTCAAGGGTACCTTCGACGGTGAGGTGCTTTCAAAGGTAAAGCTTGGTGTTGTTTCCATTCTTATGATAAAAGCCATGTGCGAAAACAAGTCTGACCTTGCTGTATGGGTTGAAAAAAGTAAGCTTTATTCAAAGCAAATGGAATACAGTGATGAAAACAGAGAGCTTTTCTATGATTATACCTATGAAAAGAACTGCCTTTCAACAAGCAGTATCAAAGCTCTCATCATGAAGTGTATGTGATACATTTTCAAACACCTGATATAAACATAAAAACCGGTAATACCTGTGTATTACCGGTTTTATTTATTATTTATGCTGCCTGTGTATCCGTATCGGGAAGCTCCGATGCAGTGGGAGCATTCAGATGCTTTTTGGAAGAAATCTTCTGAATAACAATTACAAGTACAACAAGCAGAACGCCTACAATATCCGTTGCAAGGGACGGTATGATACAAAGCAGACCGCCTGCAAGACACATGAGTCTCTGCCACCAGGGAGTTTTGAGGAACATGTATCCTTCCATTGCTGCAGAAACGCCGTAAATGCCAATAAGAGAGGTTATGATAATCTGAATTACTCTGTACCACTCTGTGTCAATAAACAGCATGTCGGGGCTATATGCAAAAATGTAAGGCACAATGAAGGCAGTGATTGCAAGTCTTGTTGCCGTAACACCTGTTTTCATCGGATTACTCTTAGCAATAGCCGAGCCTGCGTAAGCCGCAAGAGCAACGGGAGGTGTGATATCTGCAACAATACCGAAATAGAACACGAACATGTGCGCTGCAAGAACAGGAAGTCCCATCTTGATAAGAATCGGCGCAGTGATTGTTGCCATGATAACATAGTTTGCAGTTGTGGGAACACCCATACCAAGAACAATACAGCAAAGCATGGTAAGGAAGAGTGCAAGGAAGGTGCTGTTTTCTGCAATGGGTACAAGGGTGTTAATAAGAAGCTGACCGAGTGCTGTCATTGTAACAACACCGGAAATAAGACCTGCCATGCCGCATGCAACAGCAACGCCTACTGTATTCTTTGAGCCGTTTTCAAGGGATTCAACAATAATTTTCGGGGTAAGTGTTGCAGTGTCCTTTGTAAGGAAGGAAAGGAGCACACACACAACCATTGATGCAAACACAGCCTTTGCCATGTATGCTGAGCCGAGAGGAAGCCAGATTCCGAAAAGTACGGCAACAGGAATAACGGGAAGTACCCATTTCCATAAATCCTTCTTTTCCAGCTTAGTATGAGGCACAAGAGAAACAATAAGTGAGGTAAGGATTGCAAAGCAAGCTGAAATACCTGCACTGAAGTGATTCATTGCAATAACAAGCACAACAATGGGAATGAGAAGATATCCCTTGCTGAAAATAAGCTTGAAGAAGTTGGGAATTGCATCTTTGGGAAGACCTTTGAGGCCTAACTTCTTTGCTTCAAAATGGATCATCATGAAAATGCCGGTGAAATAAAGAACTGCGGGAAGAATTGCGGTAACTGCAATTGTTGCATAGGGAGTTTCTGTCATTTCTGCCATAAGGAAGGCAGCGGCGCCCATAATGGGAGGCATAATCTGTCCGCCTGTTGAAGCGGCAGCTTCAACGGCTGCTGCAAATTCAGGCTTGTAACCGGTTTTCTTCATCATGGGGATTGTGATTGAGCCTGAGCCAACTGTGTTTGCAACAGATGAGCCTGAATACATGCCCTCAAGGGCACTTGAGATAACTGCAACCTTTGCAGGGCCGCCGATTGATGAACCTGCAATTGAGTTTGCAAGGTCAACGAAGAATGTGCCGATACCTGTTCTTTCAAGAAGGGCACCGAGAATAATAAACAGTACAATAAATGTTGTGCAAACGTAAATGGGAGTTGAGAAAAGGCCGTTTGCAACATCATAGAAAAGGCTGTACATAAGATTTCTTAATGCCGTATCGGGATTTGCCGCAAAAGCTTTTATTGCCGCATACACCACAAAGGCGCCTGCAACAAAAATTATGGGAAGACCTACCGCTCTTCGGCAAAGCTCAACAAGCAGAAGAATCGCCACAAGGGCAACAATAATTTCAACAGTACCGATTCTTCTTGACATAAGAATAATCTCTTCCTGGAAAACAGTGTAATACAGGAAAGAGCCTGCGCCGACAACGGCAAGAATTATATCGTAAAACGGAACGAAATTGATTCTCTTTGTCTGTTTTTTATAGGCCGGGAAAATAAGATAGCCTATAAACATTATAAAAGCGAGGAACGTGGTAAGCTTTGTGTATTTTGTTGCGTTCTGGAACAGAAGAGCCATTGAAATCATATATACGCTGAAGCCTGCCATCAGAACTGTAATGACAGTTTTTCTCCAGCCTGTGAAAACACGCACATTGCTTTCACGGTCAAATTCCTGCATTATGGCGTCGGCATCAACTGTTTCAAGGTCATCCATAAAATTTGTTTTGTTTTCTGCCACGGACCTTACCTCCTTTTCTTCTGGTATTTTTATCTTTCTTTATAACCCAAAATAAATGCTGCAGGATAAATGCAGCATTTATTTACGGATTCTTAATTATAATTATAAAATGCTTTCAAATAAGGCTTATTCAGCGATTGCGCCAACTTCCTTATAGTATTTTGCTGCGCCGGGATGAAGGGGAACGTCACCTGCGGGAGCAACGGCATTCTTAACATCCATTTCCTTACCCTTTGCGTGAGCAGTTGCAATGTCAGCCTGCTTTTCCCAAAGGTTCTTAGTGATTTCGTATGCCTGATCTTCGCTCATATCATTTGTAGCGATGAAGGTAGCCTTGATAGCAACTGTCTTAACGGGATCTGTGATGAAATCGTAGTCAGCGCTTGTTGCTTCATATTCAGCATAGAAGGGATGATCCTTAATAAGCTTTGCAATAACGTCTGCACCAAGGTCAACAAGAACAACGTCTGTTGAGGTTGCAAGCTCTGTAATAGCTGTTGTGGGAGTACCTGCTGTGATGAAAGCTGCGTCGATTGAGCCGTCCTTAAGAGCTGTTGCTGAATCGCCGAAGGAAGCTGCTGTCTTCTTGATGTCAGTGTCGATATCAAGACCTGCTGCTGCAAGAATCTGTTCTGCGTTATAGTAAACACCTGAACCAACGTCACCAACTGCTACGCTCTTACCCTTAAGGTCTGCGATAGTCTTGATGCCTGAAGCCTTTGTTGCAACAAGCTGGCAAACTTCTGAATATACACATCCGATAACTGAGAAGTCAGTGATGGGCTCTGCAAAGCCGTTTGTGCCCTTATAAGCATAGTTCATAACGTCGTTCTGAACGATAGCAAACTGAGCGTCGCCGTCTGAGATCATTTCAATGTTAGCCTGTGAGCCGCCTGTTGAAATAACAGTGAACTTGTAGGCGTCAGTGTTGAGAAGCTGACCTACAGCTGTTGTGAATGCATAGTATGTACCTGTTGTACCGCCTGTACCTGCTGTAATGTTTTCAATCACAGCTTTGTTTGCGTCTGCATTGCCTTCTGTTGCGTTGCCGCTTGTGGGATTGTTGCCTGCGCAAGCTGCAAGAGTGAAGAGCATGAGAGCAGCAAGAACAATTGCGAGAATCTTTTTCATTTGTTTTTCCTCCGTTTAAATAATTTATCTTTTTAGATGTTTATAATTGTATAATATTTGGGTATCACTTGTCAAGGGTAATATACAATTTTTATAAATTTTATATATTTCATATACACTATAATGAATAAAAATACATTTGTTGTGTATTTTTATCTATTCTCTTGCAGTTTCGCACCTTTTATGTTAATATTGAGGGCGAAATGTTAAAAAAATCAGTTTAAGGAGATAAAATGAAAAACATTGTACTTATCGGTATGCCCGGTGCCGGAAAAAGCACAATAGGGGTTTTACTTGCAAAAACTCTGCTTTCAGATTTTGTTGACACAGACCTTATTATTCAGAAAAAGTATTCCTGCAGTCTGTGTGATATAATTGAAAATCAGGGCAGAAAGGCTTTTATTGAAATTGAAAATAATGTGATTGCCGACTGTGATTTTCATAACAGTGTAATTGCAACGGGCGGAAGTGCTGTTTACGGTGAAAAGGCAATGAAAAAGCTGAAGGAAAGCAGCACCGTTGTTTATCTGAAACTACCCCTGAGTGAATTGACCAAAAGGCTTTCCAACATCCGCACAAGAGGTGTTGCCATGAAAAAAGGTACTACTCTGAAGGAGCTTTATGATGAAAGGTGTCCCCTTTACGAAAAATACGCAGACATCACCGTTAATTGCGAAAACCTGACAGCGGAAGAATGTGTAAACAAAATTGTTGACTGCTTGTCTGACTAAAAATAATTACAATAAAAAAATACGGTGCTTTTGCAAGTACCGTATTTCTTATTATGAAACAACAAGGTCCGGGGCGGGTTCTTATTTGATATAAGCTTCAATAATTTCGCCCACATACATTCTGTGGTAATCCTTGGTGGGATAGCAGCTTGCGTCAATTGTTTTGTCAATAAAGCCATCGGGATTGATATCCTGAATATAAAGCTTTTTGCAAAGAAGCACAATTTCACTTTCTTCAAAACTTACACTTTTTCCCATTTCCATAACTGTGAGACCGGTTTCCTTTGCCTTGTCACAGTCTCGTCCGCTGTTTCTTCCGCAGAAGGTGAGAGCCTTTCTGTATTCCTCACCGAAAAAGCTCAATGTGAAATATTCTTCTCTTTCCATGAATTCATAGGTATATCTCTGAGGTCTGATAAAAGCAAAGCACACATCCTTGTTCCACAGCTCACCCATAGTGCCCCATGAAGCAGTCATTGTGTTGTAGCTTTCCATGTTACCTGCCGTAACAAGTGCCCATTTATCGTCAAAAAGGGACACTGCATTTTCTTTAAGAGCTTTGATGTCAATTTTTTTCATTATATCACCTCATATTTTTAATAAGGGAGCTGAAAACCTTCAACTCCCTTTTTGCTTTTATTCTGTGATTTCACCGATAAGAGTGTCTGCCATGATGAGCATTCTGGGAAGATGGAAGGGACCCTTGAAGGTGCTGCCCTTACACGCAGGCTCAGTAGGCTTGCCGTCACGGCGAAGATAACCGTACCATTCACCGAACTTTCTGTCGGAGAAAAACTCAATACAGTAATCAAAGCACTTTTTAAAGCACTCTAAATAATATTCATCCTTTGTGTCTCTGTATGCCATAAGTGAAGCAATAACAATTTCATTATGGGGCCACCAGAGCTTCATATCATGCTCGTAAGCTTCAGGAGGATTACCGAGACAGTCCTTGAAGTAAAGAAGTCCGCCGTATTCCTTATCCCAGCCTCCGTCAAAAGCAAAACGGAAGATTTCCTGAGCTTTTTCGTGAATTGCCTTGTCACCGCGGTAGTTGGCTTCTTCCATAAGGAACCATGCACATTCAATGTCGTGGCCCGGGTTTACAACTCTGCCTGCAGTGAATTCACTCATGAATTCACCGTTGGTGCCAACAGTTTCAAGGGTACATTTAAGCTCGGGCTTGTGATGATATGTGAGAATATCATGCACACATTCTGCACTGTATTTGTCGTATAAATCCTTGTTTTCGGGGTCTACTCGACGCATGATTGCTGTTGTGTTGAGGAAAATCATGGGGTCTGCAAGAGCTCTGCCTGTTCTTGTTTCGGGAATTGTTTTTGCACCAAGACCTGTGGGGTCCTTTTCACCGTGATTGAGAGCATAGATAATCTTGTATGCTTTTCTTGCTCTTTCAAGACATTCCTTGTCACCTGTCACACCGTAATACTCTGCGTTTGCAATGCAGTAGAAGGCTTCAGAGAAGCAGTATCTTCTCTGACGAAGAGGCTTACCGTCGGCTGTTACGGTGAAGTACATTCTGTCACCCGCTTCACGGTTGATACAGTATTTTTCCATAAAGTCAAGGCAGGATTTTGAAGCTTCAAGCCATTCATCCTTAACACCGTAAACATGGCAAAGATATGCAAAAATCCAACCGCAGCGACCCTGCATCCATACGGACTTATCTGTTGAAAAGATTTTTCCCTCTCTGTCAAGGCAGGTGTAAACGCCGCCGTTTTCCTTGTCCATGCCGTTTTTGAGCCAGAAGTCAACACAGATGCTGAGCTCTTCCTTCATCCATTTCTGAACATCTTTTAAATATGCATTATTCATAATCATTCACCTAAAAACTTAGCCTTGGCATCGTCAATCATTTTCTTTACATTTGCAGCAAGGGGCTTGCTTTCTTCCTTAAGGCCAACAAGAGGCTTTCTTGCATCACCGATATCGATGCCCTGAAGTCTGAGCACCTCTTTTGCAGCAGCATACATGTTACATTTGCAAGCACACATTGCATAAATAATTTCGTTGATAGCGTACTGAATTTCTCTTGCCTTTTCAAGGTTGCCTTCTTTTATAAGCTTATCACATTCAAGGAAAAGCTCAGGCATAACACCGTATGTACCGCCGATTCCGCCTTCTGCGCCGATTGCTCTGCCGGCAACAAACTGCTCGTCAGGGCCGTTGAAAACGATAATATCCTTACCGCCTTCAGCCTTGAACATCTGAATGTCCTGAGTGGGCATCGATGAATTCTTAACGCCTACAACACGGGGATTCTTAAGCATTTCACGAAGAAGAGGCATTGTAAGAGAAACACCTGCAAGCTGAGGAATATTGTAAATTACAAAATCTGTATTGGGGGCTGCTGATGAAATATCATTCCAATACTGTGCGATTGCATCCTCGGGAAGTCTGAAATAAATGGGAGGGATTGAAGCAATAGCATCAACACCCAGGCTTTCAGCATGAGCTGCAAGCTCCATGGAATCAGCAGTGTTGTTGCAGGCAACATGAGCAATGATTGTCATTTTACCGCCAACAGCTTCCATAACGTTTTCAAGAATAAGCTTTCTTTCTTCCTTGCTCTGATAAATGCATTCACCTGATGAGCCGCAGACATAAAGTCCTTTTACTCCTTTATCAAGAAGCCAGCGTGCAAAAGCCTTTGTTCTTTCCGGTGATACACTGCCGTCATCTTCATAGCAGGCATAAAAAGCGGGAATAATACCCTGGTATTTTGTAAGGTCTTTCATCTTATAACAGATCCTTTCCTTTTTTATTCAATGTGAATTGTAGCACATTTTTTTATTGTTGTCTATCTATTAGTATAAATTTTCCCCGATGCTTCAAAAATATTTGTTAAGGGGAGTTGATGCCTTATACTTAATTTCAATGATATTTTTGAAGAAATTGCAAAAGAGATGAATACAACTGCAAAGGAAGTGCGGCATTCAATCGAAGAAATTGCAAAAGCAGGTCTGAAAAGCAAAAAAATACAGGAACGTCATTTTTGGTTACAGATACCGAAAAAAGATGAGCTTCCCACTGCTGAGGAAATTGTTGCTTTTCTGAGCCTTATGGCCATTCATGATAAAAAGGGAGACGAAATGCAGACAGAATAAAAAAACGCCCCCACTCCGTTGAGGAGTGGGGGTAGCTTATTCATTCAGCTCAGTTGAGCTTCAGACCGTGTCAGATTCTTATTTAAAGATGCTGAAAATCTTTTCAAAGAATTCCTTAATCTTCTTAATAAGTCTCTGGAACCAGTTGAGAGATTCTTCTGCATCTTCAACTGCGTCTTCGTGGTCTTCATCAGAACCGATTGTGTCATCCCAGACACCGGTCAGATCTTCCATAACCTTTGCGATACTGCCGTATGCGCAACCGGAGTTGTTACCGATGTTACCGAAGAGATCCTTCCAGATCTGCTGGATAACTGCAACGTCACCCATGATAGCTGCATCGAGGGTAAGAGCCATACCAAGAGCTGAGAAGAGAGCTGATACGATGATATCAGGTACATCGTAAGCTGCTGTCTTGTTGAACAGCTCGTTAACTGCGTAACGTACTGTTGCTTCTGCACCGCTTGCAAGTTCAAATGCATCTACAATCCACTTAACGAGAGCTTCTCTGTTATGAGGATCTTCGAACATTTCAAGAAGCCATGTGAATACAACTGTGAGTGTATCGCCCTTATCTGCTACGATGTTCTTCTGAGTTGTCTTGTGAGCAGCGCCGGGATTCTTAGCTGTGTAATCTGCATACTGATCTGCACGCATTTCAACAGTGTAGGAGTTTGCAGGAAGTGAACGTGATGTTGATACTTCCTGAGCGTAGTCGCCGCCCTTAGCTGCAAGACCGTACCAATCGATCTGCGGGATTCTGAAGTCGTACTTAGCACCGAGAACTACGATACCGAGGTCGATGTTGTGTACAAGTTCTTCAAGCTTGAGGAAGCTTTCAAGGTTCACACCAAGTACGCTTGTAATTGTGGATACAAGTGTGTAAACCGGAGCAAGCAGATTCTTCACTGTGAGAAGGAGACCTTCGTTGGAGAAGTAATATGCAAGGTTCGGAAGGATGGTGAGAAGCTTGTTAACAGGATTATCAAGAAGTCCGTCTGCGAAGTATGCAATTCTGTTAAGGATGTAGCCGAGAAGCTGAGTCTCGTCTTCACTTACAAGCTGTGCATAAGCCTTGCTTGTGAGAACTTCGTCTGACTTGAGGCCGAAGGCTTCAAGAAGCGGGATAATACCGTAATCGTAACCGTTACCGCCGCCGATCTGTACAATACCGAGCACGTCGAGAGCCTTGCCTTCACCGATAAGGAGAAGTTCAAGAAGTCCGTTGAGCGGTGTGAGTACGCCTGCAAGAGCTCTTGTGAAGTCATACAGGTTACCGTTAGCAACGTTCCAGTTAACGTTTGCTTCCTGGAATGATGTTACATCTGCCCATGTTGCTTCGTCGCCCTTAAGAGCAACTGCCTTGTTGAGGTGAGCTGCAACGCCCTTGAGATAATCTCTGGTAGCAGCAAGCTCGCTCATCTTAGCTGCGAATGCGGGAAGTGTAAGCGGAAGTTCGATTCCGAGGTCAAGACCTGCGATTGTTGAAAGGATGGGTCCTACTGAATCGCCGGCAAGAAGACCTACGAGTAAGTCAAGGAGCTGGTTAACAGTACCGTTGCTGATGTACTGAGCAAGAAGCTGTCTGAGTGAACCGAGGCCTGCTGCTTCAAGAATCTGCTTGATGAGCATGTCAAGGTTGTTTGCAATAACGTCAGCGTTCTGTTCAGTGAAGGTGAAGTAACTGTTGTAGTTAACACCTGTTACAGTAATGGGTCTGTTCTGGATCGGCTGGTATGAAAGCTTACCGCCGAGGATTTCAGAGATGATGTCAATGATCTTTGAGGGATCCTTAACGATTTCATCAATGATGTTCTCAATTTCAGGACCGAGTTCAACATTGAGAGCACCGAGAACTGCTTCAACATTTTCTTCAGTGAGAACTACCTTGAGAAGAGCTACAAATGTGTCAGCTGCGTCACCCTTGATTGTGCTGTAGGATTCAGCATTATAGATGTCGTACTTGTTGCTGAGATTTGTGCTTTCGAAGTCTACCTTACCGTCGTCCTTAACGTCAGCACCTGCCATAGCTGCAAGTTCAAGCCAGTTGAGGTTGAGCTTGATGCCGAGAGGCTTGCCGTTAACTTCGATGTTTGCAAGGAGATTTGTGAGAAGGTTAGCAATGTCTGTACCCTTAACAACAATGTGGATACCTGCTGCAACACCGGGATGTTCAACACCGAGGTAGGTGTTAAGAACCTTATAGTGTTCAGTTTCGTTGCCGATAGCACCAAGATCGATATTGATTGCGATCGGGAACAGCGGGTCAACCTTTTCAATCAGCTGGTTAACAGGAGCGATGAGGTTATCAACAATTGTGCCGATATCGTCATTGCCGAGTACGTAGCAGAGATTTGCAAGAATCTTAGCAAGCCAGTTGATGGGAGCCTTAAGGATATCATTTTCGACTGTATCAACAAGCTGTGTAAGAATCGGCTTAAGTGTGCTGCCGTAGCTGTTTTCAACAGCTGTCTTGTAAGCTTCCTGGCTCATTGCATCAATGCCGAGGAGTTCAAGAAGCGGGATAATAGCGTAGTTGTAACCCATACCACCCATGATGTTGATTTCATCAAGAGCACTGATTGCAAGGCCAACTTCCTTACCTGTGAACTTAGCGCGTTCCTGACCGCCCATGAGAAGGATTGCAAGAATCGGATCAAGAGGAGCAGTAAGGTCTGCAACGAGGTTTACAAGGTCTGCAAGGCCTGTAATACCAAAGGTATAAGGTACATATTCACGTTCAACAACATCTGCTGTTGCGGGATCATCAGCTTCCTTACTGTGAGCCATCCATACGTCTGCCCATGTTTCAGCGTCGCCGATGAATTCAGCAAGCTTACTGCCATGGTTGTTCAGAGCAAAGGCTGCAGGTGCGATGTTGAGGTCAAGGTTTGTGAATTCCTTCACATAACCGAGAACGTCATCGATTGTCTTTGAGGGAAGACCTGCAAGAAGCTCGGTGAGCATGCCCATAAGCATGTTAGCAATATCATCTGTGATGAAGCCGTTAACAAGCTCGTTGAGGCTTGAGTACTTCTTACCGCCGATTTCTACAAGGCTGAGAATTGTCGGGATAAGTGCATCAAGATTCTTAACGATGTCATTGAAGTTTGCGTGTGTTTCAGCACTTGTTACATCAATCTTATCAAGTACCGGCTGCTTATACGGTGTGTATTCAACAAGATACTTAGCAAGAAGTGATACAAGTACGTCAATAAGCTGTTCTTCCTTACCTGCAAGACCTGTAACAATTGAGCCTACCTGGCTGTTCTTATCAAGGCCGAGCATGTTGCAAAGGATGTTGAGGAAGTTATCTGAAAGTACAGTTGAAAGGATGTACATAAGAGTATCGCCTGTATCAACGTGCCACTTAGTAACTTTGTCGCCGATATCATCAGGATCAACAAGACCTGTGGGCTGATCAACTTCGATTGCATACTTGGCAAGTTCTACGAAGAAGTCTTCGTCAAGAGCGGTGAGAACATGGATAACCTTATAGTATGTTGTTCTTGTAACAGCGTTACCTTCGCCGTCTACTACGGGCTTACCGTCTGCACCGATAACATCAAGTTCAACTTCTGCGTATTCATTTGTCTTATCTGCTTCAACCTGTTCCTTAGTATATTCCTTATATTCGCCAACAATTACCTGACCGTTTGCATCGTATGCGGGCTCGAATACCTTAGCGCCGGGGATAATGCCGTTGATGAGTTCAACGAGAGCTTCACCCTTTTCGCCTGCGATATTGAGGATACCGCTGATGGTAAGCATGTCATTCTTTGTCAGTGACTTAAGAAGTGCGTCAAGCTCTGCTCTGGAGATTGTTCCGCCGAGAGCGTCAACAAGTGAAAGTACAGGTGATACAAGGTTGTTGATGAGTACTTCTACACCGCCGTTTGCAATGAAGAAGCTGAGGTTACCGAGGAGAACAAGGATTGTGTTGAAGGGAGCTTCGCAAAGTTCGTCAACAAGTACGAATACATACTCGATTGTCTGTGCGAGAGCGTCAACAGCAGTCATGTTTTCATCAGCTGCTACCCATGTTGCACCCATTTCTTCAAGACCAAGTGCCTTGAACAGGTACCAGATAGCATTTGTATAACCGTCGTTACCCTTGAGCATGATGCCTTCAACGCCGAGACCCTGAGCAATTTCAAGGTTACCGCCGCGGAGAAGGAATGCAAGTACGCTTTCAAGAGGCTTGAGAAGGTCATAGATTGCTCCAAGGAATGCATCCTTGTTGTTTACGCCTGTGAATACTGCATCGATTGTTCCGTCTTCTGCCTTATGCTGGCCGAGAACGTCTGCCCATGTAACTGCACCGTCAGTGCCTGTGCCTGTTACATTCACATATTCGATAAGCTGAGCATTGCCTGTTGCAGCCGCAAATTCTGTGGGAGCAAGGTTAATGCCGAGGATATCGCCGAGTGTGCCTACAAGGCTTTCGGAGATTGATTCACCGAGAAGCTTGATGAGCATATCTGTGATAGTCTTCATCATGTCATCTGTGAAGAGCATGTCTGTAAGAAGAGTATCAACGATGTGCTTGAGAACAGCCTTTCCTTCGGGAACGTTTTCAGCTGCCTTCATGATTGTGTCAAGAAGTGAGCCTTCTTCAACATCTGCACCTGCGATAAGCGGGAGAATCTTGGGAACAGCCTTACCGATGAGTCTGTCAAATGCAGCAATTGCTGTGTCAACATTTTCAACATCGTTGAAGTCAGCCTTGCCGAGGAACTTGAAGATCATTTCGAGAACAGTGATTTCATATTCGCCGGTGAGGATGAGAACGAGGGTACCAACAAGGTTAATGATAGCACCGCGGTCGCTGAGAATGTCGTTGAGGAGACCTTCGATTGTGGGATCAAGGTTTGCATCGCCGAGAAGACCGAGTACAAGATCCTTGATAACCTTAACGTTTTCTTCTGTAAGAATTGCGTTAAGAAGAGTTACAAGTGTATCAGCTGCATCGCCGGAGATGTTCTTGTAAGGATCGTTACCTGTACCCTTAACAGTTGTATCGGCATAGCCGTAAACCATTGCGGATTCAGTGTAGATGATGTTACCGTTTTCATCTCTCTTAGCCATTGCTGCTGCAAGTTCAAGCCAATCAAGATCAAGAGTGAGACCGAGCTTCTTACCGCCGATTTCAAGACCTGAAAGGAGTGAACCGATGAGGCTTGAAAGAGCATCTGCTGACAGGTCAATGTTAACGCCAGCCTTGAGACCCTTTGAGCCGCCGAGATCGTAATCGAATGCAAACTTACCTTCGCCGTCAACTGCAACGCTTACACCGATGGGATATACCTCGCTTACAGCATATACAAGTTCGTTGATGGGAGCGATAAGGTTAGCTGCGATTGTGTTGATGCCTTCTGAACCGATGAAGTAGAAGAGGTTTGCAACAAGTCCGAGAACTTCTGTGATAGGAGCATCAAGGATTGTGCCAACTCTGCCAACGATAGCATCAAGGATATACTTGAGTGATGAGCCTTCATACTTTTCGTCGATTTCTCTGTCATAGGTTGCCTGGTCAACTGCGTCAACACCGAGTGCTTCAAGAAGCGGGATGATTGCATAGTTGTAACCGTAGCCGCCGTTGATACGGATATCAGCACGTCTTACTTCGTTCTGATCTTCAAGAGCGATGATCTGCTTACCGCTGAGAAGGATTTCAAATACAACATCAAGCGGGAGAAGGAGATCTGCTGCGAAGTTCACAACGTCAGCGAGTGTTTCCATATTCCAGTCGTATGCTACGTGAACCTTTGTTTCCTTAACCATAACAGGTGTAAGAACTACATCAGTTTCTGTACCGTTAAGGTTAATCTTTGTTGTAACTGTGCCGTCGTCAGCAACTGTTACATCTTCGTCAGCAAAGTGGAACTTCAATGTTGCGCCACCGAGTTTTGCTGAGTAAACCTTCTTGCCGTCAGCAGTATCCTGAACCATGGAAGCTGAAAGCTCATACTTCTTAGCATTTTCGCCTTCGCCTACTGTGTACATTGTACCGTCAAGGTCAGCGTCAGCAAGGTATACTGTTACGGTTTCGTCCTTAGAGCCTTCAACAGCAGGATCTGCGGGAACAACATAGGTATATACATACTTCATGTTGTTTTCAGCAACTTCTGCCCATGTCTTAGCATCGCCGATGAAGTTCTTGAGTTCTGAACCGAATGCATCGTTTGCGAATGCCTGCGGGTTAATATCAAGCTGAAGGTTTGTAAGTTCCTTAACGTAATCAAGGATTGCGTCAATGTCGAGACCTGCAAGAACAGGTACGAGAAGGTTCATAAGAAGGTTACCAAGGTCAGCGCCTGCAACAAGACCGTCGATCATTGAAGCAAGATCTCCGTCTGTGCCGAGGAGGCCGAGGATGGAAACAAGAAGTCCGTCAAGTGCAGTGATTGCACCGGGAAGTGCTTCTTCAACCTTTTCATCATTCGGGTCAAAGGCACTGTAGTCTGCAGCATCACCGTCAAGGTCTGTCTGCGGAACCTTATTGTAAGTAATTGTGTAATTTTCAAGGAGCATCATGATCACGTCGACAAGTGCCATTTCCTTGTTTGCAAGTGAGGTAAGAATGGAGACAAGCATGTCGTCCGGTTTTGCATCGGGAGCAATCTTACCAACAAGAACCTGAAGGAATGTGTCATCAAGAACCTTGTCGAGGATGAACATGAGAGTTTCGCCTGCGTCAACCTTCCATGTGATTGCATCAGTATTGCTGATTACGGCATCACCGTCGAAGTCGGCTTCGTCTTCTGTAGGATCAACTGCCTTAATTGCATACTGTGAAAGTTCAATGAAGAAGGTGTCTTCAAGTGCGTCGATTGTGTCAACAACTTCGCCCTTATCATTCTTAACCTGGAAGCCGCCGAGGAGATCGTTAACAAGAGCAACGAGGTTTGCACCGCCGTTGTTACCGATTTCGATGATATCTGTAAGGCTCATACCGATGAAGCCTTCAAGGATACCGTCGATCTGGTTCATGCTGATAACGGGTTCAAGGAGCTTGAGGATTGAGAATATGGGAGCTGCGATATTTCTGATGATTGGCTCAAGATTATCGTTTGCAACAAGATAGCTGAGACCTGCAACAAGCTCAAGAACTGTCTTGAGAGGTGCATTAGCAATCTTATCAACAAGGCCGTTTGTACCAATGAGGCCTGCAACAAGCTTGTCGAGAGCTTCAGTGGTGTTGTCGGCTGTCTCGAGTTCAACACCGAGTGCCTTAAACAGCGGGATAAGAGCTGTGTTATAAGCATTACCGCCGGGAAGTTTGATTGACTTGTCAAGGAGTTCAAGTTTACCGCCGCAGAAGATGAAGTCAAGAACAGGATTGAGAGGAACGAGAAGTGAAAGTACACCCTGGATGAATGTATCCTTATCGTTTACGCCCCAGTCGTATTCGTTAGCAACACCGTCTGTGCTGTTGTTTGCCCATACTTCTGACCATGTAGCTGCATCGCCTACATAATTTACAAGTGCAACATTACCGGTTGCCTTTGCAAATGCCTTAGGTGCAAGGTCAATGCCGAGGAGATCCTTAAGAGTACCAACAAGGTCTGATGTAAGGAAGCCTGCGATTGCCTTAACAAGCATTTCCATGAGTGAAGCATAGTTATCTGCTGTGAATGCAAGTTCAACAAGAAGGTTGTCAACCATATCCTTAAGGTCAACAGCGCCTGTTGCTGCATTGACAAGAGTCTTCATGATGCCGGTTGCGGAATCAGCATCGATGAACATTGTAAGAATTGAAGGTACTTCACGTGCAATGATAGCGTCGAGTCTGTCAATTGCGTTGTTAAGCTTCACGCCGTTTTCAGCATTTTCGTCTGCGAAGTAGGTGAGAGCTCTGAATACCTTGAATGCTGTTTCGAGGGTTTCGATATCGTAAGTACCGCTGAGAAGAAGTACTACTGCTGCAAGAAGTTCCTGGATACCGTTAGGATCGTAGAGAACGTCTTCGATAATACCAACAACGTTGATTTCATCGTTTGCAACACCGTTTTCGTCAACACCGTCCATACCGCTGAAGTCAACACCTGCAAGGAGGCTTTCAACAAGCTTTGCAATTTCATATGTGTTGTTTTCAGTGAGGATTGTCTTGATGAGAGTTGTGAAGGTGTCTGCAGGATCACCCTTGATGTTGTACCACTGAGCTTCTTCACCGTCAGCTGTTACCTGAGCTGTGGGAACCTTAATGAGCACTTCAATGGGAGCTGCACCTTCAACAAGAGTTACAACGTGGTCAACAATTTCTGTACCGTTGTTAATCTTAGTTGTGAGTGTACCGTCTTCGGCCTTTGTAACTGCATCATCTGCAAGATACATGTTGATGCCTAAGCTATCTACAGTGTAGAGATATCTGGTTTCTGTTGCTGCCATCTTGGAAGCAATGTCAAGCCAGTCAAGCTCAAGAGCAAGGTTGAGCTTTTCACCGTTGATTTCAAGACCGTCAAGAAGACCTGTGATGAGGTTGATGAGGTCATCGGGGTTAACGTTTACAGAAATACCTGCAGGAACCTTAATGCCGTTCTTATCGGTTTCTGAGCCGAGAGCTGTTCTGAGTACGGAACCGCCTTCAACGCCGAGTTCTGAAAGGTCAATCTGGATACCGATGTGGTATACAGCTGAAATCTTTTCAATAAGAACGTTTGCGAATGCAAGAAGGTTTTCAGCGATATTGTTGATACCGTCTGAGCCTACGAAGTAGAAGAGATTTGCAAGAAGTGAAAGGAGAGTCTGAACAGGTGTTACAAGAAGTTCGTCTTCTACCTTTGAGATGATTGCATCAAGGATGTAGTTGAGGTGACCCTTTGTCTTGGCCTGTTCAATGTATTCAGCTTCTGAGATAGCTTCGATGCCGAGAGCTTCCATAAGAGGAATAATTGCATAGTTGTAGCCGCGACCACCCTTGATTCTGATATCTTCACGGTTGCCTTCATCATCATAGCTTTCAAGAACGATAAGCTGTTCTTCTGTGAGAAGGAGACCGAGAACCTGATCAAGCGGGAAGAGAAGGTCAGAGATGAGAGCAACAACACCGTCGAAGGATGCGTGTTCACCTGTGAGACCGAGATCCCAGTTGAAGTCTGAGTGGAATACATATTCGTGTTCAAGAACAGGAGTAAGTTCAACAACTGTTTCTGTACCGTTTATGTTCATCTTAGTTGTAACTGCGCCGTCGTCAGCAACTGTTACATCTGCATCAGCAAAGTGGAGAATAAGGTCCACGCCGCCAACCTTAGCGGTATAAATCTTCTTACCGTCTTCGGCTGTCTTTGTTACTGTTGCGTTTTCGAGTGTATATGTCTTAGCGTCTTCGCCTTCACCGATAGTGATTTCAGTACCGGCAAGGTTAGATTCTGCTGAGTAGTATGTGCCGTATTCAGCCTTAGCATCTGCTGTAGCTGCCTTGGTTTCATACTTGTAAACATATCTCATGTAGTTAGCTTCAACTTCAGCCCATGTCTTTGCTGAGCCGATGTATTCGCTGAGCTTGGAACCGAATTCGCCCTTCTTGAATGCCTGAGGATCAAGTGAAATTTCAACATTTGTTACTTCCTTAACGATGTCAATGATTTCACCGATGTCAAGGTCAGCAAGTACGGGAACAAGGAGGTTCATGAGAAGGTTGCCGATGTCAAGACCTTCAACAAGTTCACCGAGGAGACTCTGGAGTGTGTCAACATCAAGACCTACAAGACCGATTACTGCACCGATGATGGGATCAAGTGCTGCGAGAGCCTGGTTAAGGTTTTCGTCGGTCATGGGAGCGATGTGCTCAACAGGAGTCTTATCGATTTCACCGCGTGAGTGTTCGCTGTACTGGATTGTGTAGTCAGTAAGGAGAGTTACAAGAATGTCAACAATGTTATCCTGCTTACCTGCAAGGCTTACAATGATCTGACCTACTGTGCCTTCCTTCTGGCCGATAAGTTCACAGAGAACCTTAAGGAAGTTATCTGTGCATACTGTTGAAAGTACATACATGAGAGCGTCAGCTCTGTCAATTGTCCAGTCAACCACATACTTGTGTTCGGGCTGAGTTTCGTAACCGAATTCGCCCTCTGCGATGAGACCTACATCTACGTCGCTGTCTGTGTCAACAACAATTGCATGCTTAGCAATCTGTACAAAGAAGTCAGCGGGAAGAAGCTTAGCCTTGATTGTGTTACCTGTTGCGTCAACGATTTCGAATTCACCGATAAGGTCGTTGAGCATTGTAACAAGACCTGAGCCGTCTGTGCCTGCAATGTTCTTAATATCGTCGATATCCATCTTGATGAACTTGTCAAGAAGTGCGTTGATTGAGCTCATGGGAGCGATTCTGTCAACAACAGTGAGAAGTCCGAAGATGGGAGCAAGGATACCGTCAACTGCCTCTGCAACACCGTTGGATGCAAGGAAGTATGAGAGACCTGCAACGATGTCGATAATTGACTGAAGCGGATTTGCTGCAATCTTATCAACAAGTGCGAAGATACCGTCAAGAAGTTCTTCAACAACTACGATAGCATTCTTCTGAAGTCTGGGATCAAGTACGCTGTTAGGCTTGATATCAACGCCGAGAGCCTTAACGAGAGGAACGAGTACGTTATCGTATGCGTTGCCGCCCTTAAGAGCTACGCCGTCAACAAGAAGAGTGATGTCAGCGCCTCTGAACAACCAGTCGAGGATGGGACCGAAGGGAGCAATGATTTCAAGGATAAGGTCTACAAAGAGTTCCTTAGCATTTTCATCACCGGTGATACCCCAGTAATTTTCCATTACTACCTTTGTCTTAGCCTGTTCAACTTCCTTACCGTCCTTAGTAACCTTTTCAGTTACAAGAGTTACGGTCTGTTCAGTACCGTTTTCGTCGGTATACTTGGTTTCTTTATCTGTGTCAAGGTACACTTCTACCTTCTTATCCTCGGCGCCTTCTTCAGTTGCCGGAACAGTGTAGGTATATACATATTTCATGTTAGCATTTGCAACGTCTGCCCATGTGAGACCTGCGTCCTTATCAGCGGGCTGGATTGTTGCAAGGTATGCCTTAATCTTGCTGTCTGTGATTCCTGCATCTGCAATTTCCTGTGCGAAGCCTGCGGGATCAAGCTGGATACCGAGGATTTCGTTAACAAGGTTGCTGATGAGATCGAATGTCTTAGCGTCCATACCACCGAGGAGACCTACGATGAGACCGAGAAGCATATTGATGATGTCATCAGTGAAGATGTTTTCGTTGAGGAACCAGTTGAGCAATGAGCCGATGCTGTCAGTTGCGCCGGAAGCAGCGATGTCAGCAATGAGTGCGGGCATGTTGTCCATATCACCAAGGATATCGAGAACAGGAGCAATAGCATTGTTGAGAACTGCGTCGAGCTTGTTGATTGCCTGAGTTACGGTTGTCTTGTTAACAACGTCCTTCTTAGCATAGTCATAATCTGTCTTGCCGATAAGGTCGAAGAGAACCTTAGCCTGTGAAACAACATAGTCACTTGCAAGAAGCTTGATTATAGCATCAACAACTGCAGCGGGATTTTCGATAGCTGTGTTAACGATGTCCTTAACCTCAGGAAGATCCTTAAGAAGGTCATCAAGGTTAACCTTGAGCATACCGAGAATATCGTTGATTGTATCTGTTGTGAGGAGCATATCGAACAGAGTGATGAGCATATCAGCAGTGTCTATTTCGATATTTGTTCCCCATGTTCCGAGAAGGATATCCCAATCGGGATCTACAAGTGAAGCAACGGGCTTGATTGTGCCGTCTTCATTTGTTACAGCTGCGCCTGCAGCAAGGTCTGCAAAGCGGAGCTCAAGGTGCTTAAGGTCGGGAGCAAACTTATTGAGAGCCTTAACGATAAGATCTTCAAGTGTTGTTGCATCAAGGTCAATTGTAAGACCTACGTTTGCACCGTTAGCTGCAACATCGTCACCGATGTAGAAGCTGAAGATTTCTGCGCCTTCTTCGAAGAGTGCGTTAAGTTCAATAATGATAGCTACGGGAAGAACGTCTTCGATAGCTCTGATGATTTCACTTACGGGAGCAATAAGGTTGGAAACGATTGTTGTAAGACCGTTCTTGCTTATTGTGTGTGAAAGTGAACCGAGAAGGTTGAGAACGAAGTCAATCGGAGTGTCAAGACCACTTACAACATACTTAAGAAGAGTCTCAAGGATGTAGCCGAGTGCGCCCTTAGTTTCGATTGTTTCTTCATATTCAGCCTGAGTGAGAAGACCGTCATCTTCTGTCATGCCGAGAGCTTCCATGAGAGGAAGAATTGCATAGTTGTAGCCTGAGCCGCCCATAATCTTGATTTCATCAAATACGCTGAGGCTGTCTCCGTATGCGGGAACATCAGGATTGAATTCATATACACCGCCTGCAAGGAGAACCTCAAGGATGAAGTCAACAGGTGTAAGGAATGCTGTGAGGATGCTTACAAACTTTTCAATCTTCTTATCGATTGAGGTTTCGTCTGCAATGCCCCATTCGTGGTCAACAACAACCTTTGTTGCCTGAACGTCTGTGTAAACAGGTTCTGCATCATATTCCTTAGTTGTGCCGTTTTCACCGCTAATCTTAACCTTAACGCTGCCGTCCTTAGCAACAGTTACGGAGGATGCATCTACAACACCGAGCTTGAGTGTGAAGCTACCCATATCAATCATGTAGTACGGGTTGCCTTCCGGTGATGTTTCCTGAACGTATGCAGGTTCAACTGCATAAACGATTGCATCGTTGCCTTCGCCTACGGTTACTTCGTGTTCGTCTGCTGTGTCAAGATATACAGTTACAACTTCGTCTGTTGAGCCTTCAACTGAAGCGTCAGCAGGAATTGTGTAGGTGTATGCATACTTGGTATACATATCAACTACATCTGCCCATGTTTCAGCATCGCCGAAGAAGTCTTCAAGAATTTCGATATCCTTATAGGATTCAACGTCAATCTTGATATCTTCGCCGAGAGCTTTTTCAACAAGGTTGATGATATCGTTTGCAGATTCGTTAAGACCACCGAGAAGTGATACGAGAAGACCTGCGATTGTGTTAGCAATGTCATCTGTAAGAACGAAGTCTGCCACAAGATCCTGAAGTGAGCCTTCAAGACCTACGAGAGGAAGAATTTCTTTGATGAGTTTGTCAAGGTTCGTGATAGCCTTCTGTGTTGTTGCCTTGGATACTGAGTGAACTTCTGATTCATAGAGAACCTGAATCTTCTTAAGTGCAACTTCAGGATCTTCAATTGCAAAGTATTCAACAACATAGTCAGCTGTGAGAGTCTGAAGGAATTCGATAACGCCTGCAACTGCGCCTTCCTTTGAAAGCTCAGCGATGATCATGTTAATGATGGCATCTGCGTTTTCCTTATCCTCAAATGCGGGAAGAACTTCTTCAATTGCGAAGGTCAGAAGACCGTCAACGAAGTATGCTCTTGAGCCTACAACTGTTGTAAGCTTGCCCTTAACGCCTTCTGCTTCGAGGTCAGTAATAATGTTGCCGTTCTTGTCAACATAATTGCCGTTGCCGTCAATAACAGCGGAGTTAGCTGAGGATCTGAGTGAATCGATAACTGCGTAATCACCGATGAGTGCAACAAGCTTCTGAAGCATTTCAGGTGTGATTTCGAGGTCGATATTGTTATCTGCGAGAAGCTTGTTGATTGTTTCAAGAAGCTTTTCGAGCTTGAGAATGCTGAGGTCAAGACCAAGAAGACCGAGAAGGTCATCAGTACCTGTTACAGGTGCTACTACCTTGAACAAGCCGTTAGCAAGTGCAAGTACGTTGTCAACAAGGTCAGCAACGTTGTCACTTACAAGGAAGTAGAGAAGACCTGCAAGGTGGTCAGCAAGGAAGGTTACGGGACCTGACTTGAGACCGTCAACAAGAGCCATAATGATATTTACAACTGCACCGAGAATATCTTCGATGTTATTGTAACCATTGAATGTTTCGCCTGAAGGAATCTTAGCGGAAAGCTCTGCATTGTTCTTGATGTCGCCGAAGATAGCTTCAGCAAGAGCAAGGAGACCTTCTTCATAGCCCTTTGAACCGCGGATTTCGATATAACCGTCACCCATGATTACGCCGGAAGTGATTTCTTCTGCTCTGTCATCGTTATCCTTTGCGCCTGCTACGTCAGCATCAAAGTCACCGACATATTCGCCATTGGATGAGAGAAGAGTGAGAGTCTTGCCCTGAAGAACAAGCTGGAGAACTTCTGCTACGGGTTCAATAAGAACTGTGAATGCATCGATGAGAGCATTGAGCTTATCATCTGAATCCTTAATACCAAAGCTGAGTGATTCGTCAACCTTGATAGCGGTTGCATGCTTAGTGCCTGTAACCTTACCGTCAGCGTCCTTGATTTCTTCAATCTTGGCCTTAAGGTCATAGCTTGTTCCGTCAATTTCTACTGATGTGTTATCAAGCTTAGCATCGGTTGAGTAGTATGTGCCGAGAACAGCTTCCTTATCAGCGGTTGCTGCTTCGATTTCGTAAGTGTATACATACTTGGTGTTGTTTGCAGCAACTTCTGCCCATGTGTCGGCTGTGCCGATGATAGCTGTTACTGCTGCAACTGCCTGTGCATACTTATCCTTATTTTCAAAGTGCTTCTGAATCTGTTCGAGGTATTCGTCAGCTGTGAGCTTGTGGTCACCAATCTTGATAAGGTCAAGAACCATATCGATTGTTTCGTTACCGAGAACGCCTACAAGCATTTCAACAACGCCACGTACCATGTCGTCAGTCAGGAAGGATTCAATGAGTGCATCGAGAACCTTACCGATTGAGGTTTCGGTTGTAGTTGTTGTGGGATCAAAGCCTTCAAGTGAAGAGCTGAGAATATCCATAAGTGAGCCTTCTTCAACATTTTCACCTGCAAGAAGCGGGAGAACTGCGGGAAGAGCCTTATTGATAAGATCGTCGAGAGTTACAGGGATATCAGCAGCCTCAGTCTGAGTGCTGTGGTCGATATCAATGTAAATACCGTTGAGCTCAGCATATTCTACCTTATAACCTTCGAAGAGTGAAACAAGGATTTCAGTAATTGTGAGACCGTTGTTTTCACCGTTGATGAGGTTCATAAGAAGTGTTGCAACGATATCCTTCTTGTCAGCTGTACCGTCAACCTTAACGTCCATAAGACCTGCAACTTCTGTAAGAAGCTGTTCTGTAAGAACGTTTTCAAGAAGGTATACAAGTGAATCTGCAATATCAACTGAGAATGTATCAACAACATAACGTGTGCCGCGAAGCTTGAGGTATTCAGCATCTCTTTCTTCGTTATAGTCAGCCTGTGCAAGCTTGATTACGTCGCCGACTTCACCGTACTTACTGCCGTCCTTGATAACCTCAAGTTCGTAGTAGGTCTTAGCATCTGCTGACTTAACGCCTGCATCAACTGCATAAGCCACATATTCTGAGAAGAAGTTTGCAGGAAGAATTTCAACTACTTCTGCGGTTACGCCATCAGGAGTCTTAACAAGTATACCTGTGAGAATCTTGTTGAGGATAGCAACAAGGTTGCTGCCGTCTGAACCTGCAATCTGAAGAATCTGATCGAGGGTATACTTCTTGTATTCTTCGCCCTTATCGTTTGTATCGATTATATACTCTGCGTCTGCAGGCATGTATTCACCGATCATCGGGCTGAGGAGACCGCCGAGAAGGTCGTCAAGAAGAGCGCCTACTGCGGGTTCAGCAACATCGAGAAGTGCGAATACGGGTGAAACGAGATTCTTGATGAAGAGCTCTACACCGTTTGAAGAAATGAAGTATGAAAGTGAGGGAAGAAGTGTGAGGATGTATTCAAGAGGACCTGCTGAAAGGTTTTCAACAATGTTGTATACACCGTCAACAATAGCGCTGAGAGTAAGTGCGGTGTTGATACCGTCACTGTATTCCTTAGCTGTTGTGAGAGGATTGCTTGCTACCTGGTCAGCTGCAAGAGCCTTAAGCAGCGGAAGAAGTGCATACTGATAGCCCTTACCGCCCTTGATTGTGATAGCATCAACCTTCTTACCGTCGATTGTTGAAGAGATAGTGATATCTGTGCCGTGGAACAGGAAGTTGATTACGGGTTCAACAGCCTTAACGATACCGTAAAGCTCGCCTATGAACTTATCCTTCTTCTGTTCGAAGGTAAGACCGTCAGCTTCAAGACCCCAATCAAAGGTTCTTGCGCCAAGAACCTTCATGCCTGCTTCAACATAAGCCTTTTCAACGTCAACAACTACATCCTTGCCTTCGATTGCAACAGTTGCTGTGTCAGCTGCTTCTGTTGCAAGGTATACTGTGCCGCTGTAGCTCTTTTCTTCGTTTACGTCCTTAGTTTCAGGATCGTCTGCTACGGAGTATGTCCAGTTGAAGCCATACTTGCCTTCGCTCATCATACGTGCAAGTTCAGGTCTACCACCTTCGTGTGCTCTCCAGATGATTTCACCGTCAGCATCTGTTGCGATAGCATAAGTGTAAAGAACTACTTCCTTAGTTGTGTCATCATCAAGAGTGATAGTCTGCTTGCTTTCGTTGTCATATTTGTTACTGTCAAAGTACTGTTTGATTACATAAGTTGTTTCGTCATCTGTTGTTTCTTCTGTGTCTGCACCGGTTTCTACTGCGTCAATGTAATAATATGCATAGTCGGAGTAGTAACCTGCGATGTCAGCCCATGTTGCATTACGTGTTGTTGCAACCATAGCACCGAGTTCATCTTCTTTGATTGTTGTGCGAGCAGCTTCTGTGCCGGTTATAGCATCATTGATGAACTTATAAAGTGCAGGTGATGATGTCTGAGCACCGTAAGCCACTGCTTCAGGCTGAAGATTTACATCGAGAAGCTGTGTAAGAACAGGTGAGAGTGAATCAATTGTGCCAGCGATGTCGCCGCCAAGAAGACCAACAATCATGCCAACGAGCATATCCATGGTCTTGTTGTTGAATGCAAGGTCTGTAAGGATTGCTTCAACAACCTTCTGCAATGTTACGCCTGTGTATCCGCCGTTTTCGTCCTTGAGTGAATCAAGGGCACCCTTGAGGAATTCAATTTCTTCAAGCATGGGAAGAAGTTCAGGAATAATACCGAGGATAGCCTGGTCGAGCTTCTTGATGGCACGTCTTACCTTACGTGCGGTAAGTGTTGAATCCGGAGTATAGGTCTCATAATTGTATGTCTTAGCATCAAATGAGAGATACTCAATGAGTGTGCCTTCAACATCGTAGTGATAGAAGTAGTTGAGAAGCACTTCAAGAATGTTGTATCTGTTGTCGCCGGTAATACCGTTGATAACAGTTGCAATTGTTTCATTCTTAGGATCGTCAAGGTCAACACCTGCAACCTTGAGGATGTCAAAGACAAGTCCGTCTTCTGCAAGAACGATTTCAGAGATAAGCTGTACAAGTGTATTTGCTCTTGTTGCAATTGCACCGTCAACATAACGCTTACCGCCTGCGGTTCTTGCGCCGAAGTAACGCATTGTTTCTACTTCGCCTGCTGCACAAAGCTTGGATGCAAGCTTGTTGAACAGACCGTCAAGGAAGCCGAGCTTTGTTGTGTCGTCAGTCTTATCTTCGGGAGTGCCCTTATCGTCCATAACAAGACCCATGATGAGATCTTCAAGACCTTCTGCTGTGAGAAGAGCCATAACGATTTCACCTGCTGTGTCTGTGCCTTCGGGAAGAGCTACGATATCCTTAAGAAGACCTGTGAGAAGCTCGTAAACATTAAGAGCTACAAGAGGCTCTGTTCTGCCTTCAATGTTGATTTCCTTAGCTGCAATGTCATTAACCATGTCAATGAGAGTTACAAGAGGAGCGAGCATCTGCTCAACTGCCTGTGCAAGACCGTTGGAGGTAATGAAGTATACAAGCTGGGGAAGAAGGTCAACGATAGTCTGAACAGGTGAGGAAACTATCTTTGTGATAAGCTTTTCAATGCCTGCAACAATGAAGTCTGCAAATTCTGCATCAGTGAGAGCTGCAACTTCATGCTTATCTTTTTCGATCTTAATTCCGAGCATTTCTGCAACAGGAATTACGAAGCGGTCATAACCGTCGCCGGCGGAGATTGTAATACCGTCAAGGATTACGAGATCGCCATTTTCAAGGAACAGGAGCTGGAATACGGGTGCAAGCGGAGTGAGGATGTCACCAAGAAGTGCGAGAGCGTCGTCGTATGTCTTCACGCCGAAGCTGTCGGTACCTGTGAGCTTCACTTCGTACTTGTATTCGTAAACAACTTTATTGTCTTCGGTCTTAACTACATAAGTGTCCTTAAGGGGTTCTTCAACAACCTCTTCACCGTCAGCGCCGGTTGTTTTTGCCGGTGTGCCGCCGGTTACATAGTATGTACCGAATTCGTTTGTAATTGTTGTTGCAGATGATTTGTATACGGGAATCTTGTTGCCGTCTTTATCTTCTGCATATACAGGGATGGGTTTATTTACTGAATCTGTGTTGTAAAGGTATGTGCCGTCATTTGCTGCAGCTTCATCCTTAACTTCCACATCATCTTCTGCATTGTCAGGTGTGTTGTTAACATCAACCTTGTATGTTACCTTATCGGTTTCAGCGTTGTATATGATCTTAGTCTTGTATTCTTCGTAAGCTTCTGCCCATGTGTCGCAGTCTTCAAAGACCTTAGCCACTGCGGGTGATGACTTCTTGAAGTAATCAAGAGTAAGGTTGATACCGCCGTTAACGCCGCCTGTAAGCTCGTAAACCATTGTAAGGATATCGTCAAGCTTACCTGCACCGAAGAGGTTAACAAGAAGTGTGAAGATTGTTGTTGCAAGACCGTTCTTCATTTCGCCGGTTGTTTCATCAAGGGTGTCAACAAAGAGTGACTTGATGAGGTTTTCAACAATATCTTCAAGTGAATCGCCTGAAAGGTCGAGTTCAAGATTTACACCGAAGGTGGGAAGAAGCTCACCAACAAGAGGAAGCACGGCTGCGATGAGCTCGTCAAGCTTCTTGGGAAGTTCTTCAAGTTCATCCTTGTCAAGACCTGTTGTGCTCCAATAGGAAACTGTATCTTCGCCAACCTGAACATTCTGATCACTGGGAAGAACTGTGCCCATACCTGTGGGAGTCTGCACTCTTTCAGGTGCATATTCTACATCGTACCATGAGAGCAGGTCGATGAGAAGTCTTTCAAGAGCTTCACCGTCCATGAATACACCGTAAAGGAGTACGGGAAGGAGATAGTCTGTGTCAAGAACCTTATCTTCAGCGGGCTTCATATCTCTGAGAGCTTCGTCTGAGAAGTCGAAGTCACCGATAAGACCGGCAATGAGGTCACGTACACTTTCCTGGAAGAGGAGTGTGTCAAGAACTGCAAGAAGAACAGTTTCACGGTCTACATAGTAGTCAGTTACCTTTTCTGCAGTTACAACAGTGCTGAGGTTAATGTCAGTGCTGTTATATTCGGGAACTCTGATGGTAACGTAATCCTTACCGTCAGCATTCTTGAGACCTTCATCGTTATACCATGCACAGGATGCAAAAGTTGTAAACAGACGGTCGGAGATAATTTCGGAAAGAACAAGCTTCTTACCGTCGCCCATGTCAATGCTTACGCTCTCAATGATATCCCAGATGATATCCATGAATGTGAGCTTGCTTGTGTCGATACCGCTGTCAGTATCAAGAATATCGTTTTCATCAGCTGCAAGAGCGATGCCTGCATTTGCGTTAGCTTCTGCAGCTTCGTCAATCTGCTGTTCAACATATTCAGTTGCAGTGTCAACTGCGGGATCCTTCATACCTGCTGCAAGGCCCTGAAGAAGACCCTTGATGAGTCCCATGATGTCAAGATCGTAAACGTTCTTGATCATGTCTGTAAGAGCAGTTACAGGTGAAAGAAGGTTGCCCACGATGGTATCAATACCGTTGCTTTCAAGGAATCTTGAAAGGTAGGGAAGGAGTGTTGCGAGAGTTGAGATAGGTCTGTCGCACAGTGAATCAACGAGTGCAAATACTGCATCGAGGAGTGACTGAAGGATAACCTTCTTCTCTCCGGGATATGCAACGTCAATGCCGAGGTCGTCTGTTGTAGTGTAACCGTAAACAGCTGCTTCATATTCTGCCTGGCTTGCGTAATAGTTTGTAAGGTACTTACTGCCGTCGGCCTTTTCAAATACGGGTGCACCGAGAGCGTTGATAATGGGAAGAAGAACGCCGGAGTAACCGTCAAAGCCACGGATGTTGATTTCTTCGTAAATTGAAAGCTTTTCGCCTGTAAGGAATACTTCAAGAATGAGTGAAAGAGGATCAACAATAGCCCAAAGAACATCTACGAAGTTCTGGCGTGACTGTGTTCTTGCTGATTCAATTTCAGCTTCAGTTGCATTTTCTGCAACTTCAACAACGATGTTCCATTCAGCGTCAATCTTAACAGCTGTCTTCTGGCTGGTTGTATCGTCAACCATAACAGCAGTAAGAGTGAACTTCTGCTCTTCAGCATTTTCGTCTGAAGCGGGAATTACATACTCAGTCTTGCCTGCATCCTTGTGGAAGTAGGATGTTCTGTCATCATCTTCCTTAGCAGCGTCAGATGCATAGTAGAAGTATTCATATTCGCCGTCTGCATTCTGAGCCTGCTTCTGGTTGTAAACAGGAATAAGAGTTACTTCCTTATCGTCTGCTTCGTCTTCTGTGCCCTTATAGTCAACAGTTGTGGTTGTTGCTGTTGCGGACTTATCGAAGTAAGAAGCGTAAACAGGTTCACCCTTATCGTTTGTAGCAGGTTCACCGTCTTCGTCAAGGGTCTGATACTTGTATTCATACTGCTTGTTAGCTTCAGCAATTTCAGCCCAAGTCATTGCAACGGTTTCGCCGTCAACTTCCTTGTTGATAAGAGAAGCGAGTACGGGATGGTTGTCTGCAAAGTTAGCGGGTGAAATGTCAATACCTGCAGCACTCTTGAGAATGTCTGTTACGATACCGATAATGTCACCGGTGCCTTCACTTGCAAGAAGGCCTACAAGCATACCGAGAAGGTTGTTGATAAGATCATCTGTGAAGAGAAGGTCTTCAAGAAGGCCGTTAACAGCTGTTTTGAGGTTGATGTCGTCTTCTTCTGTGAAGATACCGTAGAAGAGACCGCCTTCCTTAACAAGATCCTTCTTGAACAGGTTGAGAACTGTACCAACAAGCTTGTCAAGGTTATCAATTGCATAAGCTGTCTTCACACGTGAAATTTCAGAACCTGCATAGGTGCCTGCCTGAATTTCGGGAAGAATATCCTGATATGTCTTACCGTATTCATCGTAGAAGTCATAGTGATATTCTTCGATGGGGATAAGAGCTACGCTGTCAGCATCTGCAACGGTGTACTCTGTGAAGAGTGCAACGATAAGGTCAACGATGCTGTCAGGGCTTGTAAATACGTTTGTAAGAAGTTCGTCGAGTAACTCTGCATCTGAGCCGTTTTCATCTGTAAGATCATAGCCGAGAAGCGCACCGAGTACTTCCTTCAATGTTGTATTTTCGAAGATGAAGTCAAGGATAAACATGAACATGTCTTCCTTGGCTACTGAAAGCTGACCGTTATATGCGTCAATCTTTACGTAGTTTTCGTAGGCTGCGGGGATATTGTGTGTTGTTCCGTTGGCATCTGTGTATGAATCACCGAAGGGATCACCGAGAGCTGCAATTGACTTGAGCCAATTTGTAGCAGCTGTAGCACGCATTGTTCTTGCCTGTTCAAGAACTTCTTCGTCGTCCGGATTTGCGTTGATCATAGCCCATGCCTGATTTTCAACATCACCGTCTATAAAGTATGTCAATGTACGTTCGAACTTTTCTTCGCTCTTCATGAGTGAAGTAAGGTCAATCTTAATGTTTGCAACAAATGAGATAAGTGCCTGTGAGAAGTTGATACCTGTTGATTCAGCAGGCTGCTGAGTTGCAATAATCTTGCCGTTTTCATCGTATGTGATTACGTCATAAACCTTGTTTTCGTCTTCATCAAGATAGTACTTGAAAATATCCTGGAAGGTGGTCCATGTGTTTGTACCAAGCATATCGATGATACCTGCACCGAGGTCGTTAACATCAATGCAAAGAACGGGACCGAGTCTGTCAGTAAGAGCTGTAAGGAAGCTGAGAAGGTTTGAAAGAATCTCAGTTGCACCGTCACTTGTGATAAAGTATGCAAGTGTGGGAAGTGCAGCCATAAGAGTTGAAATCGGGTATGTTGCAAGAATTTCAACGAAGTAAAGGATGTAGTTAACAATAACCTTAAGGAAGATTTCCATGTTATAACCCTTGCTTGCATCGAATGTAATATCGCCTGCCTGCTCAGCAGCGAAGGACCATGCTGTTACATTACCCTGTGCATCAACCCATGTACCGAGTGAACGTCTCATACCGTCATTACCCTTAACAAGGTTGCCGGGGATGAGGTTTACGGTTGAACCGTAGATTTCCTTACGTTCATTGTTGAGGGCTTCAAGCATTGTGATTTCTTTGCCGTCAACAACGATGGGTTTGCCTTCTGCATCTGTTGCTTTGGTTGTGTTGAGTGTGCCGAGGATAGCATCAAGACCGAAGCCTCTGAGAAGCGGAAGCATTGTGTCTTCATAGCCGTCCTGGCCTTCAATATTAAGTGTGTCAAAGAGCTTAACTGCTTTATTTGAGTCTGCGCCGAAGAAGAGAGCTTCAAGAATGTCTTCAAGTCCGCCTATAACTTCCCAAAGGCAAGTGATAAAGTAGCTTACCTTGCCATAGAAGTGATCCTGGTAACCCTTGGATGCAACATCATCAAAGTTCCATGACCATGCGCCGGCAATTTTTTCTGTAGTATAGACTGCCTTAAGTGTATACTTTGTCCAGATTTCGTTACCGTTTTCGTCCTTTTTAATGATCTTGTCGCCGTTTTCGTCAACCTTTACGTTGCCGTTTTCGTCAACTTCGTAAACAGGATCTGCAAAGGTTTCAAGATTCTGATATGCGCTGAGATATTCAGCATCTTCACCGTCCAGAGTCTTATAAGTGTAAACGTACTTGCCGTCCTTAGTTTCCTGAACGTAGGTGCTTGCAAGGAGCTTCATTGTGGGCTTGTCAAGATCATCTTCTGTAATCTTGATTGTCTTGTCAGCATCCTCGTATGTGGGGTTGCCCTTAGCATCAAGAACATCCTTCTGAGCGTAAGCATACTTAGGCTGACCGTCAACCATTACAACGTTACCGTTCTTGTCATATTCATAAGCATGGTAACCGTGTGCAGCAGAGATGTCTGCCCATGTGATGTCACGCTTTTCACCGTCAACAGCAATCTTTCCGTTTTCGTCAACAGCAAGGCCGTAGCCCATATACTGACGAAGACCGCTGTCATCTGCTGCATTTCTATATACTGTAGCAGCAGTAATGTCTATACCTGCTTCACTTACGATGGGAAGGAAGTCGCCGATTGAACCACCGAAGAGACCAACAAGCAGGTTAACAATTGTTGTCATTGTTTCATCCTTGAATGCAAGGTTTTCAACAAGCTTTGTGAGAACTTCATAGAGTGTTGCACCGTCTGTGCCACCTTCAATACCAAGGCTTGAAAGGTCAAGGATACCCTGTGAAGTGAGAATTCCGATAACATCGGGAAGAGCCTTCTTAAGAACTGCGTCGAAGCTGTCAAGTGTGTCGGCAACTTCGGCCTTTGTGAAGAGAACATTACCGTTTTCGTCCTTAGTGATTGTTGACCAATCGTAAGGAACGTGCTCGATACCGTACTTCTGCATGATATTCTCAATAACCTCGCCGGTTTCAGCGTCGGTTACCTTATCGTTCTTGTATCCTGCAATGCCCATCTTAGCATAGAACATCTTCATGCCCTTCTTAGGAACATAGTCTGTAAGAAGGTCAACAAGAATACCAACAATAATATCAGCACCGGTACCGTTATAATTACCGTTATCAAGTTCAACACGCTGTCTTGCGCGGTTTGAAATACCTTCAACAATTGAACGTACCTTTGCCCAGTCTGCAGTCATTTCATCTGTAACTTCTTCGCCCTCTTCAGCCTTTGCGTACCAGTTCATGAACATGTCAGAGAACATGATGATAAGGTCGTCTGTCATGATGGAACGTACAATTGTGATAAGAGCCTGTGAGGGTGAGCCTACAAAGTAGGTGAATTTACCGTTTTCGGCACCTGTTACATTTGAATTGCGCAGCTCGCTCTTCTTTGAACCGTAAGTTGCAAGTGCACCGAAGTCAATGAAGTTTGTTACAATGATTTCTTCACCTGTGTCAAGCTCTGAGCCTGCAACCATATCTGAAATCATCTTGTTAAGAGTGTTTTCAAGATCAAGGAATTCGTCAAGAAGAGCTGCGATATCAAGCTCGAGTGCTCTTGAAAGAACAGGGTCAATAATGTTAAGAAGCTCAAGAACAGGTGAGATAAGGTTCTTAACTGCCTGTGCAAGGTTATTTGTTTTTAAGGGAATATTGTTAACATCTACTTCACCTGTCTCATATGAATAGAGAAGGTATGCAATGTTGGGAAGCTTTGAGAGAAGTGCAGTAAGCGGACTTTCGAGAAGACCGAGCTCACCTGATGCATCGTCACCAACAAGAACTGCTCTGAGAGCTGCAAAGAGAGGTGCAAGAGGTGATTCAACAGTGTTCCAGTTTCTGCCTGTCTTATTAGCTTCGGGATTTGTGCTGCCGTGAACATAAGTGAGATAATCATTAGCACTCATTGAAGCAGTGTATGTTTTACCGTTCTTGGTTTCAACAACAACATCACCGTAACCGAGTGACTCAATAAGCATTGTTATTGATGTCTGATAACCCGGATGTCCTTCAAGTGTAAGCTCGTCAAGAAGAGTGATATCCTGACCGCTGAACAGGAAGGAAAGAAGGGGATTAAGGGGAGTGAGAAGTGTTTCAAGTGCGTCAAAGAAGGTATCAACCTTAACTTCTGCACTTTCATTGCCGCTGAGCATGTAGAACCAGTTGTAGCCGTCTGCAGGAGCAGTTACATGTGCCCATGTCATATCTTCAGCTTTAAGTGTGGGCTCATTTACCTTTGCCTTATTGTAGCAATCATTAAGCCAACCGGTAATAGCAGTGTTACCTGCTGCTTCCGCTGCGTTATAGAAACCGATAGGTCTGATATCAATATCAAAGTCAGCAAGAGCGGGAAGAAGGTTTGCAACAATACCGCTGCCGAGGATACCGCCGAGAAGACCTGTATCCATAACAGGAATTTTGTCACCGTTTTCGTCAAGAACATAGTTGCCGTCTGCATCCTTCTGGTATGCAGGAACCTTTGTGCCGTCCTCAAGAGTTTCTTCCTTCTGCTCGCCTGTACCAACAAGAAGGGTTACAAGAAGCTGCATAACATCGTTTGATGTGATAACATCTGCAACAACATCTGCAAGGGTATCATTCTCACCGATATTTTCAAGAGGTTCGAGGATTCCTGCCATGTTCTCGGGAAGTATACCTTCAAGCATGGGAAGGAGCATGGGAACGAGCATGGGAATAAGATCCATTATAAGGTCGTCAATGTTCTTAATTGCTCTGTCAGCCTTGCCGATCATTGTTTCACGTGTAGCCTGAACTTCACCTGATTCAGGATCAGCAGTAATTGCACCGGCTGCTGTTACCTTTTCACCTGCATCATTGATATAGGTTCCGTCAGGAATTTCTGCAAGTGATTCTTCGAGGTATTTACCGAGAACAAACTGACCGTCTTCACCGAAATCGGTCCATGTCATTGTTCCGTCAGCAGCTGTGTCTTTGTAATCGTAAACTGTGGGGATATATTCGTTAAGAAGAGTTACAAGGATAGCAACAACTGTGTCTGCCTGACCGTCGATGATGGGCAGAATTGTGTCAATAATTGAGCCTGAGCCACCCAGCAAGCCGCCAAGAAGAGGCATAAGCTGAATGATAACACCGTCATTCATAAGCCAACGGAAGAGTGTCAGAAGTGTGTCACCTGTGTCGATGTTGAGGTGGTAGTTTGTCCATGAAGTCTGACAACCTGTCATCGGGGTCTCAGCAGGAGTACCCATTGCCATAAGACGGTTTACGTGAATATCAAGTGCTATTGAGCCCTTGTCACCCTTCCACTCAAGCATGTCAAGCAGACCTTCGCCTGCTGCTCCGAAGAGAGTCTGAGTGAGAAGACCGAGATTTGTATAGTAGTAGCCGTTATCGTCACAGTAAAGTTCCTGTCTTACGGATGTATACTGTCCGTAGGGAAGTCCGTTGGGATATGTCTCAGCGAGCTTGACAGTATCAACATTGTACTGGATTACATTTCCGTCCTTATTGTAAAGGTCATAAATCTTGTTTCCGTCCTCATCAAGGACATCCTTCATGAGTGCCTTTACATCAGCGCCGGGTCTTGTCTTTGTTCTTGATGCGCCAAGAAGACCGCTGAGAACACCGTTGATACCGTTTGAAAGGTCAAGACCAAGGTCTGTAAGAAGAGGAAGAATAATATCTGAAAGGCTGATGGGAATGTTAGCAATACCAAGAACGTTAATGTTGATACCAACATTACTGAGCTTGGGCATAAGCTGATTGTACTCAAGAGCACAAAGAAGGTTGGGAAGAATTTCAAGGATTGATGATACGGGAGCTGTGAACAGGTCGTTGTTGATCCAGTTGAAAAGAGGATCAAAGATAGCAACCCAAACATCTCTACCGTAGTTAGAGGGGAATTCTGTATCATTAACCTTGTAGCTGCTGCTCATATTAAGAAGTGACTTGATAGTGTCTGCACTTCTGTAACCGTGAGGATTGCTTGAGCTGTATTCCTCAATACCGAGAAGTCTGTAAAGAGGAAGGAAGAGAGCGTCGTAAAGAGCGTCACCTGTGGATGAAAGCTTAAGGTTAACATTGATTGTACCGATAGCACCGGTAAGTTCAATTTCTCTACCTGTAACAAGAGTATTAAGGGGGTTGATAAGACCGATTGTTGCAACTGTAAGTGAATCGTAGAAGGTCTTTTCGTTAGTAATGTTCCAAGCCTTCTTTGAATCCCAGTTTGACCAGTCTACAGGACTCAGATCTGAACGGCCGTTTACATCTGCTGATTTCTGATCCCAGTATGACCAATAAACGTCACCGAGAAGGAAGTAGTAAACATAGTCTGTATCAGCAGTTTTCATGGTATCTATAACGTGCTGATATGTACCGAAGCCGCGCTCGCCGTTAAAGAACTGATACCAGGGCTGTTCACCGTAATTCTGATAGAAATGGTGAGGATCAAGAGGAATAGCCTTACGGGCAGCACTGGGCACGATATCACTAAGTCTGTAACCAACATATGATTGGGTAAGACCGGCAACAGCACCACCGATAAGAGGCATAAGAGTCTTGAAGAAGACATCGTGAAGAAGACCGCCGTATAACAGTCCGTTAATAAGGTTAACAAGGAACTCACGAAGGTTTTTGATTTCAGTGCCTATAGCATGAACCTTTCCGTTAGGCTCAACAAATTCATAGTCCCATGTGCCGAGGAAGCCGGTTTCGTTACCGAATTCGTCAGTTGACTTGATAAGTGAGTTGAGAATTGTACCAAGGTCTTCTGAAATAAGCATGTTGTCGAACTGAGCAACAGCATCGTCCATAAGCTCCTTGATCTTTTCCTCGCCTACCATACCGGTTTTAAGACCAACCTTATTAATAAGGTCTTCAATTGTGTCGTAATCAAGTGTACCTACACCTGAAGACCACATGTAATCGTAGAATGAACCGGCATAGTTGTTACCGTTTCTATATCTGTCAAACAGGTAGTTAAGGATAACCTTGTCGGATCTGCCGCCCTGTGCGCTGACATAGCTTCTCATTTCGGCAAGCTTTTCACCGAAATACTGAGCATCAAGTGAATATTCTGTAATGGTTGAATACAGGTCAGCAATTTCTTCTGTTGTGTGAGCTGCTACACCGAGGTTTGCAAATTCTTCAGCCTCGGGATTGTAAGCGGGCGCACCCTTAAGGAAGTTGAAAAGAACAGTCTGGGGAGCTTCAATTGCCTTTGTAGCTGAGATGATAGCTTCAAAGTTGTAATAAGTAATCCTGTTGCCGCCTTCTTCGTAGTATGTCTGAACACGTTCAATCTGTTCGTAAATACGGTTAGCAGCACGTCTCTTAAGGTCATTGAGGAAATAGTCGTATTCCTTTACGCCATCTTTACCGAAGATTTTTTCAAAAATATCGGCAGCACCCTCATTTTGTGAAAGTGATTTAACTTCAGAATAACCGAGAGCTACAAACTCATTATAATATTTTGTGATAGACTCATAAGTCATACCACCGGTAAGACGGGTAGCATCAATGTATGCATCCATCTTATCTTTCATTGCAATATACTTTGCACCGTAGAGGTTAAGGTTTGCTCTCTGATAAGTTGCATAGAAAGCTGTCCAGTTGGCTTTGGTAACACCTGCTGTACCGAGACGGTCATAGTTTACATTACCGGCAGCGTCAAGAACAAAGGGGAATACCTTTGTTTCAAAATCAGCAACAAGCTTTGAAGCTTCTTCAAAGAAAGCAAGAGCTTCCTTATAGTCAACATGAACACAGTGATCTACATGTGTCTTTTCTTCATCTGAGAAAACACCGTCACCGTCTGCGTCAACCCAGCCGTATGTACATTCTCCACCGAAGTAACCGTCTTCTTCAGTGAGGCCGTTACCCTTGCCGTTACAAAGCATTGTACAGCTATCGCCGCCGCATGTAGTGTCACCCCATATGTGACCCATTGACTGTGATGTACCGGCATCAAGAATCTTAACAGTAATGAGTCTTGCATAAACATCTTTCCACTCACCTGCATAGTTCTGAGCTATGCGGATCTTGAGTGCATCAATCTTTGAAAGAACAGAAGTATAGTATTCTCTTCCGCCGTCAAACGCAGCAATAACTTCATCGGTGATATTAACTGTGGTTTCACCGTTGAAGGCGTTTGCATCATCAAGCTCTGCAAGAAGCTCTTCAGCCTGAAGATAAATATCATAAAGAAGGTCACCGAGTGAATCTTCATCTGTTTCGTCAGGGTCTGCCTGAAGTGCATCAGCCTGTGCAAAAAGGGCATCGAAATCAGACTTATACTGTGCAGCATAAGCCTTAGCGATATAATCAACAATGTTGGTTTTGTACCACTGCTTAACTTCAGCCCAGGTTCTGTTGCCGTCGATAGCAGGACTAACATAAGCATTCCAGATATCTTCCGGGTTACCAACCTCAGCAGTACCTACAGCAAGGTCGTATTCAACGATGTCAGCTGAAATCTGTGTAACTGTTTCGTTGAGGACATCTGTTGCCATCTGGTCATAAGGTGTGTCAGGATTAAACCATTCATCAGCAAGACCGATAAACTTTTCGATAGATTCCTTAACAACAGTAAGAGCTGCTGCTGTAACGTCTGCGTTCTGCTCCTGGTGCTCAAATACGATGTCACTGGCAGTAATACCATAGGAAGCAGTCAGATTAGTCATACCGAATTTAACGGTTGCCTTATACATCTGAAGGTCATCAGGATCGGTGGGAATATCCAGATATGCATCGGCTGTGCCGTCTGCCCACTGAAGAACGTCAAAGCCCGCACCGATATAGAAGGTGATTACCTTCGGTGAGCTATAGCTGCCCACATCCGATGTTTCACCGAATGCAAAATACTTAAGTATCTCATCATACTGGTTAAGGCTTACGAGATAATGATCGTTTTCATCATTGGTTCTGTCTGCAAGAACGTCATTGATTGCGCCTTTGATAGCGTTGTAAATGCCGTAATAGGTATTTACACCCGCAACATCAATGATTTCCTTAGCTGCAGCTGCGTATGCTGCTGCAACCCAGTGCCATGAACCTGACGCTGAGTCAATCTCAACCTTCCATTGAGACGCGTTTACCTGCTGCGGAACACGCTTCTTATCTTCAGCTGTTGCCTTATCGCTCGTTGCAGCCTGAATATAGTCCGCCAATGTTGCATGGTGGAGCTCAATTCGGCTCATGAGGTTGTCGATAGTGTTGTCCGCGCCGAGAACGCCGAAACACACAGACACGCTGGAGACTATCATAATGATAGCGAGTACGCAACTTAGTACTTTCTTTCCAACTTCCATAAATTTACCTCCTTAAATGAAAGAATATGTATATTACAAATAGGATTCCCTATAATAATACCGAGGCTTTTACCCAAAAAAGGGTGCAAAATGCCCATAGAGACACCTATAACTATAGGTAGTATATCATTTAAAAACAAGTTTTTCAATAAGATTTTTTAATTTTTTTTGAATTCTACATTTTGCATATATGGAAAGTTTCTATTTTGGTAAGTTTTACATACTATCTGAAGGCGCATAAAATCTGACTTTTTTGAGCTTAAAAAGTGAAAAACTGTATGTTGATATCATCGTATTTTTTGTGCACAAGATGTTGTTTTTTTCACAAAAATCAACAAAGGAACCAAAAAAAGCACCCTCCCGAAGGAGAGTGCTTTGATTTTGTTATAAATCAGCTTTTACTTTTCACTTATCGGACTCAGATTCTTGAGTCGGGATCAGCGCAGCATGAGGGCTTGCCTGTGAAGAGCTTGATAATCTTCTGGAAGAATCTGAAGAATGCACCCCAGAAATTATCACGGTGACATGAGCATGAGCAGCTTGTGTCTTCAACGGGCTTTTCGATAACAACATCGCTGTTGCCCTTATCAACGTTGCCCTGTTCGTCAACATTTACGTCATAGCTTGCATCGCCAAGACCGTCAACGCTTACGAATACTCTGTATGAGCCGGGCTGTACGTAGAAGATTACAACGCCGTCTGACTTTGTTCTGTCATTCATGCCGGTATCAACGTAATTGCCTTCAGCATCCTTGACAAAGAGTTTAACAAGTGCATTGTTGATGAGGTTACCGTTCTGGTCCTTAACGTTTACAACAATCTGTGCAAGCTGACCGGAAATGGGTTCTTCAAGAGTCTGGCCACAACCGTTCTTACAGTTGTATACACGCTTACCGTCTGTGCCTGTTGCATAGTCGGGAGCGATTTCCTGAGCAAGCACCCAATCGTGACCTGTTGCAGGAACATTACCTGCAATGTAATAGTAACCGCAAGCACACTGATGCTTGATTCCGCCGGGTTCAGTACAGGTTGCACCTGTATTTGACTGAGTATATGTATGCTCTGTCTGCTTGAATACGGGGCTTACTGCAATGTCCTTCTTAACAACTGAAGTGTCACCACTCCATTTTTCAAAGGTGAAGTGACCGTCTGCATTTGCTGCGGGAACAACAATCTTGCTTGTTTCGCCCTTGTAGCCTGCTTCTGTGCTGCCGTATGCATAAGTACCTGTCTGAAGAACATTGCCGTCCTTATCGAGATAGGTTACTCTGTATACTCTGGGAATTGCCTTATACTGTGCAATGTAAGTTACGCTTGCTGTAACTTCAGGAATTTCATCTGATGCGAAGGGCTTCGCAGCTGTTGTGCCTTCAATTGCCCAACCGATGAATTCATAAGAGTTCTCGTCGTCGGAAGCTTTTGATGCAATTGCTTCAGCAGCTGCCGCTTTTGCTCTTACGTCTGCTGTTGCAGTTTCAGAGTTCATTTCAACTTCAATTGTACCGAGTCTTGTTACACCGCCGTCATCGAAGAACTTGATTGTGTATGTTGCTGCTTCTTCTTTGATAGTTTCCTTACAAACTTCACATATTGTAACATACTTGCCGTCAACAAGCTCTGTCTTTTCTGTGTGACCGTTTGCATCGGCTGTCTTCTTTGTTTCTGTGTAACCGCATTCTGCAGTACATTCGTAAGTTGTCATTTCAGGTAACAGACAGTCTGCTTCCTGTGTAACCTTACCGGTTTCCTTAAGAGTGTGGGCTGTTGCTGTATACTGAGCATAAACTACTGTTTTTGCTGTGATGTTAGTAAGTGCCTTATCCCAACCCTTGAAGGTGTAATGATTTTCATCATCGTATGCTTTTGTGGGAGTGCCGTATGTTTCAGCATCGTAAACGGCTGTTTCGCCTGCCTTAACCTTAACGCTGCAAATACCTGCGGTACCGTTCATGAATACAACTTCGTATTCCTTCTGTTCCTTTTCGAACTTTGCATAGTATGATGCATCGCCGTCAATCTTAATCTTGCCTTCAACAGCACTTGCATTTGCACTGTTCTTTGCCCAACCGACAAACTTGAAGGTATACTTGCTGTTTTCTGCAAAAGCGGGAGTTTCAGCAGGTTCTCTTTCGTCGCCGATAGCACCCATGAGAGTCTTAACCTCTTCATAGCCTGTGAATCCGCTTGCATCTGTATATTCATCGGGAACAAGGAAGTTAACTGTATAAATAACATCGCTTTCGGTAAACTTAGCATAAAGCTCAAGGTCACCGGGGATTGTCATGGGAAGGTTGTACTTGGTCTTGTAATCGCCGTTTTCGTCAAGTGTGTACCAACCTGCAAAGGTGTACTTCTTGGTGCCTTCCGCATTGTTTGCCTTTGTGGGAGCAGTTACGTCAGCTGCAGCGATGGTTTCACCCTTAACGCCTTCTGCCTTATCGTATTCTGCACCGTCAACATAGAAGGTAACAGTGAACTTTTCAAGTGCAGCTTCGCCTTCAATCTTCTGTGTTGCACCACAGATCTTACATGTATAAACAGTGTAACCCTTTGCGTCTGCTGTGGGTTCAACAACCTGAGTTGCTTCCCAGGTGTGAGGAACGTTTGCGTTGTCAATTTCACGGGTCTTAGGAGCGTCGTCTACAAGGATTATTGCTTTACAAACCTTACATTTTGCTGTTTCAATACCCTTTTCCTTACATGTAGCAACCTTTGTTACAACCCATTCTTCTGTATGGCCTGTGGGCTTATATGCTTCATCGTAATTTGCCTGAGTCGCATCTGAGCCCTGAGCAATTACAACAACATCACCGCACAGACGGCAGGTCTGAGTCTTACGTCCGGCATCAGTACATGTAGGCTTAACTGTTACGGGGTTATAGAATTTGTGAGCGTCTTCATCAATTGCGATTACTTCTGTTATCTTGTCTCCGCAAGCTGTACATTCTTTAACCTTTGTGCCAGTTGCAACGCAGGTAGCGGCCTTTGTAACCTTGAATTCGCCGTAGCTGTGACCCTTTGCGGGATCGAGAAGAACAACTTCTCCGTCTGCTATTACAGGAGCGCCGTTTTCATCTCTTTCAAAGTCAACAACCTCAAACCAGCCACATCTTGAACATGTATATGTGTCATATCCGTTTTCTGTACATGTAGCGTCTGTGCGTACAGCTGTGCCGAAATCATGACCGAGAACCTCGGTTTCGATGATTTCACCAATAATAGCGTTACAGTTGTAGCACTCTGTGCTTTCTATACCGATTGTTGTACAGGTTGCATCTACCTTAACTGTTCTTGTTTCATGTGCAGCAAGAACTTCAACGTATGCAGTTGTTTTGTTGCCTGCCTTATCGGTAACAACAATGTGATATGCACCTGCAGTGTTGATTGTGTATGCGTTTTCAGTGAGTTCAACAGCGTTGCCGTTAAGAGTTACTGTTACGGGATTTGCATCCTCAACAACAAGCTCAACCTTTTCGCAGAATACCTCACCTGCATAGTTTGAAGAGCCAACAAGCTCAAGCTCGGGTGCTGTTGCATCATAAACATACTTGGCTGTTCTGATGTAATTGGTGTTGTTGTTCTTATCAACAATCTTGTAATATGTGATGTATTCACTACCGTCAACAAGAGCTTCGCCGTCAACCTTAAGGTCACGTGCCTTCTGAGTTACGTTTGCATTGTAATTCTTGTAAACCTCAGGTACTGCTGCCCAGCTTCCGTAGTATCCTACAAGTGATGTCTGGATACCTGACCAATCATAAATGCCTTCCCACATGCTCTCATTGTTTTCATAGCCATCGGGGAGTCCGTCTGCTGCAAGGGCAGTGTAAACATAAATGTTCTTAACGCCGATGCCGTTTTCTGCAGTGTTGAAGTCTGCATTATAGTCGCCCTTATCTGTGGTTGTGATGATAAGGTCTGTTGAGGGAGCTGCATAGAAGGTTTCGGTAATTGCATCGAAATCTGTATCGTACTTCCATGAAGTTGTTCCTACATAAGTTGTACCTGTGGGAATAACCGCATCGGTAAGAGGAGCAATTACAACTGTGCTCTTTGTCTTTTCCTTATCACAAGCACACCAGATTTCCTTTGAGCCTTCGCCTGTTGATGCCGGAACAATAACATTTCCTTTTTCGTCCTTAACTTCATCAACTCTGTAAGTAGGAGGTGTGATTATTTCTGACATTTCAGCATTATGAAGTTTAACTTCAAAGTTTGCAAAAATCTTAATATCAGATGTTACAGGTGCTTCAAGATTGTAAGCGTCAGCGGCTGCATCTGCTTTATCGAGAGTCCATTTAATAAATTCGTTATGCTCTTCATTGCTCTGCCAACCGTCTGCAGGGTCTGAAACAAGGTCTTTGATTCCAAGTCCGTTTTCAACCTTTACTTCATAGGTTGTAGTACCGTCATTTACTGTTACGGTGTGGAATATCGGAGCATCCTTATACTTAGCAAACAGGTTGATATCTGCTGTCACAGTCATGCCACGAACAAACTTGTGTTCTGTGCAGGGCTCAGCTGTGCAATCAGCGGGACAGTAATACCAGCCTTCAAGAGCCTTACCGTCGGGGATTGTAAGATTTACGGAAGGAACACGGATGGTTTCGCCGTAGATATACTTACTTGTTGCTACTGCAATGCTCTTGCCGTCAGCATCAACTCCGCCCACATCTGCTCTGTTTGCATACCAGTTTGCAGCATAATAGATGTAAACCGGCTTGAACTGTGCAACAAAGTAAAGTGTGCTGTCGGGCTCGCCGCCTTCACAGGTTGTGGGAACTCTCTTATCCCAACCAATGAACTGATAGTTATAGGTTTCGTCAGAAGCCTTTACTGCATTAGCTTCAGCTGCATTGACAGTTGCTTCAATCTTATCACCGTAATGATATGTTCCCTTTGCAAGCTCTGTGCCGTCATAATTCAGGAATACGAAATGGTATTCAAATCTGCCGTAGCTGAACTGGGGATAAAGTGTTACATCTCCGGTAATCTGAGTTTCTTCAGGTACGTACTTGTTACCTGCAATTGTGCCGGCAATAATCTGTTCCTCGGTCTGCTCTGCATCAGCCCAGCCGATGAATGTGTATTTACCGTCTGATGTATCGGCCTTCTTGGGAAGATAAGCAACCTTGTTCTCGTCCTCATCTTCAATGAGCCATGTGGGAAGCTTTGTGCCTACAGTTTCTCTGAAGGTTTCTGTTGTGCTTCCGTCTTTATAAGTTACGGTGTGGAATTTTTTACCGTTTTCGTAAATTGCCTTGAAGGTAACATGGTTCTCAGGTGAGAAGGCTGTAAGATCAGCTGTATCATATCTCTTGCCGTTATAGTCCCACTTACCGAAGAAGGTCTGGAGATATTCACCGTCATCGTATGTACCGTGAGGCTTAAGTGAGTCAACAGTTTCCTGAGTGATGTTTGAACCGTGGTTAACCTGAGCTGTTTTTGTAACAAGCTCACCCTTTGCATTACGGTATTCGAAGGTTACATTGTAAGGAACTGCAACACCGTCGTTATATTTGATTTTGAAAGTCATGTTGGGAACACAGGTATAACCGGCAAGGTTAACCTCGTTGTTATTGTAAACCCATGACTTGAATGTGTATTCTTTACCTTCCTTAGCATAAAGCATGGGGATATCATCGGGAGCTGTGATAACCTCACCGTACTTGAAGGTTTTTGTTTTTACAGCATCATTACCTGTTGTGTCAACATACTCAAATCTTACTTCGTAGCTGTTGATGAAACGTCTGAATACAGGATAGTATGATACGTCATCTCTTACAGTAAAGTCCTCAACAAGGTTAACTGCATGGTTGTTAACGTCAAAGTCAGCATCTTCCATAACAATGTGATAGTTTGTTCCGGTTGTAGGTGCTGAGTTTGCCCAGCCGATAAATTCAAAGGTGAATTCGTCTGTTGCTTCAAGAGGAATAGCTGTAGGCATATTTACAGTATCTCTGTAAACGTATTTGCTTGTGTAGCTACCGTATGTGTTATAAACAGTTACGTCGTATTCCTTTTTGAAGGTAACGTCGTTATAAACAGGGGTAAGAATAAGATCTTCTGTGAAAACATGGTTACCGGAATAAATTTCGGTACCGTCGTAGTTTTCCCATTTACCGTTCCAGTTAGAATATGTATATGCACCGTTTACATAATCTTCTGTCTGATCTCTTTTGGGAGAAGGCCATGTTGCAATGGCTGTATTTCTGTCACCGTATTTTACTGTGAAAGACTGGATATGGCTACCGTCAATATCATAGAATTTTACTTTGATATCTTTAGCAACCCACCATGCATAATAGGTGTTTTCAGCATCGGTTTTTGTCTTGAGCTGTTCAGAGTTAGCTTTGGGATCCCATTTAACACCTGCAGGATAATAAAGCTCTTTTTGGCTGTCACTGAGGTTGTTATAGGCATCAGTACTGATAGGCTGCTTGAAATCTTCTGCAAGGGTTTCCGGTGTTGCAGATGATGATTCGTCCTCAGGCTGCTTCACAGACCAGAAACCGTAAAAATCATGACCTTCCTTGATTGCTTCACCGGTAGGATAATAATCCTTTATTGACTCATCGTATTCCTTATATTCGATTGCTTTAATTTCGTTAGCAATCTCATCACCGTTGTTCATATAAATGGTTACGGGATACAAGCTGTCAGTTGAACCAAGACCGTAAAAATACCAGTCATATTTGGGGTTTGTAAGGTTGATAGGTACTGTTATAATCTTTGAAGAACCAAGCTGTGCACCGACATAAACTGTTTTAACATTTGAAAGCTGCATTTCAGGCTTGATTTTTACCTGCTGTGAAATTGTGCTGGTGTCGCTTGTGTAGCTATACGAACCGGAAATATAAACTTCATCGTTATCAAAAGTCATTTCATTTACGCCGGCTGCATCGGAATAAATCTTAAAAGTAGGTTCAGCGCCTAAAGGATCTACATACCAATCAACACCGTACTGGTCAACAACATTCCATGAAAGGTCGGCAGGCGCATCAGCACCACCGATTTTATTGATTTTTACATCAGCGGACGTTGTTTTTGTTTTAATATTATCAGCATAGGGATATTTCCAGTTAGGGCAAGTTGCTGAACCAACGGTTTCTACAGCTGCATCAGACCATCCGCTTGCAGACGCATCTCTAGTATATAAACCGTCCATCAAATCGCCGCTGTCGCCTATATACAATGCGTTCCACTCTACTATTATTTCACCGGACCAAAAAGAGTCGTCTTTAACAGCGAATTCTACCCTTGTCGGGAAACCCGGAACACCGGACAAATCCAATATAAATTCGTCGCCTTCATCAAAACCACCATTGTCACCGGATTTAAACTGGAAAACCGGGTGTTGAATTTCTGTGCTTCCTGTACCATTATCAGTTTTATAGAAAACCTTGAATTCAACAAGGTCACCGTCGCCATCTGCGGAATTGTTGATTTTAAAACCAACCTTAATAGGATAATAAGTATCAGCTGCTTCTGCCTTTGTGGGGGCAACCCATACCCAACAGGACAGTACCATGAGCACTGCCAGCATGAGTGATAATGATTTTTTAATTTGTTTTTTCATTAAGATTTCCTCCTTAATAAAAATTAACCGTTGTTTATTTCATGAAACGGCATTGTGCCGTGTAAACGAAATTCACTGTGATTCTCTTTTTCCTTTGAAAAACCTTGCACCCGGCCCCTGACCTGACCGTTTTTCGGCGCACTGAATCCCCAAAAGGGCATAAAGAGTCACTTTTAGTTAGTATCAGTATATCATTTAAAAATCAATAAAGTCAATAAGACTCCGTAAAAAGATTTATAATTTATTAAAAATTGGCTCTTTTGACGAAAAAGAGCCTTGGCGTTTGTTGAAAATGCAGAATGCAATTCTGCACTCTGCATTCATTATCTATTTTTACCTGTCACCGAGTATTATACCAAGCACCTCGTTGACATCATGGGCAATGTATTCAGCACCTGCTGCTTTCAGCTCTTCTTCATCTCTGAAGCCCCATGTGACGCCTATGCATCTGAGACCTGCGTTTTTTGCCGTCTGAACATCGACCTCACTGTCACCTATATATATAATAGTATACTCTGCAAAGCTGTTATGCTCTTTTTTACCTTTTTCTCCCCCAATTCCGAATTCATCCATAGCCTTAAACACATTAACGGGGCTGGGCTTTCTTTCACTTTCAACAGACACACCGATTGCAACATCAATAAGACCTTCAAAATAATCCTCACAAAGTCCTGCAACTGCTTTGTGGAGCTTGTTGGATACAACAGCTGTTTTTACACCCCTTTGTTTCAGGAGTTTAAGCATATCCAAAACGCCATTATAAGGTGCAGTTATGTCCTTCATGTGCTCAAGATAGTATTTTCTGAATACTTCAAGGCATTCTTCCTGTGTTTTGTCATCAGTACCGTCGGGGGTTGACCTTTCCATAAGCTTTACAACACCGTTGCCTATAAAGCGGCGCACCTCGTCAATTGTTCTTTCAGGAAAGCCGAAGCGCTTCAGGGCGTGGTTTACAGCAGCGTGCAAATCACCGAGGGTGTCAAGCAGCGTACCGTCAAGGTCGAATATAGCGTATTTATACATTTTTATCAGTCCTTTTATTTGTCATAGATTACATTATACATGTTTGCTGTTAATAAATCAAATCGATTTACAAGCAGGCTTTTTTGTTAAATGCAAAGTACAAAATGCAGAATGCTAAATTGCGGGGAAGCACAGTGCACAAGGTTACAGTATGCCCGCTGAATTTACTGTGCGGATAAATCCTTACCCAATAAAAATCAGCAGGCAGTAAAAATATTTGCTCAGATTTTCAATATAAGACAATAAGACGCTTACCCGTATGTAAGCCCGAAGGGCGTATGCGGTGAATGGGGCGGATATAAGGCTAAAGGAAAAACCATGCGTACAGCAAAAGCGTGCTTTTGCTTCCTTTTGCCACAATCGGCAAAAGGAAGTGCCCCAGCGGCATGAGCGCTCCGGGGATGATTGTTGCGAAATGTAACATAGTTAAGGTAAGCACCGGCTCACTTAATCGGCAAGGATGTAAAGGTGAACCACTTAGTCGAGTGATGGGTGGGGAGTGCCCTCTGAGTCACTGCGTGACACCTCTCACAAAGGGAGAGGCAAGATGCCCGCAAAAAAGGTAATTAAATTCAGCGGGTAGATTGTATCCTTCACCACCTTGTCGGACGAAATTTTGCACTTTGCATTTTGCATTCTGCATTCAAAAAGGACGACCAACGGTCGTCCTTTTTAAGGTAAATTCAGCGGGCAGATATTACCCTTTAGTGCCAAGTCGGGCACAATTCTGCACTTTGCATTCTGCATTCTTAATTCCGCTCGCCGCAAGGCGTTACTTTCTTGAAAGAAAGTAACCAAAGAACTTTTGATTTTTTATCTGATTGTTCCTGTGTGCCAGATGTCTCTTGCATAATCGTTGATTGCACGGTCAGCAGCAAAACGGCCTGCACCTGCAATGTTCATAAGTGACATTTTGTTCCAAAGGGTTCTGTCCTTCCATACCTCGTCAATCTTCTTCTGAGCAACTCTGTAATCGGCAAAATCTGCAAGAACCATGTAAGGATCGTGGTGGATGATTGTGTTGCCGATTTCGGGGAACTGCTTTCCTGAGAAGCCTGCCTGAATGAATTCGATAACCTTGCGAAGCTCTGCATTGTTATTGAAATAGTTAATGGGCTGATAGCCTCTCTTTTTAAGATCGTTGACTTCGGGAGTTGTCATACCGAACAGGAACATGTTTTCGTCACCGACTGCTTCGTTGATTTCAACGTTTGCACCGTCAAGGGTACCGAGAGTGAGTGCGCCGTTGATCATAAACTTCATGTTACCTGTACCGCTTGCCTCTGTACCTGCAAGGGAAATCTGCTCACTGATATCAGCGGCAGGCATAAGCACCTCTGCCATTGATACGTTGTAATCTTCAAGATATACAACCTTGAGTCTGCCCTTCATGTCGGGGTCATTGTTGACAAGGTCAGCGAGGGCACAGATCATTTCAATGATTTTCTTTGCAACAAAGTAGCCCGATGCAGCCTTTGCACCGAAGATGTATGTGTGAGGCACATAGTCACCGTCGGGATTTTCCTTAATTTCCAGATATCTTGCAATAATCTGAAGAGCATTCAGATGCTGACGCTTGTATTCGTGAAGTCTCTTGACCTGTACGTCGAAAATTGAGTTGGGGTCAAGAGTGATACCTGTCTTTTTCTTAACAAGAGCTGCAAGCCTCTTTTTGTTGGAAAGCTTGATTTTTTCAAGTTTTGCCAGCACTTTTTTATCGTCTGCAAACTTCTTGAGCTTAAGAAGCTCATCTGCATCATAAACAAAGCCGTCACCGATAAGCTCAGTTACATAGGATGAAAGCTCGGGGTTTGCCTGGCAGAGCCAACGTCTGTGAGCAATACCGTTTGTTACATTCTTGAACTTGTCGGGAGTAAGGTTATAGTAATCGTTGAAAATTGTATCCTTGAGAATCTGGCTGTGAAGTGCAGAAACACCGTTTACACTGTGACATGTTGCAACACAGAGGTTTGCCATTCTGATAACACCGTTTGATGTAACAGCCATTGCCTCAACCTTGCCTGCATCGTGGGTCATTTCCCAGATGTGAGCGCGGTAACGGTTATCAATTTCCTTAACAATCTGATAGATTCTGGGAAGGAGAGTTTTGAACAGGTCTTCAGGCCAGCATTCAAGTGCTTCCTTCATAACTGTGTGGTTGGTGTAAGCAGTTGCTTTTGTTACAATGCTCCATGCATCGTCCCAGCCATAGCCGCATTCATCAAGAAGAATACGCATAAGCTCGGGAATTGAAAGGGTGGGGTGAGTATCGTTGATGTGAACAGCATTCTTTTCATGGAAGTTGTCCATTGAACCGAAATGTCTCAGATGTCTTGCAACGATGTCCTGAACGGATGCAGAAACAAGGAAGTACTGCTGCTTAAGACGAAGGCTCTTACCCTCATAGTGATTGTCGGAGGGATAGAGGATTTTGCTGATAACCTCAGCCATTGCCTGCTGCTCCATAGCCTTCATATACTGACCCTGGTCGAAAAGCCTCATATCAAGTGAGGGAGCTTCGCTCTTCCAGAGACGGAGAATTGAAATACCCTTACCGTCCTTACCGCTGACATACATGTCATAGGGTACTGCAACGATGGTCTGAGCGTTTCTGTGTTCAACACTGTGATAGTGTGTATCCCAGATGTCAACAATTTCACCGCCGAATTTAACTTCAACGGTATCCTTTTCTCTTGCCTTGAGCCATACCTCACCGCCGGGAAGCCAGAAGTCGGGAAGCTCTGTCTGCCAGCCGTCAACAAGCTTCTGCTTGAAAATGCCGCATTCGTAAAGAATGCTGTAGCCCATACCGTAGTAGCCCTGAGTTGCAAGACCGTCGAGGTAGCAGGCTGCAAGTCTGCCGAGGCCGCCGTTACCGAGACCTGCATCGGGTTCGCATTCAAAAAGTCTGTCAAGCTTGATGCCCATATCCTTAAGAGCATCAGCAAAGGTTTTTGTGAGATTGAGATTGTAAAGGTTATTTTTGAGAGAGCGGCCCATAAGAAATTCCATGCTGAGATAGTAAATCTTCTTCTGCTCCTCGTTGCCCTTTTCCTTTCTGAATTCACGAAGGCCGTCGTGCATAAGCTCTCTTACAATGAGAGCCACTGCTTTATAATACTGTTCGTCTGTTGCCTCTTCGGCGCTCACACCGAAATAATGGGAAAGCTTACCTGTGATAAGCTCCTTTGCTTGTTTCTTTGTAAGGGAATAATTCATACAAAACCTCCAATTGTATCTATATAAACCTGCGTTTTTAGCATAGTGATATGGTTATTTTATACTAAAAACAGAGAAAAATCAACTGTAATAGAGAAAATAATAGGCTTTTATTAAAATATATTCGGGTTTTTGAGTAGTTAGTAGTCAGGAGGAATGTGGAGCTTTTGAATGCAGAGTGCAAAATGCAAAATGCAAAATTGCGCCGAGCATAGCACTAAAGAGCACAATCTGCCCGCTGAGTTTACTGTGCGAATAAACCCTTACCAAGTAAAAACCAGCAGGCAGTAAAAATATTTACTCAAATTTTCAATATAAGGCAATAAGACGCTTACACGTATGTAAGCCCGAAGGGCGTATGCGGTGAATGGGGCGGATATAAGGCTAAAGGAAAAACCATGCGTATGACAAAAGAGGGCGCTTTGCATACTTTGGCGCCTGACTGTGCCAAAGTATGTGCCCTAGCGGCATGAGCGCTCCGGGGAAGGTTGCAGTGAAATGGAATATAGTTAGGTAAGCACCGGCTCTCTTAATCGGCAACGATGTAAAGGTAAGTCACGGACCGTCGAGGACGCCGGTCCCTACAAATAAAATTAAACAAAGGGTTGCCGCACAGTAAACTCAGCGGGTAGATTGTACCCTTTTGCACTGAAGCTCGGCGCAATTCTGCACTTTGCATTTTGCATTCTGCATTAAAAAAAGCTCCCCGAAGGGAGCTTTTTTCAGATAAAGAAAATAACAAGAACACCGATAACAGCAGCAAGGAAGGTGATGCTGTATCTTTCAAGGAATGCACCCGCATAGCAGATAACTGCTCCGGGAGTGTAAAGAATCTTCTGCAGAATGTTGCCTTTTTTGTAAACCTTTTCCATCATGTTCATGGCATCCTCAATAAGAGGGAAGCTGTTGCAGAAAAGTGAAAAGGCAAACCATACACTTACACTTGACAAAATTGAAGCGGGAAGTGAGGACGCTCTGATAATCGCAGGGAAAATGAGAAGGAACATTATTCCGATTGCGTTCATGAAAAGAGGTACAAAGCAAAGAGCAAAGGAGCCCTGAGCAGTGGCTGTGAATTCGTGTTCAACGTGGCCGCTCATTTCGTCGTCTCTCATATATCTGTTGTCTTCAACAACGGTTTTTGTGCATCTTAATACAATCTGTTCCCACATTGCTCTTACATAAGCGCCGGGAAAGGTGAGATATCTTATCAGAATGTAGAGAAATGTCATGCGATATCGCCTCCTTTATCCTTGAGAACTTCTTCAATTGAGATTTTGTCAGCCTTATATTTTTCAACCAGGTCGCTGATTTTATATCCGTTTGTTTCGAGCACGTTTTTCATGCCTTCATAAATCTCGGTGTCACCGTTATAAAGTCCGATAAGGGCATAAAGGTTACACTGGGCAACATTGTATGAGCCGCTGTTCATGAATTCCTGCATTTCCTGAAGAGCAACACTGCCTTCACCCTGAAGAAGGTATGCAACTGCAAGAATCTGCTTGTAGCTCATATCACCTGTATATGCATTTTCAGCAGCCGTTTTACCGATTTCGAGCATCTTTTCAGCATCGGGAGTTTCAAGATAACGGAAATATGCCGCATAGGCAACATAGGCATTTGAATCCTGCTTGTTTATTTTAATAAGTCTGTTATAGCAGTCTTCAACAAGCTCACCGTCACCTGCCATTGCAGCAACGGAGCAGAGGGTGGGAAGGTATACCCATTCATCACCCTTGTATTTTTTGTCCATTTCAAGAAGGGCGTTGAGACGGTCTTCAACACTGTCGCCTCTGAGTCTTTTTACCTCATAGGCAAAGTAATCTATAAAGAGGTCAGCATATTTTTTGCTGCCGTCTTCGTTGGTTTCCTCTCTGAGAGCGTCAAGCTCACCGAGAATTTTTTCATAATCCGCATCCTTGCCCGTAAAAGCAGGGGATACAATTTCCGATACCGCATAATAGGTTTCGGTGTGGAGCTCTGTTTTTTCAATTATCCTGCGGTATTTTATGTTCCATGGCATTTTAAGGTCTGTTTCACTGTAATACTGATTGATAAGCTTTGCAGCGTCAGACAGATAGCCTGTTTTTGCATAGTCTTCAATGAGGTTGTTTACCGCAGACATTGAAACATTTTCACCGTCAACGGATGTGAGGTATTGATAGTAGCTCTGCATTGCAGACATGATTTTGCCTTCACTGTGGTTTGAGTAACCTTCAATGAGATACATGTTTGTGTCAACGGCAGTGATTGAAGTGAAAGCAGTAGCAATGAAAACAGCAATCATGAGAATAAACATGAGAATTCCTGTTTTTCTTAAGGGATAGCGCTTCATGAAGCTTCTGCAGGTTTCACAGTAGGGATAATCCTCACCGTACTGCTTTGCTCTGGGGTTTTCTTCGCAGCAGTCGCATTTTTCTTCTTCATTTTCTTCGTCTTCAACAGGCTCTTCCTCTATATCGGTAAGCTCCTGAATCAGTTCTCCCTGTTCTGCATTTTCTGCCGCCTTATCAAGCTCCTGCTGAAACATGTCTCTGATTTCTTCAAGCTCTTCGTGAAGGTTTTTTTCTTCACTGTCGGCAACTTCTTCAGTTTCCTGAACGGTACCGTCAATATTTTCGTCTGTTACCTCTTCGGGCAAAAGTTCTTTTTCTTTTTCGTCCAAGGTTAACGCCTCCTTTTTTGAGTTTAACATTGCTATTCTATCACTGTTTTGAGCAAAAAGCAATAATTGTCAGAGCAATTGTAGTTAAATAACTTTTATTTAACTTTAAATTCGCCATTCCCAATTCGCAATTCCCAATCGCGCCGAGCTACAGTGCAAAAGGGCACAATCCACCCGCTGAATTTACTGTGCGGCAACCCTTTACCTAATAAAAATCAGCGGACAGTAAAAATATTTGCTCAAATTATCAATATAAGACAATAAGACGCTTACCCGTATGTAAGCCCGAAGGGCGTATGCGGTGAATGGGGCGGATATAAGGCTAAAGAAAAAACCATGCGTATAGCAAAAAAGGGCGCTTTGCATACTTTGGCGCCTGACTGTGCCAAAGTATGTGCCCCAGCGGCATGAGCTGTCCGGGGATGGTTGCCGTGAAATGGAACATAGTGAAGGCAAGCACTTGATTGGGTGATGGATGGGTAACGCCCTCTCCGTCACTGCGTGACACCTCTCCCAAAGGGAGAGGCAAGACGCCCACAAAAAAAACAGGGATGACGAAGACGTCACCCCTACATAATTAAACTCAGCGGGTAGATTGTACCCTTCACCACCTTGTGGGGCGCAATTTTGCACTTTGCACTTTGCATTCTGAATTTTAAAAAGAACGACCGTTGGTCGTCCTTTTTGTAAATTCGGCGGGTAGATTGTGCCCTTTTGCACTGTAGCTCGGCGTAATTACGAATTGCGAATTACGAATTGCGAATTGAATAAGCGCATCCGCAGTAGTTCTGCCTGTAAAGGTTGTGCTCCTTGGAAAGCTCAATTGACCTTTTGTATCCGTTTTTCTTTTTGAAATCCGAGGGCAGATGAGAAACTCCGTATTCCTGCTGAAGCATTTCACCGATTTCGTTTATTTTTTCTGCATTTTTAAGGGGACTGATTGTGAGGGTTGTTGTGAAATAGTCAAAGCCCTTTTCCTTTGCAAGCTCTGCCGTTTTGCGAAGGCGCATTTCATAACAGGAAAAGCACCTTATACCGCCTTCCCTTTCCTTTTCCATGCCCTTGACACAGCTGTAAAACTCATCGGGATTGAAGTCGCCCTCAATTACCGAGACCTTATGTTTGTATTCACTTTCAGCTATAAGCCTTTTTATTTCCTCAACCCTGTGAGCATACTCCTCGTGGGGATATATGTTTGGATTATAACAAAATACGGTTATGCTGAAATATTCACTCAGATACTCAAGGCAGTAACTGCTGCAGGGAGCACAGCAGGCATGCAAAAGCAAGGTAGGTACAAGTCCTGCCTTTTGATTTTCAGCAATTATTTTGTCAAGTTCTTTCTGATAGTTACGCATGAGGGGTACTCCTTTTTGTTCTGACCCGTTTCTTTATCAACATCAAAAGCTCCCGAAAAGTTTCGGGAGCTTCTTTGCTCATTTAACCTCTAAGACAAGGCTTGAAAAATCTGCAATAATTTTTGATGCAGTTGAATCGCCGAGAGAAACAAATTCAAGGCTCTTGCTGTCTTCGTGAATCATGGGCATGTAATCGTTATCGGGAACTATGTAACCGATCTGGTCATTTGCAAGGCCGAGAACATGAAGTGTTCTGCCTTCTGCATTTTCTGTTACGATATCCTGAAGTGAAGGATACTCAAAGTCTTCACCGCTCCAGGAGTAATCAGCTGAAAGATATCCTCCGTAAGCAATTTCCGGAGCAAGCTCACCGGGGATAATTGCAAATGCAAGGTCTTCACCGATTTCCATATAACCGACCTCAGTAACAACTGAGTATACACCGTCAACCTTTTTAACGCAGTTTTCAAAAAGACCTGCCTTACCTGCAACAACAAGCACCTGATTGTCGATGGGAAGAATAACTTCCTTATATCTGATGTTGAGAAGGGGCTGAACCTCAGCTTCTTCGGTGATTGCCATAAGGTCATTTGCAATTGCCTTACCGAAGCCCACTGTATTTTCAATGCCTGTTTCTTCTTCAGTGAAATCTACAACTGTGTTTTCGTTTCTTTCCTGGGTTGTGCCTTCTTCAGCGCCGAGGTAGAACATAACGTTTGCCTTGTCACCGATTTCCTGCTCTGCATAGTAAGGGTAGTCACCTGTGATTTCAGTGCCGCCTGCACCGTTACCGACACAGTGAACGGGAGTTGAAACAAGCCATGTTTCCTTTGAGCCGTCAGCGGGAACAAAGCGCAGTCTGTTGAAGTTGGGGTCCATAACGTAGGGCTGACGCTTGTCCTTTGTATACTTTGATGCATCAGCAGTACCAAGGTACATTTCACCCTGAGTCATGTCCTCTTCAGCAGCCATGATTGATTCTGTACATCTTTCGAAAAGGTTTTCCATGTATTCATCATTCTTACCGTTAACGGTTTCCTGGTCAAACATTGTGAAAAGGGGATTGAAAAGTACCATTTCAACAATGTTACCGTTCATGCCGAAGGTATCAACGGCACTGTGCTGATGCATAACGGAAACAGTAATGGAGTTGATATCGTTTTCCTCAGCCCAGGCTGAAAGTCTTGTTCTGATTTCGCGTACATCTGAAAGTGCAAGACCGTAGGAGTCAACAACGCAGAACACTGCTGAGCCTCTGCCGCTTCCGTCATTCATCACAACGGTTCTTACCTTAAGATCGTCATATACCTTGGTTGCATACTTGGGTGAAAAACCGATTGAGCCTGCAACATAGTATTTGCCGAGGACGTCATCCTTATTTTCGGGAAGGATTGATCTGTTGTCATAGCCGAGGCTCCATACACCGTCTGCTGCGGGTGCGTCAAGGAAGCTTTCTGTGCCTTCCATAAATCCTTCGGCCACTGAGCCCTCATCCCATGACTTGGGAGTGGGAATAAAATGAGCTATCGCCTTGATAAGAGCATCCATTAAATCATCAACCACATTGAAGAACATTTTTTCAACTGTTGAAAAGGATGTGTAGCTTTCTGTGTTTGTTTCAACGCCGACAACTGCAACGCTTGAGAAGGTGAGACTCAGGCAAAGACAAACTGCCACAACTAAGGTGAAAATCTTTTTCATACTGTATTCTCCGTTCCGCCGCAAAAAATGTGTATAGCGGCAATTTTACATTCTGATTTTACCACAACAAAAATGACAGGTCAAGATTCTGGATTGTTTTTATAAATTTTTTTGACGAGATTTTTAATTTTTTTCTTATAACAGTCTACTTATTGCATAATTTAAAACAAAGGGCAATGTACACAATGACGAATTTATTTATCCTCTTGCATTTTTTATTTTTAATAGTTATAATCTATAGGATAGTTGAATCTGACTCCAGATTTGATTGTCGGAACACAACTGAATTAAGAGAAAGGAGTTCTGACATGGCAAAGCAGCAGAATAAAGATAAGCTTAATGTCAAACTGACCATTTTAACCGGCTTCGGTTTTATGGCAACCTCAATAGCCTGGGCAATTTATGACCCTTACATCACAAAAATACTCAACAAGATTCTTTCTGAGAGTGCATTCATCACAAATCTCAGTAACGCCCTTGCAAAGGCAATTCCCTGGATTGGTGAATTTGCAGAGGCTCAGGGCCAGAGCACAATTTCTGCCACCGGCGGATTTTCATTGGTACCCCTTTTCATCGGTATCATTATGACCTTCGATAACATCTTCGGTGTTATTTTCCAGCCCACCTTCGGCAAGCTTTCAGATAACTGCCATTCAAAGCTGGGTAAGCGCCGTCCCTTTATCGTAGGCTGTGCACCCATCTCGGCAATTCTTTTCACCCTCATTCCCATTGTGGCTCTCAACACAAAGGGTTCTCTTCAGCTTCCCATGACAATGATTACGGTTATTCTGTTTGTTTTCTCAATGTCACTGTGGAGAGCTCCTGTTGTTGCTCTTATGCCTGACCTCACACCTCCCCACCTTCGTTCAGAGGGTAATGCAGTCATTAACCTCATGGGTGGTATCGGCTCAGCAGTCGGTATGGTTGCAGGTACAATCGGTATTGCCCTTTGCACCCTTCTTGCAGGCTACAGCAAGGCTGAAATAAAGGCTGACGAAACTGTTTCCTTCCCCTATGTTTTCGCAGTGGGCTCACTCGTTATGATTCTGGGCATGCTGGTTCTTCTCTTCTTCGTTAAGGAAGAGGACACAAGCATCCGTATCAAGGGTGAAGCAAACCAGTATGCAGACCAGAAGGCTCTTAAAAAGGCTCAGAAGGAAGAGGCAAAGAAAAAGAAGGCTGAGCTCAAGGCTATCAAGCTTTCAAAGGGCGAAAGAAAGAGCCTTGCATTCATGCTCGGCACACTTTTCTTCCTTTTCTGTGCATCAAATGCAATCACAACCTTCTTCTCACTGTTTGCTCAGGAAATCCTTCACATGATTACCTCAGAAGCAACCTTCATTATGCTCATTTTTGCAGTCTGCTCCGGTGCCGCAGCTATCCCTGCAGGTAAGTTCGGTTCAAAGTTCGGCAGAAAGAAGACAATCATCGCAGGTCTTGCAGTATTCCTTGCAGCCTTCATTGTTTTCTTCGGCGTATTCGTTGGTATGCTCGGCAGCAAAAACCTTTCCATCAATGACTATGTTTCAGTCAACAACGCATACATTGCAATTGACGAAAACATCAACTCATATAATGCAGATATCAGTGAAAAGGCTCAGGCAGAAGGCAGAGCCCTTACTGATGACGAGGTTCTCAGCATTGAAGGCTACCTTTCATACAAGAGCGGCGAGGAAATGACCGAAGCTGTAGAGGCTGCTTATGAAACCTATGAGGCCCACCTTACAACAACCCTCGGTGAAGGCATTTTTGATGAAATCACTGCTGTTGCAAACAGTGTTCTTGAAACAGGTGCAGAAAGCTTTGAAGCTGCCCTTGCAGCAATTGTTGATACTGTTAACAGCGTAACGGCTATTCTCCGTGTTCTTATTTATCCCGTTCTTGTTCTCGGCGGTGCAGCAAATATGTTCATCACCGTTAACACACTTCCCCTTGTTCTTGAAATCGGCGGTGTTGAAAAGGTTGGTACCTTCACAGGCTACTACTACACAGCAACCTTCTCAGCACAGATTGCTTCTCCCATCGTTTACGGCTTTATCAGAATGTTTGCAGGAACCTATATGTCCCTGTTCTATTACAGCCCGATAATGTTCGCCATAGCAATTATACTCATAATGTTTGTTAAACACGGTGAAGCTGTTCCTCAGGAAATCATCGACAAGATTGAAGAAGAAAACGCTGACTGATTTAATCAATAGAAAAACAGGACTTGCTCAGTTGAACAAGTCCTGTTTTTTTGCTGCAGAAAGCCCCCGGCTGAGCCGAGGGCTTATTTTTGCTTTGTTTTCAAGGTTAATCTTTAATAACCTGCTTATACATTCTGATATACTCATTTGCACTCTTGCCCCAGCTGTAATCGCATTCAATGGCACGTACAACAAGTGTATCCCAGTAATCCTTGTTCCAGTAAGCATCAAGACCGCGTCTGATTGCGCCGAGCATATCGTGTGCATTGTAGGTCTTGAAGGTGAAGCCGTTTCCTTCGCCGTCACCGCTGTCGGTGATTGAGTCACGAAGGCCGCCTGTTTCACGTACGATGGGCACTGTACCGTATCTGAGAGCTACCATCTGTGAAAGGCCGCAGGGCTCACTCTTTGAAGGCATGAGGAAAAGGTCTGCACCGGCATAAATTTTTCTTGCAAGAGAAGGCACAAAGCCTATACGGATACCCATCTTTTCGGGATATTTATCTGCCATTTCTCTGAAGAAGGTTTCATACTGCCAGTCACCTGAGCCGACTATTGCAAACTGAACATCGGTTGTTGAAAGAAGCTCGTCAAGAATACCCTTGATAAGGTCAAGTCCCTTGTGGGAAACAAGACGTGATACAAGGCCGATAACGGGAACATCCGCACGCTGAGGAAGACCGAGGTTTTCCTGAAGCTGTCTTTTACATTCAGCCTTACCCTGCTTTACATCCTTGACAGTATAGTTCACTGCGATGTTGGGGTCTGTTTCCGGGTCATAGTTCTTGACATCGATACCGTTGAGAATGCCCTGTAATTTCCACTGACGGTCCCTGAGAATTGTGTCAAGACCGTGGCTGTACCACGGGTCAAGAATTTCGTTTGCATAAGAGGGGGAAACGGTTGTAACCTTGTTGGCACATTCAATTGCGCCCTTCATGAAGTTTACGTCACCGTCATATTCAACAATTGAGGTGTCTTCGGGATTAAGACCGATAACATCGTTTACAAGCTCCATACCGTAGGTGCCCTGATACTGAATATTGTGGATTGTGAAAACAGTCTTGATACCGTGATACCAGGAGTCCTTGCTGTAGAAGGTTGAATAGAAAACAGGTGTCAAGGCTGTCTGCCAGTCATTACAGTGAATAATATCGGGCTTGAAATCAACAACAGGAAGAATTTCAAGGGCTGCGCGGGCAAAGAAGGTGAAGCGTTCAGCATCATCATAGTGACCGTAAATTGTATCTCTTTTGAAATAATACTGATTATCGATAAGATAATAGATTACGCCCTCATGCTTTGCCTGGAAAATTCCGCAATACTGACGTCTCCATGCAACGGGCACGGAAATGTTTGTGATAAATGTCATTTTGTTTTTGAGTTCTTCCTTGATGGTGTCATACAAGGGCATAACAACACGGCAACCGATGAGCCTTTTGCGAAGTGCCTGGGGGAGTGACCCTGCAACATCGCCAAGACCGCCGCTGGCCATAAAGGGAAGAGCTTCACTTGTTACATATAATACTTTCATAGTGTTAAGTTGAATCCTTTCTGAAGCATAGGGCCAAGGTCCGAGGGCCGAAGAAAAATATCCTTCGCTCCGAATTAAATCTGTTTCGGTTTATTGCAAAAACATTTAGCCGCCCGGACTATACTTGTCCTAAACTATTAAAATTTTTCAGTTACTGTTACAACTTTTTATATGCTGAAATAGCTTGCATATAAATATCGGCACTCGGCCCTTGGGACTTGGCCCTCGGCACTCGGCACTTGGCACTTGGCCCTCGACCCTCGGCCCTTAAACAGTAATATCCTTACCTATATAAATCGGGTAAGTCTGTGCGCCGCTGATTTCTCTGCCCGGCTTGATAACAACGTTCTTATCAAGAATTGCACAGTTAACCTTTGCGTCAGCACTGATGTAGCTGTCCTGCATAACAATTGCATTTTTGACAACTGCGCCCTCAGCAACATAAACTCCTCTGAAAAGGATTGAGTTTTCAACGGTGCCCTTGATTGTGCAGCCGTCTGCGATGAGAGAATTTGTTGCCTTTGAGCAGATGCCGTAAATTGCAGGCATGTCGTCACGAACCTTGGTGTATACGGGATTTTCTCTGTTGAAAAGCTCTCTGTATTCGCCTGAAAGAAGCTCCATGCTGATGTCGTAATAGCTCTGAAGTGAGTCGATTACCTTTGCATAACCTGTGATTTTGTGACCTCTGATGTTAAGTGACTGCACATTTGCAGCAATGATATCGAATTCAAAATTCTTGGAGCCCATAACAATTGCTGAGCGCAGAAGTCTTTCAAGAAGAACTCTGCTCATAACAATAATATTAAGGGAGTAGTCGCAAGCCTTGTCACCGGCTTCACCGATTTTAACAGCCTTTATTTTGCCGCATTCTTCCATTTCAAAGCTCATGATATGGCTGAGCTTCGGAGCCACGCCTCTTTTATAGGCGATTGTGATATCAGCGCCTGACTTGATGTGACCGTCAATGATTTCTGTGTAATCAAGGTTGCACACAACATTACAGTCAGCCATGAGAACATATTCGTTTGTTGATTTTGAAATATAAGGAAGCATTGCTTCAAGGGCATTAAGGCGGTTTTCATACTTCTCACCGTTGAAGGGAGGAAGGAAGGTGATACCGTCTCTTTTTCTTGAAAGGTCCCAGGGCTTGCCTGAGCCAAGGTGATCCATAAGGGACTGATAATTAGCCTTTGTGGAAACACCAACCTTACCGATACCGCTGTTAACCATGCTTGAAAGCACGAAGTCAATGAGTCTGTATCTGCCTGCAAAGGGAACGGAGCCCATTGTTCTTACACTTGTCAGCTCACTCAGAAGTGAATCGTAAGCGTTTGAGTAAATTATACCGAGTACGTTTGAAGCAGCCATTATTTAACCCCCTTTACATCTGTGTCAATCATTTCTTTTGCTTTAACTGAAGCGCCTTTGCCGATTGTTACCTTTTCACCGATAACAGTAACGCCCCAGTCTTCAAGATTAGCAATCTTTTCGGGACTTTCACCAACGTGAGCGTCTTCTTCAATCACTGCGTTTTCTGCAACAATTGCATATTCAACAACTGCACCCTTTTTAACTGTTGTGCCGGGCATAATGATTGAATATTTGACTGTTGCGCCCTCTTCAACGGTAACATTTGAGAAGAGAATTGAGTAATCAACCTCACCTGCGATATAGCAGCCTTCGCCTACCATTGAGTTTTCAACCTTTGCATTGCCTGCAACAAAATGGGGAGGTGCAACGGGATTTCTTGAATATACTCTCCAGCTGTCGTCGGAAAGGTCAAGGTCAACCTTGGGATTGAGAAGGTCAAGGTTTGCTTCCCAGAGGCTGTCGATTGTGCCTACGTCCTTCCAGTATCCGTCGAACTTGAAGGCAAACATTCTTTCGCCGTTTGCGTGCATTGCAGGAATAACATCGTGACCGAAGTCATTGCCTGATTCGGGATTTGCTTCATCGTCAATAAGATACTGACGAAGCTTCTGCCATGTGAAGATATAAACACCCATTGAAGCCTTGTTGCTCTTGGGATTCTTCGGCTTTTCTTCAAATTCACTGATTGAGCCGTCATCGTTAACAAACATCAGACCGAAGCGTGATGCTTCTTCCCAGGGCACTTCAAGCATTGCAATTGTGCAGGCTGCGTCCTTTTCCTTGTGGTACTGAAGCATTTTGTTGTAATCCATTTTGTAAATGTGGTCACCTGAAAGAACAGCCACATATTCCGGATTATAACGGTCAATGAAATTGATGTTCTGGTAAATTGCATTGGCTGTGCCCTTATACCATTCTGTACCCTTTATCTGCTGATAAGGTGAGAGAATGTGAACACCGCCGTAAGCACGGTCAAGGTCCCAGGGCTGACCGTTACCGATGTAATCGTTCAGCTCAAGGGGCTGATATTGGGTGAGCACACCAACTGTTTCAATTCCTGAATTGATACAGTTTGAAAGCGGGAAGTCGATGATGCGGTATTTACCGCCATAGGGAACTGCAGGCTTTGCAATGTTCTTTGTAAGAATTCCGAGTCTGCTGCCCTGGCCGCCTGCAAGAAGCATTGCAAGGCATTCTGTTTTTTTGACCATAAGTATTTCCTCCTGTATATTAATTGTATTATTTAGCTTTTTCTGCTTTGTCAGCTTTTTTTGTTTGTTTTTTCGGCTTGTATCTGAGCATGATTACGGAAAGGCCGGGTAAATCAACGGTAAGGCTGTTTTCAAAGCCGTGCATACCTGCCTTCTTTGATGTAACCCTTGTTTTTGTGCCCTTTCCTTCACCGCCGAATTCAACTGCGTCTGAGTTTATAATAACCTCATAAACGCCCTCACGGTCAACACCGAAGGAATACTTCTCTCTCATAACGGGAGTGAAGTTGCATACGATTACAATTTCGTCGCCCTTTTTGTCCATTCGTGAAAAAGCAATTACGCTGTTGTTCTTGTCGTCACTTACAAGCCATCTGAAGCCTTCCCAGCTGTAATCAATTTCCCACAGTGCAGGATTTTTCAGATAGATATGGTTGAGCTTTTTAGTGTACGCCTTAAGCTGACGGTGCTTTTCGTAATCGAGAAGCAGCCAGTCAAGTCCGCTGTCATACTTCCATTCAATAAACTGACCGAATTCCTGACCCATAAAGGTAAGCTTCTTACCCGGGTGAGCCATGAGATAACCCATAAATGAGCGGATACCCTTGAATTTATCGTCATATTCACCGGGCATTTTGCCTATAAGTGAGCACTTGCCGTGCACAACCTCATCGTGAGAAATGGGAAGAATAAAGTTTTCCGAAAATGCATAGAAGAAGGAGAAGGTAAGAAGATTGTGATTATACTTTCTTGAAAGACCGTCCATTGAAAAATACTTCAGTGCATCGTTCATCCAACCCATGTTCCATTTGAAATTGAAGCCCAGACCGCCGATATCCGTCGGTTTTGTGACAAGGGGCCATGCAGTGCTTTCTTCGGCAATCATAAGAGGATTTGTGAACTCGCGGAAAATTCCCGAATTGAGCTTTCTTAAAAATTCAACAGCCTCAAGGTTTTCATTGCCGCCGTATTTGTTGGCAATCCATTCACCGTCTTTTCTGCCGTAGTCAAGATAAAGCATTGAAGCCACCGCGTCCACACGAAGACCGTCAATGTGATACTTATCCATCCAGAAGGCTGCCGAAGATGTGAGGAAGGATATAACCTCGTTTCTGCCGAAATCGAAAATCATTGTTCCCCAGTCTTTGTGCTCGCCCTTCTTGGGGTCCTTGTATTCGTAGCAGGCCTCACCGTCAAACATGCGAAGACCGTGCTCGTCGCGGGGGAAGTGGGCAGGTACCCAGTCAAGAATTACGGAAATTCCGTTCTGATGGCACTTGTCAATAAGATACATCAGGTCGTGAGGAGTTCCGTAGCGTGAGGTTGCGGAAAAATAACCCGTAACCTGATAGCCCCATGAACCGTCAAAGGGATATTCCGAAAGGGGCATGAATTCAATGTGGGTATACCCCATATCTTTCACATAAGGAACAAGCTCGTCTGCAAGCTCACGGTATGTATAGAAATTTCCGTCTTCATGCTGTTTCCATGAGGCAGCATGCACCTCATACACATTCATGGGGGATTCATAAGCATTCAGGCTTTGTTTTGCCTTCTGCCATTTTGAATCCTTCCATTTATAGCCTGATAAGTCATAGAACTTTGAAGCATTTGCAGGTCTTGTTTCAGTATGAAAGGCATAAGGGTCAGCCTTTGCAACCTTTTTGCCGTCTGAGCCGGTAACCAGGAACTTATATGCATCATACTGCTTTACCCCTGACACATAGCATTCCCACATGCCGGCATCGTTGATTCTGTTCATCACTGAGGCGCTTTCGTCCCAACCATTGAAATCACCGATAACACTGACTTTTTTTGCATGGGGAGCCCAGACCCTGAAGGAATATAAATCCTTTTCGCCTTCCACCTTGTGGGCACCCATGTATTCATAGGCCTTCATATTGTTTCCCTGGTGGAAAAGGTAAAGAGCAACATCGTCACCCAAGCGTTTCGCTTTTGCCATTTATACACCCCTCTTCTGCCTTATATATGTCCTTTTGGGGCATAATAAGACTAATTATAGTTTTATACATATACCATAATAGCACCGCAAAAAGAAAATTTCAAGAGTTTTTGTTATTCTGTTACAACTTGGTAAAAAAATATCAATCGCCTTTGTGCACTTTGTTAGAAGGATTTGCCAAAAAACAAGCCTTTGCACTATTTTCCTGCTTAAAAGGGGACATGAATAGTATAATAGCACATTTATAATGTCGTAAAATGTAAAATGCAGAATGCAAAATGCAAAGTGCAAAATTGCGCCCGACAAGGCGGTGAAGGGTACAATCTCCCCGCTGAATTTATTGAGAATGTAGGGAGCGACGCCCCCGTCGCTCCGTGTTGCTCAAATTTCCAATATAAGACAATACGACGCTTACCCGTATGTAAGCCCGAAGGGCGTATGCGGTGAATGTGGCGGATATAAGGCTAAAGGAAAAACCATGCGTATAGCAAAAAAGGGCGCTTTGCTAAGCAGAAGAATACCGAAACCAATATGCTCGAATTTATTTTCTTTTTGTATTGTCTGTAGTTTTTGTCGAGGAAATTTTTAGGCGCAACAAGGAAACAAACGCAGAAAGGCTGACGCCTTTCAAGGCTTTTTGA
>JAZSHC010000025.1:0-20465 GCA_045533065.1 Acutalibacteraceae bacterium
TACGGAGGTGTAACAAATGCTTAAGATAAACATTCAATTATTCGCTCACAAAAAAGGTATGGGTTCAACCCGTAACGGCCGTGACTCAGAATCAAAGAGACTCGGTGTTAAGCGTGCAGACGGCCAGTTCGTTCTTGCAGGTAACATCCTTGTTAAGCAGCGTGGTCCCCACATTCATCCCGGTAACAACGTTGGCAGAGGCTCAGACGATACACTCTTTGCTCTTATCGACGGTAAGGTAAAGTTTGAAAGAATGGGTAAGGATCGCAAGAAGGTAAGCGTTTACGCTGTTGAGCAGTAATCTTGGCATTACTTAATTGCAGACATAGGTACATTGAGCAATCAATGTACCTTCTCTTTTTTTCTTTTTGTTTTTGTTTGAAGAATTCTTATTCCGACCGCTTTTTCAGAAATGTTTATCAGTAAATTGTAAAGAGGAATTACCAATATAACCGTTACTACATTGAAAACTATATGAAAAAGAGAAACCTGCATTGACGGGTTATGTACTTTTTCAAGCAGTTGAGCAAAGGGGAAAAATTCACCTACAACAAGAAAGAAAGCACTTCCTGCAACATTGAATATGAGGTGTATCATACCTACCTGCTTTGCAGCTTTGCTTTTACCAAGTGCAGAGATAAAGGCGGTGAAAACCGTGCCGATATTCTGCCCGAGGACAATATATATGGCGCTTTCTGTGTCTACCAGACCCTGAAGACAAAGACTTTGCAGTATACCTACCGTTGCAGAGGAGCTTTGCATAATTGCTGTCATAACGGTGCCGGCGGCAATTCCCTTCACCTTCCCTTTTGATGAAGCCACAATGAAGCTTAGAAAGTCCGGGCTTTCCTTAAGGTGTGAAAAGGCGCTGTTCATTGTATTGAGTCCGAGAAACAATAATCCGAATCCTGTAAGAATTTCGCCTGTAAGGCGGATTTTTTTATTTTTTGAAAGGATAATAAGCAGCACACCTGTAAAAATCATAACCGGTGTAAGGGAGGAAAAGTTAAAAGCGATGAGAAGACTTGTGACGGTAGTGCCTATGTTTGCGCCGAGAACAATGCCCGTTGCCTGAAAAATACTCATAATCCCGGCTTCAACAAAGCCGACGGCCATGACCGTAACAACCGTTGAAGACTGAATAATCCCCGTTACAACAGCACCTGTGAGTATGGCTTTACCTTTGGTGCCTGCCATAACTGCCAGCATATTTTTGAGCCTGTTTCCGAAAAGCTTTTCTGTGCCGTCGCTCATCATTTTCATGCCGTAAAGGAAAAGACCTATGCCGCACAGAAGGTTAAGCATATGAATCATTGAGTCACTCCCGTTTTTTTAATGAACTATTGAAAAATAAGAAAGAATACAGTATAATAGAAAAGAATATGAAGAAAGAGGTGCATTGTCATGTTTTTAAATGTAATTCCAAAGCCTAATACCATTGAAATTTATGGCGGTGATGTCTGGCTTAATGAAAATAAAGTTACATACAAAACAAGTGAGTATTACCCTGAAGAATACTACTGCATTGAAATCACAAAGGGTGAAACCATAATCACGACAAAGGGTGAAAAAGGTAAGTACTATGCAAACCTTACTCTCAGTCAGATGGATGAGTGCGGTAAGGCTCCTGTGTGTAAAATCATTGACCTTCCCGCATTTTCTTACAGAGGTTTCATGATTGATTCTGCAAGACACATGCAGACGATTCCCGAAATCAAAGCATACATTGAAGCAGCTGCTCGTTTTAAGATGAACACATTCCATTGGCATCTCTGTGATGATCAGGGATGGAGAATAGAAAGTGAAAAATATCCTGAGCTCAATGAAATCGGCTCATGGAGATACGGACACGGCTTCGGCAATCCCAATATGTCAAAATACGGCGGCTATTATACCAAAGAAGAAATCAGGGAAGTAATAGAATTCTGCCGTGAAAGATTTATTGATGTAGTGCCTGAAATTGATATGCCGGGCCACACAACTGCAATTATCGCAACCTATCCTGAGCTTTCATGCAGAGGTAAAAAAATCGGTGTTGAAATGCAGGGCGGTATTTTCAAGGATATCCTTTGTGCGGGCAATGAGGATGTTTTTGATTTCTGCTTCGGTATTCTTGATGAAGTTGCAGAGCTGTTTCCCGGTGAATACATTCATATCGGCGGTGACGAAGCTCCCAAGGCACGCTGGTGTAACTGCCCCAAATGTCAGGACCGTATCAGGGCTGAAGGTCTTAAAAATGAAGAAGAGCTTCAGGGCTGGTTTGCCAACAGAATTATTGCTTATCTTGAAGCAAAAGGCAAAAAGGTTTTTGCCTGGAACGAAAGTCTTAATTCAGGCATACTTAACAACAATACAATTATATGCCAGTGGATGGACGGAAAACACAAGAGTGAAGAATTTGCCAACGCAGGCGGAAAAATTATTGTTGAAGATTTCTATCATTACTATCTTGACTATGAATACGGTATGACACCGCTTAAAAAGACTTATGAATTTAATCCCTGGCTTGAAAAGCTTGACTTTGTAGGCAGAAAGAATGTTCTCGGTGTTGAAACTCCCATATGGACAGAATACATTGAAGATTTCGACAGGATGAGCTATATGTGCTTCCCGCGCCTTATCGCAGTTGCAGAAAGCGGATGGACTCTCAATAAGAACAAGGACTACAATGATTTTAAAGCAAGAGTCAGAAATCAGAAGGATTTTCTTCTTTCACTCGGCATAAAAATGGCAGACGAAACAGCCTGGGATCCGGGCTCATCAGTAAGACGCAAGGTTATGCTGGACCGTCTCAAGAGTATTCTCAAGCCTGAAATGATAAGTGTTACATTATTCCCAAATAAGGATGAAGATTGATATGAAGGATAAATATTATCAGTTATTTGTGGGTAAAACCTCAGAAAAAAACTTTACCCCCGATTTAACACAAGCAAAAAACAGCTATGAAGGTCTTTGCTACAGAATACCGTCACTTATATGCCCTGTAGGTAAGGACGGCAGACAGCGTGTAATCGGAATGTGTGACCTTTCCGAAAGCGGTAACGATCACGGAAGAATTCAGACCGTGCTTCGTATAAGTGATGACGGTGCTGAGTCATTCGGTGATATGAAGGTTATATTCTCACCTCCCGTTGCAAAGGCTCCCCAGAGCGGAAAGGAATTCTCATCCTCCTTTGCCATTGACCCTGTTATGTGTCAGTGCGAAAGCGGTGACATAGTTATGGTGGTTGATGTTTTCCCTGAATCCAAGGCAATTATGCAAAAAAACTGGCTTGAAAAAGGCAGCGGATATGTTGAAGCAGACGGAAAAAAATATCTTGCGCTATATCCGGGAAAATTCAAGGCTGAGGGCGGTTCAATCAAAGGTGTAAATCCATATACAGTAAGAGAAAAGGGCTGGATATATACCCCTGACGGAGAAAAAACAAAATACTATCTTCCCAAAAACCACAGTGATGAATATGCCTATGAAACAATAGGTGATATGTATTATGCTGTGGAGGAGGGTGAATATATTGACGCCTGTCCGCCGATGTTCCCTGATGAAAATGATAAGGATATATATGTTGGCAATGTTTTTCTCAACGTTAACAGACCGGAGTTCTCACTTGATAATCCTGAGAGGGTGAAAAAGAATACCGTTTCACCGGATAAAACAGGGGATGAATATTCCTTGTATCCCTGCACACAGACCAAGGCGGCACCTCTCAGCATTATGCCTACCCTTCATCTTTTTGTTATGAAGAGCTCTGACCTTGGTGACACGTGGAGCCAGCCCGTTGATATTACTCCTCAGGTTAAATCCGATGATGAAATCTTCCTCGGTACAGGACCGGGTGTTGCAATCAGATTGCAGTATCAGAAGGACGAAAGCAAAAACGGAAGAATTCTTGTCCCTGTTTATAACCTTGAAAAGACCTTTGTTATTTATTCCGATGATGAGGGTAAAACCTGGCACAGGAGCGAGTGCAGCAAGAATATTGACGAAACACAGCTTATCGAAAGTCCTGACGGAACAATTTTCTGTTTCGGCAGACAGGTAAAGCTTGATAAAACTCCCACATCAGTCAGCCGTGACGGCGGTGAAACCTGGGAAAAAATAAAAAGCACAGGCCTTTCAGCTGTGCGTTGTCAGAAGTCATTTCTGCTTTTACCTGCTCACAGTGATAAGTTTCCTTATGCTGATAATATGGATAAGAGCAAGCGTTATGTTGTGGCTTCCTGTCCTTCAGGTGATTATCAGAAAAAGAGTGTGCGTTACGGCGGCGTTGTAACACTTGGTGAAATCAACGGCGATGAAATCAAGTGGTTAAAACAAAAAAGGGTTATTACTGAAGGTATAAGCGGTAAGGAAAACAATTTCTATGCTTATTCATCACTTGGTGTGCTTGAAAGTGGTGAAATTGTTCTTCTTTATGAAGCGCTACCGGGCTCTTTCCTTGCTGTGCAGAAGTACAGTCTTGATGAAATTGCACACGGTGAGGATGCATTCGGCTTCCCCTTACCCTTAATGGTAAGTATAAAGCGTTATTTCAGAAAATGGTAAAACAGAAAAAATGGCGGCACTTCATTACGAAGTGCCGCCCAAGCTTTTGTGTAAGTTTTTATTGCAGAATTTTTATCTTTTCACAACTTCTCCTGTTTTTGCGTTAATTATGTTGTTGAAAACACTGATGTGAGTAGTTGAAATAAATTTGTCAAGATGCAGTGAGCCGAAGTACCAGTGCTCAAAGGTGCATATTCTGCTCACGTCTTCAAGATAGGTGTTGATTGCAGTGATACTTGCGTCAGAGCCTGTGTGAAGCAAAAGGAAATCCTTGATTTTTGCAGGAGGCTCGTGGGTGATGATAAGGTCAACCTTACCGTCATATTTCTGGAGATTGTCAACACCCTCAACAAGCTCTTCCCTTGTGGGAATTTCCATGTCGGACCATGTGTCCATTTCAAAACGGATGTCTATATCAGGGCTTTCACCGCCACCCATTGTGAAGATTTTTGTTCCCTCAATTGTGAAAACCTGACCGCGCATAAGGTGGAAAATGTTTGATGCAATATGATGAACCTTACCGCCGTTCCATTTTTTAATTTTCAGCTTTGAAAGCATATCAAAGTTTTCATGGGTTCCGTCAACAAAACAGATGTTGTATTTTTTCTTACTGAGTCTTTTAAGCACGTTCATCTCTTCCTTGGAACCGTTCCATAAAAAGCCGAAGTCACCGCAGATAATAAGAGTATCTCCGTGTTTCAGCTTTCTGAGTCTGGGGTCATCAAAGCGTGACGCAATTCCGTGGGTGTCGCCTGTAACATATATCATAATCCCGAAGGCACATCCTTTCTTTTAACGGTAAAAAAGTTAATTTTTCTTTTTTTATCTATATACTTTTTATCCGAAAATTGGTATAATGTAAAAAACGATTAACTTTTACCTATTCTAACATATCTTTTTACATATTGCAAATATTAAAAAGGAATTTCAAAAAATTACATCGGGAGTGTTTAAAATAAAATGAAAAAGCTTGTGTGTATACTTCTTACAATTTTAGTTCTTTGCTCTGTTACCTTTACCTCAGGGGCACTTTTTGATTCAGGCTCCGTAACATCGGAACTGAAATCAGGTATATATTATATGCAGAATCTTGATGAAGGCACCGTGTTTTTTGAAAAAAACAGTGACAAAAAAACACCTGCTGCCGCCTTTGTTAAAATAATAGCATCCGTTGTTGCCCTTGAAAAATGGGGTAATCTTGACGGAACCGTAACGGTTACAAAGGAAAATCTTTCTCTTGTGAGCTATGGCTTCGGAATCAGAACAGCGGGCTACAAGGAAGGCGAGACTGTTTCCAAAAGAGAGCTTTTTGATTGTCTTGTAGTTTACAGCGCAAATGATGCTGCAAGCATTATTGCCCATGAAATTTCAGGCTCAGTTGACGGCTTTATTAAAGAAATGCAGGCTCTTTGTGAAAAAATCGGCTGCACCTCAACAGTTGTTAAAAACCTCACCGGCTTTGATACCGAAGGACAGTACACCACAGCATCAGATGTTGCAAAGATAATTAAGTATGCCCTCAATTATCCCATCTTTTCTGAAGCTTTTTCGGCAAAAACCGTAACCTTAAAGGAAACTGAACAAAACAAGGAAAGAAGCTACAATACCTCAAACAGAATGATGAATGCTGCAATTCCCGATTATTACCACAGCTCTGTAACAGGCGGTAAGCAGACAGGAACCGATGAAGCAGGTGAGTGTATTGCAGTTGTTTCAAACAAAGACGGTTATTCTTACCTTACAGTTGTTATGAAGGGTACCGTAACAAATGTAGACAGTGACGAGGTTAAAGAAAACACCTGCATGACAGATGCAAAAAAAATGCTTGCCTGGGTTTATGATAATATCAGATACAGAGTTATTGTTTCGCCTTCGCAGACAGTAGAATCCCTGAAGGTTATTGCAGGTAAAGGAACAGATTCCGTAAGACTCATTCCCGAAAAAGAGGCATCGGCACTTGTACCTTCAAAGGCAAGCCCCGCCTCGGTTATGTTTGAAATTGTTGAAGGTACCGTGCCTGAAAAACTGGTTGCTCCCGTAAAGGCAGGGGATATAATCGGACAGGCAAAGGTTTTTTATGCAGGTCAGGAGCTTGCAACAGTAAATCTTGTTGCCGCCAATGACATAAAGCTGAGCTTTATCGGTCTTATAATGTCGGGTATAAGAGCTGTTGTGGCATCAACACCGTTTCTTATTATTTCTCTTATTCTTGCTGTTGCGGCTGTTTGTGTTTTTGTTCTGAATGTTCTTGATTTCCGTAAAAAGCAGTCTTCAGAGCATAAAGAAAACGGTGCAAACGAAAAAGAAACAAAAAAGGTTAAAAAAGCCTCTCCCAAAAAGCCTGACATGAGCAAAAAGGCGTCGGCAGCACCTGCCAAAACTCAGCCAAAAGGCAGAGGCTCACTTGCAGCATATCAGCAAAGAAAGAATGCCAACACGGAAAAAAACATCGGTGATATGAATAAAAGATAAATATTTATGTCCGCTTTTTAACGCTTTTGTTATTAACTTGACTTTTTACAATATAATGTATATTATTATAATTGATATGATTTAGCTATATCCCTGGAATTTTTCAGTTGAAAGGATTTGATAAATATGAAGAGGACTATGAAAATACTTGCAACTCTGCTTGTTTCCGTTGTTGCAATGGTGCTTGCATTTTCATTCTCATCTGCCGCAGCAGATACAGGCGATGAAAATTGGATTTGTGCATGGGGTACTGCTCCCACAAAAATCGGTGTGGAAGGATATCAGAACATATCTGCTTATGTTGGTGATGTTACTGCCCGAGTGGTTATTACTCCCACTGCAAGCGGCGAAAAACTCAGAATTAAAATCAGCAATAAATACGGCAGGGAAACTCTTGTTTTAACAAGGGTAACAGTTGCCGCAAGTCTCGGCGGCTCAAAAATTGATGTTGACTCAACAAAAATCATCACCTTCAATGACGGTTATCAGTATCTCAGACTTGAACCGGGCCAGGAAATTTATTCTGATCCCGTACGTTTCCCCGTAACTGCAACGGAGGATAAAATTGCTGTCAGCCTTTATGCTGAAAGCTTTACGGAAATCAGCACAATGGGTCTTTCCGGTGCTGAGACCTATCTCACCTTCGGCGGAGACAAAACAAATGACGAAACCTTCAGCCTCGCAAGTGTTGTTGACAATGAGCAGGCGCTTGAGATTATATCAAAGCTTCTCGGCCTCAATTTTGACCTCAAGCTCGGCTATAGTCTTATTAATGTTGTGCCTTGTGTTGTAAGCCTTGATGTACTTCCCGAAACTTCAAACAACGGTTATTCTGTTGTTGTTATCGGCGACTCAACCGTTGCAAACAACTTCCCCCACTACCTTGCTGAAGCAATCAAGGAGGCAGGGGTTACCAATGTCGGTGTTGTAGGTAAGGGAATTATTGGCAACAGCCTTCTTGCAGACGGTCTCGGTATAGGCTCTGAAATTTACGGCATTTCCATGGTTGAACGCTTTGATGCCGATGCACTCAGTCAGTCAGGCGTTGAATATGTAATTGTGAAAATAGGTGCCAACGATATTATGCATCCTGTTTGTATCGGTTTTGAAGGCGCACAGCAGCCCACGGCAGATGATATTATCGAAGGCTATAAAACAATATTCAAAAAGTGCCATGATGCCGGTATAAAGGTTATTGCCGTAAGTATAACTCAGTGGAAGGGTACAACCAGAAACTATTTCGGCACAGGTGATACATATGTAAGAACTCCTGAAGAATTCAGCAAGGACTGGAAAATTGCTCAGGATGTAAACAAATGGCTCAGCAATACAGATGAGCATGACGGTTATGTTGATTTCGTTCAGATTTCATCAAACCCCAAGGATCCCGATGCTTTTCTTCCCGAATATACCGTTGACGGGATCCATCCTTCTGATTCACTTCAGCAGGTATGGGCAGAATACTTCCCTCTCAGCATTATCGGTATCGGTAAAAGAGTAAACAGTGTAAAGCTCGATAAAGAATCAACATGGATTTATAAAGGAAAAACAACTCAGCTCAATGCTACTGTTCTTCCCGCAAAGGCAGAGGATAAATCCGTAAAATGGTATTCCTCCGATCCTAAGATTGCAACTGTTTCACAAACAGGTCTTGTCAAGGGTATTTCAAACGGTACCGTAACCATTACATGTAAATCAAACGACGGTGGCATTATTGACACCTGTGAAGTCAGAGTTCTTATAATGGTTGACTCCGTAAGCCTCAACAAAACATCTGCAAGCATTTATACAACCAAGACTCTTCAGCTCAAAGCAACCGTTCTTCCCGAAAACGCTTATAATAAAAAGGTAACGTGGGAAAGCTCAAACACAAAGGTTGCAACAGTAAGCTCAACCGGCAAGGTTACAGCAGTGGGTTCAGGTAAAGCTGTAATTACATGCAAAACTGCAAGCATGAAGCGTACAGCAAGCTGCACTGTAACTGTTCTTAAAAAGACTGAGGTTGAGTCCATGAAGCTCAATAAATCCTCTGCAATTGTTTATGTGGGCAAGTACACAACACTGACCTCAGAGGTTCTTCCTTCCGGTGCAACCTATAAGGATGTTAAGTGGTCTTCCTCAAATACAAAGGTTGCTAAGGTAGACTCGAATGGTAAGGTTACTGCAGTTTCAAAAGGTACGGCAACAATCACCTGTACATCTGTTGATAACCCGATGGTTAAAAAATCATGCACTGTTAAGGTTTATGTTAAGGTAACCGGTGTCAAGCTTGACAATTCCTCAGCAAAAATTTATGAAGGACAGACAAAACAGCTCAAAGCAACTGTTTCACCTTCAAATGCTTCAAATAAAAAGGTTACATGGACATCGTCCGATACAAAAATTGCAACGGTTAACTCAAAGGGACTTGTAACTGCAAAGAAACCGGGCGTTGCTTATATTACTTGTAAAACAGATAACGCCGGCTTCACCGCAAAATGCAAAATTACTGTTGTAAAGCTCATTAAGAGTAAGAGTGTTAAGCTTAACAAAACAAAGGTTTCCGTTGATGACGGTAAGTATTACCAGCTTACAGCAACGGTTTCACCGTCAGATGCAAGTGTAAAAACAGTTACATACAAAAGCTCAGACACTTCTGTTGCAACAGTTTCTTCAAAGGGTAAGATATATGCAGTAAAGCCGGGTACGGCAACAATCACCTGCACAACAAAGGATACGGGTAAAACCGCAAAATGCGTTGTAACGGTTAAGAAAGTTGTTCCCACAAAGGTAACACTCAACAAAACAAGTGTAAGTGTAAGCTATAATAAGACATATCAGCTCAAAGCAACTGTTTCACCCTCAAATGCAACAACCCAAAGCGTTAAATGGAAGTCCAGTGATTCTTCCGTTGTTTATGTGAATTCCAAGGGCGTTGTTCAGGGCCTTAAGCCGGGTAAGAGTGCGGTTATTACCTGTACCACGGTATCAGGTAAAAAGGTAGCTCAATGTACCGTTAAGGTTAATCCCATAAAGGTTAAGGGTGTAAAGCTCAACAAAACAGCAGCAACCTTGTCCATAAATCAGACTACGGCTCTCACACCGAAATTTTCACCCTCGAACGCAACAAATAAGTCAGTGGTATGGCGCTCATCCAACACAAAGGTTGCAACTGTTAATTCAAAGGGTGTAGTTAAAGCAGTGGGTATAGGCAGTGCGGTTATCACATGCACAACAAAGGACGGTTCCTTTACAGCAAAATGTACCGTTCAGGTTAAGTCTGTGAAGGTTTTGGGTGTAACTCTCAACCAAACAAAGCTTTCAATGAATAAGGGCGCAAGCTATACTCTTAAGGCAACAGTTGTTCCTGAAAACGCATCGAATAAAGCGGTAACCTGGAAGTCAAGTGACACCTCCGTTGCAACGGTTTCTTCAAACGGTGTAGTTAAGGCAGTAGGTAAAGGTGTTAGTGAAGTCAAGGTTTATACCAAGGACGGAAACTACATTGCACTTTGTGTTGTAACGGTTAAATAAACATTAAAACATCCGAAGTATCTTGACGACCCTTCGGATGTTTTTGTTTGTAAAAAGCAAATGCTGTGTTATAATAATCTCAGGTGATGATATGAATACTTTTGAAAAAATATATGAAACTGTTAAAAAAATACCCGAGGGTAAGGTTGCTTCTTACGGTCAGGTTGCAGCAGCGGCTGGAAATCCCCGTTGGTCACAGGTAGTGGGATATGCGCTTCACGTGAATCCTCAGCCGGGTGTAATACCCTGCCACAGGGTTGTGCGAAAAGACGGGAGAGTTGCAGACAGCTTTGCTTTCGGCGGTGCAGATATTCAACGGGATTTGCTTTTAAGCGAGGGAGTTTACTTTATTGACGATAAAACCGTAGACATGGAAAAATCTGCATGTACAATTTCCGATATTTCACAGTAATATAAAAAAAGACTCCGATGTACACTTTGGGTGTTAAGCCTCAGAAGTGTCGCATCAGAGTCATTTGTTTTTTATCAGAACATCCAGGCGGAGTCCCTGTCAGCTATGAGACGAAGCCAGTCGAGGATATCACCGAAAACAATATCATTGTTTTCTTCATTGAGAATTTCGTGTCTGTCACCGGGATAAAGAATCACTTTGGGTTCATGTCCTGCAGCTTCAAGGTTATCACACACGTTGATAACGCCTTTTCCGTTGAAACCGATGGGGTCCTTTGCACCTGAAATAAGAAGTATGGGCAAGGTTGGGGGGAGCTGGAATGCCCAGTCATCTGTGCAGCAGGTGTTTGCAAGGGAAATAATATCTCTCACACCGCCAAGGGTAAGAGGATTTCCGCAAAGGGGGTCGTTGATGTAGGCTTCAACATTCTTTTCGTTTCTTGAAAGCCAATCCTTGTCTGTTTTTGCATCCTTAACACTGATGTTGCCAAGCTTATCAAGCAGTGAGGCGGGAACAGCGGCACGGGGACCCATTTTTTTGCAAAGGAATTTAATTGGCTCCTCAAGCACAACTGCAGCTGAAGGAAGCTCACCTGTTCCGCAGATGATAAGACCTGACATTTCACCGTAAAAAGCAGTTGCATAAACTCTTGCACAGAATGAGCCCATTGAATGGCCGAAAAGGTAATAGGGAAGCTCAGGATATCTTTTGTGCATGATGCTGTAAAGAATATGCATATCGTCAATCATGCGAAGGTCACCGTCTTCTTCGGCAAAAAAGCCGAAATCTTCAGGGCCGTCAACGCTTTTGCCGTGACCTAAATGGTCATTGCCGAAAACAATATAGCCTTCCTTTGCAAGAAATTCTGCAAAGGGTTCGTAGCGTTCAATGTGCTCAGAAACACCGTGAGCAATCTGAAAAAGTCCCTTGGGTTCTTTTTCGTCATCCTGCCATATACAGCAGTGTATTTTATTGATATTTGTTGATGACATATAATAGGCATCCTTTTTGATTATTGCCATAACATATAACCTCCGTTATTTCTTTGTATCAATTATAATATAACAAAGCAAAATAATCAACAAAAACTTAGCTTAAATTTAAGTAATAAAAATAATATTATTTACAACGGCAGATAAATAATGTATAATGATACATCAAATAAAAAGAGGTAAGAGAAAATGTTTGGCTATGTGAGGGTCAACAAACCCGAAATGAAGGTTAAAGAATATGAGCTTTACAGAGGACTTTACTGTTCTGTCTGCAAGGCTATGGGCAAGCACTTCGGAATTTTGTCACGACTTACTCTCAGCTATGACATTACCTTTCTTCTTCTTATGCGCCTGAGCTTTTCGGGTATAGTTCCTGATTTCAAGGGTGGACGCTGCCTTTTCAATCCTGCTAAAAAATGCAATTACTGCAAAAATGCAGATGAGCAATTCCGTTATGTTGCCGCAGTGTCAATGATAATGTTCTATTATAAAGTAAAGGATAATATTCAGGACAGTTCCTTTTTCAAACGCCTTGTAATGTATATGATATTACCTTACGCTTACATAAAAAACCGAAAGGCAAAAGGGATGTATCCTCAGATAGAAGCTTTGGTTGCTGAATCCATGAAAAAGCAGGCAGAAACAGAAAAAATCGGTACTGATATTTCCGACAAAGCTGCTCATGAGTCAGCCGATGCATTGGGCAAAATAATGGCATACGGCTTATCCGATGACGAAGGAGATATTTATCGCTTCGGTTACGGCACGGGTAAATGGGTTTATCTTTGCGATGCAGCCGACGATATGGAAAAAGACCTTAAAAAAGGTAATTTCAATGTATATCTCAATCGCTATGCTATAAAAAGTAAGCAAGAAATTACTCAACAGATAAAAGAAGAAATAAAGGGCGAGCTCAATATGAGCAGTGCCGTGTGCTGTGAGGCCTTTTATAACATTAAAAGCAAAACACTCATTCCCATTTGTGAGAATATAATATATGACGGAATGGAAATTATGATGAACAACATTCTGAAAGGAAGAGAATCAAAATGAGAGATCCTTATGAAATTCTCGGTGTGCCGAGAGGTGCAAGTCAGGAGCAGATAAAAAAAGCCTACCGTGAGCTTGCAAGAAAATATCATCCCGATAATTATGACCAGAGTATTCTCAGAGAGAATGCAGAACGTAAGATGCAGGAAATCAATGATGCCTATGATGCCATTGTTACCGGCAGAGCAGGCGGCGGATATACCGATTCGGGCTACACCACAGGACCGGATTACAGAGAGATAGAAAGCCTTATCAATCAGAATCGCCTTGAAGAAGCTGAAAGCCTTCTTGAAAACATGCCTGAGGGCATACGTACATCAAGATGGTATTACCTCAAGGGTAACGTTAATTACAAAAGAGGCTGGACACAGCAGGCTTATTCCTATTATCAGATGGCATACAATATGGAGCCGGGTAATCAGGAATATAAAGGTGCATTTGAAAGTGTCAGCAATCAGCGCAGCGGCGGCTTCAGAACCGATAACAGGCGTGCAGGCGGCGGCTCTGCTGCTCCCGACGGCTGTGACGGCTGTAACCTTTGCACAGGCCTTGTTTGTGCAGACTGCCTGTGTGAATGCTGCTGTAACAAAGATATAATTCCCTGTTGCTGACGAGGTGGATTATGAAACAAAGCTCAAAGGTTGCTCTTGGCGGTATGCTTACTGCCTTGAGTGTTGTTATCCTTATGCCTTCAGCCCTTGAAATTTTTGTTTATGCTCTTGCAGCAATTGCCGCAATGCTTGTTTTCTTTGCAGTGATTGAAATTGATAAAAAGTGGGCCTTCGGAATTTATGCGGCAACATCAATTCTCGGCCTGCTTCTTGTGCCGAATAAAGAAGCAGTTGTTATTTATGCGGTGTTCTTTGGTTATTATCCCATAATAAAGTCGATTCTTGAAAGTAAATTGCCGAGAGTTGCAGAGTATGCAGTGAAATTTGCTATTTTTAATATAGGCTTGATTGCGGACTTTTTCATCATGACAAAAATTTTCGGTATACCCTTTGAAACCTTTATGGGAATTGAAGGTGAAACAGGTGCATGGGTCAAATATTCCGTGCCTGTTTTTCTTGCATTGGGAAATCTGATGTTTATTGTGTTTGATTTCGGAACAACACAGATGGTTTCAGTTTATCTGCGTTTTTGGCAGAAAAGGTTCAGACGGTTATTCAGATTCAGGTGAAAGAGAGTTTGATTATTTTTGCTTTTTTTCACCTTTCCTATTGACTGGCAGTGTTTTTAGTGATATATTCAAAAGGTCGAAAGACTTATACAGAGTAGATTTATATGCGTTTAAGTGCCTGCGGGACGGGGAGTTGCCTTCGGGACGAAAAGATTTTTCTTACGGTATATAAGTCGCATCCCGCTGTGAATAAGGATAATAAGAATATTATAACATCTTCCTTTATCTTTCAGCGGCATGAAAAAATAAAGGAAGTGTTTTTTTATGTCAAAAAAGAAGAACTCACAAGAACAGATTTTCACACTTTGCTGTCTTGCGCTTTTGTGCGCTATGCAGGTTGTGCTTGCAAGATTTCTTGTAATACCCTTAAACTCAAGTCTGAGAATTTCATTTTCTTTCATACCTGTTGTAATTGCCGCAAGGCGCTTCGGTGTTCTGGGCGGAGTTACGGTATACGGTCTGGGCGACCTTATAGGTGCCTTTGCTTTTCCGACAACGGGTGGTTTCCTTCCCGGATTTACGGTTACTGCGGCAGTATCGGGACTGATATTCGGTTTGTTTCTTGCAAAAAAAGGCGGAAATCTCAGAATTGTTCTTTCCGTTGTTACAAGTCAGCTTGTCTGTACCCTTTTAATGAACAGCTTATGGCTGCATCACTATTACGGAATGCAGCTCATGCCTCTTTTAGCATCAAGAGCAGTGCAGTGCCTTGTTGTGGGCGCTGTTGAAATTGTGTTTATGTTACTGTTTCTTGAAAAAATCTGCGGTGCTCTGAAAATCAGGGGTAGGGGACATTGAGAAAAAAACAGGCTGCGGTGCTATGATTTACAAAAAGTAAAGATTTTCAGCATCCCTAACGGGGATGCTGATTTTTTTATCACTCAGTAACCTTGAATTTTGCCTTTTTTGCGTTACCTTTTCTTACGTTTTTCTTACAATACCGTAACTTTTATTGTCAAATTAAATTTCAGATATTATAATTAAAGTGTAATAAGGAAGTTTAAAGGAGGTAATATTTATGAAAACCAAAAGGTTGACGGTGATTCTTCTTGTTTTTGTGGTTGCCGCTGTGGCTTTTTCTGCGTTCAAACCCAACAGCGAATACTACGACAAATATAAGAGCTATAAATATGCCTATTTCCCGAATTATTCTTCAATAAATCATCAGCTTTCCGAAAAAGATAAGCAGAAGGCTCAAAGGGTACTTTCCGATGCGAAAGAGGTTTTTACCTTTATTGGTGAAAAGGCGCCTCATAAGGATGTTGGTGAACTTAAAAGATACTACAGACTTTCTTCCGAAATAAAAGAAATCAGGCTTGACATTGAAGCTGTTGCCGGAGACTTTACATTCAATAACGGATATCTGTGGGTTGTTTACTCTGTGACAAGACTCGACGAAAAGGGCAACACCCACTCGGGCTCATTGGATATTCTTTCATATTGGGAGCTGAAAAATATTGACGGTGAGTGGACTGTCACTAAAATCAAAGAGGCGGCATAATTGTATTTTACCCCTTGACATATTTTTTATTGTGAGTTATAATCTTTCCAATATCGTTTAAAAGCGAGGACTGAGACTCAGTAGTTTGCGGATAATGCTTTCAAGAGAGGAATTCAGATGCTGAAAGAATTCTATTGCACCCGTAAATGAATTTCGACTCACGAGCTGCCTGTGAAAAGCAGGATGTGTGTTGCTGCATTAAAGCAAAAAAAGCGGCAGGGTATAGTGCCTTGCAATTTGAGTGGTACCGCGGAATTTTTTCGTCTCATCTTTCTGATGGGACGATTTTTTTATTTGTATTGTAAAATTTATAGGAGGTTATTATGAACAGTAAAATTCTTGAACTTAAAACACAGTTCCTTGAAGAATTGAAAAGTTCTGAAAACACCCAGGACCTTGAAGCCATCAGAGTTAAATACCTTGGTAAAAAAGGTTCTGTTACAGAGCTTATGAAAGAAATGAAAGGCCTTTCAAATGAAGAAAAGAAAGCCTTCGGTCAGGCTGTTAACGAGCTTAAAGGTGAAGTTACAGACAAAATCACAGAAAGAACAAAGGAATTAAAGGAGCTTGAAATTCAAAAGGAAATCGACTCAATGCCCGATTTCGATATTTCAATGCCTCCCGCTCTGAATGAGGGCTCATATCATCCCATCACTCTCGTTCAGCGTGAGTGCGAAAGAATCTTCAAGTCAATGGGCTTCACCGTTGAGGATTATGCAGAGGTTGTTTCCGACTACGAATGCTTTGAATCCCTCAACATCCCCAAGCATCACCCTGCAAGAGATATGCAGGATACCTACTATCTTGAAAACGGTCAGCTTCTCAAAAGCCAGACCTCCGCGGCACAGAATGCAATTTACAAAAAATATAAGGATGCACTTATCAATGACGGTGTACCCATCAAGGCAATCTTCCCCGGACGCTGCTTCAGAAACGAAGCTACCGACGCCTGCCACGAAAACACCTTCTTCCAGATGGAAGGCGTTATGGTTGACAAGAACATCTCAATTTCCAACCTTATCTACTTTATGAAAACAATGCTTTCGGAGGTTTTCCAAAAGGATATCAAGGTGCGTCTCAGACCCGGCTTCTTCCCCTTTGTTGAGCCCGGCTTTGAGCTTGATATCAGCTGCCTTATCTGCGGCGGTGACGGTTGTCCCTCATGTAAGCACAGCGGCTGGCTTGAGCTTTGCCCCTGCGGTATGATTCATCCCGAGGTGCTCAAGGCAGGCGGAATCGACCCCGATGAATACACAGGCTTTGCTTTCGGCTTAGGTCTCACACGTCTTGTTATGATGAAATACGGTATCAAGGATATCCGTGACCTTAACTCAGGCAGCCTTAAAACACTCACACAGTTTATTGACGAATAAGAAAGGAGGAGCGTAAGTTATGTTTTTATCTATGAACTGGATTTCAGATTTCGTTGATTTTGAAGGCCTTGATAAGCTTGACCTTATCCGTCGTTTTTCTCTTTCAACAGCTGAAGTTGAAAATGAAATTTTCTTCAAGGGCAGTGACATTTCAGGTATTGTTGTTGCTGAAATCAAAGAAGTTGCTGACCACCCCGAATCAAAGAAGCTCCACCTTCTTAAGGTTGATGCAGGTGACGGAGCACTTACAGATGTTGTCTGCGGTGCACCTAATGTAAGAGTAGGCATGAAAACAGCCTTTGCTAAGATTGGTGCAAAAATCGGTGAAATTGAAATCACTCCCAGAGCCCTTGCAGGCTATACCTCCTACGGTATGTGCTGCAGTGAAAAGGAAGTAGGTATCTGCGACGATAACTCAGGCATTATGGACCATCCCGCTGAGCTCGTTAACGGCACCGATATCAAGGCTGTTTATGAAATTGATGATATAGTTTTTGAAGTTGACAACAAGTCGCTTACCAACCGTCCCGACCTCTGGGGTCATTACGGTATTGCAAGAGAGTTTGCCGCCCTCGCAGGCAGACCTTTGAAGCCTCTTGATGTTGTTGACCTTAAAAAGTACGAAAATCTTCCCAAGCTTGACATGAAGATAGAAGATCCTCTCTGTCAGAGATACTCCTGCCTTCAGGTTGAAAACATCACAAAGAATGTCAGCCCCGTTAATATGAGAATCAGACTTTTCTATTGCGGAATGAGAGGCATCAACCTTCTTGCTGACCTTACAAACTACCTTATGCTTGAAATGGGTCAGCCCATGCATGCCTTCGATTCAAGAAAGGTTGAAAAGCTCCGCATAAAGCGTTTTGACACACCCTTCACCTTCACAACTCTTGACGGTGTGGAAAGAAATATTGACGAAAACACCCTTATGATCTGTAACGGTGACACACCCGTTGCAATTGCAGGTATTATGGGCGGACTTGACAGTGAAATCGTAGAAGATACAACAAAGCTTACCCTTGAAAGTGCAACCTTCAATGCAGTTTCAATCAGAAAGGCAACTGTTCGTCTTTCTCACAGAACCGACGGTTCAATGCGCTATGAAAAGTGCCTTGACCCGCAGATGACAGTGCCTGCAATCGCCCGTTTTGTAAAGCTTCTAACTGACATTGACTCAGGTGTTGAGGTTGTATCCTCACTTACTGATGAAGAAGCATTCAAGTATGATGATGTAACTCTTTCCTTCGATAAGAGCTTCGTTGACCGCTATACAGGTATCGAAATCAGCAACGACACAATCGTTAAGACTCTCGAATCCCTCGGCTTCGGCGTTGTGCTCAATAACGATGACTTCACCGTCAGTGTACCCTCCTGGAGAGCTACAAAGGACGTTACAATCAAGGCTGATATCATCGAAGAAATCACCCGTATTTACGGCTATGATAACTTTGATATTCATACAACTGCAACTCCCGTTTATCCCGTTCGTCCCGATGTTGAAAAGACCGTTGAAGACAAAATCAAGGATATCCTTGTAAAGCGCTTCTCACTTCATGAGGCTCATTCCTATGTATGGGCATATTATGATGAATACAAGGCTCTCGGTATTGATGTTGAAGATAACATTAAGCTTGTAAATGCTACTAACCCCAATATTGAAACTATCAGAAATTCAATTATTCCCACACAGCTTTGCCAGGGGAGAATCAACAACACCTACGCTCCCGACTTCGGTATTTTTGAAGTGGGCAGAGTTGTTGATGGTCTTCGTGAAGACGGACTTTGCAACGAGAGAAAGAAGCTTTGTGTAACTCTCTTCTCAAAAACAAAGACTATGGAAGCTCTTTACTTTGAACTTCGTGATATTCTTGCAACTGTTACGGGCGACATAAAGCACTGTGACCTTTCCTATGAAGCAATTGAAAAAACTCACAGCTATGAGCACCCGAAGAACCTCAATGCAATTATCCTCGGCGGTAAGGCAATCGGTGAAATCGGTATTGTTCATCCCGTTGTTTCAAAGAAGATTGATAAGAAAGCAAACATTGTTTTTGCTGAAATCGATGTAACAGATTTTGCAAATGCTAAGGCGGAGGAAATCAAATACGAGGAGCCCTCAAAGTTCCCCGGCATTGAAATCGACCTTTCCTTCGTAAGCGAGAAGTTTGCGCCCATCGGTGAAGCCGTGAAGAATGCAAACTGCTCACTTATCAAGGGCACAGAGGTTGTTGACCTTTATCGTGACGAAAACGGCAAGTCAATCACTGTAAGAATTTACTTTGCACACCCCGAAAAGACCCTTACAAGAGAAGAGGTTATGAATGTTGTAAACGGCATTATTGACGACCTTGCAGCAAAGGGCATTGAGCTTAAGAAATAAACTGAATAAAACAAAAAGGCTGTCGCAGTAAGCGGCGGCCTTTTTTCACCTCTCAGTCGGCTTCGCCGACAGCTCTCCTGAAAGGAGAGCCTCTTCTTGCCTCTCCTTTCAGGAGAGGTGGCACGACAAAGTCGTGACGGAGAGGTTATTCCCGAAATCGTTACAAACACCACTGAACTGCACCAAAACAATTAAAAGCATTGACAAGGATTTTTCTGAAGGATATAATGAAAATGAAATTAAGGGTGACGGGTGTGTGGAAAGGTCAGAAAAAGCTCACGAGAGAACCGTCCCCGGTCTCTGAATAATAAGTTGCTTAAATAAGGAAGTGGATTATATGAAAAAAATAGTAGCTATTGCTTCGGCTTTAATTATAGCTTTTGTTGTTTATGCTGTTACTGATTTTTATGATTATGTAAAAGAACCTGAAAAACTGCCAATACCTGATATTACTACTTTTAGTGATACCGAATTGGAAGAACGAGAAAACAAATTACCTGAATTGGATAAGGCCATATTGCATTTGAATGGTAAGCAACAAGAAATTTCAAAAGACGATAGCAGGCTTATAAGGTTGTTGAATTTTTGTACTTACTCCCAAAACATCGGGTTGAGTATGTGGACTATTTCAACGGACTATAATAATAGCAAAGATGATATAGAACATGGTGATAGGTTAGAAATTTTTTTTAAAAATGTTGAAAGTACATATATTGGATTTGAGTTTGATCAATATGATAGGTTTGTTGTAAAAGAAAATATGATATGGTTGATTCAATCTAATCCTAAGTATGAAATATGGGACGGAAATAAAATCGGCTCATCTGTATGGTTTCCTTGCGGTGCAAGATGTGAAGGATGGAGAGAGTTAGATATTTTAGGTGAAGCGGGATTTTTGATGAAGACAGGGGACGGTTAGCGTGAAAACCTAACGGTTAACCCTGAAAAAAGAAACACTAAACCAAGGCTGTTGCAGAAATGCGACAGCCTTTGCTATGTAAAAATTGCACCTCACTCTTTAAGATAAGGTCTCATAGCAATATCGT